>CAZVYY010000013.1:0-88402 GCA_964630775.1 uncultured Pirellulales bacterium | reverse complement strand
GATCGATCAGATTGAGACAGATGATAAAATGTGCGAAAGATTCTTGACACTACCGCTTCATATCGATTGTGAAAAAACGCTTTACGGGGGCGGGGTTTTCATCTATAGTGTATCGACTTTTATGACCCTGCGGGCACGGTGTGCATATAGATGGCTGCGGACTCAGTCTTGTTGTGCCCAGGGTCAGAATTTCGTTACCATGATGGAAGATAAGAACTTAAGGATATTTGACTATGATTACCGTCAATGAGAACTTTCTGAAACTGAAGGCCGGATATTTATTCCCTGAAATCGGACGTCGTGTGGCCGCTTTTGCCAAGGCCAACCCGTCGGCCCGCATCATTCGCCTGGGTATCGGCGATGTGACCGAGCCGCTGCCGGAAGCGGTCATCAAGGCGATGCATGAAGCGGTGGACCAGATGGGCAAACGCGAGACATTTCATGGCTATGGGCCGGAGCAGGGCTATGATTTCCTGCGGAAGACCATCGCCGACAATGATTATGCCTCCCGCGGCGTGAGTATCGATCCCGATGAAATCTTTGTCAGCGACGGGGCCAAGTGCGATACCGGCAATATTCAGGAAATCTTCGGTCTGGATAATGTCATTGCGGTAACAGACCCTGTATATCCGGTATATGTAGATACCAATGTGATGGCCGGGCGGACGGGTGACTGCGACGCCAGCGGGCGGTATGCCGGGATTGTCTATCTTCCCTGTACTGCCGAGAATAACTTTGTGCCGGCCTTGCCCAAACAGAAAGTGGATATTATCTACCTGTGCTATCCGAATAATCCGACCGGGGCCGTGGCGACCAAAGAGCAGTTGAAGGTCTGGGTGGATTACGCCCGGCAGAACAAGGCCCTGATTCTGTTCGATGCGGCGTATGAGGCGTTCATCCGCGATGCGTCGATTCCGCACACGATTTATGAAATCGAAGGCGCCAAAGAGGTGGCCATTGAATTTCGCAGCTATTCCAAGACGGCCGGCTTTACCGGCGTTCGCTGTGCTTTTACGGTTGTGCCCAAGCAATTGAAGGCCTATACCAAAGACGGCAAGGCGGTTGACGTGGCGCCTATCTGGAATCGGCGGCACTGCACGAAATTCAACGGCGTCAGCTATGTGACGCAATTTGGGACGGCGGCTGTTTATTCGCCGCAGGGCAAGCAGCAGGTTCGCAAGATTATCGACCTGTATATGTCCAACGCCGCGATGATGGTGGATTCGCTGACGAAGATGGGCTATACCGTGTTTGGCGGTCGGAATGCGCCGTATGTCTGGGTCAGGACTCCGCAGGGCGTCGGCTCGTGGGAATTCTTTGACATGCTGCTGAACAAGGCCAATGTGGTCGGAACGCCGGGGGCCGGGTTTGGTTCCGCGGGTGAAGGCTATCTGCGGCTGAGTGCCTTCAACCAGCCTGAGAAGGTCAAAGAGGCGATGGAGCGGATCGCCAATCTCTAAGACAAGCACCGGGTGCAAAAAAGAAAACCACAGATTTCGCAGATTACACGGATTTATTTATGGTATAGAGTGTTCTGTGAAATCGGTGTAACCTGTGGTTCCTGAAAAACATGATGAATTCAACAATCGCATACATTGGGCTGGGTTCCAACGAAGGGGACCGTCGCTTGTTTATTCAGTCGGCGGCGGAGATGCTCGCTGGGGTGCCGGGCTGTCGGCTGTGTCGGCAGAGCCGGGTTATCGAGACTCGGGCTTTGGGGGATGCGGGCGGTAGGGATTATCTGAATACAGTGGCTGAGATTGAGACTTCTTTAACGCCCGAGGGGCTGCTCAAGGCCATGCAGGACATTGAGCTGCGGCTTGGGCGGGTGCGGGCGGAAAAATGGGGGCCTCGGACGGTGGATCTGGATTTGCTGCTGTATGGGGAGCAGGTTGTTTGTGAACCATTGCTGACGGTGCCGCATCGACAGCTTCACTTTCGCAGCTTTGTGCTGGCGGGGCTGGCGGAGCTTTGCCCGGAGCGGGTGCATCCGGTTTTGAGGCGGGATATGCAAACGCTTGCGGGTCGGCTCAACGGGCAGAATTATTTTGTCCGTCCGGATAAGCCGCGATTGATTTCCATTGCAGGACTGATTGGCGTGGGCAAGACGACATTGACGCGCGGGCTGGCCAATGCCCTGGCGGGGCAGGCGATTTATGAGGAATTTGATAAAAATCCTTATCTGGCGGAGGTCTATGCGGGCCATACGGAACTGGCGCTGGATTCGGAATTGTATTTTCTGGGCAGCAGTGTCCGCCAGCTTTCTCCTGAGTCGCTTCATGGCGGAAAGATTTATGTCAATGATTATGTGTTTGAGAAGGCCTTGATTTACGCCCGAAGCTGGCTGGCGCCGGAGATGCTGGCCGAGTATGAGATGATTTATCCGGAGCAGCATAAAAAGGCGACGGCCCCGACGGCAGTGATTTATCTGGAAGATACGGTTGAACATTGTCTGCAGCGGATTCATCAGCGGCACCGGCCGTTTGAGCAGGGCATTCAGCCGGAGTTTCTGGCGAATCTGGAACGATGGTATAATGAATTGTTCGAGCGGTGGACGGCCTGTCCGGTGATTCGTGTTCGTGCCGAAGAATGCCGACTGCCCGAGCAGGTCGAGACACTGGCCCGCGAGATAAGCTGGTATGTTACACATGAGGAAAAAGACAGATGCACGTGGTCCACACAATAAATGAGGTTCGGGCGGCGGTGGCTGCCGCACGCAAGGCCGGCAAAACCATCGGATTTGTGCCGACGATGGGGGCGCTGCATGCCGGGCATGGTTCGCTGGTGCAAAAGGCCCGCTCCGAATGCGGGTATGTGGTCGTCAGCATCTTTGTGAATCCGACCCAGTTTGGGCCGACGGAGGATTTCAGCAAATATCCCCGGACGCTGGAGGACGATACAACGCTTTGTGCGGCGATGGGGGCCGATTGTATCTTTGCTCCGGCGGTTGAAGAGATGTACCCCGAAAAAAACGTGTCGTGGGTGGATGTGGAAAAACTGAGCGAAGGACTTTGCGGGGCCAGCCGTCCGGGGCATTTTCGCGGGGTGACGACGGTGTGCACGAAGCTGTTTCATATTGTGCTGCCGGATATTGCTTATTTCGGACAGAAGGATGCCCAGCAGGCGGCGGTGCTGTGCCGGATGGTAAACGACCTGAACTTTCCGATGCAGATTAAGGTTTGTCCCATCATTCGTGAGGCGGATGGCCTTGCCATGAGCAGCCGCAATCGCTATCTTTCGGCGGATGACCGCCGGCGGGCGGTGTGCCTGTATCAGGCCCTGTGCCTGTGCAAGCAGCAGGTCGAAAAAGGCATTGTCTCGGTTTCGGATTTAACAGAGCAGATGGCAGGGATTTTGACCGCGGCAGGGGGGACGCCGGATTATATTTCGATTGTCGATGCCAAAAGCCTGCAATCGCTGCAGGTGATTGACCGGGATGCCCTGGTTGCAATCGCCTGTCGCGTCGGTCCGGCCCGGCTGATTGATAATATGTTAATCTTCTTGAACCCTATTCGGTTTCAGTTATAATATACCCAACGATTTTAGATAAATAAGACTTGAAATAAGGATTTAAGCCGATGTTTTTAAAGGCTCTGAAAGGCAAGATTCATCGCGGACGGGTTACGGCGACCAAGGTTGACTACCCCGGTTCCATCGCGATTGACTCGGATATGCTCAAGGCGGCGAATATTGCCGTCTATGAGGAAGTGCTGGTTGCCAACGTAACCAACGGCCAGCGGGTCGAGACGTACGTGGTTCCCGCGCCGGCGGGCAGCCGGGAAATTACGGTACTGGGAGCGGCGGCCAAGCTGTTTGACCCCGGCGATATCGTGATTATCATGAATTTCGCCTATATGACGCCGGATGAGCTCAAGGTCCACAAGCCCTGTGTCCTGGCGTGCGACGAAAACAATCACTTTAAACTGCTCAAGTAAACTGCCCCGATGCATCCCAAGTTGTTCGAAATTCCCTTTATTCACCTGACCATCCAGAGTTACGGTACGATGATGGTCATTGGTTTTTTGACCGCGTTGTGGGTGATGCGCCGGATGGCACGTCGGGTGGGACTGGACGGCGAGGTCATCGGCAATGCGGGATTGTATGCCCTGATTTCCGGGCTGGTGGGTTCCAAGCTGTTTTATGTTGTTCATCATTACGACCAGTTCAGGGGCAACCTCGCTTCGATTTTTTCCGGGTCGGGGTTTGAATTTCTCGGGGGCGTGATTTTTGCCGGGGCGGTGTTGCTGATTTATCTGTGGAAGATGAAAATGCCGCTGAGGATGTGTCTGGATATTCTGGCAGTCGGCCTGATGATCGGGTCGGGATTTGGCCGGATTGGCTGCCTGCTGAACGGATGCTGCTACGGCAAAGTGACCGACAGCCCCATCGGGATTCGCTTTCCTTATGATTCGCTGGCCTATAACAGCCAGGCGCGTCCCGATCCGGCACGGAATCGTACAGAACCCTTGCTGAAAATCGATGATGATTTCTTCGGCTGGCTGAGTACGGATAAGCAATCGTGGATTCCCGCCAGACCCGATGAGAAATACGAGGCTGCATTGAAACCCTATAAGATGCTGACCGATTCGCAGAAAGAGCTGGTGGCCGGGCCGTATCGCTGTCTGAAGGTGTACCCGACGCAACTGATTGAAAGCGGGTATGCTTTTACGCTGGCGGGGCTGATGTTTCTGTTCTGGCGGTTCCGGGCCTCGCGTCGTCCGGGCCTGACGATGGCGACGGTGATGTGGATTTACGGCATTCTGCGGCTGTGGGTTGAAAATTTGCGGGATGATAATCCCTTCGAATATGCCTGGTGGACGCTCTATAAAGGCGGCACGGTCTCGCAAAATATCAGCATTTATCTGATTCTGCTGGGCGTGGGCATTACGATGTTTGTCCTGCTGAAGGCCCCGCGGATCGATACAACCTTTAAAAAGAAATAATTGCCTTCTATGGTTTCCTGAAATCCATGAAGGTCTGAGCATCGCCTTTTTGAACGAGAATGCTTTGGGGCGGGCTTTGCAGTTGAACCGACCAGTTGCCGCTGGAATCGGGGGCTGCCTGCACCTTGTCTGCGGCGGTTTGAATGATTAGATTGCTTTGCAGCGAGGCCTGTCCGCTGAGGCGGTATCCGTTTTCTTCAACATAAGCCAGGATAACAAGATAAGGCTTTTTTGCCGCCAATGCCTGATGATAAGCGGTCATGGCTGCAATATCTTCTTCGGTAGGATGCAGACCGGCCGGGCCTTCCATCATTTCTTTGATGAACTCATGCAATTGGGTGTCGGATAAGTTGGCAAAGGCTTCGCCGTAAAAACTGCCCTGCGGGCCATGGCATCGAGCGCAGGATTGCTCAAAGGTGCTGACTGGTCCCAGCGTAATATGCAAAACGGGAATCATCAATACAGACGGTGCGGCGGCGGCAGGGATGGTTTTGGGTTCACAGCCCGATAGTGCAAACAAACCGGCGGCCAGAAGTAATATAAGACAGGATTGAAGTTTCATCATTTCTTCTCGTTGTGAGGTTGATAAGACAGTCTGTAAATCTTGCCGCCGTGGTCATCGCTGATAAGGATCGAGCCATCGGGAGTATTAACCACATCGACCGGCCGGCCCAGGACATTGCCATCCCTGGCAAGAAAGTCCACAATCTTCAGTTCGCCATAGGGCTTGCCGGCGTCGAACAGCACGCGGGTCACACAATAGCCGACCTTGATGCTGCTGTTCCATGAGCCGTGATAGGCGACCAAGGCATCGCCCAGATACTCTTTCGGGAATTGAGAGCCGGTGTAGAATTCCATCGCATTGGGTGCCCAGTGGCCGCCGGCGGCCCAGGCGGGGGGGATGGTTTTGGCGGCCAGTTTGACGATATCGGGCCTGTCCATGAATTCATAGCGGACCAGGCGATTGCCCACGACAAAGGGGTGCCCGTAAAAGCCATCCTGAATATAATGATTCATCTCGCAGGGCGGATTCAGGTCGGTAATCGGCTGGCCTGCGGATTTGTCTTTATCTTCCAGAAACTTGCCGTAGCGGTCACTGCCGTGGTCCATGCCCCAGATTTCATCCGTGCCGGGGCGGGCGACTAATTTTTCGGTATTGCGGATGCCGGTGCAAAAGAGCTGCTTGTCGGTACCGTCCAGCTTGAACGACCATATCTTCTGGCGTTCGGTGGAGGTTTCATCATTGATATTGCCGCTGTCGCCGATGCTGGTGTAGAGCCGCTGATTATGGATGAGGAGGGAGCGCCACCAGTGCCCGCCGCCTTTGGGCAATTGACCGGCCGGAATGACGGTTTCTTCGGTATCGGCCCTGCCGTTGTTGTTGTCATCTTTGGCACGGAAAATGGCCCCGGACTCGGTAAACCACAGCCATCCGTCATGCCAGACCAGGCCGTGTATGGTGGGGTGGTTTTCGACAAAAGTTTCGAGGCTTTCGTAGGAGCCGTCCCGGTCAAGGTCTTTGCAGGATTTGATTTGCCCCAGGTGCGGAAAGGAGACAAACAGTGTGCCGTCCGGGGAGACTTCCATAAATCGCGGGCGTTCGAGGTTGTCGATGGCAACAGTCAGGGAAAAGCCGGGTCGAACGGTGATTCCTGAATCGGCCGGGGTGGGTGGGGCGCCGAGAGCAAGAGAACTGAATGCGACAAAAGTTATACATAAATACCTTATAAAGGTTACTGTGTATCGCATAAGAACCCTTTCATCTTGAAAATCCAAGGGACTACTATATCTCAAAATAGCGAGCAATACAGCAAAAAAAGTTGTTTGACATGACAGTTTTGATGCAAAGCCAACAACCGACAATCTAAGGATGTCATTGTGGATTCCATGAGGTTAGCCTTGACTTATGATATCCGGGCCTGTAAAAGGAGGGAAGTGTAAGAACATCATCTGGAACACAGTGAAAACAGGAGTACTTATGAGTTCGACTGAAGCGGTTTCCGGGCTGGGGCGTTATCGTGTTCTGCTGCTGACCATCGCAGGATTGGGGGGATTGCTTTATGGTATCGATGTCGGCATTATTGCGGGGGCATTGCCGTATCTGGAGGCCACGTCCGGGCTGGACGCACAACAGTTGTCCTTCATTGTGGCTGCCGTACTGCTGGGCAGCGTTTTATCCTCTCTGTTTGCAGGGATGCTCTCCGATGTCTTTGGCCGCAAATGGATTATGTTCCTGTCGGGGCTGCTGTTTGTGATCAGTGTGCCGACGATTTGTCTGTCGCAGGGCTATGGCGTGCTGCTGTCGGGGCGTTTGCTTCAGGGCATCAGCGGCGGCCTGATTGGGGTGGTCATTCCGCTGTATCTGGCGGAGTGTCTTCCCGCCGGGCAGCGCGGCAAGGGCACCGGGATATTTCAGTGGATGCTGACGTTGGGGCTGGTACTGGCGGCGCTGGTTGGATTATATTATGCCTACAAAGTCGATGGGGTGATTGCCGCGGCGAGCGTGCTTGCCGACAAGGCTCAGGCGGTGGAGATGATCAATACCGCCAAGGACAGTGCCTGGCGGAGTATTTTCTGGGTATCGCTGGTGCCGGGTATCTTGTTTTGCTTAGGCACACTGCTGCTGACCGAGTCGCCGCGATGGCTGTTCCGGCGAGGCCAGGCGGATGCAGCATTGACGGCTTTGAAACGGTCTCGTACCCCGGACCAGGCCCAGTTAGAATTGCAGGAAATGGCCGCAACATCCCAACCTGCCAAGCCAGGAGTTGTGGGTCAAAAAGATTCCCTGCTGAACCGCAAATATGTCATACCCTTTGTGATTGCCCTGATTATTCTGGCGTGCAATCAGGCCACGGGCGTCAATTCCATTCTTGCGTATGTGGTCAATATTCTCAATCAGGCCGGACTTCCCGGCTCGGTTGCCAATTACGGCGATGTCAGTATCAAGATTCTCAACTGTATTATGACGGTCGTTGCGGTGATGCTGGTGGATCGCAAGGGACGGAAGTTCCTGCTGTCGGTGGGCAGCGGAGGGATTATTCTGTGCCTTGCGATGGCGGGGATCCTGTTTTATCAAGCCGAGAGAGGCCGTACGGATTATGTGGAGGTGGTCCGACCGATGGTTGCCCAAAATCAGGAAGGCGGGAGCCTGTCGTTTACGTTTGACGCTGCCGGCTGTCAATTGCTCACCGGCCAGCCCCCGACACGGCCCATGCAGGCGACGTTTGTCTATTCCTACGGCCCGTTTACCGGGGTGCAGACCCGTCGTACCGACGACCCGGTGGCCAAGCCGGTTGAAATTACACGCTCCAGTGTGGTTCAGGCCGACAGCGTCATCGGCAAGTTCTTCCGCTCGCTGCATCTGAATCCGTTTGCCAACCCGGCTGATGCGGCTTCGGCGCCGCTGGTGGTCAGCAAGGTTCTGGTCGGGCCGGTGCCGGATACGACGCACGGCTGGCTGGTGGCCTTGTGCCTGCTGGGATTTATTGCGTTCTTTGCCGTCGGGCCGGGGGTGTGCGTCTGGCTGGCGCTGTCGGAACTGATGCCGACGCGGATTCGTTCCAACGGTATGAGCATCGCGCTGCTGGTCAACCAGTTTGTCTCGACATCGATTGCCGCGGTCTTTCTGCCGACGGTCGGTAAATACGGCTATGCGGCGATGTTTATGTTCTGGGCCGGGTGCACGGTGATTTACTTCATCACCGCTGTTTTCTTCCTGCCCGAGACCAAGGGCAAGACCCTCGAAGAGATTGAGCAGTATTTCAGCAAGAAAAAATAAGATGGATGTGTTGGTGTAAGATGCTGAGGATGCCAGGATGAGAAACCATAAAAGGGCCTGGATTTGGATTGCAGCCGTATGGGTTGTTTTGCCGTGGTGTTCTGCGGTGACTGCGGATACGGCCCAGGAGACAATCGAATCGCAAATCGGCACCCAAAAGCATGTCCTGCCGCATCCCCGGCAGTTGCGATGGCAGCAGCGGGGATATGTTGCGTTTGCCCATTTTACTGTGAATACTTTTACCGACCGGGAATGGGGTGATGGGACCGAAGACCCTGCCGTTTTTAATCCGACAGAATTGGATGTCCGTCAGTGGGTCAGAGTGTTTAAGGATGCCGGGATGAAGAGGGTGATTATCACGGCCAAGCATCATGATGGATTCTGTCTGTGGCCCAGCAAATACACCGACCATTCGGTCGAAAAAAGCCCCTGGAAGAACGGACAGGGGGATGTGGTCAGAGAATTGTCTGAAGCGTGCAAAGAGGCGGGGCTGGATTTTGGCGTTTATCTTTCACCCTGGGACCGGCACGAGCCAACCTACGGGGATTCGCCTCGATACAATGAATATTATATGAATCAGCTTACCGAAAGGACACGAGCGTCCGGCCTCCGGCGTGCTGTGGCGCGGCAACTTTTATAAATGTGCCGATGCGTGCTCGCATCCGCACTGGCTGACCTGGTCGCCGATTATGACCGAAGTGCCGAATTTTCATCGGCCGGATGCCTTTGGTGTCCTTCAGTTTTGTTAATTCAATCGAGATTGGCAATTATACTTGTCATACCCGCGAAAGCGGGTATCCAGATTTAGCTTTCGCACCTGGCTTCCCGTTTTCGCAGGAATGACAACGTGCGGTAATCGGGCTTAAAGTCTGAATTTCTTGCGGTATTCCAGCGGGCTGATTCCCATTTCTCTGCGGAAAATCCGGGACACGTGGTTGATGTCGTGGAAATCCAGCTCCCTGGCGATGACCGAAATGGGCTGGTTGGAATGGATGATCTGGTGGGCCAGTTGCTGAATTCGAATCATCCGGATATGCTGACTGATGCCGCGTCCGACGATTTTTTTAAACCGCAATTGCAGACTTCGGACGGAAATGGCGGTTGCGTTGACCACATCCGCGACACGAATATCGCGTTTGGCGTTGTTGTGAATAAAACGAATGGCCTCCGCGACATCCTCATCGTGAATCGCCCGGATATCCGTGGACTGGCGTGTTACCGTGCCCATCGGCATAAACACCAAATCGTCGTATTTATCTTTTTTGCGATATATCATCAGATCCAGCGTCTCGGCGGCTTTGTACCCGACCTGCTGGAAGTTCAGTTCGATGCTGGACAGCGGCGGATGGCTTAACCCGCAAATCATCTCATCATTATCCACGCCCAGAATAGCGATTTCATTGGGGATATGCAGACCTGACTCGCGACACGCTTCGACCAGTTCCATGCTTTTTTCGTCGTTACAGGTCATGATGCCGATGGGCTTGGGAAGACTTTGCAGCCATTGGCACAGGCGTTGCTGACGGGTTTCAATGGACGTTCTGGACAGGGTATCGCAGAATAACAGCGGACGAATATGGTATGTTTTGAGATACTCTGCAAATCCCTCCTGGCGGACCTGGGACCAGTAATTATCCTGCCCGCAAAAGGCGAAATGCTCAAAGCCCTGATCACGGAGATGCCTGGCTCCGAGGGCCCCGATGGCCGGGTCCTGCAGGACATTGACAATGCCCGGGATGAGTTTTTTGAGCGGAATCGTCACGGCCGGGAAACGGTGCTGAATCAGGAGCTGCTGGAGCTTGCGGGATGAGGGCAGGTACCCGATAATTCCATCGGCATCAAGGCTTCGCAGACGTGCCAGCAGGTCGTCCTGTTTGCTGGGGCTGAAGGGGGCTTTTAAAAACAGGGGGGAGTGCCGGTAAAACGACCAGCTTCCGCGCTGGGTGGCGTAATCCATAATCCCCCGTATCATCCCGCGGTCGGCCGCTCGGGAGGAGTCGAGCATCAGGATAATTTTGTGTGTTTTTTGCATCTATCTTGCCTAAATTGACAAGAAAAGTTTACTCAACAGGGGGGCTTTATGCAAGTAAAAATTGCGCAAAATGGCGATAATATATGCAAATTATGGTGTCGTCTGCCGTGACAAAACAGTTATAGTAGTGCCGGTACGATAAGAACATATAAGGAGATTGTCATGAAAAAAGGTAACACGGCTCAGGATGGGGTAAATCCAAATCAGGTTCCATGCAAAAAACTGTCCTCGGGTGCATCTATTCCAGCCATCGGTTTAGGTACTTTTGGGTCCGATTCGGTTTCAGGCTCTCAGGTTGCCCAGGCGGTGCGAGGGGCGATTGCGGCAGGATATCGTCATATTGACTGTGCATCGGTTTATGGCAATGAAAATTGTATCGGCGAGGTTTTCTCGCAAATCTTTCAGAGCGGGTTAGTCAAGCGGCAGGATTTGTGGATTACCTCCAAGGTCTGGAATGATATGCACGGCCGGGGCGATGTGCTGATTTCCTGTGCCAGAAGTCTCAAGGACCTGCAGTTGGACTATCTGGATTTATATCTGGTTCACTGGCCGTTCCCCAATTATCACGCGCCCAAATGCGATGTCACCTCCCGCAGCGCCGACGCCCGTCCCTATATTCACGATGATTACATGAAAACCTGGCGACAGATGGAACGGCTGGTCAAGGCCGGACTGGTTCGCCATATCGGCACGTCCAATATGACCATCCCCAAGCTTAAACTGCTGCTGCGGGATGCCGAAATCAAGCCGGCCTGCAATGAAATGGAACTGCACCCGCATTTCCAGCAGCCGGAATTGTTCCAGTTTTGCGTCGATAACGGTATCCTGCCGATCGGCTATTGCCCCCTCGGTTCGCCGGGACGCCCCGAACGCGACAGAACCCCCGAAGATACGGTGGATATGGAAGACCCGGTCATTCTGGATATCGCCCGTAAACACGGCGTTCATCCCGCGGCTGTCTGCATCCAGTGGGCCATTCAGCGAGGGCAGGTTCCCATCCCGTTTTCGGTTAATCATTATCTGGATAATCTCAAAGCCGCCGTGGGCGAGCCTCTGAGCGAATCCGAGATGCAGGCGATTTCCACAATCGATAAAAACTGCCGCCTCATCAAAGGGCAGGTGTTTCTGTGGAAGCCCAATCAAAGCTGGGAAGACCTCTGGGATATTCACGGCGAGATTACGCCGGCATAAAGTCCAAAATAAATCCAGTACTATTTAAGCAGGAGATAACATGAAGAACAAGAGTCTGATCTGGATGTTTTTTGTTCTGTTCCTGATGACTGCACCGCTGACGTTGTCCCAGAATGATGCAAAGGTTTATCAGGAAAGCTGGGAGTCCCTGTCCACGCATCCGGTGCCGGAATGGTTTGCTGATGCTAAATTCGGAATCTATGCTCATTTGGGGGTTTATTGTGTCCCTGCTTTTGGCACGGAATGGTATCCTCGTCTGATGTATCAGGACAACGACAGGGTCTATAAGCATCATCTTGCCACCTATGGCGATCCATCGACTTTTGGCTATAAAGATTTTATTCCGCAGTTCAAGCTGGAAAAATTTGACCCGGAGCAATGGGCTGAATTGTATAAACAGGCCGGTGCAAAATTTGCCGGTCCGGTCGCCGAACATCACGATGGATTTTCGATGTGGGCGTCCAAAGTCAACCGCTGGAATGCCAAAGACATGGGGCCTCAAAGAGATGTCGTCGGGGAATTAGTCGCTGCCATCCGCAAACGGGACATGAAAATCATCACGTCGTTCCATCATGCCTTCAATGTGCAGGGGTATTATACCGCCCGGGCGGGCTGGGATACCGCCGACCCGAAATTCGAGGACCTCTACGGCCAGTTTAAAGACCCCAAAATCGCCTACGACCGCTGGTTTACCAAACTGCAGGAAGTGATTGACGCATATCAGCCGGACCAGATCTGGTTTGATTTCTGCCTTGGCAAGGTTCCTGATGCGTACAAGCGCAAATTTGCCGCCTATTATTACAACAAGCAGGCGGAGTGGGGCAAAGAGGTCATTATTACACGCAAAGGAGAGGATTTGCCTGCCGGCGTGGGCGTGCTGGATATTGAACGGGGCAGGATGAAAGACTCCGACCCCCAGCTTTGGCAAACCGATGACTCTACCGCCTATAACAGTTGGAGCTGGGTCCAGGATTTGAAAGTCAAGCCCCCGGTTGAAATGATTCATGAGCTGATCGATATCGTCAGCAAAAACGGCATTTTGCTGCTGAATGTCTGCCCCAAAGCCGACGGGACCATTACCGACGGTCAGCAGCAATTGCTTCGTGAAATGGGCCAATGGCTTAAAGTCAACGGTGAAGCGATTTATGCCACCCGCCCGTGGCTGATTTACGGACAAGGCCCCACCCGGATGACCCAGGGCGGCGGTTTTCTGGATACCATTCACTATACGCCCCGGGATGTCCGCTTTACCCGCAGCAAGGATGGCAAGACCCTGTATGCCATCTGCCTGGGCTGGCCCGAGGGTGATTTCATCCTGGATTCCGTGACAGTTCAGAATGCCTCCGGCGCCCGCGTAACGCTTCTGGGCAGCGATGCGAAGGTGTCCTATACGGTCAATCCCGATAAGAGCATGACCATTCATACGCCAAAACTGGACGAATCAAAGCGGCCGTGCCAATATGCTTACAGTTTCAAACTGGAAGGCTTTGACATGACGGCCAATCCTTTTGCGACCTCGCAGGCGATTACGCTGCACGCTGAACAGGCAACTCTGGAGGGCGAAAAGATCGCTCTTGAAAAAAGAAATAATCAGTCCAATATTGGTTTCTGGGATAATCCCAAAGACGCCGTGCACTGGCTGGTTCGTATTCCTGCGGCGGGGAACTATCTGGTTCGGGGCCGCTTTGCCGCGGCGGCAGGAGCTTCGCAACTGCTCCTGACCGCACAAGAAAATCAGCTCAAAATAGCTATTCCTGCATCTGGAAGCTGGGACCAGCCCGTGACCGTTGACGCCGGCAGGTTGACCTTTGAGAAACCGGGTGTCTATCATCTAATTCTGGCTTCTGCGGACAATTCCGCCTGGAAAGCCGTGAATGTCTGGAATATCCAGTTGGCCCCGGCCAATCCATAGCATTGAGCACAATGAAATCTGAATTGAAATAAGAGATTTATGAAAAAAGGGAAAGCACAATGAGTCGAGTAAAATTATCGCTTTTAATCTCCATTTCAGTTGTAACAGTGCTGCTGCAGGGCTGTGCCTCAAAAGCGAAACAGTTTGACGCGACATGGGAATCGCTCCAGCAGTATCAGGCCCCGGAATGGTTTCGCGATGCCAAGTTCGGCATCTGGGCTCACTGGGGTCCGCAGGCCGTTCCCGGACAGGGGGACTGGTACGCCCGGCGGATGTATCTCCAGGGCGATGGGGCCTATAATTATCACGTCAAAACCTACGGCCACCCCTCCGAGTTTGGCTATAAAGACATTATCCCGCTCTGGAAAGCAGAAAAATGGGATCCCGACTACCTGATGTCGCTGTATAAGAAGGCCGGGGCAAAATATTTTGTCAGCATGGCCGTTCACCACGATAATTTCGACCTGTGGGATTCGACGTATCATCGCTGGAATGCGGTCAAGATGGGCCCGCAGCGGGATATTGTGGGCCAGTGGCAGGCCGCCGCCGAAAAATACGGCCTGCGATTCGGCGTGTCTGAGCATCTGGCAGCCAGCTATACCTGGTTTACCTCCAGCCACGGCGCCGACAAAGACGGCCCCAAAGCCGGCGTTCCATATGATGGCAGCGACCCCAAATACTGGGACCTTTACCATCCCCAACATGATGAACCGTTCGGCGGCGGTGAAAAGTGGTACGGCAAGAATCCGCAGTGGCACCAGACCTGGGATAAGCGAATACGCGATCTCGTGGACCAGTACCATCCGGATTTGCTCTATTCCGACGGCGGTTTCCCCTTCGGCGAAATCGGCAGGGGGCTGGTGGCTCATTTCTATAATACCAACATGCAGCAGCACCACGGCAAACTGCAGGCGGTCTATACCTGCAAGGAAATGGGCTCGGGAGAGTTCAACCGTCAGGCCTGTGTGCAGGATGTCGAACGCGGGGCGATGAAGGATATCAATCCGCTTCCCTGGCAGACCGACACTTCCAACGGCGACTGGTATTACCGGACACACGACCGCTATAAAACGACCGGGCAGGTCATTCGCCTGCTGGCCGATATCGTCAGCAAAAACGGCAACATGCTGCTCAATATCGTCCTAAAACCCGACGGCAGCCTGCCGCCGGAGTCGGAAAAACTGCTGGCCGAACTGGGCCCCTGGATGGACATGAACGGTGAGGCCATTTATGGAACCCGTCCCTGGAAAGTCTATGGCGAAGGCCCGACGGTGGTCGGCGGCGGCCATTTCAAGGAAGATTACCCCTTCAAGGCCGACGATATTCGCTTCACCACCAAAGGCAATACGCTGTATGCCATTGCCCTCGGCGTGCCGACGGCGGACCTGAAGATCAAATCGCTGGCCGGTGTATCGATCAGCGACTGCAGCCTGGTTGGCAGCAAAGAAAAACTGCAATGGACCCAGGACGCCGAAGGCCTGACCATCAAGCCCGTCAGCCAGTGGCCCTGTGACTATGCCGTCGTTTTTAAAATGAAAATCAAGCAATAAAATATTGTAAGGAGTACCCATGAAAACCATGCGTGGCGCCATTCTGCCGGGCAACAGCACCGTCGAGCTCAAACAGTTCCCGATACCGTCCCCCGGGCACGGCGAAGTTCTCATCAAAATGAAATCGTCCACCATCTGCGGTTCGGACATCCGCTGCATCTATCACGAACATCTGGGCAAAGGCCCGGAAGGCTATCAGAAAGGCATGATCGCCGGCCACGAACCGGCCGGACAGATTGTCGAGTGCGGCCCGGGCTGCCGTCGATTCAAGACCGGCGACCGCGTGATTATCTACCACATCTCCGGCTGCGGGGTCTGCAATGACTGCCGGCGGGGCTATATGATTTCCTGTACCAGCGAAAAATACCGCCGGGCCTACGGCTGGCAGCGGGACGGCGGCATGGCCGAATACATGCTGGCCGAGGAAAAAGACCTCGTCTTTCTGCCCGAGCCGCTGACGTATTCCGACGGTGCCCAGGTGGCCTGCGGTTTTGGCACTGTCTATGAAGGGCTGGAAAAAATCGGCATCTGCGGCAATGACGCGGTGCTGGTCACCGGCCTTGGGCCGGTCGGTCTTGCCTCGGCGATGCTGGCCCGGGCGATGGGGGCGGCCAAAATCTACGGCATCGAAGTCCTCGACGAGCGTATCGCCATTGCACAAAAAATGAACCTGTTTGATGCGGTTCTCAAGGCCGGCCCGGACAATGTTGCCCGGATTCGCAGTCTGACCGGGGGGTATGGTGTCGAACGGTCCGTCGATTGTTCCGCCAATGACAAGGCCCGGCTGACCTGCATTCAGGCCACCCGCAAATGGGGGAAAATCGTATTTCTCGGCGAAGGTGGGACTTGCTCTTTCCAGCCCTCCCCGGATATAATCCACGACCAGAAGACCATCTACGGCTCCTGGGTGACTAATATCTGGCGGATGGAGGAACTGGTCGAACGGCTGGTCCGGTGGAATATCCACCCCGAAACGCTGATTACCCACCGTTTCCCGCTGGACCGGGTCGGCGAGGCGTATGCCCTGATGGCCAGCGGCAAATGCGGCAAAGTGGCGGTGGTCTTTGACGAGGAACTGAAATAGGCAGGTTTGACTTCCAAGGAAAGGTAAAAGTATGGCCCAAACAAGCTCAGGCAGCACGGCAGATTCCCTTTCACATAAAGCCGTTATTCCCAGGGACATGATTTTCTCGTTCATTTTGGTAACGACCTTGTTCTCGCTGTGGGGTTTTGCCAATGATATCACCAACCCCATGGTTGCGGCGTTCAAAAATATCCTGTTAATCAGCAACTTTGAAAGCTCGCTGGTTCAGTTTGCCTTTTATGGCGGCTATTGTGTGATGGCCTTTCCCGCGGCCCTGTTCATCAAGCGATTCAGCTATAAGGCCGGCATTCTGATTGGCCTTGCTCTTTATGCCGCCGGATGTCTGATGTTTATCCCTTCCGGGTGGATGATGGCGTTCTGGGCCTTTTTGCTGTCGTATTTCGTTATGACCTGCGGCCTGTCGTTTCTGGAAACCAGTGCCAATCCGTATATTCTGGCGATGGGGCCGGAAGAAACTTCCACCCAGCGTCTGAATTTTGCCCAATCCTTCAATCCTATGGGGTCACTGCTGGGTATGCTGGTCGCCCGAAATTTCATTCTCGCCAGGCTGGACAGTACCGATGAAGCAGGTCGCCGGGCGTTGCGAGATACTGCCCCGGAACAGTTCAATACAATATGTCAGCACGATTTGTCTGTGATCATTAAACCGTACCTCATGCTGGGGCTGGTTGTGCTGGTGGCGCTGGTTATTTTTGCAATCGCCCGCTTGCCGCGCAGCAAAGGGGAGGAGGATACATCCCTGCACCTTGGAGCGACGCTGATGCGGCTGTTTTCGAACAAAAAATATATCGAAGGCGTGATTGCCCAGGCCTTTTATGTGGGCGTTCAGATTATGTGCTGGACCTTTATCATTCAGTATGCTGAAAATGAACTGGGCATGAGCAAGACCAATGGCCAGATGTTTAACATGATAGCCATGGTCATTTTTGTCAGCAGCCGCTTTATCTGCACCTTCCTGCTCAAATTTTTCAGCCCCGGCGGATTACTGCTGAGTCTGTCTATCGGCGGACTGCTGCTGATTATCGGTACCATTTTCATCCCCGGCAGTACCCAAACCGGTGCCCAGTTCCAGCAGTATATTGACCAGTATCGTCAGACAGAGGGTATCGCCGCTCAACTGGCCGGCTATATCAGGGGATTCTATTATGGAATCCTCAATGTCAAGGGACTTGGCGGGCTGCTTTCGCTGGTCGGCGTTTCGGCCTGTATGTCACTGATGTTCCCGACGATTTACGGCATCGCCCTCAAGGGCCTTGGAGATGATGCCAAGCTGGGGGCTGCCGGCCTGATTATGGCCATCGGCGGCGGCTGTCTGATGCCCCCGATGCAGGGTTGGATTATGGACCAGAGTGCGGTGAACATCGGCTTTATGGTCTTGTCCAGTACACGAGCCTCTTTTGTTCTGCCGCTGATTTGTTTTGTGGTGATTGCAATTTATGGTTTTAGAACGTCCAATGTGCATGGACATAAATATTAATATACCCAAAACCGATTTGAAAATAGTTATCT
Organism: uncultured Pirellulales bacterium; assembly: GCA_964630775.1. Lineage (GTDB taxonomy): Bacteria > Planctomycetota > Phycisphaerae > Sedimentisphaerales > Anaerohalosphaeraceae > Anaeroglomus. The sequence continues at coordinate 70,382 of CAZVYY010000013.1, read as the reverse complement.
CAGTTTGTCATTCCCGCAAAAGCGGGAATCCATCGCCTGGAGTTGAAGCTGAAGCAAATAGGATAAACCTGATTTCTCAGTTTGAAGATTAAACGTATTTAAATACAATAAGGAGATTCTTATGCTTAAATATATCCCCGACATCCTGAGTCCGGAGTTGTTAAAAGTGTTGATGGAAATGGGGCATGGCGACGAAATCGTTATCGCCGACGGCAATTTTCCCGCCGCGTCCATCGCGCAGCGGCTGGTTCGTGCCGACGGCCACGGTGTGCCGCCGGTGCTGGAAGCGATCTTGAAGCTGTTCCCGCTGGATATCTATGTCCCCCATCCGGTGGCCCTGATGCAGGTGGTTCCCGGCGATACCGTCAAGACCCCGATATGGGACCAGTACCGCAAAATCCTCAAAGACAGCGGCGAAAAATTCACGGATTTTGAACATGTCGAGCGATTTGCTTTCTATGAACGGGCCAAAAAAGCCTTTGCGGTGGTCGCCACGGGGGAATCGGCGCTGTACGCCAATATCATTCTGAAAAAGGGAGTCGTCACAAAATAAGAAAGGACGCGTATGATGCGGTACAGTGTGTTGTGGGTCGTTTTATGCGGGTGGACGGGGATGATTTGGGCAGCCCGGGACTCTGACGCAAATACACCGCCGTCTCCGGCCTGGGGAAATTTCGCCAATCTGGCCAAAGAAGTCGAACGCATTCCCAATATACAATATGCCGAGATCAACGGCTTCAAGCTGTCTCTGGATTTATACCGGCCCCGGCAGGGAGTTCAGGGTAAACTGCCGGTGGTCGTCTGGATTCATGGCGGGGCGTGGATGGCCGGGTCGAAGGAGCATTGTATGCCCCTGTGGCTTGGCTTTGTGCAGAAAGGCTACGCCATTGCCAGTGTCCAGTATCGGCTGACCGACAAGGCCCCGTATCCGGCTCAGATTGAAGACTGCAAGGCCGCCGTCCGCTGGCTGCGAGCCCATGCCGACCAGTATAATCTGGATGTCAATCGGTTTGCCGCCTGGGGTGAATCCGCCGGCGGGCACCTGGTAGCATTGCTGGCAACCACTGGCGACACCAAAGAATTTGACAAAGGCGACCATCTGGATCAGTCCAGCGCCGTTCAGGCGGTGTGTGATTATTACGGCCCGACCAGCTTTGTCGGTGCCGCCTCCATGGCCAACGATGAAAATGCCTCCAGGCCCGATTCAGCTCTGTATAAGCTGTTTGGCGGACCGCTGTCCGAAAAACAGGATATCGCCGCCAGGGCAAGCCCCGTGACATTCGTCTCCAAAGGCGACGCCCCGGTTCTGATTGTTCATGGAACCAGGGACGGGCTGGTGCCGCTTCGCCAGAGTATCGTATTCCATGAACTGCTGCAAAAGGCCGGCGTGGATTCAGTGTATCATCCGATTGAAGGAGCCAATCACGGCGGCGCTGAATTTGCGACTCCCGAAGTCATCGCGATGATTGATGAATTTTTCAAAAAGCACCTGTCAAAATCGGATGTCTCACAGACGCTGCAGCAGCCTTCCAATGCGTCCATTCTGAAAGATATTCCTTACCGGACAATCGGCGATAAGACGCTTTGCCTGGATTTGTATCGGCCCGAGCAGGCTTCGGGGAAATTGCCGGTCATTGTCTGGATTCACGGCGGAGCCTGGATGGCCGGGTCGAAAAGCCAATGTCTGCCGGAACGGATGGGCTTTGTAAGAAAAGGTTTCGCAGTTGCCAGCGTGGATTATCGTCTCTCGGATGCGGCGACATTCCCCGCCCAGATTGAAGACTGCAAAGCCGCGATTCGCTGGCTGCGTGCCCATGCCGAAGACTACAACCTGGATACCAAACGATTTGCCGCCTGGGGGGATTCGGCCGGCGGCCATCTGGTGGGTCTGCTGGGAACTACCGGCGATATCCGGGATTTTGATTCCGGCGAAAATCTCGACCAGTCCAGCGCCGTGCAGGTCGTGTGCAATTATTATGGGCCATCGGATTTTGCCGCCTTTGTGACGACCCCTGGCTATGAGGATCATGCCGGGCCTCAGTCGCCGGAGTCCCTGCTGATTGGCGGACGGGTGCAGGACAAACCTGAAGAGGCTAAAAGAGCAAGCCCGACCACGTACGCATCAAAAGGGGATGCTCCCATGCTGCTGGTGCATGGGGATCAGGATCCCGTCGTGCCGGTTGGACAAAGCAAGCTGCTGTATGAGGTGTTAAAAAATGCAGGTGTCCCGACGGAATTGGTTACGCTCAATGACGCCGGTCACGGCGGCCCGCAATTCCAAACGCCGGAACTGATATCGCAGATTGAGGCGTTTTTGAAAAGCCATCTGGATAAAACAAAGGCCGGGACGAACTAAGGAAAACGAGGAACAATCTGTACTATGCATAAAAAAAGCCCGGCATTAAACCGGGCTTTTTAATTTTCAAAAACAAATCAGCAGCGACTTAGGCTTCGATGCTGTCGATGGTGACCTGCAGATATTTCTGCCGGTGGCCAATCTTCTTGGCGCTGTTTTTACGCCTGCGGAATGTCATCGCAATGACCTTGGGGCCTTTGACGACCGCGTCGGCAGCAGACACCTTGAAGCTGGCTATAACCTTGGCGCCTTCCAGGTAAGGGGTGCCGATCTTGACTTGCTCACCGTCGCTGACGAACAGAACCTTGTTCAGTTCAATGGTCTTGGCATCCGGGGCAACCTCGGTCAGTTCAATATTAATAACGTCTCCCTGAGAGACCTTAAACTGTTTTCCGCCTTGTTCGATAATCGCGTACATGATGACTCCTCGATCTATACTGATAGAGTTCCAATATTTACTTTAGCATACGACAAAGACCCGTTATTGTAGTGTTCAGTCGGGAATTGTAAAGAAAAAAGTTATAAACCCGTGATATTTTTCTGAAAACTTTATTTATATGTCAATAAGTAAACAATATATATCTGTATATAGAAATAAATAAGATATTTTGTGTTTATAAGAGCAGGCAGGGGATCGTTAATTTGATTACTCTTTTTTACCTGTTTTGACGAAGTATAATAAAGTTATTATTGTAATATATGATATTAGTAGGTCTATATAATCTTTTAATTTAGGAGAACACCGCAGATGGAACTTGCGATGATCAATGATGATGTGTTTCCAATATCAAAAATAGATCCGGCGTATCTGGATCGTGGTATATATTTTGGCGATGGTGTCTATGAGGTCCTTCGGAGCTACGACGGCCAAATCTTCGCCCTCGATGAACATCTGGAACGATTTGAACGCAGTTTGCGTGAAATATGGATTGACAACATCGACATCAAGGAAGTTCGCCGGAAAGTCCTGGAAACCTACCAGAAATCCGGATTTGGCAATGCCCGGATGTATTTTCACATTACCCGTGGCTCTGAGCCCCGTAACCATTTGCCTGGCAAGAACTTAAATCCCAATTTCTTTCTGACGGTCAATGAATTGATCGACAAGCCCGGCGAAAAGGAACATGGCATTAAAGTCTGTACCTATCCGGACTTGCGATGGAAGCGCTGCGACATTAAATCCCTGAATCTGCTGCCCAACGTCATGGCCAAAATGGTTGCCGAAAAGAAAGGGTGCTACGAAGCCATCCTCGTCAACGATGCCGGCGAGATTACCGAAGGCTCAGGCAGTGCGTTTTTTGCCGTCGATGCCAAACAGAAAGCCCTTGTAACAAGACCTCTTGGGTCGGATATACTGCCATCAATCACCCGCAGCGTGGTTGTTAAGATTGCCAAAAACTGTGGCTTGGGCATTATCGAAAAGAATCTGACACCCGCCCAGGCGGCTCAGTGCGAAGAACTGATTATGGCTGTGACAACCAAGGATATCGTCCCCATTGTCCAGTTTGACGGCCAGACCATCGGCACCGGCACCTGCGGCAAACACACCAGAGCGTTGATTGAAGAATTTGCCAAACTGGCTCGTCATCGCTAAAGCAGTCATTGTGGAATACGCAGGCAGGGACAATCTGCCATATTGGCATAGCGGCCATTCTATATCCATATCTCTAAATTGTTTTATTAAATAGAGATACGAATAATTGCTCCGACGGCACATCGTTTGCAATTACCCAATTAGCTCGTGGGATAAATCACGAGGAAAGGAAAGTAAACGATGAAATTCGATAAATTTACAGTCAAAGTTCAGGAAGCACTCGCAACCAGCCAGCAGACGGCCATGGCACGTAGTCACACCATGATGACCCCGCTGCACTTGCTCTATATTCTGCTGGATGACCAGGAAGGTCTTGGTGTCCAGATATTAAAGAAAATCGGAGCCAATGTCTCTCGAATCCAGTCCATGACCGACAGCGAACTGAACCGCCTGCCCAAGGGCTCGGTGGGGAGTCAGCTTATGCCGGACCCTGCCTATACCCAGGTCATTCTCGACGCCCAGAATCGGGCGGATAAGATGGGGGACGACTATCTCAGCATTGAGCATCTCCTGTTGTCGCTGGCTGACATCAAAAGTGACGCCAAGGAAATCCTCAGCGTCAACTCCGTGACAGTCAAACAGATCGAACAGGCCGTGGAGGAACTTCGCGGCGGACAGAAAGTCACCGACGACAGCCCGGAGAGCAAATACAAAGCCCTCGAACGGTTTGGTATCGACTTGCTGGAACAGGCCCGCAAGGGCAAGCTCGACCCGGTCATCGGGCGGGATGATGAGATACGCCGGTGTATGCAGGTGCTGAACCGGCGGACAAAAAATAATCCGGTTCTGATTGGCGAACCCGGCGTCGGTAAAACTGCGATTGTCGAGGGACTTGCTCAGCGTATTGTGGCCGGCGATGTCCCCGCGGGATTAAAAGACAAAAAGCTCATTGCCCTGGATATGGGTGCGTTGATTGCCGGGACGAAATTCCGCGGCGAGTTCGAAGAACGCTTCAAAGCGGTATTAAAAGAAGTAACCGGGTCCAATGGACAGATTATTCTGTTTATTGATGAATTACATACTATCGTTGGGGCAGGCAAGGCCGAAGGGGCGGTTGATGCCGGCAATCTGCTTAAGCCCGCGCTGGCTCGCGGTGAGCTGCGATGTATCGGGGCGACGACACTCGATGAATATCGCAAATACATCGAAAAAGACGCGGCCCTCGAGCGGCGATTTCAGCCGATTACGGTGGATCCGCCATCGGTAGAGGAAACCATTGCGATTCTTCGCGGACTCAAAGACCGCTACGATGCTCACCATGGCGTGCGGATTGCGGATGCGGCGCTGGTGGCGGCGGCGACTCTGTCCAACCGTTATATTTCGGACCGGTTTTTGCCGGATAAGGCGATTGATCTGGTGGATGAGGCGGCATCGCGGCTGCGCATCGAAAATGATTCGCTGCCTGCTGAACTGGACGATATCCGGCGTAAAATCATGCAGCTTGAAATTGAATGTCAGGCCCTGAAAAAAGAAACCGACGCGGCCAGTGCAAAGCAGCTCCAGAAATCCCAGAAGCAACTGGCGGCACTGAAGGCCCAGGATCAGGACTTGACCGCCCGCTGGGAAGGTGACAAAAAAGCCATCGGACAGGTCAAGGAAATCAAAGAGAAAATCACGTCCGCTCAGATGGAGTTTGAAGATGCCCAGCGCAGAGGCGATCTGGAGCGTGCGGCCCGTCTCAAATATGAAACCCTCATCGGCCTGCAAAAACAGCTCAAGGCGGCTGAGGAAGCCCTTGCCCGAGCCAATGGCAGCACGATGGTGCATAACGAAGTGACCGAAGAGCATATCGCCCAGGTGGTCAGCAAGTGGACGGGGATTCCTGTCGCCCGGCTGATGAGCGGCCAGCGGGAGCGTCTGCTGAAGATGGAAGATGAAATTCGCAATCGCGTGGTTGGTCAGGATGAAGCGGTCGCGGCAATCTGCAATGCCGTGCGTCGCAACCGGGCGGGGCTGGGGGATCCGAATCGGCCGATTGGGGTGTTCCTGTTCCTTGGGCCGACGGGGGTGGGCAAAACCGAGCTGGCCAAGGCCCTTGCGGAGTTTTTGTTTAATGACCCGGCGGGGATGGTTCGTATCGACATGAGCGAATTTATGGAGCAGCACTCGGTCGCACGACTGATTGGTGCACCTCCGGGCTATGTTGGATATGAAGAAGGCGGCCGTCTGACCGAGGCGGTACGCAGGAAGCCGTATTCGGTGATTCTTCTGGACGAAATCGAGAAAGCTCATCGGGATGTGTTTAACGTCCTGCTGCAGGTATTTGACGATGGCCGGCTGACGGATGGCAAGGGCCGGACGGTGGATTTCAAGAACACGGTGATTATCATGACCAGCAACTTTGCCGGCCAGCAGATACTTCAAATGAGTCAGCAGCAGGGGGCCGACTGGGAGATTGAGGCCCATGTCAAAGAGGCGCTCAAGCAGTCGTTCAAGCCGGAGTTTCTCAACCGGATTGATGAGACGATTATTTTCCATACCCTGACGCAGGACAATCTGAGCAGGATTGTGGATATTCAGTTGCGAAATCTGGTCGCACGGCTCAAAGAGCGGCACCTGGCAGTGGAATTTACCGACCGGGCACGTAAACAATTGATTGATGAAGGCTATGATCCATCCTTCGGCGCCCGCCCGCTCAAACGGGTGATTCAGCAGCGGCTTGAGAATCCGCTGGCCAATGAATTGCTGGCCGGGAAGTTTGCCGAAGGGGATAAGATTCGGATTGATGCCGACGGCAATGTTTTTCGGTTTGACAAAATCTAAATAACCCGCGATACTTAGGCAAAACCAGGAACCTTGTTTAGTGGAGAAAAGCGATGATTATTAAAACCATCAGCGATGTTGCGGCGTCTCCGGTCCAGATGGAAGGGGCGAAAAATGTTTCTGTTCGGGTGGTCTTCGGGCCGGCGGACAAGGCTCCGACGTTTGCCATGCGGGTTTTTGAACTGGACGCCGGCGGGCATACGCCGTTCCATACACACGCGTTTGAGCATGAGGTGATGATTCTGTCCGGCGAGATTGCGGCGGTGACTGAACAGGGGTCGATTCCGCTCAAAGCCGGACAGTGCATTCTGGTCCAGCCGGATGAAAAGCATCAGTTCAGGAATCTTTCCGCATCCAATAAGGCCAGCTTTATGTGTTTAGTGCCGATTGCCTATCAGAAATAGGTCGGGTATTAGTAAGCCGGAGACGGTGTTGAATAAATGCGTTCGCGGCTGCCCCCAAAAGAACGAAAAGGATGGTGCCATATGCTCATAATAGATAACTGAGGGGCTGTTGAAATACTATGAAAATAATAACTTCAGTCTTATTTCTGGTTAAAATCAGCACGTTGTCTTTTTGATGCCGACTTTTTCAACAGTCCCACTGTCCCTAATATTCTAATATTCCAGGAATGTAGGGCAAGCCTCTGTGCTTGCCAGTATTTGGGCTTTGCCGAAGGTGTTCCAGTTTATTTAAAGATTGGAATCGCCTGCGGCGAGGCGGAATGACCCCAAGCACGGAGGCTTGGGCTACAATAAGCAAAATGATCCCGACCGCGGAGGCTTGGGCTGCAATAAATCATTCGCCCCCTTTCGGGGTTGGGGCGGGATTGAGCGAAAAGGGCGACCTGCAGGTCGCGCCCTACGGGGCTATTCGGGTTTGACCCTGCGGGTCGGAAAAAAATTGATATGAGTTGACCGTGGAATGCGTTGAATAAGTACGGCGTGGGCATGGCCCACCCTACGAGTTGAATAAAACGGCAGGGACATAGAAGCAGATTAAAAATCAAAGAGCAAAAATCAAAATTATGGAAGCCGCCGGAGGCGGAGGCTGAATTATTCTCAAGCACGGAGGCTTGAGCCACAATGGTCGGGCCGAACCGGAAAATTTCAAGCAGGATCAGTATAACACGAGAAAGGAGAACGACGAATGAGTTGCTTCAGAAGACTGTGGGTGATGGCGATGGTATGGCTGGGGATGGCGGCGGTGGGTTGGGGGTTGATTGACCAGTCGCAGCCGAATTACACTTATACGGCTGATTTATCTAGCTATGGCACGAGCGGCCAGACCTTTCGGGCCGGCATGGATGGCCTGCTGGTCGGCATACGCTTGATGGTTGAGGGGCGAGGGGGAAGCGGACCCTACGGCAGCGATTTCCGGGTGGATTTGCATCAGGTGAGCGCCTCCAATGTGATCAATCCGCAGGTTCTGGTTTCCGGGACAAGACAAAAAACAGGGATTCTGCGTGTGCAGCCGCAGTGGATTGAAATCCTCTTTGATGAACCGTACCTGCAGACGCAGGGGCAGCGGCTGGCCTTTACGATTCAGGAATTAAGCGGCGGCGGTACCAGCGGCTGGAATCAATACGGAATGCAGGCGGGGAATGTCTATGCAGGCGGACAGTATTTTGGACACTATACCACATCACCGCTGACAACGTCAAATACGGATTTTGCGTTTGAGACAATTGTCATCCCGGAGCCGGCGACGCTGATGCTGCTGATGGCGGGATGGATTATTCGGCGAGGTGGAAATTTTAAGCGAGGATAGCCGCGAGAATACACCGAAACGGCCCCTGACCGCGCCTCGGGCGGACCATCTCATTCAGGGGTCAGTATGAAAATAAAATGCAGCAAAAATGGAGAGAAACGAAAAGTGGCATGGCCAAGTGGGGCTTGACTATGGCTGTGCCGGAAAATGATGCATATTAGTTGAGATATGGATATATGACCGCATGGGGAAAAATATTTTAAAATTTTTTCATTTTTTACTTGTATGGTATTTGTTAGGTCTGTATAATTCCTTTCAGTTGTGAGCCGTGATACAAACGGAGGCTCGGAAGTCTGCACAAGGCAGGCTGGCCGGAAACCGCGGCAAGGCAGCATCAATTCAGGATCAAAGGTGCTTGTTGTGGACAAAACAAGTCGCAATACAAGCGAGCCAAATTTCATAGTAGCTCAAGCCTCCGTGCTTGAGAGTAAATCACCTTCCGCCTCCGGCGGATTTCTTAATTCTTGCTCTTTGATTTTGATATGTTTTACCAAACGAACCCAATTGGGGTTAATCGCGGCTATGTCGAGCTCGGCGTTACCCGAGGCTTTCTCGCGGCACAGAAGTGGCCATTGGCCACCCAAAAGAACCCAATTTTGGTCCGTCGCGGCTATGTCGGGCTACGTTACCACGGGGTAACCCGCGGCATAAACTCGGACGTTGTCCGGCCAAACGAACCCAATTTGGAAATGAATTCTATGTGTAATCGGTGAAATCGGTGGTTCCAATTTTACGAGCGGCAGAGGAGTGGGATAGTGGAGTGTATGAGTCGCAATTTCGGTGCAGGGTCTGTCCTTGACTTTAGGGGTCGGCTCGCTTACACTCCTCTATTCCAATTTTTGAACTGAAAGAAGAGGTATATCATGATAGTAACACGATTTGCGCCATCGCCGACCGGCTACCTGCATGTCGGCGGGGCGAGGACAGCTCTGTTCAACTGGCTGCTGGCTCGACGCATGGGCGGCAAGTTCCTGCTGCGTATTGAGGATACCGACGTCAAACGCAACACCCCGACGGCCACTGCTCAGGTTCTTGAGGACCTGAAATGGATGGGCATTGACTGGGACGAAGGTCCGGATAAAGACGGCCCGAACGGTCCTTATCTCCAGTCACAGCGTCTTGAGATATATACAAAATTTGCACATCAGCTTGTCGATCAGGGTAAGGCATATTATTGCTTCGATACCTCCGAAGAACTGGATGCGATGCGCAAGCAGGCCGAGGCTCAAAAGCGGAAAAGCGTTTACCCCCGTCCGGCCCGTTTTCCCGATGAATCGGATGTCAAAAAGGCACAATCCGAAGGCCGCCCGGTCACCATTCGCTTTGCGGTGGACCAGAGCAAGCCGGTTATTATTCAGGATGAGATTCGCGGCCAGGTGCAGTTTGACCCTGCCGAACTCAGTGATTTTATTATTGTTAAAAGCGATGGTTTCCCAACTTATCATTTTGCGGTGGTCATTGATGACCAATTGATGAATGTTACTCACGTCATTCGCGGCCAGGAACACCTGATGAATACCCCCAATCACCAGTTGCTGCAGCAGGCCCTTGGCTTCCGCACGCCTGTCTATGCCCATCTGCCGGTGATTGTCAGCGAAGGCGGCGGCAAACTGAGCAAGCGTGAGCGGGCTAAAGTACTCAAGGATGCTGTTAAATCACGCAGCAGCATCGACTTGGCCGCAATGGCAGCCGCCGGCGGAACTGATCTTGGGTCTGTTCAGAGCTTTCTTGCCGGGGACTCCACCCCCGATATGCCGGTTGTCGATGCGATGGCGGCCTATGCCGGGGTGCATCTGCCGGAAATCAATATTGTGGATTTCCTCAGAAGCGGATATTTGCCGGAGACATTGGTGAATTTTCTGGCCCTGCTGGGCTGGAACCCCGGCGACCAGCGGGAGATTATGACGGTTGAGGAGATGACCGCATCTTTCGACCTGTCGCGGGTCAACAAGAGCAACAGTCTGTTCGACCGCAAGAAACTGCTGGCATTCAATACCGAACATATCAAATTGTGTAAACCGGATAGGCTTTTGGGGTATTTCAAGGCCTATCTGAAAGAAAATAATTCTCCGGTCGCACAGGCCGACGACGCCTTGCTGTCGCGACTCCTGAAGGTGAATGAGGGTGCCCGTACCCTTGAGCAGATCGAACAGAAGTGTCGATTCGCATTTATGGCGGACGATGCCATACTTTATGATGATGAGGCCGTCAAAAAGGTCTTGCTCAAAAACGACGGGCTGGTTATGCTAAGTATCATTGCTGAGGGCTTAAAATCGCTTCCCGAGGTGACTGCAGAGTCGATTGAGAATCTGCTGCGGGGCATTGCGGAACAGAAGCAGGTTGGCCTTGGCAAGATCGCACAGCCGCTGCGGGTGGCATTGACAGGTACAACGATCAGCCCGCCAATCTTTGATACAGTCGATATTCTCGGTCTGGATCGAACATTAAAACGGATTGCATTAACCATAACTAAGTTTAACTCGTAACAGGAGGTCTCGGAGAATGTCTCTTTTAGTCACAGGTTCAATTGGTATTGATACCGTCAGAACACCTTATGGATTCAACAAGGACTGCATTGGCGGTTCGTCGGTGCATTTCACGATGGGAGCAGGATTTTTTACCGAAATCAAGTTTCTCGGTGTTGTCGGTGAGGATTGTCCCTTTAATTTTAAAGACATATTTGGCGACCGTAAGGTGGATCTTGAAGGTCTGGAAGTCCGCAAGGGCAGCAAGACCTTCCGCTGGAGCGGCTCTTACGAAGGGGATATGAACTCCGCCCATACCGAATCCGTGGATTTGAATGTGCTGGCGGAAGATCCGCCGCATGTGCCGGATTCGTATCGCAATTGCGAGTATGTGTTTCTGGCCAATACCGCCCCGGCGCTGCAGATGCAGTTGCTGGATCAGCTTGGCAGCCCGTCTTTTGTTGCCGCCGATACGATGAATCACTGGATCGTTACGGCCAACGAGGATTTGCGTGAACTGCTGGATCGCATTGACATGCTCATTCTCAACGAAGGTGAAGCGAAACTGCTGACCGGACAGCGAAACCTGGTGACCGCGGCCAAAGAAATCCTGGGGATGGGACCGCGTGTGGTGATTATCAAAAAAGGCGAGCACGGCTCGATGATGTATAACAAGGAAGGGGATTGTTTTCTCCTGCCGGCCTATCCGACTCCGGTGGTCATTGACCCGACCGGTGCGGGGGATTCCTTCGCAGGCGGCATGATGGGATATCTGGCTTCGGCGGGGCGGGTGGATGTTATCAGTCTGCGTAACGCGATGGTTTACGGGACGGTGGTTGCGTCATTTACCATCGGTGATTTTTCAATCCATGGTATTAAAAATGCCACGCGGCAGACGATTGATGATCGGTTCGATCATCTCCGGCGAATTACACAGTTTTAGTTTTAGCGATTGCTGAACAGTCTGTCGCCCGGCGTGGAAAGGATTCGATGCGGTTATTTGTAGCCATAGAAATCGAAGCTGCCGTCAGGGAGCGGATTGAGAAGATGCGTCAGCGGCTGCGTCGGGAAATCGGTACTGTCAAAGGCGGCATCAAGTGGGTAGAGCCGGAAAATACACACCTGACGCTGGTCTTTCTGGGAGAAACCGAAGACCAGCGAGTGATGGACGTGTGCCGGATTGTGGAACAGGCGGCCGGTGCCCATCAGGGATTTGACCTTGAAGTCAAGGGGCTTGGCACCTTTGGCAAACCGGTGCGGGTTGGCTGGGCAGGCATCACGCTCAATCCAGCCCTGAAGGCTCTGCAGCGGGATATTCAGGACGGCTTTGAGAAGGCCGGCTGGCCGGTGGAAAACCGGGAGTTTGCCGGGCATCTGACACTGTGCCGGGTGAAGCTGCCTGCAGCCGGTGACGACCTGAAGCGGAAAATCGATCCCTTTCGTGACGAGCCGTTCGGCGGCAGTTTTGTGGATTCGGTATGTGTGTTTGAAAGCCATCTGTCCGGCGGCGGTCCCACTTATACCGTGGTACAGCGGACGATGTTGAAATAAACGACCCGATGGGCATGCTTTTGCCGCGGGCGGTCGCAGGGGAACGTTACTCTGCAATCGCCGCGTCAATATATATAACAGGAACTATCAGACTCAATCAACGTACTCTACAGGAGCAATTGATTATGGCGTTCAAAAAGAAACCTATCGCAGAAAAAACTCAACCCAAAGCCAAGGAACCTGTCAAGGTTGAACATGAAAAACCCAAGACGGAAAAGGCGGAAAAAGCCGAACGTCCGGGAGTTAAGAATGAAGCCCTGGATCGGGCGATTGCCCAGATCGAGAAGCAGTATGGCACCGGCTCGATTATGAAGATGGATGAATCCGTCGTCAAAAAAATCGACGGTATCAGCACCGGGGCGCTGTCGCTGGATATCGCCCTGGGCGGGGCGGGCATTCCTCGCGGCAGAATCATTGAATTCTATGGCCCTGAATCCTCCGGCAAGACCACCCTTGCCCTGCATGTCATTGCCAATGCCCAGAAAAGCGGCGGCGTGGCGGCGTTTATCGATGCCGAACATGCCCTGGATACGACGTGGGCCCGCAAGCTGGGCGTCAATATCAGCAATTTGCTCATCAGCCAGCCCGACACCGGCGAACAAGCCCTGGATATTGCCGAGATGCTGGTCAAATCCAATGCCGTGGATATTATCGTTATCGACTCGGTGGCAGCCCTGGTTCCCGCGGCTGAGCTTCAGGGCGAGATGGGACAAAGCCATGTCGGCCTGCAGGCCCGACTGATGAGTCAGGCCCTTCGCAAGCTGACCGGCGTCATCAGCAAGAGCAAGACCTGCGTGATTTTCATCAACCAGATTCGCATGAAGATCGGTGTGATGTTCGGCAATCCTGAAACCACCACCGGCGGCAATGCGTTGAAGTTCTATGCTTCGGTGCGTGTGGATGTTCGGCGTGTTTCGACTATTCAGGATGCCAAGGGCGAGGCCATCGGCAACCGCGTCCGGGCCCGCGTGGTGAAAAACAAGGTCGCCGCACCATTTAAGACCTCGGAATTCGACATCATGTTCGACAGCGGCATCAGTTCCGAAGGCGACCTGCTGGATATGGCGGCGGAAATCAATGTCGTCAACAAGAGCGGGGCGTGGTTCACCTATGGTGAAAACAAGCTCGGCCAGGGCCGGGACAACGCCAAGCAATACCTGGTGGAACACAAGGACCTGGTTGACGAAATCCGGGCCAAAGTGCTTGAGGCCAAGGGATTGAGCCAATAGGTATTCGAATAAAGCTGTATTCAGGGCATCTTGTCTTTATCCTATCGACAAGATGCCCTTTTTTTGTTTTTGGCTGGATTTACAGGATGTGCAGTATCCGGTAATAATTCTTTGGACATTCTGCTGAAAAAAGCTATAATACTCCCTAATTTTTTATTAGCTGTTAGTGAACTAAAATTTGACCAAGAAAGAACTTATGCTTACGTCCAAAGAGATTCGCGGATCGTTTATCGAGTTTTTCAAGAGCCAGGGGCATACCTTTGTGCCGAGCTGGCCTGTGGTGCCTGTCGGAGACGAGACCCTGCTGTTTACCAATGCGGGGATGAATCAGTTCAAGGATATCTTCCTGGGGCATGCCAAGGCCAAGTGGAAACGTGCGGCCAACAGCCAGAAGTGCATCCGGGTCAGCGGCAAGCACAATGACCTTGAGGAAGTGGGGCTGGATACCTATCACCATACGTTCTTTGAGATGCTGGGCAACTGGTCTTTCGGGGATTACTTTAAGGCCGAATCGATTGCGTGGGCCTGGAAGCTGCTGACCGAGGTTTATGGGATTGATCCGAGCCGGCTTTGGGCGACGGTGTTTGGCGGGGATAAGACCGACGGGTCCGAGCCGGATACGGAGGCGGCGGAGTTGTGGACAAAGCTGACCCCGCTGCCCAAGGAAAAGGTCTTGTTCTGCAGCAAGAAAGACAATTTCTGGGAGATGGGACATACCGGGCCGTGCGGGCCTTGCAGTGAAATCCATATTGACCTCGGTCCAGACCGCTGCGATATGAAACATATTCCCGGCCATGTCTGCAAGGTCAACGGCGGCTGTGCCCGATTTATGGAACTGTGGAACCTGGTCTTCATTCAATACAATCGCAAGCCGGACAGCTCACTGGAACGGCTCAAGGCCAATTACATCGATACCGGGGCGGGGCTGGAACGGGTATGTTCGGTTCTGCAGAACAAAACCAGCAACTATGACACCGACCTGTTCATGCCGATTATCACGGCGGTACAGGATATTACAAAAAAGAAATATACCTCGCAGTTAGGCAATAAAACCGACAATGCGTTCCGCGTGATTGCCGACCATATCCGAACGCTGACGTTTGCGATAACCGATGGTGTGTCGCCGTCCAATGATGGGCGGGGGTATGTGATTCGCCGGCTGCTGCGTCGTGCGGCACGTTTTGGGCGGAATCTGGGGGCACATGAGCCATTCATGTATAAGCTGGTGCCGGTGCTGGTGCGGGAGATGGGCGAGGCGTTTGCGGAACTCAAGGGACGCGGGGATTTTGTTGCCAGTGTGATTCAATCGGAAGAGACTTCGTTCGGCAGGACGCTGGACCGCGGGCTGGAGTTGTTTGCCGGGGCTGCGGACAAAGCGGAAAAGACCAAGACTAAAACTGTTTGCGGTGAAGATGCCTTCCAGCTTTACGATACATTCGGTTTCCCGCTGGACTTGACGGAATTGATGGCCCGCGAGCGGGGACTGAAGGTGGATACGGAGCTGTTTGTCAAGCTGATGGATCAGCAGAAAGAGCGGGCGCGTGCGGCCCAGAAGGGTGTATCGCTGGCGGCCAGCCTGTCCAATGTTCAGCTTCCGACAACCGATGATGCGGCCAAATATGAAACCGATATCTGCCAGGGCAAGGTTCTGGGTTGGGTCACGCAGGAAGGCTTTGCCGCAGAAGGTGAGTTTGAAGATACCAACAAGCCAGCGGCACTGGTTCTGGATAAGACCTGTTTTTATGCCGAATCCGGCGGGCAGGTTGGTGATGAAGGCATCATCCGCGGCGACGACTGGGAATTTATTGTTGAAGGGACGGAAAAAGTCGGCAACTGCGTGCTTCACAAGGGACGGCTGCACAGCGGCGGTCTTGGTGCCGGGGATGTGGTGACGATGAGTGTTTATAAAGATCGTCAGGCCAGCCGGAGGAATCATACCGCGACACACATTTTGCAATGGGCGCTGCAAAAAGTGCTGGGTGATTCGGTCAAACAGCAGGGCAGTGCGGTGTGTCCGGATTACCTGCGGTTTGATTATACCTGGCCCAAAGGATTGACGCAGGAACAGTCGGCGGAAATTCAGACGCTGGTCAATCAGAAGATTGCGGCGGGGATGCCGGTGACGTGTGTGAGCCTGCCGATTGACGAGGCCAAAAAACTGGGTGCGATGGCCCTGTTTGGAGAGAAATACGGGGATGTGGTCCGGGTGATTGGGATTGGGGCTTCGGATAAAGCCCATCTTAATGAGGCCTTCAGCAAGGAATTCTGCGGCGGAACGCATGTGTCCAACACGTCGGAAATCGGCGGTTTCGGAATCCTGAAAGAGGAAAGTGTTTCGGCGGGTGTGCGGCGTATCACAGCATTGACCGGGACCAAACTGGTTGAACACCTGATGAGCCGCAACGCGATTGTGGATGAACTGGTCGGGATGCTCAAAGTTCCGGCGGATCAGATTACGGCTCGCGTGACGAAAATCATGGAAGATAACAAGTCGCTGACCAAACAATTAAAGAGCGGGGCGGCGGCAGTTGCTTCGGCCCAGGTATCGGCGGATGATCTGCTGGCCAGGTCGCAAAAGCAGGGCAATACTGTGGTGATTGCGGAATCGATCCCGGCGCTGGGGGTCGATCAGGCGCGCAGTTTAATTGACAGTCTGCGGGCCAAAGCGGGCTCGGCGGTGGTGGTGCTGGCGATGGCTGACGGAGACGGCAAGGTGATGCTGTTTGCCGGGGTGACGGATGATTTAATCAAGAAGGTCTCGGCAGGCGATATTGTCAAGCAGATTGCTCCGATTGTCGGCGGCGGCGGCGGCGGACGTCCGCAGTTTGCCCAGGCCGGCGGCAAGGACCCGGCCAAAATTGACGAGGCCATCAGTGCTGCAAAGAGATTAATTACAGATAAATTATCATAGACGGATTATTGGAATAACAGAGTATGGCAGACCAGACACGATTTGATAAGGCTTTGACACGGTGTAAACAGATTGGGCAGGAACACCTGCTGGCGTTTTATTCTCAGCTTGATGCGCAGCAGCAGGACGCCCTGCTTGGGCAGATTGAAAAGCTGGATTTCAAGCATATCCCCGAGTGGGTTGAGCAGTATGTGAAAAAAGATGGGACGATCGTGATTCCCACGGCATTTGAGCCGGCTCCATCGTATCCAGCCCAGCCGAAGACTGCAGAACAGAAAGACAAGTATGCAAAGGCATATCAACTGGGAGAAACGCTGCTGCGGCAGGGCAAGGCGGCTGGATTTGTTGTTGCGGGCGGCCAGGGGACACGGCTGGGATTTGACGGTCCCAAGGGAAATTACCCCACCAGCCCGATTAAAAAGAAAACGCTGTTTACCCTTTTTGCCGAGTCGATTCTGGCGGCTTCGAAGAAATATAACGTGGATATTCCGTGGTATGTGATGACCAGCCCATTGAATTATCAGGCCACGGTGGAAAGTTTTGAGAAGGCCAACTATTTCGGCCTCACGAAAACCAATGTGGTGATTTTCATTCAGGGAACGATGCCGAATTTTGCATTTGACGGCAAGATATTTATGGCCGACAAGGGGACGCTGGCAACCAGTCCGGATGGGCATGGCGGCAGTCTCAAGGCGCTGGCCGACAGTGGGGCGCTGGCGGATATGAAAAAACGCGGGATTGAATACCTGTCGTACTGGCAGGTGGATAATCCGCTGGTGCATGTGCTGGATCCGCTGTTTATCGGGCTTCATGCGATGGATGGGGCACAGATGTCGTCCAAGGCGCTGCTGAAGGCCGGGCCGCTGGAAAAAGTGGGGAATTTCTGCCTGGTCGATGGCAAGGTGACGGTCATTGAATACAGCGATTTGCCGGATGCGCAGGCACATCGCAAGAATCCGGATGGCTCGCTGGTCTTTGAATTGGGGTCCATCGGGATACACATGATCAGTGTCAGCTTTATTGAGAAACTCAACGCCGGAGGCGGGTTTGCACTGCCGTTCCATAAGGCGATCAAGAAAATTCCGCATATCGATGCCAAGGGCAATCCTGTCAATCCGGACAAGCCCAATGGGGTCAAACTGGAGACGTTTGTGTTTGATGCGCTGCCGATGGCGAAAAAGTCGATTATTCTGGAAACGCTGCGGAGTGAGGAATTTGCTCCTGTCAAGAATGCGACGGGGGTGGACAGTGCCGAGGTGACTTACCAGATGATGATTGACCGGGCGGCAGGCTGGCTGGAAGCGGCGGGGGTAAAGGTGCCGCGAAAAGCGGATGGTCGGCCGGACTGTGTCCTGGAAATAGCGCCGAGTTTTGCCCTGTTTAAAGCCGATGTTCGGTCCAAAGCGTCCTCTGTGCCGCCGATTCGTCCAGGCGACTCTGTGTATCTGGGGTGATTGCGGACAAGCAGACTGTTATCGGACGATGTGATAAGAAATTGCGAATCTCGCAAAGCGTTTCTTAAGAACCAGCGGGAAAAGGCCGAATTATTGGGAGAAATGGTATTTTTTAAGGATTCGGCCTTGAACCTCAAACGAAATGAACGTGCCTTACGGGTCATCCGCATGCTGCGGGGACGAGAACAACGACAGCACAAGAAAATAGACATCTTGTGTCGTGATATTGTTGGGGCACATGGGGAATTCATTCAGAAAATTGCCACCCTTTCGTTTGTTTTACGGTTTCAGGAGTCCCTGCTGGGCATTTCCGAGCTGACGTCCATTCTGGATACAGCGGCCGGTTTTATTCGTGAGAATCTGGAAGCGGCCGGGGTGGCGATTTTCCTGGTCGAGCCGAAGGGGTTTGATATTCATTTTTCCAACTCGACATCGGAGTTTGCTGTCGAAAAAGGGAACTTTGAGACTTGGTTTACGTCGCAGGTGGTCCAGGAAATCAGCCGGAGCAGCCGGATTTGTACGCTGGAGCAGATGCTGCAGATGGGGCTTCAGGCGAATCCTGCGATGCTTAAGCATATAACCGTCGCAGCGGTTCCGCTCGGTAAAATGGGTAAAGGTGTTGGCTTTATTCTGTTATATCGGCAGGCCGAGAAGCCGTTTACCGGTGAGGAATTCGGTAATATCTGTGCGGCGGCGCCGGGATTGCGTATTGCGATTCAAAAACACCATGCCATTGCTGAGAATTCGGTTCAGTCCTGAGATAGCAGCTTAATATACCGGATACTGCACTCCAATACTCTGTAATTAACAGCCATTTGTCATTTTATCTATCATTTGTGTCAATTTTTTCACGTCATGAAAAATTTTGAAACAATTCTCTACCCTTGTCCGTCTAAACTTACATGCTGCGTCTGGATTTGAAAATATTTACATAAGTTGTTTAAATTAAAGAAATTGAGAAAATGTTAAAATGGCGAAATAAGCAATGGAAACATGCTTAGACACTCAGGGTAAAAGGGAAATTTCTATAATGCGTCCAAAACTTGGAGAATTGCTTTGCAGTAAGGGCCTTATCAATTCCAAACAGTTGGCTGAGGCACTTGAGATGCAAAAAGACGACCCCCGCAAGCTGGGGCAAATCCTGCTGGATATCACAGGATTAAACGCTCGTTTTTTGAACGAGATTCTCTGTGAACAGGCGGGGATTGAAAAGCTGGAGCTTGAGGGGCTGACGATTCCGCCGGATATTTTGTCGCTGGTGCCAGCGGAGGCGGCCAGTCAGTACAATGTTTTGCCGGTGGGGCGTGAGAACGGGCGATTGACGCTTGCGATGTCGGATCCGTTTGACCATGTTGCGCTGAGCAATTTGCGGATGATTACGGGGTTGTCGATTCGCCGGTGCTACAGTCGTCCGTCGGAACTGGAAAAAGTCATTCAGCATTATTACGGCAGCAACGTCGCCCGGATGGTCCGCAATCTTTCGACTTCGGAAGAGACCGAAGAGCAGGATGCCAATGGTCAGTTGACGGCATCGCGGCTGCATGAGCTGGCGCGTGAGCCATCCTTAGTCAACTTAGTCAACCTGATATTGCTGGAGGCGATTGAATCCCGCGCCAGTGATATTCATATTGAGCCGTTTGAAAATCAGGTCAAGATCAAATACCGCATCGATGGTATGCTGATTGAAAAATCGACGTCGCCCAAGCGTCTGCAGGCGGCGATTATTTCGCGTATCAAGATTATGGCCGGAATGAACATTGCGGAGCGCTATATTCCGCAGGATGGACATATTGAGTTCAGTGCGGGTCGCGGCAAAGTGGATTTGCGTGTTTCGACGGTTCCTTCGGTGTGGGGGGAGGCGGTCGTGATGCGTATTCTGGACCGCAGCAACGCCCTGATTGCTCTGAATGATCTGGGCATGAGTCCGGAAATGCTGGACGGATTCAATCAGGCGTTGAACAAAGCGCACGGTATTATTCTGGTAACCGGGCCGACGGGCAGCGGTAAAACAACGACACTCTACGCGGCCCTGAATCATATTTACAGCCCGTCGCTTAAGATTATCACGGTTGAAGATCCCGTCGAATATCAGTTGGAAGGCGTGGTGCAGATGCCCATCAATCCGCGGCGGGGCCTGACCTTTGGCCGGGGGTTGCGTCATATTCTGCGTCAGGACCCCAACATCATCATGGTCGGCGAGATCCGCGATAAGGAAACGGCGGAGATTGCGATTCGTGCAGCACTGACGGGGCACCTTGTGTTATCGACCCTGCACACCAATAATGCGGCGGGTGCGATTACACGTCTGATTGATATGGGCGTGGAGCCGTTTTTGCTGGCCAGTTCTCTGGAAGGCGTACTGGCCCAGCGGCTGGTTCGCAAGATTTGTCCGTCCTGCCGCAAGCCGTATAAGCCGGATGAGTCCCTGCTGGCCAACCTGAATAATTCCATTACCATTCCCCCGGATGCTCCTTTGTATCACGGAACCGGCTGTGATGACTGCAACCAGACGGGGATGCGGGGACGAAATGGGATATTTGAATTTCTGCGGATTACCGAGACCCTTCGCAAGCTGATTGCCGAGCGGCCGACTACCGAACAGCTTCTGGCTGCGGCGCCATCCGATTATCACCCTATGCGTCATGACGGGATTGAGAAGATTCTGGCAGGGATGACCACGCCGGAAGAAGTGCTCCGTGTGACGCAGGGTGTCGAAGAAGATTAGTCGTATTCAGAATCATCAAGACAGGAGACAAAGGAATTGTCGTTATTTGAATACAAGGCAGTCGATACAGCGGGCAAATCGCTGAAAGGGGTTATCGAGGCATCTGACCGAAAGGCGGCTATCGGGCTTCTGGCGCAGAAGGGCCATTTTGCCATGGAGCTGATTGAAACCCAGCGTCAGGTGCAGCGGACCGCAGTTGTGTCCTCGGCTGACGGGGATGTTCGTATTCGCGTAGGCAGCAAGGATGTCCTGGCGGTTTCGGTTCAGCTTTCGACGGCGCTGAAGGCGGGATTGCCTGTCCTGGAGGCGCTGCAAATCATACGTGACCAGCAGAGCAAGCCTGCGATTATTGCGCTTCTGGAAAACCTGTCCAGGCAGGTTAGTGCAGGCAAATCCCTGTCGGAGGCCATGGAGCAATATCCGCGTGTTTACAGTCCTCTGTATATCTCCATGGTGCGGGTGGGCGAAACCGGCGGCATTCTTGATCAGACCTTCGACCAGCTTGTACGGCTTCTGACCCGTGAAGAGAAAATCAAATCCAATATCAAAAATGCAGCGGCATATCCGATTATGGTGCTGGCGGTCGGGATGATTTCCGTGGTGGTGATGCTGGTCTGGGTACTGCCCAAGATTATCGCCACCATCGGGGCCGATAAGGCATCGCTGCCGGGTCCGACCAAAGCCCTGCTGGGCGTCAGTGATTTTCTGGCGGTGTATGGGTGGCTGCTGGCAATGGCGATAATCGGGGGAGTATATGCTTTTAATCGCTGGAAAGAAACGCCGCCGGGACGAGTCGCCTGGGATGGATTTAAACTGAAAATTCCGATGGTCGGCAAAGTCCTGCGTACTCTGGCGGTGGGACGTTTTGCCCGGACGCTCGGTTCGCTGTGCAAGTGCGGGATTACGATTCTGGAAGGGCTGTCGGTGGTCCGGGATACGCTGGGCAACGAGGTGCTGGGCCAGCAGATTGACAAGGTGGCTGCGGAAGTCAAGGGCGGTCGTTCGGTGGCTGAGCCGCTGGGACAGTCGGGGATGTTTGACAAGCTGCTGGTTCAGATTGTCGCCCTCGGGGAACAGACCGGTCGGCTGGATGAGCTGCTGCTTCAGGCGGCGGATACCTTTGATGACCAGGCGGATTCGGCGCTGGTGCGATTTGTATCGCTGCTGCCGACGATATTGATTCTGCTTCTGGCGACGGTGATTGGATTTATCATCGCAGCGACACTGCTGCCGATTCTGGCGATGGATTTGACTTCAGCATTATAGATGATAAGGAATATGGTATTTGAGTTGAACAGGGAAACGAAAGGCAAACCGATGAGAAAAAGCAGAAAAGGGTTTACAATTATTGAATTGCTGGCGGTGGCCACCATTATTGCCTTGCTGGCGGTTTTTGTGGTGCCGCGTGCCTTCAAGGGGCTGGGCAAGGCCAAGCGTGATATTGCCAAGGGCAAGATTGCGATTATCGAAGGGGCATTGGCCCGCTTTGAGTATTCCTGCGGCCGGCTGCCGGCGGATACGGAAGGTCTTGAGGCGCTCCTGATTCCGCCTTCGGATGTTCAGGACCGCTGGGATGGGCCGTATCTGAAAAAGAGCGACCTGCTCGATCCGTGGGATCGCCCCTATTTTTATCTGCAGCAGGGTACGGTGAATATGAACAGCTATGATATTTTCAGCTATGGCGCCGACGGTCAGGCCGGCGGCGAAGGCGATAATGCGGATATTTATAATGATTAACGGCCTCTGAGGCGATGGATTGATACACGAGGGAAAGTGTGTTGGCAAGGAATCGAAACAAACCGGCTTTTACGATGATCGAGCTGCTGGCGGTAGCGGCGCTGATGGGTATCCTTGCCTCCATTTCCGTGCTGCGGTATTCGAAGATGGGTTCTCAGACGGTTCTGACCAATCAGGCCCGGCAGCTTTACCTGATTGCCAAGTATGCCCGAATTGCAGCGATTGAAAAACAGACGGTCGTTGCTTTGAAGCTGGATGAGGCGCAGCAACAGCTTTACCTGGAAGCTGCGATGTCGACACCGCCGTCTGATACCTCGATGACGGCAATGCCGCCGATGGGGACGCTGCCCGGACAGGAGGAAAGCCCGATACTGAAAAATGCTTATACCCGTCCGCTTGCTTTGGATAAGAAGCTGCTGGTGGAGCAGTTCATTGTGGATGGGATGGATGGGCGGCAGACGCAGAGCCTGTTTTTTCCGGACGGCAAGGCACAGGCCTGTCTGATTCAACTCGGTGACGGGTTGCGTCATGCCCATGTGATGGTCAGCCAGACCGGGCGGGTTACGATGCAGAACGGGATGGCGGGACAATTGCTGACCGGGCGTGTGGATTTGGATGCACAAGAATGATGACTTGCAGACGAAACAAGGGATTCAGTTTGATCGAGGTGCTGGTTGCGGCGGGACTGCTGGCGACGGCTACCGTGACCATCTGCGCCCTGGGTGCCAAGAGTCTTTCGTCGCTGCGGATTCATCAGGAATATGAAAAAGCGTGGGATATGCTGGATCGCCAGATGGTTCTGCTGGACCAGATCGGCATTCAGTCGCTGATCAGCAGTCCGAATTTATCCGGTGTTATAAATGATCAGCATACCGGGATGCAATGGCGATGGCAGGCCGTGCTGGAGCCGATGAATATTGAACAACTGTACGGTCTGACGATGACGCTGGAATGGGTCTCGGAAAACCGGGTGCGACGGATTCAGTGCGACACCCGGCTCCGTGCGGTCACGGAGACGACCAGCACCACAACCTCCACGACGACCGGGGCCGGGACAGGAACAGGGACTTCCACCGGAACAGGTACAACCGGTACGACGGGTACAACGGGCAGCACGGGGACTTCCCCCGGCGGAACAAGGACGACACGATGAAGATGACAGGCCATCCCAGAAAAGCGTTTACGCTGCTGGAAATGCTGATTTCGGCAACGCTGGGGGCCTTTATTGCCCTGGTGGCCTTGTCGGGGCTTCGCAGTGTCACCGCGGCGCGCAGTGCGATTGATAAACACAGTGAGACGGTGGATGAGCTGCGCATCGCCGCCGAACAACTGCGAACGGATTTAAGCAATGTCCGGCCTTTCGGCAATGCGATTCGTTTTGAAGGGCTGATTGATCAGACCGGTTCGACGGCAACGCCCCGACTGATTTTCCGAACATTCAGCCGTTCCAAGGCCCGACTGGATCAGCCGGAATCGGAATTGTACGAAGTGGAATATTTTATCACGGAAGATCAGCAGGCACGAACCCTGATGCGGCGTGTCTGCCCAATCGTCGGGCTTGATTCGCAGACGGCGACGGAAAACACCGACGGCGGTATTCTGGAAGTGGTTGCCGGTTCGATTGTGGCCTTTGATGTCCGGTATTTTGACAGCGGCAACTGGACCGACCAGTGGTCGTCGGAAAATATGCGTCCGCCGCAGCTTGTTCTGGTCAACCTGGCGGTTGGTCAGGCCGGAACCCTCAAACAGAAAATATACTCCCGGCAGGTTGCGGTGGGTTTCAAACAGGGACAGTTTACCGACGAAGTGGATGCCGCGAATTTCGAGTGGGACCAGGCCGAAAGCGGAAGCCTGGACACCGGCACGACGGATACCGGGAGCACAGGATTATAAAACGGATTATGGCAGCTAAACGCGACAAACAAGCCGGCACGGTACTGGCCGGGGTGATGTGGATGCTGGTGGTGATGATGGCGATTCTGGCCGTCGGCGCCCAGAACAGCCGTCTGGACAGCCGCATCAGTTTGTCCTCGGTGGAGAAAATCCGCTGTCGATGGATGGCGCGGGCCGGGGTAGAAACAGCCCTGGCGTACCTGAAAGACGACTTAAAAGAGACCGACAGTCTTCTGGATGACTGGGCTATCAATATTACTGAACTGGAAAATGTAATGTTGTCCGGCGGGGCGTTTACGGTGACGATTACCGATGAATGTTCCAAACTGAATATCAACACGGCCTCGGCGGTACAGCTTCTGGCGCTGGACCCCGAGAATATGAATGAGACGATTGCCGACAGCATTATTGACTGGCGGGATCGGAATGAAGAAGCGGAAACCAATGGAGCGGAGAGCGGCTATTATTTGAACCTGCCAATCGGGTATCAGTGCCGAAATGCCAATTTCAGAACTCCGCGTGAACTGCTTCGCGTGCGCGGTGTTACCGAAGATTTATTTTACGGTGAGAATAATCGCACCCTCGGCAAAGGCGGATGGAGCCGGTATTTGACCTGCTTTTCGGCCACCAATAACGTGGATGCCAGCGGCAATCAGCGGATTAACGTCAATTCCGCCAGCGAAAGCGACATGGTCAGCCAGTTGTCGATTACACAGGCGCAGGCCCGCTGGATTACTCAAAACCGGCGATTCCGTTCGCTTGCTGATCTGATGGGTACCTCAAGCGGAACCGGAACGACCGGCGGAACGACTGGCGGAACGGGCACTTCCGGCGGTACTGGAACGACCGGCGGCGGCCAAAGAAATTCTTCGGGCACGCAGACGCCCGGTCGCACCAGCGGTCTGATACAGCCGCTTATGCCTCTGGCGGGTACGTATTCCGAGCATGACCAGCAGATGATTCAGTATTCTATGATAAATGTCTCCCCGGCGCTGCTTGCTGCGGATGCCGGATCCGGCGGATCCTCAGGCGGCAGGCAGGCTCCTGCTCAGGGTGGCGGCAGTGAGGGTGGTGGACGCAGTGGACGCGGCGGACGCGGCGGAGAAGGCGGCGGTCGTGGCGGACGCGGGGGAGAGGGCGGTGGACAGGGTGGCGGTATGGGTGGTCGCCCCGGCGGCGGTCAAGGCGGTGGGCCAGGTGGCGGTATGGGTGGTCGTCCCGGCGGGGGGCAAGGCGGAGGACCAGGTGGCGGTATGGGTGGTCGCCCCGGCGGCGGTCAAGGCGGTCCGGGTGGCGGTATGGGCCGTCCGGGTCAGGGTGGAGGAATGCAGGGTGGTGGTCGCAGTGGTGTGACTTCGCCGGCGAGCGGGCAAACCGATGTTCAGGCACAGGCGCTGGACTGGGCGACATTCAGCCGGATTCTGGACCAGGTTACGATATCGAACAATACAACGATTACCGGGCAGATTAATGTCAATACGGTCAGCCTTGAAGTGCTGCGAGCTTTTCTGGGCGGCAATGATGACCTGGCGGGAAAGATTATCAATTACCGCGACAGCATGGGCGGTCAGGTAACCAGTGTGGGGGACTTAATTAATGTGGATGGAATGACACAGGATATTTTGCGACAATATATCGATCTGTTTTGTGTGCGATCCAGTGTTTATATGATTCGCGCGACATCGACCTCGTCGGTCAGCGGAGTCAGTTATACAATAGAAATGGTAGTTAACCGAGACCGGGAAGGCCGGGAAATCCTTTATCAAGTCGAGGGAGTAGGCATTTGAATAACGAGACAAAACAATATTCCAAAGCAATTGGCATCCTGAAAGCCGCGGATCATACGGGATGGATACTGACCCTGGTTGAAAAAGCGGCGACAGGTTTCCGGATGGGCGGATATGCTACGGTATCGGATGCGGCGAAGCTGGCGTCCGAGATTGAAAAACTGTCCGGCGGCAAATCCAATCCGGATGAGGATACAACGCTTGTGTGTGTCGGGGCCGATACCACGCAGACGGTTTTTTTTGCATTCAAGACACCCCAGGTGGAAGGGGCCAGGCTGACGGCGATTATTCATGCCCAGGCCGAGACCCTGCTGCCGATGCCGCTTTCTCAGGCGGCCTTTACCTGGCGGATGGTCAGACAGGATGGCACCACGCAGGACGGGTGTCTGGCTGTGGTGCGGAAGAATTATTATCAGGAACTATGTAATGTGGTTCCGGGGCGGGTGGGATCGATTTTGCCGGATGCCGCCGGTCTGGTCAAGGGATGGGCGGGTGTGTTTGAGAGCACAACGGAAAAGTGTGTCCTGATTCAGATTCGCAAACATAGCTGCATCCTGGCGGTTTCCGAGGGGGAAAAGCTGGTGCGGGCGGCGGCGGTGGATGTGGAGGACCTGTCTTTGACGACGGTGGTTGCCCATGATTTGGCTGCGGTCCTGGATACGATGGAACTGCCCAAAAGCACTCCGGTTTATATCACCGGCGAAGAAGACATTGTCGCGGCGTTATGCCGGGAACTTGCCCAGGGCGGTCGGCCGGTACAGCGATGGAGGCTGTCGGACAATAAAATCTCGGCGCTGGGGATTCGGGATAAGCTGACGGAAATCCGCAATCGTCCGGAAACGATTGGTCTTGCCATAGCGGCTCTGGATGAGCAGGGGCCGACGTATGATTTCATCCGCCTGCCGAAGACCGAAGCGATGGATGATGCCGTGGTGGATAAAAAAGGGCTGGTTCGAGGTCTTGCCGCGGCGGCGATATTTGTGATTTTGCTGCTGGGCGGGATTTACTGGACATCGGCCAGGCAGCTGGAGGCGATCGAGCAGGCCCTGTCTTCGGAATATCACGGCACCACCGGGCATGCGATTCTTGAGCGCCAGCAGATGCGGGATCGAATCTCCAAGGCCCGTCCGGATATGCTGGAAATGCTGTCGGCGATTGGAAGCTGTATGGACAGGGATATGCTGCTGGACAGCATCAGCTTCAAGAAAGGCCAGCCGGTTCGGATCGCCGCCAAGGCCCGTTCGTTTGAACAGGTCAATGCGTTTCACAAGAAACTGCAGGAGCAGGCCTGTTTCAAAGATGTCAAGCTGATTTCTCCGACGCTGGATGAACGGCGAAGTCAGGTGCAGTTTACGATAACCTTAGCTTACAGGAATTTTACGCGATCATGATGAAATACCTCGACAAACTCAATCCGCGGGAAAGGAAAATAGCCATTTTTTGTGCCGTGACAGGCGGACTGATGGTGGTTTACTTTCTGATCGCTGAGCCGATATTGCTGAAAGCCGGGCAGATTCAAAGCCGTCTTCGTCAGCAGCGTCAGAATCTGTCGATGCTGCTGGCCGAAGAAGGCAGCGTGGAAGCCATGAAATTGAAAAGCCTGACCGCGGCGGTCCCGGTGCTGGAGATGCCGGTGGACCCCGACAAGCAGGTCCAGCTTCTGCGGGACCAGTTGACCAAACAGATTCAGCAGGCGGGTATTCAGGTCAAGAATTTTCAGTTTCAGACTGGCTCTGCGACGGGTCCCAATGCCTCAAGCGTTATCATGCTGCAATGCCGCGGCCGGTGTCAGTTTCCGGCGATGGTCAAGCTGCTGGAGGAATTGAAAAAGAATCCTTATTATGTCGGCGTTGAAGAACTGACACTTCGCGTGGACGAGAGAAATCGGCAGGAACTGGATTTTACGTTTACGGTATCCACCTTCCGAGGGAGTGCAAAAGTTTTATGACAAGAGCTATGCATACAGTCAAACACTGGGCAGCCGGCAGTGTCGGACAAACGATTATCCGATATCTGTGGCTGTGCCCGGCCATCGGGCTGGTCTGGGTGGTCGCTTCATACGGGATCACCATCTCAGGTCTGTC
Source organism: uncultured Pirellulales bacterium (assembly GCA_964630775.1). GTDB lineage: Bacteria > Planctomycetota > Phycisphaerae > Sedimentisphaerales > Anaerohalosphaeraceae > Anaeroglomus. The sequence goes on along the minus strand of CAZVYY010000013.1, from coordinate 42,063 downwards.
CGGTCGCGTGGACAAAGCCATTGAACGCTACCTGGCCATGGAAAAGCAGTTTGCTGAAGCGTCGCCGCCGAAAAATGAGGCCCTGGATGCAATACGAACCAAGAGCCTGTTTGCCGGGCCTGCGGCGACGCCGTCCCTTCCGCAATGCCTGGCGATTCTCGGAGAATACGCCTTATTCGGTGAAGAGTGGAAAAGAACCGGAGATGAATTCAACGGGGCCAAAATTCTGGAAATAACCCCTACGGAAGTCCGGATATCGTGGCAGAATCAGGAACAGGTCTTGCGTCCGTTTGATGTGGCGGTTGAATATGGCGGCCGCGGTCAGGGGCAGGGCTTTGGCCGACGCGGGGAAACCGCGCGGGCTGAACCGTCTGCCGGGACGCGTCCCGGAGAAGCCCCTGCCGCACCGGAAGCACCCCGTATGGGGCCTCCCGGGATGATGATGGGTGGCGGGCCGGGCGGCTTTGATTTCCGGAGAATGTCCAATGAGGAACTGGGCCAGATGCGGGATCGCATAATGAATATGTCGCCGGAAGAGCGTCGGGCGGCATTTGAAGAATTTCGAAGAAATCGAACACAACCCATGCAATAAGGAGATAAGCCTTGAAACTGAAGAACGTATGTATTGGAATTGCCGCGGGTATTACAGCCCTGATATGCATCACTATCGCAGAAACACAGACCGAAGTGAAGGATGTCAATACGCCTGCTGTTCCGACGGCTGTTGAACGTCCCCAGGATGTCAATCCGCCGCGTCCCATGGATCCCAATCAGCGATCCATGGAAGAAGGGCGTTTTGGACGCGGCAGCCGGCGCGGTGCCGGTGGTGCCGGCGGTGGATTTTCATTCGATTTTTCGACCATGACCCCGGAAGAGCGGCAGCGCATGATGGAACGGGGACAACAGTTTGCCCGCGGTATGGGTTTTGATATTCGACCCATGGGAGCACCGGGCGATCCCAATGAACCGATGGAATCGCTGAATCTCAATAACGTTGAGATGCGAAACATTATTAAAATGCTGGGCGACTGGACCGGCAAGGCGATTATTCCGTCTTCCGATGAGATTATGCAGACTCGGATTACGGTGTATTCGCCGCAGCGTGTGACTCGTGCTCAGGCGCTGGGCTTAATCTTTATGGCGCTGCAATCGCGCGGAGTGATTGCCGATCAGGGGGAACAGCGGATTATCCTGCGTCCCATTCTGACGGCCAAGCTCGGGGCGATACCGACCCTGGGGGTGGATGAGCCGCTGGCCCGGGTTCAGGACAAGACCAGCATGGTTGAAAAGTGGTTCCAGATGTATAACTACCGGCCCAGCAATCTGGTTGAAATGATCAAGCCTCTGGTTGGCGAACACGGGTACGCAATGGCCGATGAGAATACCGGCCGGGTTGCGGTGATTGATACCGTCGATAATCTGCTTCGTATTGAAAAGATTATCAAGGAACTGGATATTCCAGAATCCGATCAGATGGTGGAGCAGGTTTTTGAGGTGGAATACGGTAATCCGGAAGAGATTGTTTCCGTGATGGAACTGATCCTGAGTGATCAGGCTCGGCAGGCAACGCGTACCACCGGCAGCGGGACTGCCCAGCCGCAATCGCAGCAGGGGCAATCGCCATCCGGACGATCCGGCAGCGGTTCATCACGGGCCCAGGCACAAACATTAACTTCGGTTGTCATTCAGGGCACGACAACGCCTATTCGTTTGATCCCTGTAACCAAGCAGCGATGGATTATCGCCCGGGCCAACCGCGAGGATATGAAGCGCATTGCCGAATGGGTTCAGAAACTGGACCTGGCCGAGATTGCATCCCCCCAGCAGACGGTGGTGCCGGTGATTTACGCCAGTGTGGGCGAAGTGGTTACGATGATCAACAGAACTCTGCGCGACATGCCGTCGGTCAAAGGCAAGGCGCCGGTTGTGGTCGAGGGACTTGAGGCGTCCAAGCAGATCGTGATCTTCGGCGATGAAGAGGGACGCACCATGGTCGAGAAAATGATTGCCCAGATCGACCTGCCCAGCGGCGATTATTTTGTCGAGCGGACCTTCAAGCTTAAACACGCCGATCCGGATCAGATTAAACAGAATATTGAGGGCTTGTACAGTCAGACCAGTGCTGCGAGCCGTTCTTATGGATACTATGATTACAGCAGGACTCGAACTGATCCGAAGAATGAAGTCAAGGTGATATCCTATCCCACGCAAAAGCAGGTGACCGTAATTGCGTCGGAACTCAATATGGAGAAGATATCCCGGCAGATAGAGCAGGAATGGGATGTTCCGCTGGACATTCAGAGGGATCAATACCGTATTCTGACACTCCAGAATTCTGATCCGGTGAAAATGGCCGAATTGCTCAATAAACTGTTCAGTGCAGAAGACAGCAGTACCGGATCCAGCAACCTGATGCGGATGCTGCTGGGGGATTCCACCGAATCCAAACAGAAAATCGTAGGGTCCCTGTATGGATTATTGACGTTTGAACCGGTTCCCGACACCAAGAAGCTGATTGTTATCAGCAAGATTCCCGAAGCATACGAGGTGATTGAACGTCTGGTCAACCAGCTTGATGGGCAGGAACGAGGGGAGGTTCCTCATGTGGTTGTGCTCAAATATGCCGACTGCGAATCCCTCTGCGACCAGTTGAACTCTATCTTCAATGAAGCGGGAACGCCGACGACTATTCCACGTTCGGCCAAGGGACTAAGCAGTTATGATGCAGAAAATCAGGGCGCGGCAGTCAGTGCATCAGAATCATCCTCGTCGGCGATTACCCCCTGGTGGACCCGTCAGCAGCGAACCGATGACCAACTGCCTCCGAGCAATCTGATTGGCAAGGTCCGATTTGTACCGGTCCAGCGCAGCAAGGCCATCTTAGTCATGGCGCCGGCGGAGTATGTGGACGATATTACCCGGATGATTGAATCGCTGGATCAGCCCGGCATGCAGGTCATGATTAAGGTCGTCATTGTGGAAATCAACCTGGAAGATAACAGCAGTCTGGGTGTGATGCTGTCTTCCAATCCCCAGGCTTTCGGCGATGTGGGAGTTAACGGGACCCGATTCCTGAATGCTCTTGAAAATATTGAGGATTTCAGCGGTCCCAATGGAACGCAACTGGATACGAGTCTGGATATCTATGCGTTGGTGGATTTTCTGATTACCAAAACCAAGGGACGAATCATGAACCAGCCGACACTCTGGACCAAGGATAACGAAGAGGCGATTTTTGTCAAAGGCCAGAAAGTTGCATTTATCGAAGGGGAGCAGTCCGACAGTTCAAATCTGAGCAACACCAGTCGGACCTATACCTATGAAAATGTAGGTATTACCCTGCGGGTGCGTCCCAATATTACGCCGGAAAAAGCAGTGGATATGACAATCAACCTGAATATCTCCGAAATGGAATTATTGACTCTGATTAACACCCAGTATCCTCGAAAGAACCTGGACACCACAACCCGACTGATTGTGTCAGACGGCCAGTCGATTATGCTGGGTGGTATTCTGGAACAAAATGACAACAAAGTGGTCAATAAAGTTCCATTGCTCGGTGAGATTCCGTTGATTGGCGAATTACTCTTTACACATACAAAGCAGAGTTTGTCCAATACTGAACTGCTGGTTTTTGTAACGCCTTATGTGTTTGATGAAACCATGCGTCGGGAAATGCCCTCGGCTGCCAACCACAAAGAGGTTATCCAGAAACACTCTGAGCAGCGGGATCAGATTATTAACGATCTGGCCGAAAAAGTAAGAATAATGATGAGTGATCCAAACGCGCTTTAACGATTCAATCAAGTCACTCTTGTTTTTTGCGTTCGTACTGCCCCGAAGCCTGAATCCGGTTTTGGGGCAGTTTTTTTATGCTGCTGGATTTTCTGTATTTGATAAATCAATGAGATGAAAGGATAAACCCTGCTGTTGAAGATAGTTCAGCAGCAGGAGCGGCAGATTAAGCCACTGCTTGCACTGGTCGAGAATGACGCTGTCACTGGTGGCAATACAGTGCTCAGCCGCAGCAAGCTCTTTATCCGGATTGGGAACTAATTGAATCTCATTTTCAATCGGACAATTCTGGAATAGTGAGCGAATTATAGTTTTCAGCCGGCCGGAATTGGAAACGGGGCTGTCCAGATACCAGACGGCCTTTTGCAGGTTTAATTCTGTCAGTACTTGCCCGATCATTTTGATGGCTGGAATGGTTTCGTTCACTTTGTGGTAGGTTCCGTGAATTCCGGCCAGGTCGCGGATGCAGCCATCGCGTCCCCGAAAGATATACCCTCCGCTCAGGGCCGATTCCAGGGTGATGAGAATATTGTAGCCGTCCAATAAGAGGATTTTGTTCTGGATAGAATCTATTGGGTATTGGTGTTTCTTCCTGACGGCAAGCTGTTGGTCTGAACAGGCACATCGCCCGACAGCGACACGCTGCCGGGCAGTCAGGCTGTAGCGGTCTCCAACCAGCTTGAGCGTGCTTTTTTCGGCATATCCCCGGCTCAGCAGTAATGACAAATCCGCCGTTGCCCGGCCCAGCAAATCCAGCATTTGGGGGCCGAATAAGTGGTCATCTTCCGGGGCTTTTCCTCTGTGTAAACGTGTATCCGGCATGGTTTTATGGTAATCCGCAGCGGGAACAACTGCAAGCAATAAAAAGATTTGACAGGAAAAGCGAGATACCCTACTATGCGGCCATAAACTATTATTGAGAGGTGAAATGTCCAGTCATAATCTGTCACATATAACGTTGGATGGTCTTGATTTACAGGGGTATTCCGTGGCCGGTGAGGAATCGGTTATTGGGATGCCTCAATTGGATGTGTGTTTTGACATCGGCAAGGCTCCGGATCAGATTATTCCGATTCAAAATATCCTGTTGACGCATGGGCACATGGACCATGCGGCGGGGATTGCGTATTACCTGTCGCATCGGAATTTTTTAAAGATGGCTCCGGGGGTGGTGTTGACGCCGCCGAACACGATCGATTCCCTGAACCAGATATTGCAGGCCTGGGGACGGCTGGATGGCAGCCGGATACCGGCACAATTGGTTCCGATGCGGCCGGGGGATGAATATAAGGTTAAACCCAATCTGTTTGTGAGGGCGTTTCCTACCAAACATACGCGGGAATCCATCGGTTTTTGTGTCATTGAGCGGCGGAAAAAACTCAAGCCGGAATATCATGATCTTAGCGGGCCGGAGCTGGTGCAGCTCAAAAAGAAGGGCGTCGCGATAGACAGCCCGCTGGAGATTCCGATCGTTACGTATCTGGGAGATACCTCATACGTGGATTTTTCGCTGCTGGACTATGTTGCCAACAGCCAGATTCTGATTGCGGAGTGCACTTTTTTTGAAGATGAACATACCGACCGGGCCGACGCGGGGCGTCATATGCATATTGATGAATTTGGGCCGCTGCTGGATCGGATGAATAACCAGTATATTGTGATTACTCATCTGACCCAGCGAACCACTGTGGGGCAGGCACGAACGATGCTGCGAAAAAGGCTGCCGTCAGAGGTATTTAAGAAAATCCATTTTTTGATGGACCGAAAATACCGCCAGTCTGGTGAAGCGAAAAGTGTAGAGCCGCCCGCCGGCAATTCATCCGAGGTCTAATTTCTGCCCAACAGCCAGACAGAGGCAATGATGCTGATATCTGCGGCCAGATGCCTCATATACGGAATTGCCATGTCTCGATAAATCCGCTTGTAATTGGAAGGGCAAGCCGGATATTATTTGCTTTTATGAATCAGCATCCAGGCCCGCAGGACTTCGGCAACACTCCATGCCTGAGCAAAGCAGCCTTTGGGTTTCTGCGGCGGGTCGCCGTCAAAGACCTCGCTGATACTGCCGATGCAGCCGTCCTCGATAAAATGCGTCAGGAGCGGTTCCAAAAATTTATCGGCCTGGCGTTTGGCCTCCGGCGTGAAGCTGTGGATACGCAAATACGCCTCGACAAAAGGCCCAATCAGCCACGCCCAGACGGTTCCCTGATGATAGGCCGAATCCCGCTCAAAGGGGCCTCCTTCATACCGGGGGGCATATCGACTGTCTGTGGGGCTGAGGCTTCGCAGGCCGTGCGGAGTCAGAAGGTGGTCCTGTACCACCTGAACGACTTTTTGCTGTTGTGCTTTGGTCAGCGGTGAATACGGCAGGCTGACGGCCAGTATCTGATTGGGTCGGATGCTGGCATCTTCGGTTCCATCCGGCAGGATGCAGTCAAACAGGCAATTGTATTTTTCATTCCAGAATATCCTGGAAAAGCTTTTCTGAACCTCTTCGGCCAGGGTGTGATAGAAGGCCGTCTGCTCAATGTTTTTATCCTGATAATAGCATTCCAGATTTCGCAGGGCGTTGTACCACAGTGCATTAATTTCGACGGACTTGCCATAGCGGGGCGTAAATACAACGCCGTTGCATTTGGCGTCCATCCAGGTGAGCTGGGTATCGGCGTTTCCGGCGGAAATCAGGCTGTCCTTGTCGGCATGAATATCAAAGCGTGTTCCTCGCCGGTAGGAGTCCACGATCCATTTGATGGCCGGAAGAAGTTTTCCGCTGAACGTCTGGCGATCATCGGTGGCTCGTAAATAGGCAAAGGCGGCATGGACAAACCACATCGAGGCATCGACGCTGTTATAATGGGCGCCGTGGCCGTAGTCGTCGAAACGGTTTGGAATCATGCCTTCACTGACGGCTTTGGCAAAGGTTTGCAGCACGCCGGCAGCGGTCAGGGTTTGCCCGGTGCACAGGCACAAACCTTCCAGAGCAATAAAGGTATCCCGGCCCCAGTCGAGGAACCACGGATACCCCGCAATGATTGTCGGGGTAGGACGATCGCCGATAATCCGCTCCACCACAAACTGGCCGGCGGAAATAAACAGCTGGCTGCAGATGGGGTCGGTTGTGTCGGCTTTTTTGAGCAGTTCTTTCTGTTTGAGCTGCAGACTATCGATGACAATATCGATATCCATCTGATCCAGGTTGTTATTGGACTCCAGGTCGTCGGTAAATGCAGCCCAGAATGTCAGCCGGCAGGGCTTTTCGATTCGCCGCGTGAATATGCCCGGCGACCAGAGGTCTTCAAAGCAATCCTGGCCGCGGCGCTGCTCCTGGCGATAGAAAAACCGTCGCCACCACTGAGGCTGCTGCTCAAATCGAGTCAAATCGCAATGCAGCAGCAGTTTGCCGTTGGGGTCGCTGTCATTCTGGATGGCGATTTCCTGGTCATTCCACACCGAATAGAGATGGGTGGATTCATTTTGAAGGCTATGGAAATCCCGCATCGAAGCAAAGGGCCTGATGGAAAAATCAAACGCTTCTTTGACTTCAGTGAAAGTGTAGGTCAGGGCTATTGTATCACTGTCCGGAAGCAGATAAAGCGACCGGGTCAGGGCTGCAAAGTCCATCCGAAAATCCCAGTGAACGCCGATATCCTTTCGAAACGCGGTCAGATACTGATATCCCTGCGGGTGAAACGCCTTATCAAACTCAAAGCAACTGAACGAGAATTCGCGTCCGTCCGCGCGGTGAATGGTTTCCAGACAGGTCGCCAGCGATTTGATGCGGTTGGCGGGGGGGGTGCGAGATCCAATCAGCAGGGCGTGATAGCGGCGGGTATTGCAGCCGGCCAGGGTGCTGCTGGAAAAGCCGGCCCGACTGTTGGTCAGCAGCCATTCACGTTCAACCAAAAGCTCCAGCGGGGAGTTCTTGAGGTTGAACTGTATGGTCGTACCTTGTGCGTGTTTATTTGTTTTGGTCATAAATTCGAAACTCTATTGAGCAATTCAATTCGCGCATCACTGTGCTTCGGGACTATTCCGGGGGGCTTGCCCCGGCAGAGCCTGTTCACAGCGAGCCTTGAGATTATTCAGCACATTCATATAATTGATGTAGGAGTCATACGGCGAATCATAGGGGTTGAAATATTTATGCACATCGCCGTCGGCGAAATATTTGGTACACATGTAGTAAAAGTGATCGGATGTCTGCAGCTTTCTCCAGTCCGCCAGAAGCTGGTCGTCCCGGGTCTGCTTGACCATCTTTTCAAGGCGATAGACTTCATGCAAAGCATTGGACTGCATGGCATTGCCAAGCCATGCCGATAAATCCCGTTCGGTATCGGCCCAACTGATGATATGCGGCACATCGACGACATCCATGGCCGGATAGGCATCCGCCACTTCACTGGGTGTTTTGAAATCATTGTCCGAATGGCTGAGCACTTCCCGGGGCAGATGGGCCATAAAATCGAATATGCCGGTATCCTGCCACTGGTGCTCGCCGAATGTTTCATAGTCCATAAAGAGGTTGACAACCTGGCCATTGCCATTGATACGGTTGACCCAGGAAGCGAATTTATTGGCCATCAGGGGGTATTCATTCCACTGCCGATTGCTGAAGCGAAACGCGATATCATCACTGAGTGAATAATTTTTCAGCAACAGCTTGAGATTCTTGCAGTTTGGCGGGCGATACACAAAATTGCTGTTGCGATGGCCCAGGACATGGTCGGCGCCTTCGGTGATTACGGCGTCAAATTTACCCATAGCCTCAATGGTCTCGGCAAGCTGATTGTTGTAAATCAGCTCGGTATTGCGAAAGACCCGCGGTGTCTGGCCGAAGAGCTTTTGAATCAACTGCATCTGCATGTTGACCTGTTCAATGAATTCCTGGCGGGCGTATAGAAAACTCAGACTGTGGTAATAGGTTTCAGCCAGAAACTCCACGCAGCCGGTCTGTGCCAGGGCGTCAAAAGTGCTCATGACCTCGGGGCAAAACTGCTGGAATTGCTCCAGGACCACCCCGGTCAGGCTGAAAGCGACTTTGAAGCGTCCTTCATACCGGCGGATGACATCCAGCAAGAGCCGATTCGTAGGCAGATAGCACTTGTTGGCCACCTTACGACAGATAGACGCATTTCGAAAGTCATCGAAATAATTCGGTGTCTTGTCGAAAATCGTATAATGCCTGAGTCGAAAAGGCTGATGAACTTGAAAGTAGAAACAAACCGACGGCATAACAATCCTTATTGTCCGGCAGCGCGATTAACCGCCCTGCGTCATCTCCTGATATACTTTTATACATTTCCGGGCGGCATCGGACCATCGCAGCTTGCGAACCTCGAAATTGCCGTGTTCGCGCAGAGTTAACTGCAGCGGGGGGTATTTGAGAACCGCCAGAATCTTATTGGCCATTTCGTTGATGTCCCAGAAATCGACCTTTAATACATGATGCAGCACTTCGGCGACACCGCTTTGCTTGCTGATAAGCACCGGAACATCATAATTCAGGGCTTCCAGCGGAGCGATGCCGAAAGGTTCCGACACGGAGGGCATGACATATAAATCCGCCATCTGGAAGACTTTCTGGACGTCTTTGCCGTGGAGAAAGCCTGTAAACAGCACTTTTCCGCCGATGCCCATTTGGGTTGCCATTTCGATCATGCGGTGCATCATATCGCCGGAACCTGCCATGACGAACTTGACATTATCCATGATCTCCAGGACCTTGCGGGCGGACATCAGGAAATATTCCGGGCCTTTCTGCATGGTAATGCGTCCGAGGAACAGGACAATCTTTTCATCGCTGCGGATGCCGATTTTATTATATTGCGAGGCGTCACCGTTACGCTCGACGCCATTGTAAACGACTTCAACCTTGTCCCCGGTAATGCCGTAGCGGGCCAGAATGATGTTGCGGGTCATGTGGCTTACGGCGATAATCTTGCGGGCGGCATGCATTCCCCGGCGTTCAATATCGTAAATCATCGGATTGACATGCTCGCCGCTGCGGTCATATTCTGTAGAATGTACATGGATAACCAGGGGTTTGCCGGATATTGCGGCCACGGCAATGCCGGCCGGATAAGTCATCCAGTCATGAGCATGTATGACATCGAATTGTTCCTGCATGGCCAGTCGAACTGCGGAGGCGGCGTACCGATGTACTTCGGTGTACATGTCGCCGCTGTAATGGCCGGGCTGCCCCATGGTGCTGGGCTCCTGGCTGAGCCAATGGCAGACCTCGTCCATGCCGCTGATCGCTTTAAACTGCTCCTGCGTTGCCTTTTGATGGATGAGCTGTTCTATCTGCTGCTGATACACCTGCGGTGTTGCATAGGGCTGCAGGGCAGAATTAATGGCATGAAACGTAACATGTTTCAACTCTTTCTGTACGAAACTTGTCGCAATTTGAGTTGATGTGACCGTTTGCGGCTTGACCTGCAAAGGCGTCAGCATGCGTACATGGTTGTTCGCGGTTTGCTGAAATGGTTTTGGAAGAACGAACACAACTTCCACGCCCAGATCGCTCATTGCCCTGGTCAATCCGTGACAAGCTGTTCCGAGGCCACCGCTGATAAACGGCGGAAACTCCCAGCCGAGCATGAACACTTTCATAGCTTAACCCCGATTCGCTTCAATGCCATATTTTTATGTGAAAATTCCATTTTTCAGCCAGAGCTCAAGACATAAAATGTCATTTTTATTTAATAGTGCTATTATAAGGTGGCTTTGATGAAGCGTCTATAAATTTTTTGTGAAAATATTAAATGATTGTATCGGAAGTTTCAGTATTTAATGTCGTATTAACAGACAATGTATATATAATAATATGTTAAATTTATCTGCACCTGAAACGATATGCCTTTGACGAAGAAAAAGACCGTTCCTTTCGAAACGGCCTCTTTCTGTAGAGTCATGTCTGACGAGCCTGCAAAGAGGGCCGTCAAAAACCCCAATTACATATCCTGGGGCTTCAGGGTGCTGCGTTTGTTAGCCTGTGTGCGGGCCAGGGCGGCATCCAGCATCGCATAGATGCAATCATTCAGCGCCGGAAGTGCTTCCGAAGAAGTCATCATGCCTTTGCTTTTGACATAGGCTTTGACTTTGCTGGCGACGACCAGCATTTCTTTTTCTTTCTTGGCGCTCTTTGCTGCGGCTTTTTTCTTTGCCATTTGTGTTTACCTCCATGTTAAGTGGTTCCAATAATATCGCCTGATTCAGGCGTAAAACGCAATCCTTGTGCGTATTTTGTAAATCTCCGGGATGAAAATCAACAAAAAAATATGAAAAAAACACAAAATTTTGCATTCGGAGGCCTTATAACCGCAAAATATCATTTTTGCCGGGCTGTTTTTGGTGTTTCTATCGTAAATTTTGATTCCGAAGGGCTGTTTCACGTTAACCCGTCCCCTCAAATAACCGAAAAAACCTGCGTCTGATGCATTGTTTTGAGCCTCCGACATTAAGAAAGGCTGATTATGGGAAGACCCAAAAAACTGCTGGAGACTCCGCCTGACCTCAAGAATTTAGTCACGGTGGCGTTTGCCGAAGACATGGAACTGGCTGAACAATATAAGCGGCAATTGCTTGAAAACAGCATTCCGGCTGCGATTGAACCGCTTTCGGACCAGAAAAAGATGCCCATGGCGGAGGTTGCAGTCATGGTGCCGGAAGAATTTCTTGAACAGGCATATACGTTCCTGGCCCGCCAGGCTGCCTGTGATGATTTCTTCGATATGGTCTTTGGCTCGGATGGCCAGACCAGTGAGCAGTGGGATGATGAAGACTAATACGTTTTAGAAAATTGGAAACCTTTAACTACGGGTGCAGAATGACAGAACAGAAAGACACGACGACCGGCGGACAGGAAGAACGTCGCGGATTTATTGAACGCAGGAAAAATGTGGTGGATCGCCGCCTTGGGCTGGATCGGCGCAGAGGTCCCGGACATCGCCGGACAGAGGAGCGGCGAAGTGCCGAAGAAGGCGAGATGAGCGAAGAACAGTTTGAATTTCTGATGGCCATTGACCAGTATAAGCGGGCCAATCAGAGACCCTTCCCCGCCTGGACGGAGGTGCTGGAAGTTCTCAAGGCGCTGGGGTATCGCAAGGTTGCGGAGCCGCAATCGCTGGAATCATTCCGCAAGCAGGATAAGGAACAGCCTGTCCACGTTTAAGGCTGAAAATTCAACAAAACAAACGGCCGCCCAGCATTGCTGAAGCGGCCGTTTGTATTGGTCTGGATGGTATTAACCGTTTATTCCTTTGTCAGTGCTTCCTGAACCGAAGCAATAAATTCTGCGACCTGATGTTTCATCGTCTCCGAATTGCCGAGGTTGTCTTCGATTATTTTCACCACGCGGGAGCCGATAATCACCCCGTCGGCCCCGGCAGAAGCCACCTCGGCGGCATGTTCGGCGGAACTGATGCCGAAACCGACACAAACCGGTTTATCGGTCAGGGCCTTTAGTTTGGCAACAAGGGGCTTAACGGCTCCGGACAACGCATTCCGCTGCCCAGTTGTTCCCAGCAGGGAGACGGTATAGATAAATCCCGTGGTTTTGTCTGCAATCTGTTTAAGCCGCTGGTCGGGTGTGTTGGGTGTGACCATGAACACGGTTTCGAGTCCCGCAGACAGAGCGGCAGGGGCGATCTCATCGGCATCATCGATACTGATGTCCGCAACAAGGACGCTGGTCCCGCCGGTTCGTTTGAAGTCCTTGAAAAACTGCTCCACGCCATAATGGTAGATCAGATTGTAATAGACCAGCAATCCTATAGGTATGGCTTTATAGGCCGTGATTTGAGCGATCAAATCAAGTGCTTTTTTGGGTGTCATTCCCGCCTGCAAAGCTCGAACATCGGCTTTCTGGATGGTCGGGCCGTCGGCAATGGGGTCGGAAAAGGGAATTCCCAGCTCAAGAATATCCGCTCCTGCGTCAATCGCTGTTTTAATCAACTCCAGGCTGGTTTTCTCATCCGGGTCGCCAAGTACAAAGAACGGAATCAGTGCCGTCCGGTTTAGTTGATCGAATATGGTTTTGTAAGAAGTCATAATCCTGCCTTATTTATTCAAGGGTCGATGTTGTTCCACGATGCCGATGTCTTTATCGCCGCGGCCGGACAAATTCACGACAACCACCGTCTCGCGGGGATATTTGCCCTTTTGTTCACTGACCCAGGCCAGGGCATGGGCACTTTCCAGCGCCGGCAGAATGCCCTCCAGCCGTGTCAACTGAAAAAAGGCGTCCAGAACCTGTTCATCGGAGACATTGACATACCGTGCACGGCCGATATCCTTAAGATAGGAATGTTCCGGGCCGACGCCGGGGTAATCCAGGCCGGCGGAGATGCATTCAGTCTCGTGAATCTGGCCGTTTTCATCCTGAAGGAGGTAAGTTCTGGCCCCGTGAAGGACTCCCACAGTGCCCACGCACAGGGTGGCACAATGATGGCCGGTCGGAATTCCTTTGCCGCCGCCTTCAACGCCGACCAGTTGAACGGTTTTGTCAGGAATGAATCCGTTAAAGATGCCGATGGCATTGGAACCGCCGCCGACACAGGCAACGACCATATCAGGCAATTTGCCAAGTTGATCAAGGCATTGCTGACGGGCTTCGGCGCCGATGGGGGACTGAAAATGTTTGACAATCGTCGGGTATGGATGGGGGCCGCCTGCCGTGCCGAACAGATAAAAGGTATCCTCGACATGGGAGGTCCAGTACCGCAGGGCGTCGTTAATCGCGTCTTTGAGGGTGCAGGTTCCGCCGCTTACCGGGATAACCTCTGCTCCCAGCAGCTTCATTTTATGGACATTGAGGCTTTGCCGCTGGACATCGATGGATCCCATAAAGATTTTGGTGTCCATGCCGAACAAGGCGCCTACGGTTGCGGTGGCCAGTCCGTGCTGGCCGGCGCCGGTCTCGGCGATCAGTTTCTTTTTGCCCATATACTGGGCCAAAAGCCCCTGTCCAAGGGTGTTGTTGATCTTGTGGGCTCCGCCGTGCAGCAGGTCTTCGCGTTTAATGTACACCTGAAATCCCACATACTCGCTGAAGCGTCTGGCATAATACAGCGGGGAGGGTCTGCCGGCATAATTTGTATAGAGATTATTCAAGTCGGCCACGAATCGAGGGTCGTTCCGGAATCGATCAAACGCCTGTTCGATTTCCTCGAGGGCCGGAATCAGAACTTCCGGCACATAAAAGCCTCCGAATTGGCCAAATCGTCCGTTGTGTTTCATGCTCGTACCTTCCAGCCTGTGGCCTGATGAATGTTGTCAAATAATAGTTTCATTTTGGCATGGTCTTTTTTGCCGGGCGCCGATTCAACGCCGCTGCACACGTCGATGCAATAAATGCCTATCTGAATGGCCTGTACGGCATTATCGGGATTGATTCCCCCGGCCAGAAATAATCTGCGATGCAAGTTGCCAATCAGTGACCAGTCGAAGGGCTTGCCTGTCCCGCCATAGAGATTCTTGTCATAGGAATCCAGCATAATCGCATCGACGGGGTATTGATAGGCTCTCTGGATATCCTCCGCGGTCCTGACCCGAATGGCCTTAATCAGGCGGGCATTGGTCCAGGTCAATGACCGGCAAAACTCGGGGGTTTCGTCGCCGTGAAGCTGTATCCAGTTTAAAAAACCGCCCTCGACGATTCGCTTTAATTCGGCGGGGGTCGGATTCACAAACACTCCGACGGTGTCAATGGAGGTTGGTATTTTTTTAAGGATATTGAAGGCCTGTTCATAGGGGACATAGCGAGGGCTTTTTTCATAGAAATTAAAACCCAGCATATCCGCACCCATTTCCACCGCTGCAAGAGCATCCTCGGTGTTGGTGATACCGCAGATTTTGACTTTAATCGATAACATGATGCCGCTGTCTCCTGAAATTTCAACTGTTGCTGATAGCAATTAATTGTTCCAGACATTTCGCTGCCGATCCGCTGTGGATGGATTTGTCGGCCAGCTCAATGCCTTCGGCAAAATCCTTTGCCAGACCTGCGACCATTATAGCCGCCGCGGCATTTAATACCACAATATCTTTTCGGGGACCGTTCTGGCAGCCGGTGATAATGTCCTTTACAATGCGGGCATTGGTTTCAGCTTCGCCGCCAATCAAATCATTAAAGTCGGCCCGCGGGATGCCCAGATAAACCGGATCAAGGCGTTCATTGCGGAACTGTCCGTTTTCCAAATGAATCATATTGCTGGGGCTCATCGTACTGATTTCATCCAGCCCGCAGCTATGTACCACGATGGCTCGCTTGACCCCCAGAACCTTCAGGGTTTCGGCGATGCGGGGCATCAGGGATTCATCCGACACCCCCATGACCTGAGCGGTTGCCCTGGCGGGATTGGCCAGCGGGCCAAGGATATTAAAGGCCGTCCGAAAATCGAGGGATTGTCGCACCGGCTGAACATGCTTCATGGCCGGGTGGAAGTGGGGGGCAAACATGAAACCGATATGGGCCTGACGAATACACTGGGCCACTTTTTCCGGCCCGGGGGCGATATTGACGCCTAACGCGGTCAATACGTCGGCCGAGCCGCAGGTGCTGGTGATGGCGCGATTGCCGTGTTTGGCGACATAGACCCCCGCTCCGGCTGCCACCAGGGCGGCGGCCGTGGAGATATTGAAGGTTTTCATGGCTGCTCCGCCCGTACCACAGGTATCCACCATATTATCCAGCCCGGTTTCGACCTTGATGGCATGATTTCGCAGGGATGAGGCCAGCCCGGCCAGTTCACTGACGGCGGCTTTTTTGACCCGCATGGCCGCCAGAAACGCCGCAATCTGCAACTGAGGAACCTCGCCGGTGAAAATCATATCCAGCAGGGTCTGAGCCTGTTCAAAACTCAGGTCTTTTCCTTCCAGAATAATTTCGAGATACGCGGTAATTTTTTTCATCTTTGAGGCTCCAATAAGTGATTAGATTTGTTTGAAATTCGAGGCGATCGCCAGCATATTTTCGATAATCCGTCCGCCCGTAGGTGTCAGAATGCTTTCCGGATGGAACTGCACACCGTAAATCGGCAGTGTTTTATGATTGGCTCCCATGACAATCCCCTCAAATTCCGCGGTCGTTTCCATACAGTCCGGCATTTTGGCTGCCGCAAGGCTGTGGTAACGTCCGACCTGCAGGGGATTTTCGAGGCCTTCAAAAAGGCCTCGTCCATTGTGGGTGATCCGCGAAGGTTTGCCGTGCATGACTTCGCGGGCATGGCTGATGACGCCGCCGAAATACTGGACAATCGCCTGATGACCGAGGCAGACGCCTAAAATGGGTAATTGCCCCTTGAAAGCATCAATCGCCGCCAGGGTTACGCCGGCCGTGTCGGGATTGCCCGGCCCGGGCGACAGGACCAGCAATTGAGCTTCAAACTCTTTCGCGGCTTTCTTGAGTTCCTCCAGCGGGGTATCGGCCCGATAGACCTTGGTCGGACAGTTCCGCTTGGCGAATTCATCCACCAGATTATAGGTAAATGAATCAAAGTTATCGATAAACAGGACTCGAACTGTTGGTTTTTCCATGGGGATTTCCTTATTGTCTCTGCGGTTTTCCGATGTCTTCAACGGCGCTGCGAATGGCCTTCAGACACGAGCCGGCCTTGTGAACGGTTTCTTCATATTCGGTTTTGGGGACGCTGTCGTGAACGATTCCCGCACCGGCCCGGATATAGGCCTTGTGGTCGCGTATCTGCATACTGCGAATCGTGATGCAGCTGTCAAACTGGCCGTCCACAGTCAGATACATCACGGCGCCGCCGTAATAGCCCCGTTTGGTGTTTTCCAGGCTGCGAATAATTTTCATGGCCTCGATTTTCGGCGCCCCGGTCAGGGTTCCCATATTCATGGTGGCCAGGTAGGCGCTCAGGGCATCGAGGTCTTTGCGGAGAATGCCGCGTACGTTGCTGACTAAGTGCATCACGGATTCATATTTTTCCACCGTCAGCATCTCATTGACGGCCCGGCTGCCGGGATTGGAAACGCGGGCGATGTCGTTACGAGCCAGGTCAACCAGCATCATGTGTTCGGCCAGTTCCTTGCGATCCAGCTTCAGCTCGGCTTCATACCGCATATCCATATCCGAATCGATTTTATTGTTCACCCGACCTCGCGGCTTGGTCCCGGCAATGGGACGGATTTCCACGACCCGATCTGTCGAGCCGCCCACCCGCAGATTTAATTCCGGGCTGGCTCCCATCAGTACGGTATTGTCGGTATTCAGATAGAACATATAAGGGGATGGGTTGAGTTTTCGCAGCTTGCGATAGACATCCAGTGCCTCGGCAGGGCAGGGTTCAATATGCGTCCGGCTCAGAACGACCTGAAAGATATCGCCGTCCAGAATGTGCTGTTTGGCTTTGAGCACCATGTTTTCGTAGTCCTGCTGCGAGGTGTCGGAACTGGGGCCGGGCAGGGGGGCGGTACAGGGACGGGGCTGCGGCATTTCTTCGTGTATTTTATTGGTATAAAAGTCGAAGGTGTCCATGGCTTCCTGATAAATCTGATCCCGGTCGCCGTTGGTGACTACTGCGTTGACCACCACAAAGCCCTGTCCTTTTTTATGGTCCATCAGGAAAATATTGTCGGCAAAATACAGCTCGTAATCCGGATTTTCGAGGATATCGCTGCTGCTTGCCGGCAGTTTTTCAAATTGATCGATAAAATCATAGCTTAACGCACCCAGCAGGCCGCAGGTGATGCGGAAAGGCTTGCTGGCCAGCTCGAAGGCAAATGCCACGGCACGAATGACATCCATCTGGTTGGTGCTTTTCAGTCGGCTTTGTTCGTCCAGGGTTTGCTGTGACTGCCTGAACGATCCCACGATTCGATCCTGCTCAAACGAAATCAGGTCGCAAAAAGAAAATCGCCTTGGGTTGGAAGCAAGATATCTCAGGATTCGCCTGCCGGCAGGAGTTAACGCTTCGATCCGAAAGTGTGTGCCTTTACCGGTTAAGTAAAGGGCGGGCTGTGCTGTCGCAAAGGTTAATTCGCCCGCCCCGCTTCCGGACAAGTAATCTCTTGATTCAAAAAGGCAACTATGTTTACGCCGGCCATAATCGGTCAGCCGGGCAAAGTATTCTACCGGACATCGGATGTCGATTTCCCGTACGATGGGAATGATTTGTCCCGGCCGGGCCTGGTGAATGCGTTTTTGTAATTCGTTCATTTTTAATACCTTATGATTATTCTTGACGGCGTATCAATAAAAAAAGACCTGAATGCTATTTTCGAGCCTTCAGGTCGTTATTTCGTGTTATAAACAATCAAAACATCGGGTCCTGTCGGCCTATCCAACAGGGCGCCACCAGCCAAAAGTTACTATGATATTTATATTGTTTCTATTCATAGAAACAACTATACACAAAATTCCTTTTCAGGTCAATCCCAAAAATAATTTATTTTCAAAAAATCTCTGTCTGACGTATAAAACAGCCAGTAAACAAACCGGGTAGAAAGACGTATGATTAACAGAGGTGCAGCGATGAAGATTGCATTATACAGCAATAAACCCTATACACAGCGTTATTTTGAGATGGCCAATAAAGCTTTCGGCCATGACATAATCTATTTGGAACAGCGGCTGGGGCCTGATACGGTTGAGCTTGCCAAAGGCTGTCAGGCTGTCTGTGTGTTTGTCAATGATGTCCTGGATGCTGTGGTATTGACCCGTCTGGCAGAGCTGGGAGTCCGGCTGATCGCTCTGCGATGTGCCGGATTCAATAACGTGGAACTGGATACGGCCGAGAAGCTGGGGCTTTCGGTGGTCCGTGTTCCGGCCTATTCGCCTTATGCTGTGGCTGAGCATACCATTGCCCTGATGCTGGCGCTGAATCGTCGTACGCATAAGGCCCATGCCCGGGTTCGCGAGGGTAATTTTTCTCTGGAAGGCCTGCTGGGATTTGATATGCACCAGACCCCGGTGGGCATTGTCGGTACGGGAAAAATCGGTGCTCTTGTGGCCCGGATACTGCATGGCTTCGGGTGTGAATTATATGCCTATGATGTTCATCCGAATCCTGACTGTCTGAAGTTGGGTGTCAAGTATATCACACTCGATGAATTGTACAGCAAATGCCGGATTATTACCCTGCACTGTCCGCTGACCCCGCAGACATATCACCTGATTAATACTGAATCCATTGCTAAAATGCAGGATTGCGTGATGCTGATTAATACCAGCAGGGGAGCTTTAATCGATACCAAAGCCGTCATCGAAGGACTCAAAACCGAACGGATTGGATATCTGGGTTTGGATGTCTATGAGGAAGAAGGCGATTTATTCTTTGAGGATTTGTCCAACCAGATCATTCAGGATGATGTCTTTGCGCGTCTCCTGATGTTTCCCAATGTCATTATTACCGGGCATCAGGCATTTTTTACCCATAATGCCCTGACTGCGATTGCCGAAACGACTCTGTCCAATATCAGTGAATTTGAACAGGGCCGCTGCCAGAATGCTGTTCTTTGCCAAAAAATGGTCTCCCACAAAAAATGCGGATGCGGATCAGCTTAAATCAAAAGGGCAAGACTCTGATCAAGGGACACTTTTTTCTTGTACTACTCATGAATACTGTCTAATATGAACCACAGTGATTGCAGTAGAACGATTATAGGGAGCATAGAAAGGAGTCTCTATGGCCACGGCATTAACGGCAGCAGAACAGAAACGACTGGATGCATACTGGCGTGCGGCAAATTACTTATCTGTGGGTCAAATCTATCTTTATGACAATCCCTTACTCAAAAAGCCGCTGTCTATCAAACATATCAAACCTCGTCTGCTTGGACACTGGGGCACGACGCCGGGATTGAATTTCATCTATGTCCACCTGAATCGGATTATAGACAAAAACGACCTGAATATGATTTATATTGCAGGCCCCGGTCACGGTGGTCCGGCCATGGTGGCTAATACGTATCTGGAGGGTACTTATACAGAATTCTACCCGGCCGTAACACAGGATGAACAGGGAATGAAAAAGCTCTTTAAGCAGTTTTCGTTTCCCGGAGGCATCCCCAGCCATGTCGCCCCCGAAACCCCCGGCTCCATTCACGAAGGCGGAGAGCTTGGATATGCCATTTCCCATGCCTACGGGGCAGTGTTTGATAATCCAGACTTGATTGCTGCCTGTGTGGTGGGGGATGGGGAAGCCGAAACCGGGCCGCTGGCTGCTTCCTGGCATTCCAATAAATTCCTCAATCCCGCCCGCGATGGGGCCGTGCTGCCGATTCTGCACCTGAATGGCTATAAGATCAACAATCCCACGCTGCTGGCCCGAATCAGCAAACAGGAATTGCAGGAACTCTTCAGGGGGTATGGTTATAAGCCCTATTTTGTGGAAGGTTCCGATCCACAAAAACTGCACCCGCTGATGGCGGAAACACTTGATAAGATAATCGCTGAAATCCGCCGAATTCAGGCCGAAGCCCGCGGCAAGAAAGTGATAAAACGTCCCCTGTGGCCGATGATTGTCTTTCGCACACCCAAGGGCTGGACCGGGCCGCGCATCGTGGATGGAAAGCCTGTCGAGGATACCTGGCGGTCGCATCAGGTGCCGTTTTCAGAACTGGCGGAGAAAATATCTCACATTCGCCTGTTAGAAAAATGGATGAAAAGCTATAAACCGAGAGAACTATTTGATGCTGAAGGTCGGTTAAAGCCTGAACTGGCGGCATTGGCTCCTAAAGGGTCAAAGCGGATGGGGGCCAATCCTCACGCCAACGGCGGAGTCCTGCTCAAGGACCTCAAGATGCCGGATTTCAAGGCTTATGCAGTCAAAGTCGCCAAGCCCGGCAAAGTCACCGCTGAGGCCACGCGGGTGATGGGGACCTTCGTCCGGGATATCATGAAACAGAATCCCAGTAATTTCCGGTTGTTTGGGCCGGATGAGACCGCCTCCAACCGCCTTGGGGCGGCTTTTGAAGTTACCGATAAAACCTGGGTAGCCGACCAGATTGCGACCGATGAACATTTAGGCCCCGACGGACGGGTGATGGAAATTCTCAGCGAACACACCTGCCAGGGTTGGCTGGAAGGGTATCTTCTGACTGGAAGACACGGCCTGTTTTCCTGTTATGAAGCCTTTATCCACCTGGTGGATTCGATGTTTAACCAGCACGCCAAGTGGCTCAAGGTTACACTCAGCCAGATTCCGTGGCGTCGTTCCATTGCCTCGCTGAATTACCTGCTGACCTCGCATGTCTGGCGGCAGGATCACAACGGTTTCAGTCATCAGGACCCCGGATTCATCGACCACGTGGTTAATAAAAAGGCCGATATTGTCCGTGTTTACCTGCCGCCCGATGCCAATACGCTGCTGTCGGTCACAGACCATTGCCTTCGCAGCCGTAATTATGTCAATGTCATTGTCGCGGGCAAGCAGCCGGCTTTGCAGTATCTGGATATGGATGCGGCCATCAAGCACTGCACCGCCGGTATCGGCATCTGGGAATGGGCCAGTAATGACCGAGGCGGCGAGCCGGATGTGGTATTGGCCTGTGCCGGCGATATTCCGACCCTCGAAACCCTGGCGGCTGCGGCAATTTTACGAAAACATCTCCCCCAATTGCGTGTTCGAGTCATCAATGTCGTTGACCTGATGACACTCCAGCAGAAAGAGGAGCATCCGCATGGTCTTTCCGATAAACAATTTGACGCCCTGTTTACGATTAATAAACCGATCATTTTTGCCTATCATGGTTATCCATGGCTGATTCATCGTCTGGCCTATCGTCGTACAAACCATGGCAACCTGCACGTTCGGGGATATAAAGAAGAGGGAACCACCACAACCCCGTTTGATATGGTTGTTTTGAATGATCTCGACCGGTATCATCTGGTGATGGATGTGATTGACCGTGTCCCCGGCCTGGCAGTCAAAGCCGCCTATTTACGTCAGCACATGCGGGATAAGCGCATCGAGCATAAGCATTATATCTATGAACATGGGGAAGATATGCCCGAAATACGCAACTGGACATGGCCTTTTTGAACCCGGCAGCAATGCTTTATATGGTATGAATGACGACCAGTTTGCCCTTGGCGCGGAGTTTGTCGGCCAGGATAGGGACAATCTTTTCCCGGGTTAAAATGCCTTTCTGGCAGAAAGTGATGCCGCCGGAGCCGGGATTCTTTCGGCTGCCCATCAGAAACTCAATACGGTCTGCATCCATTAACAGGTCATAAAGCTCGGTGACGGAGTTGGTCTCTTCGAATTTCGGCTCTGCGATATCCAATATATTGCAGAGCTGGTTTAAAGTCACCGCGCCTTCGGTTGCCAGGTCAATATCTTCCATATAGTATCGCGGCGGGGCGACCAGGCTGGAAGGCATTTCTTCCATTTCCAGATTTTTCTTGCCCTCGCGCGCAACAATCGCGGCGGTAGTGGCACCGCAAACCACCTTGGCACCTGCCGATTGCAGAAAACGTCGAACCACGGCTGCATCCTTGGCCGGCTCCGAAGCCGGGCCGGTCAGAATCGTAACAGCCCGCCCCGGTCGACATCGTGCATAAATCACCGTGGCATCGTCGTGCGACTGGCCGCCGGATAAATCGCTGGCCTTGTCAAGAATCCGTTCGCAGAAGTCCGCCGGTTGGATATGTTCGGCAATCAGGCGACTCAGATAATCGGCGACCCGTTCACTGCCCCAGCCGCCGACGTATTCTCTGCCAAGTCCCGCCTGGCTGATGCCGTCACTGAACAGTACTATTCCTTCTCCGGCAATCAGATAACAGCTATATTCATGGGCTATTGCCCCTTCCATGAGAAAGGGCTTTTGCGGCAGAACGGTGGCAATTCCCTGACCGACCAGAACAGGAGATGGGGCCTCATAAGCCAGTACGGTCGTCTGGCCATCATTCAGGATGCGGGCCGCACTGACCGCACAATACGGCATCTGCGGGTCCTTCCATTGCTCCAGGGTCTTGATGACAATCTGAAACGACTGGCGAAAAGAAAAACCGTTGTCAAGTAATCCCTTGAAAGTGGATGTGCAGAGTGTGGCCGCGATATTGGCCGATGATCCTGAGCCGACTCCATCGCACAGCAGGATCGTGGTCGCTTCTTCAGTGCGCCATTGCAGGATCACATCGCCGCAAACGTCATCGAAACGCTTGGGCGTCTGCCGGGACAAAATATCAATATGCAGGTATCCGGATTTCATTGTTCGGGTGCCAGCGGTTTGCGCGGAGGATTCTTTTCCTGAGCCATCTGCATCAGATTATCCACCAGCCGCTGCCCCTGTGCGGAACTTTCGCCAAGGAACTGAGCAATACGGCGGGCCATGTCAATCTGATGACTCAGCAGGTTCTGGGCCTGCTGGAGTGTCTGGCTGCGCAGCTCATCGAGCTGTTTGCGTTCGGCCAGGCTCTGGGTCATATCCACAAAAATTCCGACGTATTGTTTTTCCTGCGGCAGGGCGTACACAATCTGGTGACAGACCATGCCGTATTTCTTATGTTCAATCAGGGCCTGAGACCGTTCTTTCTGACCGCTGGCGACTTTTTCAAAGGTATCCGGGTCAATCAGCGTCGAGATATGCTTGCCGCACAAGGCCGTCGAACACATGAACATTCGCCGGAACGACGGATTCATACTCAGGATGTTGAGGTGCTCATCCAGAATCACAATCCCGTTGGGGCTGGTGTCGATAATCTTGTCGGTTTTCTGCTCGGCCAGTCTTCGCATAAAGGGAATGCACATCTCCGGCTCGGCCATCTGGCGAAAGACGGCAATGGCCTGCTGACGGCAGGTCGAATACCCGCACGCTCCGCAATTCAACTGATCGGTCGGGTCCTTTTTCCCGCTCATTTCCAGAATCATCCGGATGACTTCTTCGTTAATCGGCTCTTCAACCGCAGGATTGAGCAGGTACGGTTTTTCGGTAATTCCCGCAGGAATCGCTTCGATTGCTTCAACCACAGGCAAATTGGCCGCATAGTCCAGCACGGCTTTTCGCCGCTGGAATACAGGCAGTGTTTGTTCCGGCACGGCCGGACCGTTAATACAGCCCTGTCGGCAAAACAGCGGTTCGACCAGAACATGCTGGCCCTTCCCATCACCGCAGGAGGCGATCCATTCCCGGATTTCCTCGACGCCGCTCATGGCAAGGGTGTTCTCGGCCAGCATGTCGGTATTTTCCGACGCTGTTTTCAAGGCCCCCCCGGCCAGGGCAAACAGCCTTGCCCATCCGGCGGGCTGCTGATCAAATGGGCTTTCCTCGAGATTGGCCAGCTTAAGATGGTCAATCTCAAACCATTCTTCCAATTCCTGAAACGTCAGTACCGCATCAATCGGCTTGTCCGGATAGCGGTCGGCCTCGGCCTTTTTGGCAACGCAGGGACCGATGAAAACTACCTTGGTTCCCGGCCCCAGTTTGATTTTGAGCATGCGGGCATGGGCAATCATCGGCGAAACCACCTGAGCCAGGCTGGCAGCCAGTTGCGGCTGAAGACGTTCAATAAATCCCACCACGGCAGGGCAAGCCGTACTGATGCAGGCTCCCTGCCGACACTGGTCAAAATACTCGCGAGTCGCCTGGGCGACGGGATACGCCCCGACGGAGGTTTCGGCGACAAATGCAAATCCGAGTTTCCGCAGGGCGCTGGGAAGCCGTGTCTGCTGCCAGGACTGGAAAAATGCCGCAAACGATGGGGCGATTGTAACGGCCACAGGCCCACCCGCATGAAGCAAATCCCGAACCGCCTCAACATCATTGCGATAGACCTTGGCCTTTTGAGGACATTCACGAATACAGGTTCCGCAGCAGATACATTTCTGCGGGTCCACATACGCCTGCCCGTCGCGAATCCCGATGGCGTGAACCGGACAGATGCGAATGCACCGGTAGCAGTCCCGACATCGGGCTTTATTGGTAAAAACGACTTGATTAGGCGTCTGCATCGTTCTAATTCCTCAATACAAAATGAAATCACGCATGGACTTTTAACTGACTGTCAATCTCCCGGGATGCTGTCTTCAGGTCGCATTTTTCAATAATCGTATCACCGACTTTGACCGTCGGTCCTTTGGTGCATGCTTCAAAGCAGAATGTCGCTTTGATATGCAGCTTATCATCGATGCCTTTGGTACGGGCAGTATCCAGCAATTGGGTCAGCAGGGTCTGTGAACCACGGAGATAGCAGCCGGTTCCAACGCACACGGATACATTCAACTTGCCGTCACCACTGCCTTCCGACAGGTTGATGGCGCTGCCGCACAGCCGTTTTCGGCTGTTGTATTCAGTATGCAGCATTTCGTGTGCCTTATGGCTGCCGGGCTTTTCCAGGGTTGTCTGGTAGCACTGCTGGATATAGGGATTATCCTGTGACTTGTGAAGCTGCAGGGTCTTGTCGGCTTCATAAAGGCCTTTGGCTCGCTGCTGGATAACCTCGCCGCCTTCGCAGACCGGCTGTCCGGCCCCGGCAACGCAGCCGCCAGGACAGGCCATCACTTCAATCAAATCGTAATCGCAATTGCCGGCTTTGACCTGGTCGGCAATCTTGCGGGCATTGGACAGGCTGTGTACAATCGCCAGCTTCAGATAAATATCGCCAATTCGCAGGGTTTTGCTGAGGATGCCGGTATTGCCGCGAACATCCGTAAAATCAGGATTTTCCAGCCGTGTTCCGGTCAGCTTCTCATGGGCATAACGCAAAACCGCTTCGCTGACGCCGCCGGTGGTGCCGAAAATCACGCCGGCGCCGGTCTTAAAGCCCATTGGCATATCGAGAGATTCCGGAGTCAGCTTATGGAACTGGATACCGGCCTGTTTAATCATCTTGCCCAATTCCTGGGTGGTCAGGACCGCATCTACATCGGCTCCGGCCGGACCACGGAATTCAGGACGTTTGGCCTCGAATTTCTTGGCCGTACAGGGCATAATCGATACAACATAGAGTTGTTCCGGCTTTACCTTCAGTTGATCCGGCAGGGTGGTCTTGGCCAATGAACCGAACATCTGCTGCGGACTGCGGCAGCTTGACAGATTCGGCAGCAGTTCAGGATAATACTGCTCGGCATATTTGACCCAGCCCGGACAGCAGGAAGTAAACAGCGGCAGTTTCTTGCCGAGGGTCTTGCGTTCGATAAATTCTGTTGCTTCTTCCAGCACCGTCAGGTCCGCGGCAAAGCTGGTGTCGAAAACCTTGTCAAATCCGATTTTCTTCAGGGCCGCAACGATTCGTCCGGTCGTGGCCACGCCGGGTTCCAGCCCAAACATCTCGCCGAGGGCAACACGCACCGCCGGGGCAATCTGAGCAACGACAGTCACATTCGGGTCATTCACCGCTTTCCAGACCTCTTCAATTTCGCTCTTGGGAACAATCGCGCCGGTGGGGCAGACGCTGGCACAAAGACCGCAGTTGACGCAATCCACTTCGCCCAAATCTTTATTAAACGCCGGAGCGACCACAGTGCCGGCACCACGCCCGGCAAAGTCAATCGCACCGATGCCCTGAATCTCGCTGCACGCCCGGACACAGTCGCCGCAGAGGATGCATTTATTCGGGTCACGTACCAGCGAGGGGCTGGAGGTATCGGTCTGCATCTCTTTGGGAATTGACGGGAATCGCACATCCGTCACGCCCATCTGGCGGGCCAGTTCCTGCAGCTTGCAGGCGTCGGACTTATCGCAGGTCGTACAGCTCTGGTGGTGGTTGGCCAGCAGCAGTTCCAGAAACACCCGCCGCATCTTGCGAAGCTGGTCGGTGTGTGTGCGAACCACCATCCCGGGAGTCGGAACTGTGCTGCACGATGTCACTACACCCATGCCGTCAATTTCCACGATGCACAGACGACAGGCGCCATAGACGCTTAATTTTGAATGATAGCAGAACGTCGGCAGTTCAATGCCCGCCGAGCGAATCAGCTCAAGCAGATTCTTTTGGCCGTTAATGACAACCGGCTGACCATTCAGTAGGATATGTTCGTTCGTTCCATTGGTATTCATGATTAAACTCCAGCAACCGCGTTAAACTTGCAGGCCTGGGCACAGGCGCCGCAGCGTATGCATTTATCCGCGTCAATTTTATGAGGTTGTTTCCGTTCGCCTGTGATTGCCCCGACAGGACACTTCCTGGCGCATAAGCCGCAGCCTTTGCACAATTCGGCTACAATTTCCGGAATCGCCAGGGCCTTGCACGCACCGGCAGGGCAGCGTTTCTGGAAAATATGAGCTTCGTATTCGTGCCGGAAATAATTCAGCGTGCTCAGCACCGGGTTGGGGGCCGTCTTGCCCAGCCCGCACAGCGAGCCTTTCTGGACGGCTTCAGCCAGCGTCTGGAGCGTATCCAGCGTTTTCGCAGTGGCCTTGCCTTCCATAATCTGTTCCAGCAGAAGCAGCATCTGCTTGGTGCCTTCCCGGCAGGGGATGCATTTGCCGCACGACTCATTCTGTGTAAACCGCATGAAGAAATGGGCAATCTGCACCATGCAGGTCTTGTTGTTCATCACAACCAGACCGCCGGAGCCCACCATGGCACCAATCTTTTTAACCGTGTCAAAATCCAGCGGATAATCCAGATGCTCTTTAGTCAGACATCCGCCGGATGGTCCGCCAATCTGGACGGCCTTGAAGGCATCCGGATCGATTTCGCCGGTCGCATCGGTCACGCCGCCGCCGATATCAAATACGATTTTCCGCAGCGTCGAACCAAACGGAACTTCAATCAGCCCCGTATTGGCCACATGGCCGGTCAGGGCAAAGGTCTTGGTCCCCGGTGAGCCTTGCGTGCCGCTTTCACGATACCAGCCTGGCCCGTTGGTGATGATCAACGGGACACAGGCCAGTGTTTCTACGTTATTAATGACCGTGGGCTTGCCCCATAATCCCGATTGTGCAGGGAACGGGGGTTTGGGCCGCGGCATCCCGCGCTGGCCTTCAATCGAAGCCATCAGAGCGGTCTCTTCGCCGCAAACAAACGCGCCGGCGCCTTCCATGACCTCACAGTCAAAAGCCATGCCGCTGCCGAAGACGTCCGCTCCCAGAATGCCCAGGGCGCGTGCATCTTCCACGGCCTTGCGTACCCGTTCCACCGCCAGCGGGTATTCCGCCCGGACATAAACATAAGCAAAGTCCGCTTCAATCGCCCGTCCGGCAATCATAATGCCTTCGAGCACACGGTGCGGATTGCCTTCCATCAGACTGCGATCCATAAAAGCACCCGGATCGCCTTCGTCGCCGTTGCAAACGACATATTTTTTGTCGGATTTCTGCTGCAGGGTCAGTGCCCACTTTTTCCCCGTGGGGAAACCGCCGCCGCCGCGTCCTCGCAAACCCGATGCTGTAATTTCTTCACATACCTGCTGGGCCGTCATTTTGGTATAAGCCCGGCGAACCGCCTGGTAACCGCCGCGTGCGATATATTCCCGGATATCTTCCGGATCAATGTAGCCGCAATCACCCAGCTCGATGCGTTTTTGCTGGGCATAGAAAGGAATCTCTTTCTGCGTATGGCAGATTTGACCGTGTGCCGGATCCACATACAGCAGGCGTTCGACCTTGCTCTTGTCAATCAGCGTGGTCTTGATGATTTCCGCCGCATCCTCAACCTTGACTTTAACATACAGGATACCTTCAGGTTCAACCGTGACCAGCGGGCCCATCTGGCAGAAGCCCTGACAGCCGCTTTTGCTCAGGTGAATCTGGCCTTCGCTGCACTCTTCGAGTACAACGACCGCAGTCAGCCCATTGGCTTCGACTTCGTTTTTCAGGGCTTCAAAAACCTTCAATGACCCATTCGCGACACAGCCGGTACCCGCACAAATGATGATACGATGCTGGATAGGCTTTACCGCCTTGTCATAACCCTGTTTAATCTGTTCCAGACTTTGCATATCAGTAAGCATTAGTTCCGTTCCTTTTTGATGATTTCATCGACAATGGCCGTTGCCGCTTCGGGCGTGACCTGGCCATGCACTTCTTCATTGACCGTCATCACCGGGGCCAGTCCGCAGGCACCCAGGCATGACACCGGCTGAACCGTAAACAGCATATCCGGCGTGGTATTGTTCTCCGGCGTCACATTCAGCTTCTTGAACAGGGCGTCTTTAATTTTGCCCGAGCCTTTGACATGGCAGGCCGTGCCCTCGCAGATATGAATGACATATTTGCCTTTGGGTTTAAGGGCGAAATTGGCATAAAAGCTGGCGACCCCGTACACCTTGGCAGGGGAGACCCCCAGTGAGGTCGCAATAAATGCCATCACTTCTTCGGGTAAATACCGGTATTCTTTCTGAACTTCCTGCAGAATTGGAATCAGCCGCGATGGATTATGCTGATGTTTGTCGAGAATTCGGCATACTTTTTCAAACCGCCGAACCTGCTCCTGCTGAGCATTACAACACGATGAACACATGATTGTCCCTTTCTATCTATAGACGCTGACCGTTGTCAGCTATCATTGGTATTAAGATTCAGAACGTTACAGAGATTTACCTGTATGTTATTTGCTTACCGCCTTTAATTTGCTTGATAAGACCGCCAGACTTGCCGCCAGATCAACCTGTTCCACAATGGTATTATCGCTCACATTGAGTTTCACCGGCGTAAAATTCCATATTGCATGAATGCCGGCCTCTATCAATGTATCGGCTACCTGCTGGGCTACTTTACCCGGAACTGCCAGGATGCCGATTTGGATGTGCATCCGCTCGGTCAGCGAGGAAAGCACTTCAATATCAAACACGGGCTTGCCGTGAATTTTCATTCCGATAATCTCGGGATTAGAATCAAACGCCGCAACGATATTCAGACCGTAACGGGCAAAACCATCGTAACCCAGCAGGGCTTGTCCCAGATTACCGGTCCCGACAAGAATGGCGTCCCGTATATTGTCCCAGCCCAGCAGTTGTTCTATGGCCCCAATAAGCTCGCGGACATTGAATCCGACCGCAGGCTGACCGGTTACTCCAATCCCAGCTAAATCCTTTCGAACCTGGATTTGTTCAAGACCGAGACGGTCCGCAATCAAGGTACTGCTGACGTGTTCGCTGGTTGGCTCAATCTCCTTGAGAATCGCCATGTAAAGCGGCAGTCGTCGCACTGTAGGAACAGATACACTGGTTAATTCTTTCAATTTCAGTTCTCCATATAAGAGTTTTTGTTATCGATACCCTTATATCGATAAATATATAGCATTACTTGAAAGAAGTCAATTGAAAATATGTGAAAAAATTCACTATAATAATATATTAAATGCATATAGAGATTATGAATAATAAATAATGAGTCGTAATTCACAATAAACTGAATTGATATAATAAAAACGGGGTTTTCGACTCAAAATGGCATGGCGACTATCTGGGTCTTCTACCTCTTCCACCTGGACCTGTTCCAACCGTCCTGCCAATCGAAGCAATTCGCCCCCGTAAACAGCCATTGCATTGCTCGGCGGTCTCGTTAATACAGGCCTTCCCTGGATAAATTTCGTATTTTTCGCGATATTGTACTGGCGTCAGGTTGGGCATCACGATATTGGCT
The DNA here is from genome assembly GCA_964630775.1 of uncultured Pirellulales bacterium. Lineage (GTDB taxonomy): Bacteria > Planctomycetota > Phycisphaerae > Sedimentisphaerales > Anaerohalosphaeraceae > Anaeroglomus. The sequence continues at coordinate 11,775 of CAZVYY010000013.1, read as the reverse complement.
CCACGCATGAGCCCCAATTCCCGTCCGCTTTCCTTGTTAATCGTCGCAAGGGCGGTGGTACTGGGGATATTCGCATCCGGCCGGGCAAGCCGCGTCAGAGCAACCACCTTATAAGTCATCAGTTCCGTATTCGGTACCTGTTCGGCTGGAGAGATATCAAAATGAATCTCACCTCGTCCCAATGGTGTATTCGGGCTGGGAATAAAGGGGCCAACTCCAATCATGTCCAAATCCATGGTGCTGAAAAGATGGATATCGTGTGCCAGGGTTGCATAAGTCTGGCCTGGAATACCTATCATCACTCCGCTGCCCGCTTCGTACCCCAATTCCTGCAATTGCCGCAGGATTTCAAATCGATCCGACTTTTTCCCCGGCAGCGAGGGATGAATTAATTCATATAAATGTGAATCTGAGGTCTCAAAGCGCAGCAGGTAGCGATCTGCCCCGGCCTGCTTCCAGAGTTTCAATTCTTCATAAGGTCTCTCCCCGAGGCTGAGAGTCACAGCCAGCGGAGTCAGCCTTTTGATTTCTCGAATTACCTCAGCCAGCCAGTCCGCAACAATCCCGTAATCTTCGCCCGCCTGCATGACCACAGTGCCATAGCCCAGCCGTACCGCCTTTAACGCACATTCTACTATCTCCTCCCGCGTCATCCGATAGCGTTCGATGGTCCGATTGCCCGCGGCCAATCCGCAGTAAGCACACCGACGCACACAGTGATTGGAAATTTCGATCAATCCGCGCAAATGGACTTCATCGCCAACGGTGGCTTTGCGTACTTCATCTGCTCGTGCCCAGAGTGTCTCGAGGGCCTTTTCGTCGCTTTCTTTGAGCCAGCGTTCTATTTCCTGCAGGGTAATTGGCTTCATTACGATGCTTGTTCTTTCTGTTTAGATTGTCGATACACTTCTCGCGCCGCCGGGAATGGCTCCAGAGCACGCTCAAAAATGCCAAGGCTATAGGCAATCACCAGTCCATAATTGGTAATCGGAACGCCCGCCTTGCGGCATTCCAGCAGCCGCGACAGCATCTGGCGTCGATTCCACATGCAGGCGCCGCAATGAATAATCAGCTTATACTTGCTGATATCCTCCGGCCAGTCCCGTCCGGACAAAATCGTAAAATCGAGCTTGCCCCCGACATAATGCGTCAGCCACCGTGGGATTTTCACCCGCCCGATATCTTCACCAATCGGGTGATGGCTGCATGCCTCGGCGATCAGAACCGGATCACCGGCTTTCAGGTTATCGACTGCCATTGCCCCGAGTGTCTGTGTTACCAGATCGCCTTTAAATCGGGCAAACAAAATCGAAAAGCTGGTCATGAGTACATTCCTGGGCGTATCCGCAGCCACTTTTAAAAAAGCCTGTGAATCGGTCACTACCAGTCTGGGCGGTTCTTTCAGATTATCGATTGCTGCTCGCAATTCCCGTTCTTTAACTACCATGCAGCAGGCATCCCCATCCAGTAAATCCCGGATCGTCTGGACCTGCGGCAGAATCAACCTGCCTTTGGGGGCTTCTTTATCAATAGGAACCACCAGGATCGCCGTCTGTCCGGGCCCGACCAGGTCGGCTGCAATCACCGGATTGTCAACAAACTCGGCAGGGGCGTTATCCAGCAATGCCTGTCGAAATTCAGTCAGTCCCCGTTTTTCTTTGGCGCTGACTAAAAGCGTCGGCACTTTCTTATTCTGTAAAGAATCGACAATCGGCTGTTCCGGGCGAACCTGGTCAATCTTGTTGAACAGGGCGATATACGGTATTTTCAGCTCGGCAAGCTGGCCGGCAATGGTCTCTTCAAAGCCACCCCACAACCCATCGCTGACAATAACCGCCAAATCCGTCCGCTCAAAAACCTTGCGTGTCCGAGCGATTCGCAATTGACCCAGCGCCCCCTCATCATCCACCCCGGCCGTATCAATAAATACCACCGGCCCCAGCGGCAGCAGTTCCATTGGTTTTTCCACCGGGTCGGTCGTGGTTCCCGCATGGTCGGACACAATCGAGACATCCTGTCCGACAATTGCATTCAGCAGGCTGGATTTGCCGACATTGCGTCTGCCGAATAGCCCGATATGAAGACGTAAGCTTTTAGGTGTTGTCTGATCCATGGTTTTTTAAGATTTTGATTTCTTTTTGGCATGACCCAACTGACAGACGGCCTCCGGGCTGATCATCGCCTCAAATTCCTGTTCTGTCAGCAGATGCTGTTCTGTAACGAGCTGACGAATCGACTTGCCGGCTGCCTGTGATTCCTTGGCAATCCGGGCACAGACGTCATACCCGAGTTTCGGCAGCAGGGCGGTCACTATCGCCGTGGCATTTTCCACATATCGTCTGCACGACTCCCGATTGGCCTCGATGCCCTCAACACAATACCTGCGTAATATATCACCTGCAGTCGTCAGCAGTTCGATACTCTCCAGCAAATTGGCCGCAATGACCGGCAAAAAAGCATTCAATTCCAGACTGCCCGCCGAACATGCCTGGGCAATCACCACATCGTTGCCCATGACCTGCATCGCTGCCTGACTGACCGATTCGGGAATCACCGGGTTGACCTTTCCCGGCATAATCGACGAGCCGGCCTGTCGCGGCGGCAGGGTAATTTCTCTGAGTCCGCCTGCGGGGCCGCTGGATAAAAGCCGCAAGTCCCCGCTGATTTTCAACAGCGAACTGGCACAGGCCTTCAGAATACCCGAGACTTCCACAAACACATCTGCGTTTTGTGTGGCGTCGGTCAGGTTTTCCGCCCTGGCCAGCCCCAACCCCGCCAAATCTCGCAAGGTCTCAACTACCCGAAAAATATAGTCACGCGGTGCCGACAGCCCCGAACCAATCGCCGTTCCGCCCAGATTGACCACCCGCAGCCGTTCAACACATTTATAAATACGCCAGCGGTCGCGATTGAGGGCTTCCGCATACGCCGACATCTCCCGCCCAAGGGTGGTCAATACGGCATCCTGATATTCCGTTCGTCCGATTTTTACCACATCGGCAAACTCTTTTTCCTTGGCCTGAAATGCTTCCTGCAGGGCAACCAGAACCTTTTCAAGCTGCTGAATTGATTGTATTGCCGCCACCCGCAGCGCCGTCGGAAACGTATCATTGGTTGATTGATACCGATTGATATCTTCCAGCGGATGAACGTGGTCATAGCTGCCCAGCGGCAGATTCAGGATTTGCAGCGCCCGGTTGGCAAGGACTTCGTTGACATTCATATTCAGACTGGTCCCTGCTCCGCCCTGAAACAAATCCACCCGGATATGTTCATCGAGCAAGCCCGCAGCCATCTCCGCACAGGCCCGCAGCATCGCTTCGCTTTTAGCAGGCTCGTTGGCCCACTCACCAAGCTCGAGGCATGTCTGAATACAGGCTTGCTTGACCAGACCATAAGCGCGAATAAAACCAGATGGCACGGGCCGGGACGAATAGGGAAAATTAATCATCGCGCGTGCTGTATGAATCCCATAAAGCGCCTCTGCCGGAATATCCATCCGTCCCAGCGAATCCTGTTCTGATCGATACATCCCGGCCATATCAGCAATAGACATCCCGTTTGCCTGACCGGACCGCTTCAAGCATTTTCGTGCTGCGTGTTCTGGGTTCGTCATCCATGCTGTTTAAGGTTTTTTCGATCAATTTAAACCCGGCCTGCTTTGTCGCTTCCGAGGCATAATCCTGCAGGTACTCCAAAAATGTCGAAAGGGCATTCGGGTCGCAGTGTTCTTTAATCAATCCCGGCTTGGCCATATCCATGAAGTCCTGTCCTGTCCGGCCCAAACGATAGCATCCCGTACAGAATGAGGGAACATAACCTAATTCCGTGATGTCCCGAATGACCTCATCCAGCCCCCGGTGGTCACCCAGTGAGAATTGAGCCTCATCCAGCACATCCTTGCCTTCAACATAGCCGCCGGGATTCGTGCGGGAGCCAGCCGATATCTGAGATACGCCCAGCGCAAAGGTCTCACGCCGCATATTCGGATTTTCACGGGTGGACATGATAATCCCGGTATAAGGAACCGCCAGCCGCAAGATGGCGACAATCTTTCGAAATTCGATATCTTCGACCGGTTTTGGCGGGTGGCTGGCCATATCCGATCCCGTTGCCGGCTCAAGCCGCGGTACACTGATCGTGTGTGGCCCGACTCCAAACTTGGCCTCCAGATGATGAATATGCTGCATCAGGGCCAGCAGTTCATATCGCCAGTCGCACAAGCCGAACAAGACGCCAATCCCCACATCGTCGATGCCTGCCTCCATCGCGCGATCCATCGCAGATACTCTCCAGTCGTAATCGGCTTTTTTCCCGCCCAGATGGACACTCTTGTAGGTCTGCCGATGATAAGTCTCCTGGAACAATTGATATGTTCCGATCTTTGCAGCTTTGAGCTGTTTGAATTCTTCCAGTGTCAGCGGGGCCACATTCACATTGACCCGGCGTACCTCACCCGGGCCGACTTTGACCGAATAAATCGTCTCAATCGACTTTAAAACGTACGAAAAACCTTCTTTCGGATAACTTTCCCCGGCCACCAGAAGGACACGTTTATGACCTTGTTTAACCAGTTCTTCGACTTCGTGGTAAATTTCCGGCTGAGTGAGCACTCTTCGTTTGATCGCTTTATTCCGTGCCCTGAACGCACAATATAAACACTCGTTACTGCACAGGTTGGAAATATATAAAGGAGCAAACAGCACCAGCCGTCGTCCATAAATGGTTTCTTTCACCTTTTTGGCTGCGTCAAACAGCCTGGCCAGCAATTCCGGGTCGCTGATGGTTGAAAGCACCGCAATATCCGGCAAGTCCAGCCCTTTCATTTCCAAGGCTTTAGATATAATATCCTCGACTGCCGCCCGGTCTTTGCGAACCGCATGGCGCAGCGTCTGTTCAATCACTGAGTCCTGAATAAAATCCGATTGTCCACTCATTTCTTATCATCTCCAAAATAACACAAAATCAAAAAACACATAAAGAGCAGGTCGCAAATCAGAAATTAGCTATTTGCTTGCTGCTCTTTTATTATCCATCGAAAACAGATGAAAATCCAACCATCTTTTCATATTTTACGTCATATTATAAAAGGATGTTCTAATAAATGCAACAAATATCACACATATTAATATGCTAAGGAACAACAAAACAATATACAGCCATATAATGTGAATATAGGAACAATATTTATTTTTCTAATATGAGTTATATCCTGTCTGCTATAGGATGCATAAATTTCAGATTCTAAAAGATATGAAAACATCGCTCTTATCGGTATAATTCTCAAGCACTAAAATAAAGGAATCTGATACGATGACAATGCTTCAGGAAATACGAAATAAACGTGCCTTTATCTGCGATATGGATGGCGTGATTTATCATGGCAGAAAAGTCTTGCCCGGCGCCAAGCCTTTTGTCAATTGGCTTAAGAAAAACGACAAGCCCTTTTTATTCCTGACCAACAGTGCCGAGCGGACCCCGCAGCAGCTTTCTGACCGGCTGGCCGCCATGGGTATTGCGGTGGGGCCTGACCACTTTATGACCAGCGCCATCGCCACCGCCAGTTTTCTGCAAAATCAGTCTCCGGGTGCCAAAGTCTATGCGATTGGCGAAAACGGCCTGTTGGAAGCCTTGCGGGAGGGAGGGATGCAATTCGACAGCGAAAATCCCGATTACGTTGTTTTCGGGGAAACAACCGATTACACTTACGATAAAGTTGAAACCGCGATACGCTGCGTTCTCCGCGGAGCCCGGCTCATCGGCACCAATCCCGATGTTACCGGCCCCGGTGAAAAAGGTATCGTACCCGCCTGCCGGGCGTTGATTTCCCCCATCGAGCTTTCCACCGGCCGTCAGGCCTATTTCATCGGCAAGCCTAATCCGCTGATTATGCGACATTCACTTAAAAAGCTCAACGTCCGACGTGAAGAAACCGTCATTGTGGGCGACCGCATGGACACCGACATTATTGCCGGCATCGAATCGGAAATTGAAACCGTCCTGGTGCTCAGCGGAATTACCCGAAAAGAAGATATAGAACGCTATGCTTATCGCCCCAGCATCGTTCTGGACCACGTGGGACAAATCGCCGAATTGCGATAAAACTACGCTCTGGGGTGAAATTTTTTGTGTATCTTGCGAAGCCGGTCGTTGTCCACATGAGTGTAAATCTGAGTTGTGCGGATATCGGCATGCCCAAGCATTTCCTGCAATGAACGCAAATCGACCCCGCCCGACAGCAAATGCGTGGCAAAGCAATGCCGCAGCGTGTGTACGGTCATCGTCTTGGGCATTCCCGCCCGCAGGGCGTGCCGTTTCACGATTCGCCACAAATCAATGCGATCCATCGCTCGCCCTGTCCGAGTCAGAAAAAGATTTTCGGGACTTTTGGGTTTTTCCAAAGTTGGGCGAAGTTCGTCCAGATATTGCTGAATGACCCGACCGGCCACTGTTCCCAGCGGCACGATCCTTTCTTTGCTTCCTTTGCCAAAGCATCGGACATACCCGACCTTGATATTAACGTCTCGAATCTTCAGATTCACCACCTCCGAAGCCCGTGCTCCCGTTGCGTATAACACCTCCAGCAGTGCTTTGTCCCGCAGATAGTATGGCTCCTGCGGATCCGGCGTGTCCAGCAGCTTAAATATCTGCTCGTATCCGGCCACACTCGGCAAGCGTTTCCAAAGCTTGGGGCCTTCAAGACTACTGACAAAATCTTCCTTCAGTTTGCCCGTTGAAAGGCAAAACCGCAGCAGCATCTTAATGGCTACCAGAGCCCGGCTGACCGAGGCCTCAACCTTGCCTTCCCGGCTGATAATCTGCAGGTGTTTATAAATATGGACGGCTTCCAGGACCGTTATTTCCTTTAAATTCGCATCCTGGCAATACTGGCAAAATTCCAGCAGGTCCCGTCCATAAGCCAGCACGGTATTGGGCGATAATCCCGCTTCCAGGGCCAAATAGTCCAGAAATTGAGATACATCAGCCCCAATCGCGTAGGCTCCGAGCTTCTTTTTTAGTGTGATTATCTGGTTGTTCAGCATATAAAGGGATTCTAATTCGGAACCGAAGAAATGTAAATTGTTATCCAGAACTGTGCAAAAAAGGGGGTTTTGGCACTTGAGAGTTGCAACAAAAGCCGATAGAATAACCCTGAATTTGATGAATAGGACAAAACTATGAAAAATGGATTTTATCAGGCGATTATAGTCGGTATATTGGCTTTAGCGGCTGGTTGTGCAGGCCAGAAAAAGCAGCTCACCCAGCCGGTCTGTTTTGATGCTGTCAGTACGGATAAGCTGATGCAGGTCTCCGAAAAGACCCTGCTGGACATGCAGTTTCGAATCCAGAAATTCGACATCGACAATGGCATCATTCGTACCCATCCGCTTCGGGCCAAGCAGTTTTTTGAGTTCTGGCGCAAGGATAATGCTGGTGCCTTTAATTCGGCGGAGGCCAACCTGCAAAGCCTCCAGCGTTCTGTGGAACTGGTCTTTCGTACCGAACAAAATCGTGTCTGCGTGGAATGCATTACCCTCGTTCAGCGTTTGTCGCTGCCGGAAGAGTCTCTCAGGGGGTATAGTGATGCTCCTGCCCTTTACACCGCCAGTGACCGCAGTAAGCAGCGGCTGGAAGTGGAACCGGAGCGACTCGAACAAATGCGATGGATAGACTTGGGGCGTGATGAAGCCCTTGAGTCTTATATTCTTAATCAAATACAGAAATCACTCGAAAAGGAACTCCATTCATGAAAGTCCTCGTTTGCGGCGGTGCCGGATATATTGGCAGCAACATGACCGAACTGCTGAGTCGTCAGGGGCACAGCCCGGTCGTTTTCGACAACCTCAGCAAAGGCCACAGAGCCGCGGTTCAGAAAGCGGAATTCGTCCAGGGCGATTTCGGCGATTTCGATTTCACCGTCGAGGTCCTCAAGAAACACAAAATCGAAGCGGTCATGCACTTTGCCGCCTTCATTGAAGTCGGTGAATCGGTTGACCAGCCCCTGCGCTATTATGAAAATAACGTCAGCAAAACCCGCACGCTTCTGGCCGCGATGGAGGCAGCAGGAGTGCAGAAATTCGTCTTCAGCAGCACTGCGGCCGTGTATGGCATGCCCGACCAGATACCCATTACTGAAGACACCACCAAATGTCCTATCAATCCGTATGGTGAAACCAAGTGGGCGGTGGAGCGGATGTGTCATTTTCAGAGTCAAACCGGTCGGCTGCGATATGCCGTCTTGAGGTATTTCAACGCCTGCGGGGCCGGATTCAATGCCACTCGCGGTGAAGACCATAAGCCCGAATCGCATCTGATTCCCCTGATTATTCAGGCCGCCATGGGCAAACGCGACAATATTAAAATCTTTGGCAGCGATTACCCGACTCCGGACGGCACGTGTGTCCGCGATTATATTCACGTTGAAGACCTCGCCAGGGCCCACCTGCTGGCGATGGCTCGGCTTGATTCAGAAACCGAGCAGGTGTATAACCTCGGCAACGGCAAAGGTTATACTGTTCGTCAGGTGATTGACTGTGTCCGCAAGGTCTCCGGTAAAGAGTTCAAGGTGATCGAGGCCGGACGCCGTCCTGGTGATCCCCCGGTGCTGACTGCTGATGCGAGCAAGGCACGCAGTGTACTGGGCTGGAAGACCGATTACCCGGAACTGGAGAAGATTGTGGAGTCGGCATGGAAGTTCCATACGGCAAATCCCAACGGATATAACGATTAAACAGAATCGCAGTATTCGTCATCCACATAAGGAGAAATTGCCATGAAGAAAATCAAACAAAACGTTGTCCGTTTTCTGAGCAATTACGGAATGGACTATCGGGATGTGGATATGGATGCCAATGTCAAGCTGTTTCTGGAGGAGATGCAGCGGGGTCTGGCCGGCAAGAAAAGCAGTCTTGAAATGATCCCCACCTACATCAGCGCTGAAGGCGAGGTCCCCACCAATAAGAAAGTCATCGTCGCCGACGCCGGCGGGACCAATTTTCGCGTTGCCACCGTCTATTTCGACCATCAGAAAATGCCCATCATTGAAAATCTTAAACTGTTCAAGATGCCCGCGGTGGATCGTGAAATGGGCAAAACCGAATTTTTCAGGACGATGGCCGGGTATTTCCGCGATGTCATTCAGGTCTCCAGCAATATCGGTTTCTGCTTTTCCTACGCCGTCCAGATGTACCCCAACAAGGATGGCCGGCTGATTCGCTTTTCCAAGGAAGTCCGTGCCGAGGAAGTCAAAGGCCAGCTCGTCGGCGAAAACCTCAATCAGGCACTGGATTCTCTGGGCATGGGGGGCAACAAGCACATCGTTCTGCTCAATGACACCGTCGTTACGCTGTTGGCTGGAATGGGCTATAAAAATAAGGTGTACAGCGGCTATATCGGCTTCATCCTCGGTACCGGCACCAACACCTGCTATGTCGAGAAAAACAGCAATATTACCAAAAATAAAGACCTGGATCCAGCCAAGACTCAGATTATCAATACCGAATCCGGCGGCTTTGCCCGCGGTCATCGCGGCAAGCTCGATGTCGCCTTTGACAAATCCACCGCCAATCCCGGTGTCAATCCGTTCGAAAAGATGATCTCCGGCGCCTATCTTGGGCCGCTGTTTCGGGATATTATCCGCAAGGCCTGCAAGGATGGCCTGTTCAGCAAACCAACCGCCGCCCAGTTGACCGCTATCAACGACCTTTCGACCAAAGATATGAATGAGTTCATGTTGTATCCCTATGGCGGCAGCACACTGGCCGAAATCTGCCGGCAGGGCGGCGAGACGGACACGCTGACGATGTACCTGCTGGCCGATCGCACGACCGAGCGTGCGGCAAAATTCACGGCGATCAATCTTTCATCCATGGCCGTCAAGAGCGGCCAGGGCACCGATCCGTCCAAACCCATCTGCATCGTTGCCGAGGGGACGACCTTCTACCACATGAAGACCCTCAAGTCCCGTGTGGAGTTCTACCTGAAACAATATCTGGAAAACAAAAAAGGCATCTTTACCGACATCATCTGTGTCGATAATGCAACCCTGGTTGGTGCGGCGATCGCAGGATTGACCAACTGAGCGAAGACTCAGTAATTAATATGGCATAGACATTTTTGGGAAGGAGAACCGTATGACAATGCCGTTGACGGAAAGCTTTCGGGTGACAGTCATTTCCCGGGGGATTGCTTTTGTCCTGCTGGGTCTGGGGGCGATTTCGTTCTGGATGGCTGGTACATCCCTGTTTGGCAGTGTGTCCAGCAAATCCTTGTTCCTGCTGATTTTTGCAGTACCTTTTTTTGTTTTTAGTTATTTCAGCCTTCGCGATGCCTATTTGATGTGGACCGGCCCGTCTGTCGCCGCCATAAATCATTTGGCCTGGATTGTTGCGATTCTCGTGTTTATTATATCCGGCGTGCTCTTGAATGATCTATTCGATTCCCTTGATAAACAGCATGTGCATCGCCTTGAGTTGTTAGGCCAATTTTTATCATTATGTGCGGCAGGAGTCGGCTTTTATCTGACTAAATACAAACTGAGCCTTTTACTGAATATTCAAATGAATGAAGACTGGTCGAAAAGGACTTCCGCCTGGCGTACTTATTTCACATGGCTGGCATTTTTCCTATGGGGCAGTATTGGCGCCGCATGGTTTGAATATGAGAAAAAAACAATGCAGCAGGGCGATGATAAAAATGTCTTGATGGGAATGATTGTCCCTCTTGCAGTCGCTATTATTTTTTATTACACCTGCACAGTTATCTTTTGCCGCCGGCCAAAAGACCAAGAGGAGTAATACGCATTAGTGCATTTTCTGCTCTGTTGACAGCCCTTCATTCAACGAGCCGCTGCGGAAACCCTGCAAATCGAGGGTGACATAGCCGAATCCGATGGCCTTCAATTTTTCTACAATCTGCCTGCGAACCGATTCGCTCGTGATTTTATCGAAATCGACCGGCCGGACTTCTATCCGGGCGATTACCCCGTGATGGCGAACCCGAAATTCCACAAAGCCCAGTCTTCGCAGGACCTCCTCGGCCTTTTCCACCTGGGCCAATTTTTCCGGCGTAATTTCCGTCCCGTAGGCCACCCGGCTGGCCAGGCACGGTGAGGCAGGCAAATCCGCTGTCGGCAGGCCCAGTTGGCGGCTGTATTCCCGAATTTCTGTCTTGGTTATCTCCATATCCATCAGGGGGCTGAGTACCCCAAACACTTCCGCCGCATGGTGCCCGGGGCGATAATCGTCTTTGTCATCAAAATTGGCCCCGCACAGGACATAATCAAATCGTTCCTGCCGGGCTTTTTCTGTAAATAATTTGTATAAGCGGCTTTTGCAATGAAAACACCGGTCTGCCTTATTGGCCCGGTAAGCGTCGTTATCCATTTCGTCAACCGGGATTTCCTCCAGCCGGCATCCAACCAGTTGAGCAATCTGGCGTGCCTGAGCCAACTGATGGCCGGATAGTGAACCGCTGATCCCGATACAGGCCAGTACATTGGAAGCCCCCAGCGTGTCCACGGCAACTTTCAGCAGAAAACTGCTATCAACACCACCCGAAAATGCGACTAAAACACGGTTCAGGCCGGACAGTTTCTGTCGAAGAAGGTTTAATTTGTTTTGGGAAATTGGCGGCACAAATGTACTTCAAAAAATGAATGATATCGGAATTACTATGAACTACGAACTCAAAACTACGAACTTTTATCAAAGCCGAAGATGGGATTTGAACCCACAACCCCGGCTTTACGAAAGCCGTGCTCTACCGTTGAGCTAC
>CAZVYY010000012.1:0-107489 GCA_964630775.1 uncultured Pirellulales bacterium | reverse complement strand
TACACTCTTTCCCTAACCCTAACCCTAACCCTTTATACATTGCACCACTCCTTTCTTTTTTTGATTTCGCTATTTAACTCGCTCTAACGCGCTCATGACAATTTCTTTGAGCAGTTCATTGTAGCTCATGCCCTCCTGGGTGGCAATCATCGGCAAGTCCGAATGGCCGGGATTCATGCCCGGCAGCGGATTGACCTCCATAAACGAAGGATTGCCATCGGCATCGAGGCGGATATCCACCCGGCCGGTGTCGCGGCATTCGAGCGCCCGGTAGCAGGCCAATGCGAGGGCTTCGACGTCCTGACGTTTCTTATCTTTAGGCATCGGGAAGTATTCGACATATTTTTCGCAGTATTCCTTGACCTCATAGGAATAATCCTGTGCGGGAGCATCGGGCTTGATACGAAATTCGAGCGTACCGAGGACGCGGGCCTTGGGGCCGGTGCCCAGAATAGCTGTAGTAAACTCCCGGCCGGGCAGGTATTCCTCGACCAGTACCGGCTGCTTGAAAAGTCCAAGCAGATTCCCGCACACTGCGGCAAGCTGGGCGGGATCGGTAATCTTGGATTTGGCATCGACGCCCTTGCCTGTGCCTTCGGCAATAGGTTTAGCAAATAATGGATATTTCAGATTGACGGCCGCGACATCCTGTTCAGTCTTAACAACACAGGAGGCCGGCGTCGGCAGGCCGGCGGCTCGGACCAGCTTTTTGGCAATCTCTTTATCGAGCGTGGCAGCACAAACCAAAGGGTCTGACATTGTATAGGGAATATCGAAAAGCTCCAGAATTGCCGGCACCTGCGACTCGCGGCTGCGGCCCTTGACCCCTTCGGCGATATTGAAAACCAAATCCCACCGCTTGCCGGCCATCAATTCCCGCAACAGGGCCTTGGCATTGCCGATGCGATGAACCCTGCAGCCCAGTTCGGCCAGCGTCCTGGCGATTGAGGATACCGTCCATTCCGTATCGAATTCAGCGACATGCTCCTCCGTAAAACCTTCCTTGAGGTAGTCATCCCGCAGGTCATACACAAAACCGACATTGAGATTGTTCAATTTAGTCATTTTCACTTCGTCCAGATCCGCCGCAGAGGGCATACATTATAATCGCGTGGGCAGCCCCACCCGGTATTTCCATAGTTTATAGCAAAGACGCCCGGAGACAATAAAAAAAGTCCACGGCCTGAGAATCAAGCCGTGGACTGTGAGATATCATGGTACTATTGTCCGAGCAATTCGCTGTTTTCGATGTGGTGACAACAGGCCTGCCGACGGGTCTGCCGGATGGTGCGGGCCGGTTGGATACGGCTATAGGCACCACTGGCCAGTTCCCAGACACCCGGAGCGGTATCGTGGCTGGGTTCAGCCATCGCCCGGGGGGTATCCCGATGAGCCGGTTCAGGGTAGGAAATCAGCATCCCCTCGAAATTCCGGATCACGGTGTGTGTCGGGCTGGTCGAGACAATGTAGTTGGGCAGGACCGGAATCTTGCCGCCGCCGTGCGGAGCATCGACCACAAACAGCGGAATCGCCAGGCCGGAAACGCGGCCGCGGAGATACTCCATAATCTCGATACCCTTGCTGACGGGTGTGCGGAAATGCTCCACACCCCGGACCAGGTCGCACTGGTACAGGTAATACGGGCGGACCCGCATCCGGACCAGCATCCGGCAAAGCTGTTCATAAACCCGCGGATTATCATTGACATTCCGCAGCAGAACGGACTGGTTGCCCAGCGGAATACCCGCGTCGGCCAGCTTGCGGCAGGCCTCCGTGGATTCGGGCGTAATCTCGTTGGGGTGGTTAAAGTGCGTATTAATCCACAGCGGATGATATTTCTTCAGGATGTTGACCAGGCTGTCGGTAATCCGCATCGGCAATACTACCGGCATCCGTGTGCCGATACGAATAATCTGTACCGAAGGCACTTTGCGGATGGCCGACAAAATCATATCGATGGATTCATCGCTCATGGTCAGCGGGTCACCACCGGAGACGATCACATCGGAGATTTCCGGGTGAGCCGTCAGATAAGCAGTGACTTGTTCCAGGCGACGGGCGGAGATGCTGGTCTCCCGTGTGCCGGCAACACGCTTGCGCGTACAGTGGCGGCAGTACATCGAACAGGTGGTCGTGGCAATCAGCAGCGCACGGTCCGGATACCGATGCACCAGTCCGGGGACGGGCATGTCATCGTGTTCCTCCAGCGGATCGCTGGACAAAAACGGAGGATCGTACAGTTCATCAAGCTGAGGCACACACATCTGAAAGACCGGGTCAGCCAAATCGACCTTGCGAATCAGCGATGCATAGTACGGCGTGATGGCCATGGGGTACTTGCCGATGACCGGCTCAATCGACTGGCAGTAGGCCTTGTCCGGAAAATAGCCGAACAATTGCTCCACGGACCGAATCCGATGGCTCATCTGCCATCGCCAGTCATTCCAGCGGATGTGGGTTTGAATTGAAGGTTTGGGTGCGGCTGTCGCAACCGTGGCGACAGCGGTAGTAGAGGGCGGCTCGTCGTCGCCGACAAGCGCCTGTCGAGAGGGAGGCTTGTCTGAAACTTCCGTCGCTTCCACATGAAGTGGTTGACTCATTGTCAGTTATCCTTAAACCATTGTATCATTGTGGTTCCTGTTTATTTTCCTTGGCCAGAAACCTTGCCATACTTTCCACAAAGGCCTTTCGTAAAGGCCTGATGCTGTCCTGCATTTCTTCACGGGTCATTCCGATTATCCCAAACGAGAAAAATCCGAATACAAATCCCGCGATGGCACAACTGAGCCGTCGCATCTTAAACGATTCCACGCCCGCCGGTACAAACAGCCGGACCTGCTTTTCGAGCGTTTCGAGATACCGCAGATACGGGGCTTCAATCGCCCCATCAGCATCCCGGCCCAGCTTGATGAGCATGCGACCCTGAAATAACAGGATATACTGCGCCATATGCTGGCTGAAAAACTCTACATGTTCGTCAAAGAGCCGTTCCAACAGCCCTTCCAGGCTTTGGGACATTCCCGTATCATCGGCAATTCGAGCATTCAACTTTTCCAGTGCATCTTCAATTAATGCCTGTAAAAGCTGGTGTTTATCAGTAAAATGCCGGTAAAACGTACCTTTGCCGACATCGGCCTTATCCGTAATCTTTTCAATCGAGGCCGCATCAACACCGACTTCGGTAAAGACCACCAAGGCCGCATCGAGCAATTTTGTACGTGTTTTACTGGCTCTGCGCTGTGCCCGCCCCATCGGCCAAAGCGTATTTTTATCCGTACCGTTCATAAGTGACTATATAGTCGCTATCGACCAATATGTCAAGTATGAACACTTGTTCTTTAAAAAATATTAAAATTTTTATACCCTACCTCTGGAGTCTATATATCTTAATATAACCTGATTATCAATACTGATAAACAGGATTTTTAATAAACTGGTGAAAAGAAATAAGATTATGGCTTATAGCAAGGTCCTGCCAGATCGTAAGGTGTATATCCCCCAAATTCAAAAGATATGGACGCATCAAGGTTCATTCGGACTGCAGCGTGATTAACGGGGTAAGTATTAAAATTATTCCTGTACCGCTCCCAGTATTCATAAGAATACAGCCATGGACGGTAAAAGAGCCAGCTATCATTATAACAATAATATGGCCAGGGCCGAATTTCAGTCTCAAAAGTAACTTTTTCGTTCCCAATCTGCGGTTTTGGAGGTTCCTTGCCCTGATAGAGCCAATTCATCGCCAGAGTCCCGGGAATCGGCAATTGGCTTTGTTTTGCAAAATCAGACTGAGCCTGCTTTACGCTTAATAATAGACTATTAGGGTCTTTTATTACTGCAAGCGCATTGGGATCTGCTTTCGGTACCGCGATTACCACGCGAACCTCATTCGGTTCGGACTGGGCATGTGCGGAAATATCCGCCCGCCCGGCCGAGAAAACCATGCATCCTAACCAATATATGATATTACAGCTCATGTTCATTCTTTTAATACGACGTATTATACTGCGTTTTGTTCCAAAATCAGTCTAGAAAACATTTAAATAAACAACACTGCTATATCGATAACTTATACAGACAGGATGTGCTGTGTGACAAGGCGAAATACGATAGAATGGATACACCAATAAAATCTTTAAAATCTCATTTGCAGATATTAAGACTCTTTTACTCCATAGTTCGGTGGAGTCTAATCGTAGTCAGCCTGATATTTCTGCTGGCCTGCCTTATAGCAGGACTGCCTTGGCGGGTGTCGTTAATTTTTACATTCATCCCGGCGGCGGGTATCTTTATGCCTCGGGATTTGCAGAAATGGGTATGGATTTTACTATCCATGGTCATCCTCGGGCTGTATATCTGGATTCGCAGCCCCGAAGTCAACTCAAGCCAATGGACTCCTTATGTTTACTCCGCAGAGTCTCTGGGAATCGAACGGTCCGCACACATAGACCCCAACAACGCCGCCGCAGATTATAACGCCCTGTTTGATCGGCACCATGAGGATTTATTTACCATTCCCGTCAGTCCGGCAATTGAGGATTGGACGCAGAGATTGCCCTGGGATGAGGCCGAGCTGCCCGAACTGGCCGAATGGATGAAACATCTGGAACCAGAACTCGATGAACTCATGCAGATTACAGCAAAACAAGTCTGCACGTTCGATCCCCCGCTGAATATGAAGGAGCTTGATCATCAATACAGACGGCTGAACACCACCAAGGCATTTACGCGAAATTTGCTCCGCAGCGCCAATCAGGACCTGTTTAATCGCCGGGCAGATGTCGCCATACGAAAACAATATACCATCCTGCGAATTGCCAACCATCTCTGGCAGCAGGGCACCCTGGCCGACCAGACCAGCGGCTATTTCATCGAACAAAAGGCATCCTGGGCCTTACGGCGTTCGATTATCGACTATGAGGTCGATCGGGACAGCCTGTACTGGCTTGAAATGGAAATCCTGGCCCTGGACTCACACTGGCCGGAGGTCTGGGCGGATATCCACCAGGCTCAGAAAGCCCTGACCATCAGCGTGTCCGGATTATTTTATCAGCAGAATCCGCGCGGTCATTTTCGTTTCAGCCGCAATATCCCGGCCGGCCTTCAGGAACATCTGGGCTATCGCGTTCGCAAGTTTCTGCTGTCCACGGAGAACTCCCGGATGGTCGCATTGTGCCTGGCGATGGCCATTCCCTCATCACCGCAGGGAACCGCCGACCTGATTGCGAGTCGGTTTGACCGCCTGTCGGAAATTATTCTTGCAGGTCAGGATATCGAAGCCGAGGAGGAGCAGTACACCTGGCGGGACGGTGTTAATGCCACATCATTTATCGACTGGTATGCCCGCCAGCAGGTCGCATATTATTATCCGCTGGCCAGTCAGGATAAGCGATTCCGACAGGGACGGACCTCGCTGGGGATACTGATTGCCCTCAAACGGTATCGGCTTGAGCACGGGCAATGGCCCGCACGTCTGGAAGAGGCGTTTGGCCCCACTGCTGTCCCGACCGATCCGGTCAACAGCAAATCGTTCGGATACGCACCCGATAACGGACAGTTTCGACTTTACAGTTTTGGCCCCAACGGTATCGATGACGGCGGACAGAACGACAATCGCGGCAAAGACGATATTCTGCTGTGGCCTCGCTCGTCCACAAACGGCAGCAACTCCCAGGCTTCCTTATAACTCATTATCGCTGATTCACAGCAGGCAGTTCCACGATAAAAGCCGCACCTTTGTCCGGGGAGGACTCAACACGTATCTTGCCGTCCAGACGGTCCAGAATTCGGCGAACAATCGTCAGCCCCAACCCTTCTCCTTTGACAGGACCGGCCGGATTCAGACGATGAAACACCTCGAAAATCTTGTCTGAATGCTCGACGGGAATGCCGATACCGTTATCCTTAACCGTATATGTCACCCGATTGTCGGCAGATTGCGCAAAGACTTCAATGACGGCTTTGCGGCTGGGGTGACGGTATTTGATGGCATTGTCAATCAGATTTGAAAAGACCTGATTCAAATGCACCCAGTCCCCCATGCACCGCGGCAGCGACTCCACACGAAGCTCGATTTCATATTCGCGCATCTGGTACTGGACGGTTTTGAGAATGTTGGCCATCAGCCGGTTCATATCGATTGACTCGATATGCATCTGCATGGTGCCGATACGCGCTATCTGCAAAAGCCCGTTGACCAGGGCATCCATTTTCACCGTGCCGGCGGAGATAAAACCGATCGATTCGGGAATATCTTCATCCAGCAGACGCCGGATCACCCGGCTGTTTTTCTCGCTGAGTGCTTCCCGGCCCAGCAGGACGGTCAGTTCGCGGCAGCTTTTCTGCAGTTCGCCGGCAAATCCCTGAATATTAATCAGGGGACTCCGCAGGTCATGCGAGGCCACAAATACAATGCTTTCCAATTCTTCATTTTTAGCCTGAATTTCCTTCATCAGCTTTTCGCTGGCCTGATGGGCCTGGATGCGTTCCACCAGCCGCCACATGCCTTCCATCAGCAGCGTCAACTGCTGCACATCGGTCTGGTCATATTCCTCAGCTTTGTTGCCTACCCCGGCAATCACAACCACCCGTGAACCGACAATAACCGGGACATTCATGTGCCGTTTGAGGGGCACATGACCTTCGGGCAATCCTTTCTTGAACGGATTGTCGGCAGTATAATCATTGGTGATAATGGGCTTGCGCTGACGCAGCGCTTCTCCCCACAATCCGGTTTTGGCAGCCTCGTAGAAAATCGGCTTTTCACTCATCCGGCATTCCTGCATGGCCTCCTTCGACCAGGAATATATGGTCAGAACCGTCTGCTCTTCATTGACAAACGCCAGGTACCCCACCTTGCTGCGAGTCAGGCGGACCGCTTCTTCAAGGGCATAATCAGTGATCTCCTTGATCGAAGCACCGGTCATCTGATTGAGCCTGAGCAGTGCCTGCATCCGCTCGGCATTGAACTGAATGGCATCCTCGGCCCGCTTGCGTTCGGTGATATCGTCATACAATATGACCAGTTCGCCCGTCGGCAGTCGATAGCCATACCCCTCACGCCAGGTAACAATCCGTTCATCCCGATAAAAGACCATCGGCAGATGTTCAGGCTGCCCGGTGCGCCACACCCGCCGGGCAAAGTCCATTGCCTGATGCCCCTCGATGGCCGGGAAAATATCCCGCAACCGGCGGCCCACCAGTTGTTCCCGAGACAGTTTTTCAACACGCTGACAGGCGGGATTGACATCCACCATCTCAAAATCTTCGCCGTCATGGATCGCCTTTAAAATCACTACGGCATTGCTCATGCGGGCGAACATTTCGCGGAACCGGTATTCACTGTTGGCCAGTTCCACCTGGGCTTCCAGGCGCTGAATCTCGATGGCGGCCTGATTGGCATAGATTTTCAGAATAGACTGCTCGTACTGGCTGTCTTCCAGAGGTCTGCGGAAAAACGAGCAGATCACCCCAATTAATTCGCCTTTGAGATTATGCAGCGGCATACCGATATACGCTCTGAATCCCTGCTGAATCAATGCATGATCGGCGGCCAGCACCTGGTCCAGGGAATTCAGCACGCAGAGCCGATCTTTGCTTAACACCGACTGCTCGCACGGGGTGCCGGCCAGGGGGTAACTGAAATTCTCCGCAGACTGTCCATCCTTGAACACCGCCAGGGTCTGGACCCGGTAATCCGGCGCATTGCACAGACGCCCAATGACCGTCATATCCGCATGGAGCTGTTCGGACAGATGCTCAACAAAGCCCCGGAACATATCCTGACCCGTACAGGTCGATACCGTACGGATGAATGCATCGATGGCCATCTGGTATCGTTTGCGATCACTGATATCATGGGCAAATGAACAATGGTATTCCTTGCCGCCATATTCCACGTAATTGGCGGATATTTCAACCGGAAAGATACGCCCGTCCCGGGTCTTGTGATGCGATTCAAAGCGAGCGCTGCCCTTGTCTCGAAGCTGCTGCCAGTGCAGCCGGAATCGCTCCGAGTCGAAATTCGGATCGATATCGATCACGGACTTGGTCAATAATTCCTCACGCGAGTACCCTAATTCCTGACAGGCCGCATTATTCACGTATACCAGTTTGCCGTCAGACTCCATCCAATACGCTGACTCCCCGACATGATCCACCGCGAACTGAATAAACTGCAGCAGCCGCTGCGACTCCATCCGCTGAAATTCCATCGATATCTGGTTGGCAAAAATCCGCAGAATGGATTCATAAAACCGCGTATCCTCAATCGGTTTGCGAAACAGAACCTTGAGCAGGCCCACAGGCGTCTGGCGGGCATCCAGGATCGACATGCCGATGTATCCATGAATGCCGAAAGTCCTGAGCATGGTATCTTTGGGGTATAATTCCGAGACCCCATCGGTAATCGTACGCAGCGATTCGGAACGGATTGACTCGCAGGGGGTATCTTTGAGCAGCCAGGTAAACGGCTCGACCAGTTCTCCCTGAGCCCAGATGGCCAGTCCCTCGACCAGCCCCTGATCCATATCCGTCAGCCTGCCAAGCATCACATAATCGGCCCCGAGCAGGCCGGCGATCTGCTTGACAAAATCCTCCAGCATGGCCTTGCCGGAATGCGAGGCGACGCTGCGGATAAATACATCCAGGGCGTCCTGGTATTTTTTGCGGTCGCTGATATCGCGGGCATAGGCACAAACCAGTTGACGTCCTTCGTACTCCATAAAGAACGAACTGATTTCCAGCGGCAGAGTCCTTCCGTCTTTGCAGCGATGGAGTGTTTCCACATGCCGGGTGCGCTGGACTTTGATCTCCTCCCAGAAAGCAGGCCAGTCCTCTGTCCGATACCGGGCATCGATGTCTTCGATTTTCAGTTTAAGCAGATCATCCCGGCTATACCCCAGCAGTCTGCATGCCGCATCATTGGCATACACAATCCTCCGGTCCTGATTAAACCAGTAAATCGCATCGGCGGCATAATCCACCGTGCGCTGCGTCAGTTCGAGCACCTGCTTGATTTTCTTGCGAACGGAGATATCAATAATCAGACCTTCGAGGGCAACCACCTGGCCGGCATCGTTGAAGATGCCGCATCCCTGCTCCCAAACCCACTTTTCCTGTCCATCGCGGGTTCGAATTCGGTACTCGATCCGATACACCGCACGCTGGTCCAGGGCTTTTTGAATTTCATCCCAGACATACTGACGGTCATCCGGACAAATCACCTCATTCCAGGACAACGTCCCGCTTTGAAATTCCTCATCCGAATACCCGCTGAGGTCCTGACAGGCCTTGCTGATAAATTCAATCGTCCAGTCATGATTATTTTTGCATCGGAACGCAATGCCGGGCAGATTCCCCAGCAGGGTGGACATCTGCCGCTGACTCTCGGCCAGGGCCACTTCCATCTGCTTGATCCCCGTAATATTGACCACACTGCCCAGCATGCCGATGACTCCGCCGTCGGGGCCGCAGTAGGGATAGACATTGACCATCGCATAGACAGTACATGGATTGTCGGGCCCTTTGATGAATTCGACCAGATGATTAAAAACCGCATTGCCCTGCTCAAATACCGCAGGCCAGAGCAGGTCAATATGCGACGCCACAGCCGGAACGATTTCTTCCACCGTGTGCCCCAGATGCTTCTCCATGGAAACACCGTTAAGCTGAGCCAGATGACGATTGACTTTGATATAACGCTTGTCTTTGTCCAGCAAAAACAGCCCCACCGGCGCGGTCTGGAAAATACCATCCAGCAGCCGCTGGTTCTCTTCCAGTTGACGCTGTGCAGCAATGCGTTCGGTAATATCCAGTGCTGTAAACGCAGAGCCTTTGGATAAATCCTGCGGATCCAGGGCCGCAGAGTTCAGCAGCACATCCAGAATCCTGCCGTCTTTGGTTTTCCACCGGGTCTGAATCGAACCGGTCCCGGTCAGACGAATCTGGGCATATTTTTCAGAACCCACCCGTTCATACTCTTCCTGCGTGGGATAAATCATCCGGGAGCTTTGCCCCAGTAATTCCTCCCTGGTGTATCCCAGCATCCGGCAGATATAATCATTGACCTGAATAAACACACGATTGACCACCACACCGATTCCCGCCGGAGCGGCCCGAAAGACACTGGACAGCCGGGCTTCGGATTCGGACAACTCCTGGCTGACATGAACATAATCCGTGATATCCAGGGCCGCAAAGCTGACGCCTTTGGTCATATCCTGAGGCTCTATGGGGGAGGCAGTCAGCAGAATTTCCACCTTATGGCCGTCTTTGTGCTGAAACGTGGTCCGCACCACACCCAGCCCCTCGGCTTCAATCTGCTTGTACCACTGATTGCCGACACGCTGATATTCCTCGTCGTCGGCATAAATCATGCGGGTATTTTGACCAATTAATTCTTCAGAGACATAACCCAGCATCTGGCAGAATCGTTCATTGACCTGCAGGAAAACACGATTGGCCACCAGGCCCAGTCCTGCCGGTGCCGCCCGGAACAGGCTGGCCAGTTGGGCTTCGGAACGGCGCAGCGCCGCCTGTGCCTGGATGCGATCCGATACATCCGAAAACATCACCGCCAGACGGCCGGGCGCCGTCTGAAAGGCATACATCTGAAAGGTTCCCTGAATCACACCGTTTCCATACGGCAGTTCCTCAACCCCCCAGGGGATTCCATTAACGCAGATGCGACGGTACCGCTCCGGAATATCGGTCAGGGCCAGGGCTGGGAAGGCGTCCTCCATACGCTTGCCCAGCAGCGGGCGAAGATCGGTTTTCAGGATTCTTTCCGCCGCGGTGTTGGCCCCCCTGAGAATCAATCGCCCATCATCGGCCAAATGATAAATCAGAACCCCCAGCGGACAAAATTCAATTACATGACGGAACTGCTCCTCGATATAATTCCGTTCCCGTTCGGCCTGCTCGCGTCGATGCAGCTCGTTCTGCAGATCACGGGTGCGGCGGCGGACCTGGCTGCGCAAGGACACATTCAGAAAAACAATAACGACCACCGAACCCAATAAGCCGCCCAGAATCCACCACAGATAACGCAAATTCGCCGGCAATTGGAGGCGAATCCACTGGTTCATCATAGCCTGACGCTGCCCAGGCCCGATTGCCGCAAGACCTGCATTGAGAATCTCGCACAACTCCGGCATATCCTTGCGGACCATATAGCCCAGTCGGAAATACAATCCCGTCGGCCCGGCCACGCGAAGATTGTTAATGCCCTTGTCTTCAATGATATAACTGGCTCGCGACGGTTCAATAACCATTGCATCAGCTTCATAAAAAGACACCAGCAGCAGGCCTCGCAGCTCGTCTTCTACCGGCACCAGTTCAATGGATGGATAAAGCCGTGCAATATCTTCCTGTAGCGCCGCCCCCTGAACCGTCGCCACTTTTTTACCCTGCAGATCCCTCATGCGAAGAGTCCCTTGGGTTTTGCGGGTGGTCACAATCATATTCTCAAATTCGAGATAGGGCTGTGTAAATAAAAACGATTCTTCACGTACCGGGGTTTTCTGGGCCGCATAAATCACATGAATTTGTCCCTGATAGGCCGCCTGCATCATCGCATCCCAGGTATCAAAATACTCCAGTTCAAATTGATACCCCAATTGTTTTTCCACGGCCCGAATAAAATCGATGCACAGGCCGGATAAAGTCTGCGTCGCCGGGTCGTAAAAGACCTGCGGCGGAATGGCTGTAAATCCAATCCGCAGATTCGGATGGTCCGCCAGCCATTGCCTCTGACTTTCAGTCAGTATCGGATGGACGGCCTGATTCGGCTCGGCTGTGATCCGTCCAGACAAAAACCCCGTCAGACCCAGTACAATCCATAATCCAGTCGCTATTCTCCGCCTCATAATCCCTTCCATGTTCGCCTGATTCGATACAAGGTACCTCTTTTAATCCAGCCTTCACACGTATTGTAATTTTATTTGTTTTAAATGTAAATCGGATTTGCGGATTTCTTCGATACAAAACAGCGGATTGGCTTGACAAGCTTTGGGTTTGATGTAATGTCAGGTTCTGATGCTTAAACCAATGTATTCATCATTTATCGGAGTTTTCATGCTGACAAAATTGGTTTATACAGGGATTGTGTGTGGCTGTATCATGGTCTGTTCCGGCTGTACAATCGCAAGTCCTGAACAGCCAGCATCCGCGATGGCGAACGGTGATGATTTCAGCCGCAAGCCGGAAAACATTAACATAGATAAGCTATCCAATGCGGATCAAGCCATGGTCGAGTCGGTTCTTGGGAGTCTGGAACCGATAATTCAGAAGCGAAGACAGCAGCAAACTCTGGCTTGGCTTCAATTTGAGGATTTATATGCCCCGCTGGATAATAACCAGCGTATTTTTCTGAAAGCTTTCGCAACGATAAATCCGTATCAACTAAATATTGATATGCCTTATCAGCTAATTCAGGATTTTCCGCTCGATTTAGTAAAAATCGAAAGCCAGACCCTGCTTTCTGCGAATGGCCAGCCCTATATAACTCAGACACAATTTCTACCCAAAAACGTTTACATTTCCTATATTAACATGACAAACGCTATGCAGCAGGATATAGGAAAGACATTATATATTGCTTCAGGATACAGAAGTCCGGCTTACCAGCTATATTTGTTTCTGTTCTACCTCAAGAATCACGAGTATTCAATCCTTGAAACCCGCCGATTTGTAGCCTGGCCGGGATTCAGCGAACATGGCAATCCACTCCGACAGGCAATCGACTTTGTCAATGAACAGGGTATAGATGGTCAGGAAAACGCCGCCGAATTTGAAGCATTGGAGGAATATCGCTGGCTGCTGGAACACGCCGGACGGTTCGGATTCGAGCTTTCATACCCAAAAGGCGGCAAGATGGCATATGAACCCTGGCATTGGCGTTATCAGGGACAATGAGCATGAAATTATGGCTGGGCCGGCGGTACCGCTGCCAAAGCCACTGCCGAAGCTATCGCAAATTGTGAGGTGTGGGTAATGCTCAGGGTAATCTGCTCGATGCCGTCGCGGTCGGCAAGCTCTTTGAGTCTGCCGGAGATGGTCACAACCGGGCGTCCCAGTGCATTATTGACCACCTCGACGTCTGTCCAGGCAATCCCATCCCGCCAGCCAGTGCCGACCAGCTTCATCACTGCTTCCTTGGCCGCAAATCGACCCGACAGTTTTTCGATACGATTCTTCACGGCATCCGCATCCGCTAACTCTCTGGCGGTAAAGACCCGGCCAAGAAAACGCTCCCCGTGGCGGCTCAGCATCTGCTCAATCCGCCCGAAATCCACCAGGTCAATACCATGCGCAATAATTTTCATCGTATCACCACCAACAGGTTACGAGTTGGGTTTCCACATGGCATAGGCCTCGATGACACAGTAATCCAGAAACTGCTCCATCTGCAGAACATTGGCCTGCCCCATCAGACGCTCCACCATTTTGGAATATTGTTCTTTGCGGAATTCGAACTGGAACTGCTGCTCGATGGCATCCTGCACTTCTTCAAACGTTTTACATCCGGCGTCTTTGCGGCTTTCCAGCTTCAGGATAAACAGATGTCCTTCCGACGTCAGCGGGCCGGCAACCTGTCCGGGTTCCATCGTCAGCGCCCTCTGCTCAAGGATGGCATACGTATCCGGCAGTGAGCCGCTGCCAATGGTAATCGGCCGCCATAACCCACCCGCCGAGGCCAGAGGCCCCTGGGAATACTGCTCGGCCAGTTTGCCGAAATCCTCACCGGCCTTAATCTTATCCATCAGTTCCACCGACAACCGCACTGCTGCAGTTTCGGCGGTCTCGCCTTCGCCAATCAGTTCCGCCGGCATTCGGGCCGGAATCAGATCAATCGCCCGAAACTGCATGCTCCCCTCCCAGCAGAATTGCTCCTGCCGATGTGTGTTATAATAGTCCACCATCTCGCTGTGAGCAATCGGACGCTTATCGGTAAATTCCTTGGACAAATACGACTGAGTTAAAATCAGCCGCCGCTGAAAATCACGATATGTCTTCCAGTCATAACCCATCGTCCGCAGGGCATTTTCCGCCAGGGCGCGGTTGTTATCATACGAAGCCAGAAACCGTTTCAACTCGCTTTCCACAGCCTTATCAAGAGCATCATCAATCGTTTCCGGCGCCTTTTTCCTGGCTTCCGCATACAGCAGAATATCCGTAACCCGGCTGCGGAGCGTCTCACGAAAGGCCGGACGAGCCGCCTGCTTAAACGCCGCGAAACTGCCCTGAGCGGCCAGGGGTTTGAACTGCTGCTCCAGAAGCACCGTCAAATCCTTGACCGTCACCGTTTCCGACGCCACATTGAATGTCATCCCGCCGCTGGGAACAGGCAAATCGTAACGGTTGGGAAACGGAATGGTCTTCATCTGTTCAGGCGTATATTTGCCCTGGGGGATTTTGTTCCCGCATCCGGACACCATAAACGCCAGAATCGCCGCACCAATGCCTATCCAGATAATATCACGCATAATTATCCTTAATTTTACTATCATCCTTGGCCATTTTGACCATCCTTGTTCGATACCGGGCATAAATCGTCATGTACTCCCGGCACCTCTGCAACAGGGGGCATTATAGACGGTATGGCTCCTAAACTCAATGCCTGCTTTTGAGTATTTTTTTGGGGGGGGAGTTCAAAGATTTCAGGAAAGCGTCATTCGACAGGATTACGATTCAGGGAATTGAAATCCCGGTATTTAAAATGAATGCAGAACAACCGATTAGTAGGTAAATAAATCCCGGAGCTTGTATTCCTGCTCGGCGACTTCATTCAGGGCATAAAGCACCTTGAACTGGACCCGCCGGGACAGCTTGCGGCCTTTGCACGCACGGGAAACCATCTTGTGAGTCAATTGCAGCTTCGATACCGCCACGAGATCATGAGGTTTGAGCTTGTGCTTTTCCAACAAGGCCGCTACCGGCTGCGGTCCCATCTCACGTTCGGACACATTGTCCGGCTCTGAGTCATCATCCAGATGA
This sequence comes from uncultured Pirellulales bacterium, assembly GCA_964630775.1. GTDB lineage: Bacteria > Planctomycetota > Phycisphaerae > Sedimentisphaerales > Anaerohalosphaeraceae > Anaeroglomus. The sequence continues at coordinate 92,492 of CAZVYY010000012.1, read as the reverse complement.
TCGATTGGGTCGTTATCCTGCATCATATCACCCTTTCATCCCATTCCAGTCGGGACGAATAATTTCATCCTGTTTGAGCATATACACCCCCTCCGGGCACGTCCCGATATCCGGCGTCAGCGACTGGCCCTCACGCATCGCAATCAGCTTGCCGCAGAAATCCGCCCCCGCCAGGTGCGAACAGGGATACCCCCCGCCGAAGCGAGGATTAATCTCCAGCAATTGCGGCCCCGCCGGGGTCAATATCACATCCGCATCCGCAGGCCCGAACAAGTGCATCGCGGCCAGCAGCCGGGTGCCGAATTCAATCATCACCGAATTATTCGTCGTTACCGCTTTATCTGTCTCGCCGGCCCGCATCGCCAGCTTCTTCTTGCAGTACACACTCACCGGGCGGCAATGCTGGTCACCGAACAAATCGTACCCATACTCCGGCCCTTCGGCATACTGCTGAATCATCGGGTCGGCACAGCCGTCATAGGCCCCGCAAAGCTGCACTTCATCGCTGCAATAGGTAATATCAAACGAGGCACTGCCCTTGCGAGGCTTCACCACCAGCGGCCACCGTAATCGGCCCGCCTGAATATCATCGAGAGCTTCCCGAACCGTCAAAACCGACCGCGGCATGGCTATCCCATGCTGCTGGGCAAATTCCCACGTGCGGTATTTGTCAAAAGCCATCGCAATCGTTTCCATCGGCGACACAACCACCATGATTCCGTTTTGATGAAATACATCGCGTTTGGCAGCAAGGACTTCCAGTTCCGGGTCAATTAATGGAATCACAATATCGATGTGATTATTCTTGCACAGGCTCAGCAGCTTTTCACAATAGGTCAGGTCGTTGACACCCGGTAGAATCTCCCGTTTGTCACAATAGGCAAATCCCGGAGCATAAGGGCTTGAATCCACGCCCCAGACCTGCCCATCCGACCCTATCGCTTCTTTGAAATATCGGACCAAATAACCGCGCCGACCAACACTCGACAACAAAATACGCATTCTGCTCCTGTTCCTGTGTTTCTAAGCTTTAACTCATATAATTACATAAAATGCAACGCTTTGCAACTATTCTCCGGATATTTTCCGCCTGTTTTTTGCATATCCATGCTATACCTATAGTATCGTCAGTTCAAACATTGACCATTATCGCGTTTTGGCGAGCGTGCTGCCAAGCGTCATGCGGGACCTCCGAAGCAGCTCGGATTCTGCATGGAGTATAACAGTCTCTGATTTGTCCGGTATTGAGCAAACAATCACCAGGCAAAACCCATTAAAGGCCTGACGCTTGTGTGATGGGAAAGACACCATGTTCGCAGGGTCACCATTGTCCGTAGCGACGATCATGCCAGGCCCCTCAACAGTGAACTTAAGCAGATTATCGGCCCCTGGAGCGACGATACCTTGATTATCGATAATCCGTACCATGATAAAACAGAGGTCTTTTCCATCAGCCTGAATACGGTGGTCTGTTTGGCACATGAAGTCAATCCCGCCGCAAAAATAAAAACGGTCGCCCAAGACAAGCTTCGACCCAAAAGATTCAATACAGCAAAAGAAAAGAATAAATGCCGTTGTCCCACACAGCCATCCACCATTTGGACGACCGCTTGCATTTTCATTTGATAGCTGATATCAGGAACAACCCTATCCATTACAATTCATTTCGATTGCTGGCCGCTCCAGTCTATGAAGGCTCCCAAAAATACAATTTAACTCAAACAATATCTGAAATATCACCAGAAAGCCTCTTGCAGTAACTGAATTATTCTGTACGATAGCCATTTTACCCCCAAATCGGAATCTTGCCACTATTTTTGCAGAAGCGGGGGCATTTATAACTTTTGCCTTGATTTCGAGGACCTTTGTAACTATACTACACTGTACTGTATATATAGATAACTATAGTCCACTATTAAACAAGGAGTCACAAATGATCTCCAGTCTCAAGCAATTCGAAGTCTGGTTCGTCACCGGAAGCCAGCACCTTTATGGTCCCGAAACCCTCAAGCAGGTTGCCGAAAATTCCAAAAAAATCGCCGCCGCCCTGAATAATGCCGCTGCGGTTCCCTGTAAAGTGGTTTTCAAACCCGTCCTGACCGGCCCGCAGGAAATTTATAATCTGTGCATCGACGCCAACACCGCCCCCAACTGCGTCGGTCTGATTACCTGGATGCACACCTTCTCGCCGGCCAAGATGTGGATTTCCGGCCTGAAGAATCTCCAGAAACCCTTCCTGCATCTACATACCCAGTTCAACCGCGACCTGCCCTGGTCGAGTATCGATATGGATTTTATGAACCTCAACCAGGCCGCTCACGGCGACCGCGAATTCGGATTTATCTGCACCCGGATGCGCCTGAACCGCAAGGTCGTCGTCGGTCACTGGCAGGACAAAGAAGTTCATGATCGCATCGGTGTCTGGATGCGTGCCGCCTGCGCCTGGTACGATATGCAGGGGATGAAAGTGGCCCGCTTCGGCGACAACATGCGTGAAGTGGCCGTCACCGAAGGCGACAAAGTCGAAGCCCAGAAGCAGTTCGGCTATTCCGTCAACGGATATGGTGTGGGCGACCTCGTGGCGGTTATCAAGAAGGTCAAAGATTCGGAAATCGACGCCCTGATCAATCAATACAAAAAAGACTATAAGATGAAGGTCGGCGCCTCGAAAGTGGACAGCCTCCGTGAAGCCGCCCGGATTGAAGCCGGCATGCGGCATTTCCTCGAAAAAGGCGGATTTAAGGCCTTCACCACCACCTTTGAAGACCTGCACGGCCTGCTGCAGTTGCCGGGCCTGGCGGTCCAGCGGCTCATGGCCGACGGCTACGGCTTCGGCGCCGAAGGCGACTGGAAGACCGCGGCTCTGGTGCGTGCAATGAAAGTCATGGCGGTCGGCCTCAAAGGCGGCACCTCCTTCATGGAAGACTATACCTATCACCTCGACCCCAAGGGCCAGAAGGTGCTCGGCGCTCACATGCTGGAAGTCTGCTCCTCGATTGCCGACGGCAAGCCGTCTCTGGAAGTGCATCCGCTGGGCATCGGCGGCAAGGCCGACCCGGTGCGTGTAGTCTTCAATGTCCCGTCCGGCAGCGGCCTGAACGCCTCGCTAATCGATATGGGCAACCGCTTCCGCCTGATTGTCAACACCGTCAAAGTCGTCAAGCCCAATGCCCCGCTGCCCAAGCTGCCAGTCGCTCGCGTGGTCTGGGTTCCGATGCCCAATCTCAAAGTCGGTGCGGCAGCCTGGATTTATGCCGGCGGCGCCCACCACACCAGCTTCTCGATGGCCGTCACCCAGGAATATCTCGAAGACTTCGCCAAGATGGCCGATATCGAATACGTGCTGATCGATGAAAACACCTGTCTGAGCCGTCTGCAGAAAGAACTCCGTTTCAACGAAATGTATTACGCGATGGCCAAAGGCTTCTAAATCGAAAAACAAATTCAGCCGCATACAAAGCCCCGTGAGATTTTTCACGGGGCTTTTTTAATGCGCACAACACGACCGGCTTTGCCTCTTTCCTGAAAAAAGGGTTTAAAGGTCTCGTATAGTTTTATTCCGGAACACATCAAAAAAATAAAAAACGTGTGAACTATTCCCCCTAAAGATGGTATAATAGAATAGAGTGCATATCGACAGAAAAAATATTTATCTGATGTAACCTGATATCACTCAGAAGGGTCTATTAAACGCCTCGCGGGAAAACCGGACCTGATTCCGGATAGGCTTTGTGCCTCTTAAATAATGTTCATTCATAGCTGTGCCCAAGTGCTGGCTTTGTCGTTCGTAAGTAAATCGTAAACAAGAATCAATAATAGCGAAACCCCCTTCAGAGAGAGGACACTGCCATGAAAACAAACTATATTACCAGCCTCGATGATATCGTTCAGCTCAATCATGCCCAGCGCAATGCTCTGGCCAATGTAACGGAACATTTTGATTTTCGGGCTACAGACTATTATCTGTCTTTAATTGATTGGTCCGACCCCAATGACCCGATACGCCGGCTGATTATCCCCAGTGTCGAAGAACTGGACGGTACCGGGCAGATGGATCCGTCCAATGAACATGCTTATACAATCATGCCGGGACTGGAACATAAATACCATTCCACGGCCCTGCTGCTGGTCTGCGATATCTGTGCGGGGATTTGCCGCTACTGTTTCCGCAAACGGCTGTTTCTGAATCCGCGGCAGGAAACACTGCAGGATATTGCCGGGGCGATGGATTATATCCGCTCGCATCCGGAAATCACCAATGTGCTGCTGACCGGCGGCGATCCGCTGATTCTCAGCGCCGGGCGTCTGGATAAGATTCTTTACAGCCTGCGCGATATCGAACACGTCCAGATTATTCGCATCGGGACACGCATGGCGGCGTTTAATCCGTTCCGCATTCTCAACGATCCGGAGCTGCTGAATGTATTGGCCAAACACAGCACGCCTGAAAAACGCATTTACATCATGAACCATTTCAGCCATCCGCGTGAGCTGACCGCCCCGGCCATTCATGCCGTTGACCAGATGCTACAGTCCGGCATTGTGCTGACCAATCAATGCCCGCTGATTCGCGGCGTCAATGACAATCCCGATACGCTGGCGGAATTATGGCGAAAACTGTCATTTATTGGTGCGGTGCCTTATTACCTGTTCCAATGCCGTCCGGCCCTGGGCAACAGCGCCTATACCGTGCCCATCGAAGAGGGCTATGCCATCGTCGAACAGGCCAGGAGCAAAGTTTCCGGCCTGGCCAAGCGGGCTCGCTATGTCATGTCTCATGCGACCGGCAAAATCGAAATCATCGGCCTGACCGAAGGCGAAGTATTCTTCCGTTACCATCGGGCCGCCGACGATGCCGACAGCGGCCGGATACTGGTCTTTAAACGCAATCCCGACGCCCGATGGCTGGATGACTACAGCAACCCCGTTGTGGATTACCCGGCCGAAAAACCTGCCGGCATGCAGGAGGCGGATTAACCGGGCTGCAATACCCTGCAAACTGAACTTTTTACCGCCGGATTGCCGACAATAATGAGATGGCAATCAAACATTTTCTAAGACAATGGCGGTTTACACTGATATTGATCGGCTCCGTCGCGGTCGGTGCGGTCTTCGGCAAGATGACCGGCCCTCGCGCCGAGTGCCTCAAACCCTTTGGGGATATCTTCCTGAACCTGCTCTATACGGCGGTCGTCCCGCTGGTGTTTTTCTCGCTGGCATCGGTGGTCGCGGGCAGTGCCAACCTCCGCAGGCTCGGACGTATTGCCGCCTGGATGCTGTTGATTTTCGCCATTACGGGCCTGATTTCCGCGTCCCTGATGATTACCGCAGTCAAGATTTTTAAGCCCGCCGAAGGTCTGACCCTCCAACTCGAACAAACTGCCCAGGAAGAATCTAAACCATTATCTCAGCAGCTCGTGGATACCTTCACCGTATCCGATTTTCAGCAGCTCCTGACCCGCAAAAACATGCTGGCCCTGATTGTCTTTGCCCTGCTGACCGGTCTGGCCTCACAGGCCGCCGGCGACAAGGGCAAACCGTTCAGGGAGTTTCTGGTTGCTGGGGCCTGCGTGATGGGCCAGCTTATCAAGCTGATTATGCTGTATGCCCCAATCGGGCTGGCGGCTTATTTCGCGTATCTGGTTGGGGTATTCGGGCCCCAATTGCTCGGCACGTATGCCCGAGCGACCATCCTGTATTACCCGCTGTCAATGGTCTATTTTGTGGTGGGTTTCACCCTGTATGCCTTTATGGCCGCAGGCAGAACCGGCGTCCGAAGGTTCTGGACCTATATCCCCCCGGCAGCCCTGACCGCCTGGGGCACAGGCAGCAGTCTGGCCGCCCTGCCGGCCAATCTTGAATCCGCCCGGCGTATCGGTGTCCCTGAAGATATCCGCGATATCGTCCTGCCGCTGGGGGCCACCATCCACATGGACGGCTCCTGCCTGGCGGCAATCCTGAAAATTGCGGTCTTGTTTGCCCTGTTTGGACGGGATTTTTCCGGCCTTGAAACCTATGCCATCGCCGCTGGCATCGCCCTGCTGACCGGGACTGTCATGAGCGGCATCACCGGCGGCGGCTTCCTAGGAGAAATGCTGATTGTCACCCTGTACGGCTTCGGGCCGGAGGCCTTGCCGATTATCTCGATGCTGGGCATCTTTGTGGATCCGCCGGCCACGATGGTCAATGTCTCCGGCGACACCGTCGCAGCCATGCTGGTCACGCGCATCGTCGAAGGCAAACAGGGAATTTCTATTACATCAGCTTAAGCCGGGCCGTCACGGGGAAGTGGTCGGAAGTCACACGCCCTTCCACCGGTTCAGTCAGAATCTGTGTATCCAGAATCGTCGTTTCAGGCGCCGTCAGAATATAATCGATTCGAACCCCGTCCGTATTGCCTTTAAAACCATGAAAGGTACCCAGCTTGGCCTGTTCGGGATTGGCCGCTGCCAGCACATCCACCATCGGCACCGGCGTTTTCCGGTCGGATAATCCCAGCAGATACAGAATTTCCGGGCTGTCCGGAACAGCATTGAAATCCCCGGTCACCACGAACGGCTCGGCAGGTTCCCGTGCAGCCACTTTACGGCTCAACAGTTCCGTGCTTTTGACGCGAGACGGGACCGACTGATGATCAATATGGAGATTAAAGGCATACAGCCCCTTGCCGGTCTTCTTGTCGATGAGACGAACCCATGTGCAGATGCGCGGCAGCTTGTTGCCCCAGTGCATGGAACCGACCACCCACGGTGAATTGGAAAACCAGAACGTGCCGGAGTCAGCCACGGTAAAGCGGTCTTTGCGATAAAGAATGGGACTGTATTCGCCGGCCTTCTTGCCGTCATCCCGGCCCACACCAACAAAGTCATAGCCCGGCACAGCCTTGAGGATTTCGCGAATCTGGAAATCCAGCGCCTCCTGCAAGCCCAGCACATCCGGTGCAGTCTGTTTGATTTGTGTAAACAGGGCCTCCCGGCGATACCGCCAGTGATGGTCGCCGTCATCAGCCGACCCATAACGAATATTAAACGTCATCACCAGCACATTCGGGTCATTGCCCGCCTGCCCGGCCGAATGAGCCATCTGGCAGCCGACAATCAGCAATCCCATCCAGCAGATACAAACCACAGCCATCCATTTTTCCAAACGCATCGCATTCCCTTTCCAAAATGTAGCAGGTATTATATGCGTCTGGCGAAATAAAAACAACTTCCTGTCGGCAAAAATTACGGCCAGTGGCTGGTCAACTGCCAGTCGGCCACCTTCTTCATCCAGTCGATGACCTCGCCGGACATCTCCGACGCCGGACGAACCTGCACCGCCGCCAAAGACCACCCGGCCAGCAGAACCGCAAAAACAGACATCGATAAAATCCGAAAGGATTTTGAGCAATCCATAGATCCCCCATCAGGCATTGTGGACAAAAAAAAGCGGCAGGCCGGACATCCGCCCCGCCTGCCGCAAACAAACTCGGTCATTACGGACAATCCGGATACAGGCCGCAATCCAGCCATTCCGTCGTAAACATCATGAAATCTTCCAGGGTCACCTGGCAGTCATTGTTGTAATCATATTTCGGCTTATCAATACAGACACTCTTGCCGCTCATACCATGATACACGTCAATCACCTGGGTCTGACTCAGGGCATAATTGTACACCCGTATATCATCCATGGCACCATTGAAAATATAGTTGAGCACGCCATTGTTGTTGGCCGATGCACCGATATTGACCGGGGCATCGGTTTTGGTGCCGGGGGTCCAGTTTCCGGTACCTGCCCCAACGCCGTTGCGATAAATTGTCGCCGCAGTACCATTAAACACAATTGCCACGTGTTCCCAGGCATCCACCGGCAGAACCGGCGTCGAAATATCACCGCTGCCCGTGCCGTTTTTCAGAATCACCACGCTATCGGCCTGTGCGGCGTTGTTGACTTCATACTGATACATCATCGTATCCACCCCGTATGACACTTCCTTGGAAAACAGACCCTGCCAGGTCGTTGGATTGGTCTGCCCGGCCCACTTGGCCCACAGCGACACCGTAAACTGTCCGGTGAACTGCGAGGGATTCCATGTCCCCGAAGCCCCAAAGCCGTTATTGGCATCAATTCTCACCGCTCCGTTGGCCGTGCCGTCGGCACCCGCCACAAAGGCCGGCGTTCCATTCGGGTCGGCATGATGTCCTTCCCCGCTGCGATCCAGATAATACGTGCCGTCCCAGTTCTGAGCATCGCCGCCCAGCATCCAGATCGCAACCGGCCGCTTCACGCCCAGTTTGACCACCGCAGAATACACCGCCTTGTCGGCGCCGCTGTCGTTGATGACCTTGCAGTAATAATACCCCTCATCGGCGGCGACGGCCGGAGAAATGCTCAGGGTTGCAGAATCCATTCCCACCGCCGTATCATCACCCGGAGTGTTGTTGACCGCATCCGGGGTCTTGTACCAGTAATAATGAGCCATTGTTTCACTGGTTACGACAAGGGTCATGTCCGCTGTACCGCCCAGGTCTGCGATGGTATCCTTGGGCTGAACATCAATCACCGGAACCGATTTGAGTGTTTCAAATTTCCAGACCGGACCGGTAATCGTATTGACATCATTGGGAGCGGAATTCTTGACGCTTTCATCCACACGCCAGTAATAGGTCTTGTCGCGTTTGAGAGCAATCGGCGGATTGGTCGTATCCGAAGCCCCGCCGCTGCGAGGTACCACAATTGGATTGGTACCGATAAAGTTGGGTTCATTCTTTTCCACAAAATACAGATAATGTTTGGTAATATCCGGATTGGGCTGTGTCGGATCCGCCGGGTTCACGCCCACATTCCACGACAGGCTCTGGTTCAGTGACACATTGACCGCTCCGTTGGCCGGGGTTGGATTATGAGCCCCATAGACGCCTGCCGGATTGATCAGGCTTTCGCCGTCCATCATATACATATCATCCACCCAGACCATGCGGTCAGCACCGGTGCCCTGAGCCTTCCAGTAGAACCGGTCCAGCGTATCGGTAACGCTGGTGCGGAAATTAAACGTATTGACAGCACCCCCGTTGACCGTCAGACGGTTGGCTTCGGTTGCGCCCAGCTCTCCGTTCTGATGCAGATAGACCTTGAAGGTGTCCGTGCCGGAGGTGTTGTTGGTAATCACCATCCACACATTGTACCAGGGCTGCGTCTCGCCGACATTCAAAGTCGCCGAATCCGTGTACCAGGTACCGCCGTGACGAATATCAAAGCGCCCGGCCGTAATGCGAATCTGAGCACGGAACTGATCCCAGCCGCCGCCGTCCCCCAGGGCAATAATCGGCGTATCCAGTTCCGTCAGGCCCAGGGCCTGGTCGGTCGTATTGGTGCTGGCCCGAAACCGGAAAAACAGGGTCTTGGTCGAGCCGTTGGGAATTGCCGCAGCACTGCTCAGTATCCCGTACATGCCGCTCTGCTGAGCATCCTGGTTGACGCGAACCGCTTTATTCTTTGGATTGGCCGCATCCGCGGCGACAACCGCGTTGGCCGTGCCTTTCCAGGCCGTGGTGACGGTATCCACCGCACCGTTGGCATAGCTGTTGAAATCGTCCACCTTGACAATCGCAGCCGAAGACAGCCCGGCCCAAAGACACAAAATCATCATAACGATTGCTTTTTTCATACTCGTTCCTTTCTGTTAAATGGTCTCGATATTGGTACGGATAATTTCTGAACACATTCTCGGTCGCAGAGGGTACAGCACCGCCTCATCGTTCTGCGGGTCTATGCCTCAAAAAATCAATCGCCATCATATCAAGTCAAGAAATTTCCTTAATCACCGTGACAGACTGGACTTGTTTATAAAAACAGGCCGCCACCCTCTTGAACCATGGCGGCCTGTTCCTGAAACATTCCATTTCATGCAGGGAACATTCGCTTCCGCCGCCGGTTCTTACCGCTTGCGGAACGACAGCGCCAGACCGCCCAGCCCCAGCAGCAGCATCGATGCCGGTTCCGGAATATAGGTCAACTGTTCTCCGTCACGCATGTGGATATCATCAAACAGGACATCCACATTGGTATTCTGCATCATCACAAAAAAGCGATCGATGTCGCCGTCGGGACAGCCGGTACGAAACGCAAAATCGTTGGCAACCAGGTCACTCGCCGTCGCATCCGAAGCCGTCGTCTTGAGATACACATCATAGGTATTGGTGGCGTTATTGATGACTGTCCACACATAATACCACGTATTGGCGGTAATCGCCGACAGGCTGCCGGACATAGAGCCGCCGTTACGGGCCTTGAAGGTACCATTAATCAGGGCACACTGAGCATTGAAGGTGTTGCCGAACTGATACGGAGTGTCCAGGGTTGTCAGGCCAAAAGACGTATCATATGTGTCGGTGGTCACCATAAACTTCAGCGACATCGTCTTGGTGGTGTTGTCGGCGATGATTTCGCTGCCTGACAGCACACCATACAGGCCGCTCTGCCCGCCTGTCGGACGCGCCGACAGAACCTGGTTTGCAGCATTGGACGGATCCGCCGTAATCACCATGGTTGAAACGGGCGCCGGGGTGGAATTGTTCGAAGTCGAAACCCATGCCCCGCCAGTCACTGCGTCAATCTGACCCGCAGCATAACCGTCGAAATGGTCCACCAGCGTCGCCGCCGCCATCGAACCGGCGACTAAAACCACACTCATCACGTGCCACATTGTTCGTTTCATCATTGTTTCCTCCAAACGTAAATAAAGTCTTAAACACACGATTTATATTTCCATCACCCGATAGAAATCTATACTGATCCTGCTTGAAAATTTCCGTTTCATCGCGGCCATTGTGGCTCAAGCCTCTGTGCTTGATAACAATTCAGCCTCCACCCCCGGCGGTTTCCATAATTTTGATTTTTGCTCTTTGATTTTTAATCTGCTTGCATACCCGTTGGTATCAGACTCGCATCCGGCTGTCCGGCCTCATACAATCGCCGGATTTCCGCCGCCGCAAGGCTTCGATTAAACACCATCAGTTCATCCACGATGCCGTCAAAATCCCCTTCCCGCAAAATATATTTACCATCCACCTTCAGCGCTCCCAGAATCACTTCCGTCGGCCGCTCGGTGATGGCGGTGGTATAGGGCTTGCTTTCAAACAACTCGCCGTTGACATAAAAAGCGGCGGTCCTGGTATCATGCGTCACCACAAAGTGATACCATACTCCGGCCTGCTGCGCAAAGGCACGACTGTAGCAGCCGCGGTCGGATTTGGAATTAAACCGGAGCAGTTCAAACTGATTGCGCTGCCCGATAATCGAATAATTGTCGTCAAAGATTGAAAACTGAAAATTGACATGATAATCCTGCCGGCATGAAATCAGGTGCCCGCCCATTTGGGCCGGATTGGGATAATACACCCACGAACTGACCGTCACCGGACCGTTGATGGAGAATGCCGGATCGGCCGGGATCACTATTGTCTGCTGCTTGCCGCGTTCAAAGCGAATCGCCGTCTTGCCCGCCAGACGTCCCTGCACCCAGGTCGGCTTTTGGCCGTCTGCACCCAAAACACCATGCAGTGCCGCCCCCGTGACAGGCGCCTGATTCAGCACTCTGTCCGGACTGGACACCTGTTCTTCAAAGGTATAATGTACCACCAGAGAGGGGTCTGCATACAACTTATTGTGATACGCTTTCCAGCGATGATAAGGCGAACCTTTCTCGGCCAGAACTTCCGTATCAAAGTGTTCCTTGCGGACAAAAACCCGGTCATTGAGCCGGGCCGGCTTGAGATTCCCCGCCGCATCGCTGCGGCCTCCCTGCCCTACCTTTAACGACAGAGCCGAGCTGTATTTGAGCGGATCCGAACCACTGCGAAGTTCCGCTTCGCCCTGAAAGACATGAGTCTGCGTGTTGCCCTGGGCGTCAATTTCCACCCCGAACTCCGTCCCCAGATCGACCACCGTCGCCTGCGGCGTACGCACCACAAAACGGTCCTCGCTGCTGTTTTCAATATTGACCACCAGCCGGCCGGACTTCAGATAAATGCGGCTTTTGGTTTCAAGCTCAAATTCCGCGGGCGATTCCACAATCACTGTCGCCCCGGTATCCATCGTAATTTCCGCCAGCCCCCGGACCAGCTTCATCGGACCCGGATGCAGGGCCTTATCCTGAAGAATAGGGCCGTTGACACTGGCCCATTCGGCATGAACCGACGAAGTCAGATATCCCAGCCCTCCGGTCTGACGAACCGGCACCAGGTGAATATAGGACAGCAGCATCAGCAAAGCCGCACTGGCCAGGATAGCCGTATAAATCGCAGTCTTATTAATCCGCTCACGCAGTGATGCGCGACGCAGCGGAATCGAAGGAATGATGTCGTCGGCTTCCGCCGGCAAGGCAGCCACCACCGGCGCGGCTATTTCCGCCCGGGCCATCTGCTTGAGCGATTCCATATAGGCTTCCTGCGAGTCATCCTCCGGAATCCATGAGCGGGACATTCCCGCCACCCGCTCCGAACGCTTCAGCAGCGACACAAACTGCAGGTAACGCACCGCATAGCGAATCCGTTCAGGATGCCGGTCAATCAGCGCATTCAGATCCCGAACCTGCTGCTCGCTGATCTGACCTTCCACCGCCAGCGTCAGCAAATCCTCAAGCTGATATTGAATCTGTTTATCCATGCGTGAGACTCTCCTTCCGCCCCGCCCGTTCGATACACTCCAGCAGTTTGCCGTGCACCCGGCTTAAAAGCTTATATATGCCGTGAATCGTCAGGCCAAACTGACCACTGATTTCCTTCGGGCTTAAGTCCTGGCTGTACCGCATCTTGATAATCTCACGATTGCGGGAGTCCAGTTTGCTCAGGCAGTCTTCCAGCGCCCCGTTGCGAAAATCCATCGTATGCATTTGGTCTTCCAGAATCGGGAGCATTTGCTCAAAGATGGGGGTATCAAAAACAACTTCCTTGAGTTTGGCCTTCTTTTTTCGAAATGCCAGCACCTCAAAATGGGCATAACGCAGCGCCCAGCCCAGGAAATTTGTCCCCGGCTCAAACTGGTCGAAACGCGACCACATCAGCTCCGACACCGTCTGCAGAATATCATCCGCATCGGCATAATTAGGCACCAAAGACAAAATATAGGCGTGAATCCTGGACTGGTTGTCCAGAAGCAGCTTCAAAAACAATTTATTGTTTTTATTGTCCATTTTCTCTTTTTGCCGGAGTATTTATTCTATAAAAACTCTGACCTCTGGTAAATACGGCAAGATGACTTGAAAATTTGGACAAAATTTTTGGGTGTTTAAAAACTTTTTATATGGTTATGTATCTGTATCTTTTTTTGTTTACTTATTGGTTTATGGAGTTTGTCTGGCTATAAAGTTCCATATCTCATTGGCCGCAAAGGACTCGATTTCATTGAGTCGGGCCAGACTCTCAAATCCGGCCTGCTCGACCACCACCCGCGGCCTGGGCCAGGTAAACACTGTCTCCACAAACAGCTTCTGCGTTTCCCGCATAAACGACTCGATCCGGATTTCAATGCTGGTCGGCTCGCCGCCTGCCTGCTGATGCGGCGGAATCAGCAGACGCAGCCCGCCTCCCGCCACAGGCCGGTTGCCCAGCATCTGAAAATCCTGTGGGGTCTGTCCCAGCCGCTGCTCCCATAAGTACTGAAATGCGTGGACTTTAGCACTGTATAAATGCCGAATGCAGCCGCTGGTGTTCAAAATCTGATATTGCGGCATCGGCCAGGTCTTCTGATAGGCACCGGTCACGGCTTCCACATCCCGACCAAACATCTCCAAATCATATTGCGGATTACCGGATATAATTTGTAAGGTATGTATCTGCGGATTGGTCGTTTCCAGCGTAATCTGCAAAGGCGACGGCTCACTGCGAACCAGCGTAAAGCCTGTCGGCCGGGTTCCGGTCTGCGAGAACTCCAGCCCCGCATCCAGCAAACCCTTTTGGAAATTCAATAACGCCCCTTTTTCGTGCCCCCATGTCCCGGCAATCAGGAAGCTCATCCCAAAGTGAACACTCGTTTTACTTTCACGATTAATCGGTATCATAGCTGGTCCTATAATGAACAGGTTTCACATCCTACTTGCCCTCCGGACGACTCCCGCCGGGGATTTCCAGGATTATAACCCCGATTCGGGAAAAGTGAAAGCATCGTCTGGTTAAGTCGGTATTTTTCCTGACCGATACAGGACATGTCGGGTGATGTTATGACCAAGGGATAAAATGATCGTATTGGATTGGCTCAAAAAACTGAAGATTAAGCGGCTGCTGGACAGCGACACCGTCCATTTGTATCCCAACACGCGCAGTTGCGTCCGCAAGGATATGAGCAAAGTTCAGCCTCACCAGATGCCGCCGCTGATGGTCCGCAAAGCCGCCTGGCGGCGATAACGTCACATCTCCTTCCTGTTGCCTTTATACTCGATTAATTCCAGCCTTTACTCCACGCGAACTTTGACGACGATTTTCTTGACCCGTTCGGGCTTGTCGAACATCCGGCACGGCATGTGGGCATCGTGCGGCCAGAGAATCGCAAACGTCCCGGCCTCCATATCCAGACGGGTCATCGGCTCGGCACGATCATAGAATTCGATATCCTTCTTCACATCGTACGGCGTTTCGGTCTTGAGGCCTTCCAGCTCCCGCACGCCAATCCACTCCCGGCCGGACACGATATACTGAATATCCACATACTTGCGATGGGATTCGAACCGGCCCTGGGCTTCGGGCTTGGAGTCGTATTCATCCACCGAAAAATACAGGTTCTCGCCATCGATCTCATAGCGTCCCGGCGCCGAAGCCAGTACCGCCGGGTCTTTGAGCAGAGCCAGCCCCTGTGCAATCCGCTGCCCCAGCCCATAGTACATTTCCGCGTTATCCAGTTTATCGCAAATCATTTCTATTAAACCTATGAAGATTATTACAGTCCCATCTTGTCCCGCAGGAAGTTCTTGAGCTGCGAGATATTAATGCGTTCCTGGGTCAGGCTGTCGCGTTCACGGACGGTGACGGTATTGTCTTCCTTGCTCTGGCCATCGACGGTGATGCAGTACGGCGTGCCGGCTTCATCCTGACGGCGATAGCGACGGCCGATGGCACCCTTCTCATCGTAGAAGGTCGCAAAGCACGGCTTCAATTCATCATAAATCTTATGGGCGATTTCCGGCATCCCGTCTTTTTTGACCAGCGGGAAGATGGCCGCCTTGACCGGGGCCAGGGCCGGGTGAAACCGCAGCACACTGCGCGGTTCGCCGTTAATCTCATCCTCATCATAGGCATCCACCAGGAACGCCAGGCAGCTTCGGTCAATGCCCGCCGACGGCTCGATGACATACGGCACGTAGCGTTCCTTGGTCTCGTCGTCGAAATACGACAGCGGCCCCTTGGCCCAGTCTTCGGACTCTTCCTTGAGCTGCAGCTTGGTTACATCGCGCGTCTCGTACCAGGCATTCATGGTTCGCATCCCGCGCTGATGCTGCCGCAGGTCGAAATCCTGACGGTTGGCGATGCCTTCCAGTTCCTGCCAGTCGCCGGAGCCGAAGGGGAATTTATATTCGACATCGACGCAGGCCTTGGCATAGTGGGCCAGTTCGTCTTTTTCATGTTCGCGGAAGCGGAGATTGTCTTTATTCATCCCGAGATTCAGATACCAGTTGAAGCGGAACTCTTTCCAGTGATGGTACCACTGTTCGTCGGTGCCGGGTTTGCAGAAGAACTCAATCTCGGCCTGCTCGAATTCGCGGGTGCGGAAGATGAAGGCCTTGGTGGTCACTTCGTTGCGGAAGCTCTTGCCGATCTGAGCGATACCGAACGGCACCTTGACGCGGGAACTGTCCAGCACGTTGCGGAAATTGGCGAAGATGCCCTGGGCGGTTTCGGGACGGAGCCACAGGGTCATGGTATCATCGACATTGGCGCCCATCTGGGTCTCAAACATCAACTTAAAGGCCATCGGGTTGCCGAACTGGCCGACCGTGCCGCAGGACGGGCAGACCTTTTTGGACAGGTTGAATGTCTTATCCTGTTCGGTCTCGATATTGACATGCTCGGTATGCTCTTCGGCATGATTGCCGTCCTTTTCCTTGAGGTGGTCAACGCGGGTGCGGGTGTTGCATTTTTTGCACACGGTTACCAGGTCGGCGAATTTGTCGGCGTGGCCGGAGGCCTTCCAGACCATCGGGTGCATCAGGATCGAACAATCCAGACCGACAATGTCGTCACGCATCTGGACGACGGCCTTCCACCAGGCGTTGCGGACGTTGCGCTTCAGCTCCGCACCCAGCGGGCCGTAGTCGTAACAACTGGCCAATCCGCCGTAAATTTCACTGGATTGGTAGATGAATCCACGCCGTTTACACAAGGCCACGATGTCGTCAAGCTTGTTCAATTTCGCCATAAGTCATTTTCCTGAAATATGTTATAGGGTTCCCTGCAAGTTCATATAAAGTGCCTATTGTAACCGACTTACGGCAAAATACAAGGCGATTTGGCTTCGTATTGGAAAACAGGAATACAAGGATGCAGGGATACATGGATACATGAATATGGAATTGGGTTTGTTTGGTAAAAAAGCTTCGAGCTGCCGGCTCCCAGCTTCCAGCAAATTGGCTTCGTTTGGTGAGAAACAAGAATACAAGGATGCAAGGATACATGGATTCAAGAATGTGGAATTGGGTTTGTTTGGTAAAAAAGCTTCGAGCTGCCGGCTCCCAGCTTCCAGCAAATTGGCTTCGTTTGGTGAGAAACAAGAATACAAGGATGCAGGGGTACAAGAATTGTAATTTAGGTTTGTTTTTTTGGTAGCCATCACACTATTCCTCCTTTTCCTACCCTCTTTTTTCCTTCTGCCTTTCCTTCCTGATAAGGCCCTCATATATATGTCGGCCTGGCGGGAAAAGTTGCTAACATTTTTAAAAATATTTTAGATTGTAAATTGTATATTGTAGATTGAAATAGAAATGAATTTTTTACTGTGGACAGAAATTCAGAAAATGGGCGCTGAAGATTTGGACAGAGATTGTAAGATATATCCTTAATTATTGATAAAGCGGTATTGTTCACAGCCAGAATGAGACGTTTAGGGCCGGAGAATTTTAAACAGGGAACTGGAGAGATAGATAAAAAATCAAAGAGCAAAATGCAAAATGACAGAGCAAAAATGAAAATTACACGATGCATAATCTCTGGAAGGACTTTTTAAATGTCACATCGAACGGTATTGCGGTTGCTGGCGGGGGCTGTGATTCTTGTGACAGGATGCTCAGACAAACAAGAACCAGACACCTCACAACCGCTATCTGGTCCATTTCCTTATAATCTTCAAAACTGGGATTGTGGTGAATGGGTCACTCTTGAACCTCCAGTTGACCCCTATTCATTTTACTGCTGGCCTGAGGGTGATCTGCTTTTTGGCAGTCAAGCATGTAAAAAATGTCAGAGTAATCGTATTGTTGAAATCAGATCAAACCGTGAAAAGATTTTGCTTATGGAGGATTTCGAGAAAACAGGCTGCGTAAAACATGAATGGATAAGGGGTATTTCCGGTGAAGCATACGCAACACATAGTATTAAAGCGGGTGATGCCGCTGTTATTTATTGGGAAAACCATCTTTATATTTATTGGATTCAGTATATTGAGGACGATGGAATCAGTTTTAAATGGATATCAATTCCCGAAGATCAGTTTACGCAATCGACAAAACTGCTTTGGAACACTCTCTCATGGCAAAAGCATCAGGCGAAAGATTGTTTTGTTTGCGACGGAAAGCTTCAGGTTCCATTTGATGTACACTATCATTTAAATAAGATTGTATTAACAATTCGATATCCTTTAAGATATGGCGAGCTTTGGGATAATGACGAAAATGCCCCTTATTATATTGCAGTGATTCGTGAAGAAGATATTGATAAGGGCCAGATCGATTTGTCACACTATCGATTCAAGCTCTGGCAGGACGGCATGGGCGATAAACAGTAATATTCAAGAATGGATTAATATGAAATGGATCACACGGATCGTTCTTGAAATTTATAGCGAACTACCAATGGCCAAACAAAGTTTGATCGTTTCACCCATTGCATAACACGGGGTGATGCACCCCAGCCAAGCGGAGCTTGACTGGGCCGCACTAATTTGTTAATTTGGCAGCGGGTTATATGATTTGGTCAAATGGGATTTGATCATACTACCCGGCAAAGACAGGAGCGTTGATAGTGAGACAAAATATGAAATGGAGTTATGGTGTTGTTGTGTGGCTGGTGCTGGCGTCGGGATGTTCGGGCGGGGAGTCGGGGCCGACGACGGCGGAGTGGATGCGGAAGGCGGGGCTGGGCAAGTGGCTGGATGCGCCGGTGACGGCGTCCCGGACGGAGCGGGGTATCTATCATATCACCGATAAGGGGGTGTATATTTTTCAATATGATGTGGAGACGCCGGCGGTGGCGGCTGAGCCGAATGTGGTGATTGAGGGGGCAATCCGGCCGGCAGCGGGTGTGAATAAGGCGGTCTTTGTGACGCACGGCTGGGGGGATAAGGCGGCGAAGGACTGGCCTGAGCAGATGGCCGAGGCGATCGCGGCCAGGGTGGACCCGAACGAGTGGATGTGCGGCTGCTTCGGGTGGTCGGGCGGGTCGGTGGTGATTACGTCGGTCCATGCGGCACGGTATGCGCGGGATATCGGGGGGCCGCGGCTGGCGGCGGCGGGCCTGAAGCTGTCGGATTCGGTTCGGCATGTGCATCTGATCGGGCATTCGGCGGGCAGTTGGGTGATTGACGCGGCGGCCAAACGGATTGTCAAAGAGCGGCCGGGGGTGGAGGTGCATCTGACGTTTCTGGATGCGTACGTGCCGAGCCAGTGGGACCCGGATGAGCTGGGGGCGATTGCGGGTGAGCCGAACCGCCCTGCCAATGTGTGGGCGGAACATTATTACACGCGGGATATTACCTATAACGTGACACAGCAGGATTTGAAGCATGCGCATAATGTGGATATCACGGCCATTGACCCGCTGTTTGCCGAGCATGAGTTTCCGTACCGGTGGTACGAGGCGACAATGACGGGGACTTATGACCGATGGGATGAAAAAGGCGAAACGGTTTATAAGACGGCCAATGGGGTGGAGTACGGCTTTGCCCGGGGCCGGGAGGCCGGGGAGGAACCCTGGCGGCAAAGCAAACAATTGCCCTGCGGCGAAAAAGCGGTTATACTGGGCAAGCAAGTAAAGTAAAGCCAGTATAACAGAGAGGATTGTATGAAAATAGTAATCGCCGGGGCCAAGGGTGCAGGCAAAAGCACCGTCGCCAGGGAATTGAGCCGGATGACGGGATTGGAGATGATTGAGACGGACGCGCTGATTGAAGAGCACTTCTTCAAGCAGATCGGGCATCGGCACACGTGCCGGGAGATTTATGTCGAGCACGGGCAGGATGCGTTTCGCCAGGTCGAGGCGATGATGGCCCGGCAACTCGAGGATGCGGAATGGAAGCTGATTGTCTGCGGGGGGTCGAGTCTGATTGATCCGGGCAGTCGGCAGGCCCTGCGGAAGAATGCGATTTTGATCTATCTGAAGGCGGATACGGAGACGATCTGGGCACGGCTGGAAAAGGATGGTCTGCCGCCGTGGCTGCGCGGGCCGGATGCGCGGGAGCAACTGGATAAGAATGTGGCGTTTCGTGAGGAACTGCTGGGACCATTTGCGGATATTCTGGTGGATACGACGGGGAAAACGCCGGCGGCAATCGCGGCGGAGATTATGGAGGGATTGGGGCGAGAACTGGCAATACGGTCGAAGGCGGCCAATACTTATGGGGACGTGATTGCGCTGACGACGTTCGGGGAAAGCCACGGGCCTGCGATTGGAGCGGTGCTGGATGGGGTGCGGCCGGGACTGGAGATTTCGGCGGAGGATATCCAGAAAGAGCTGAATCGCCGGCGGCCTGGACAGAGCGATGTGACGACGCCGCGGGATGAGAAGGACCAGGTGGAGATATTGTCGGGGGTATTTGGGGGTAAGACGACGGGGGCACCGATTGCGATGGTGATTTTCAATCGCGACCACGATTCGAGCAAGTATGAGGGGATAAAAGACCTGTTTCGTCCTGGACATGCGGATTTCACGTTTTATAAGAAATACGGGATTCGGGATTATCGGGGCGGTGGGCGGTCATCGGGACGTGAGACGGCCGGGCGTGTGATGGGCGGGACGGTGGTGCGTAAGCTGCTGGAAGAAAAAGGAGTTAAGATTGTCGCCCATGCGATTGAGATTGGGGGTGTTCGAGCGAAATCGTGCGATTATGGAATGATTGAGAAGACGCCGGTGCGGTGTGCGGATGCCGAGGCGGCCAAGGGGATGGAGCAGGCGATACTGGCGGCCAAGAATGATAATGATTCGGTTGGCGGGATTGTGAAGCTGGAGATTTTCGGACTGCCGGCGGGATTAGGGGATCCGGTGTTCGGGAAGCTGGACGCGCGGATTTGCCATGCGATTATGACACTGGGGGCGGTCAAGGGGATTGAGGTCGGCAAGGGCTTTGAATTGTGCCGGATGCGCGGGAGCCAGTCGAATGATAATATGGCGGACGGGGGGTTTGTGAGCAATAATGCCGGGGGAATTACCGGGGGGATTTCGACGGGGCAGCCGGTGTATTTCCAGATTGCCGTGAAGCCGACATCGTCGATAGCTAAACCCCAGAAAACAATTGACCTCGAAGGGCGGAATCAGTCGATTGAGACGCATGGGCGGCATGATCCGTGTATTGTGCCGCGGATTATCCCGGTGATTGAGGCGATGACGGCGCTGGTGCTGTATGATTGCTGGTGCATCCAGGAGCGGATACGTCCTTTTGGGGACAAGAGTTAGGTGCGTTTTGGAGTTGATTCCGGATGCGTTTTGGCGGGTAATTTCCAAGGAGAATTTTTCTTGAAATAATGGGGTGGGATTTGTACAATTTGCCTTTTCCGGCCTGCGGCGCAGGGATGCCCTGATCCGTTGGCATGCGGCAAACAATTGAATACGTTAAAAACGCCAATGTAGCTCAACGGTAGAGCTCTGGTTTTGTAAACCAGGGGTTGCGGGTTCGAATCCCGCCGTTGGCTTTTTTTTATTTTATGCCCAATGGGTGTGTTGCATGAAGTACAGTATTATGTGTTGGTTGGTAAAGGGTTAGACTATGGAACAAGCCATCGAAAAGGCCGGCGCTCTGATTGAAGCGATGGGATATATTCGCAGCTTCAAGGACAAGATTGTCGTCGTCAAGCTGGGCGGCAGTATTCTGGACGATATGGAACTCCAGCGGAAGCTGCTGGTGGATGTGGCATTTATGTCGATTGTGGGAATGCGTCCGATTCTGGTTCATGGCGGCGGCAAGGCAATTACGCAGGCGATGAACGAGTCTGGGCTGGAGCCGGTGTGGGTTCAGGGCAGACGCTATACCGACGAGCGGACGCTGGCGATAGCCGAACATGTGCTGGTGCATAAAATGAACACGCCGATGTGTCAGATTCTCAATGAGCTGGGATGCCGGGGGATGGGGATGCATTCGCTGAGCAGCTGCGTGGTGTTTGCCGAACCGCTGCGGTTAGTCAGTGATGATGGCCGCAAGATAGACCTGGGGCTGGTGGGTGAAGCCACAGAAGTCAACGGCGAGCTGCTCAAGACGCTGTGCCAGTCCGGTGTGATTCCGGTGATTGCTCCGATTGCACGGGCCAAGATGGGCGGTGCGAAGCTGAACTGCAATGCCGATACCGTAGCAGGCAAGGTGGCCGCGGCGGTGCAGGCGGAAAAGTTCGTGGCGCTGTCCGATACGCATGGTATTTTAAGAGATATCAATGATCCGGAGAGCCGGATTTCAAGTGTCAGCGAGGCGGAAATCAACGCGATGATCAAAGACGGCATTATCAATAAAGGAATGCTGCCCAAAGTCGAATCGTGCCTGATCGCACTGGAAGGCGGCGTCAAGAAGGCTCATATCATCGACGGCAGATTTCCTCATTCGCTGCTGCTGGAAATTTACACGGATAAAGGCGTTGGGACGCAGATTATCAAATAAAAAGTTCGTAGTTCATAGTTCGGAGTTCGTAGATTTGTCGCCGGGCCTTTTGGATATGAGCTTTTTTGCATAGGATAAAGAATAATGAATACACAAGAGGTTATTACACAATTTAATCAGTACGTCATCGGAAATTACGGGCGACTGCCGCGGGTGATTACGCGGGGCGAGGGCAATTATTTATACGATTTGGACGGCAACAAGATCCTGGATTTGTTTCCGGGATGGGCGGTCAGCGGCATCGGGCATTGTCATCCGAAGGTCGTTGAGGCGATTCGCCGACAGGCCGGGGAACTGCTGCACATTGATAATACATTCTATACGATTCAGCAGGGCCAGTTGGCCAAACTGCTGTCGGAGCGGGCATTCGGAGGCAAGTGTTTTTTCTGCAACAGCGGTGCAGAGGCTAACGAGGCGGCGATGAAGCTGGCACGGAAATTCAACGCCGGCAAGAAACGGTATAAATTCATCACCGCTGAGCGGAGTTTTCATGGGCGGACGTTCGCAGCAGTGACCGCGACGGCACAGCCGAAGTATCATGAGGGATTCATGCCGCTATTGGCGGGGTTTGAATATGTGCCGTTTAACGATATCGATGCACTGACGCAGGCATTCAGCGATGAGGTCTGCGGCGTGCTGATTGAGCCGATCCAGGGTGAAGGCGGTGTGCGTGAGGCGACGCCGGAGTATATGCAGACCATCCGCGACCTGTGCGATGAATCCGGGGCATTGATGATTCTGGACGAGGTGCAGACGGGGATGGGGCGGACGGGCCGGTGGTTTGGGTATCAGCATTATGAGGTGGTGCCGGACATTATCACGCTGGCCAAGACGCTGGGCGGCGGGGTTGCCATCGGAGCCATCGTGGCCAAGCCGGAGATTGCATCCGTACTGGTGCCGGGAACTCATGCCTCGACCTTTGGCGGGAATCCGCTGGCGTGTGCGGCGGCAATTGCGACGATTGAGGCGATTGAGAGCGATAAACTGATTGATCATGCCGTGCGGATTGGGCAGTATGCCACGGATAAACTGAATGCACTCAAGCAGAAGTTCCCCATCATCAAAGAACTCCGCGGCAAGGGATTGATGATTGGTATTGAGCTGGCGGTGCCGGGGGCCGGCATTGTCAGCAAGTGTCTGGAGCAGGGACTGCGAATCAATTGTACGCAGGGCAATATCCTGCGGTTTATGCCGTCGATGACCATCAACACCGAAGAAATCGACCAGGCGATTGGAATTTTGTCAACCGTTCTTGAAACTGAGGGATAAGATTATGAAAAGCTTCCTTTCGATCCGGGATTGTACGAGCCAGGAGCTGCTGGAGCTGCTGGATTTAAGCATCAGCCTCAAGACACTGTATAAAAACGGCAAGCGGGATTTATGCCTGACGGGCAAGACCCTGGCGATGCTGTTTGAGAAGACCAGCCTGCGGACGAGAGTGAGTTTTCAGGTGGCCATGCAGGACCTGGGCGGGAATGCGATATATCTGAAGCCCGAGGACATCGGGATTATCGGGCAGCGAGAGCCGGCCAAGGATATGGCGAGGGTGTTTTCGCGGTATGTCAGCGGTATTATGGCCCGGACCTTCAAGCATGAGACGATTGTCGAACTGGACCGCTGGGCAACGGTGCCGGTGATTAACGCCCTGTCGGACTGGTCGCACCCCTGCCAGGCGATGGCGGATATGCAGACGGCAATGGAACATTTCGGCAAGCTGAAGGGGTTGAAGCTGGCGTATATCGGGGACGGCAACAATGTCGCCCGGTCGCTGGCGTTTGCGTGCGCGAAGCTGGATATGCAGTTTGTGATTGCGGCGCCGGCGGGGTACGAACTGGATCCGGAGACGCTGGATACCGCCAATCAAATCAGCCCCGGGTGTGCGATACAGATTCGCAATCCGATGGATGCGGTGAAGGATGCCGATGTACTTTATACGGATACCTGGGTCAGTATGGGTCAGGAGGCCGAGAAAGAACAGCGGATTCGGGATTTCCAGGGATACCAGATTAACGACGCCCTGCTGGCGGCGGCTCCGAAGCGGGCCAAGGTGATGCATTGCCTGCCGGCGTATCGCGGCTATGAGATTACCGATTCGGTGTGCGAGTCGTCTCAGTCGGTAATTTTTGACGAGGCGGAAAACCGGCTGCACTTCCAGCGGGCGCTGCTGAAGAAACTGTTAAGCAAGTAATATCCCATTGTCCCTGTAAAGACGCATAATATTAGCCGAGAGAATGAATATAAAGATAGCATGAAAACAAATCATAAAATCATCATCGGCGATTCACGGCGAATGGAAGAGATACCAGACGAGTCTATCCACCTGGTCATCACCTCCCCGCCCTATTGGCAGCTTAAAGATTATGGCAATGACAACCAGATTGGATTTAACCATAGCTACGAAGAGTATATCAACAATCTTAATCTGGTGTGGAATGAATGTCGTCGCGTTTTACATAAAGGCTGTCGTCTCTGTATCAATATTGGCGATCAATTTGCTCGTTCCGTTTATTACGGCCGATATAAAATCATTCCCATTCGGACGGAAATAATCAAATTCTGTGAAACGGCGGGTTTTGATTATATGGGTGCTGTTATATGGCAGAAAGTAACCACCTGTAATACCACCGGCGGGGCAACCATTATGGGGTCGTTCCCCTATCCGCGGAACGGCATCCTGAAATTAGACTATGAATTTATTTTGCTTTTCAAAAAGCCCGGCGATGGACCTAAAGTCAGCCCGGATGTCAAAGAGCAATCCAAGATGACCACAGAGGAATGGAACCAGTTTTTTGCAGGACACTGGAATTTTGCAGGGGAACGGCAGGATAAACATCTTGCAATGTTTCCAGAAGAATTACCTCGACGGCTGATCAAAATGTTCAGCTATATTGGCGACACAATACTGGATCCATTTCTTGGAAGCGGTACAACCTGCTTAGCAGCTCGAAATCTGGAGCGAAATTCCGTCGGCTATGAAATTAATCCAGATTACGAATCGGTCATTCGAGAAAAATTAAATGCCAGTCAAAACAAACTTTTTGAATCAACCAAGATTGTCTTTCAATATCAGTCGCATAAGCAATCATATTTTGATAAAGAAATCCAGGCTCTTCCCTATATATTCAAGGATCCTGTCCGGTTTGACAAAAAGACAGATCCAAAAAAGTTTAAATTCGGATCACAAATAGACCGCAATCCCCATAAACGCGAAGACTATTATCGCGTAGAACAAGTGATTTCCCCATCTCTTGTAATTCTTGATAACGGTCTCAAAGTAAGGCTTTTGGGAATCAAGGAACAGAACGATACACGAGAGGCTGCTATTCAATTTCTGGAAAACAAGACAAAGGGCCAAAAGGTCTTTCTGAAATTTGACTCCATGAAATATGACCAGAACAATATCCTTTTGGGGTATTTATATCTTTCGAATAAAACGTTTGTAAATTCTCATCTGATAAAAATGGGATTTGCAGATATTGATGTATCTTTTGATTTCAAATACAAATCTCGGTTTCTAAGCCTGAGGAGGCCTGTGGCATGGCAAAAGAATGGATTTTAAATGGCGCAAACATGCGGTGGGGGCTGACCAAAAAGAAAATAGTTGGCCCTGTAGCTGAGTTAATTAGAAAATGTTCGCCTAAAACCAAACAGGACTGGGAACTATTTTATTATCAGAATGTGCATCCCAAAGAGCACCTTGAACAGATTGGACGAACACTTTTTATCAAAATTTCTGAAATATGTCACGCTGAAATCAATAGTATTGAAGAACAGGATTGTATCGATTTTATTATCAAACTGGTCATCGACCGCACTTATGATGGGTATCAATCAGAAATTCAAACCATCTATGGTCAGCTTCAAGGGGAATTAGGAGTAGAGGTTATACCCGCTCCCGATCAGTGGGATAGAGGTTTTAATGTCGATTTCTATATTGATATTCAAGGAAAATACATAGGCCTCCAAATCAAACCAGCCGGATATGCTTATATTACCCAAATCATAAATGAACTCCAGTTTCAAAACGAGACACATAAGAAGTTTTCAGAAAAATTTGGCGGCAAGGTCTTTTATATCATTTCAGTCGCCGATGGAAAAAAGAAAATCATCCACAACAAGGAAGTTATTGAAGCAATACGAAAAGAAATTCATCGATTAAAAGATAATAAATAGGACCGCTTTGATGAAGCATAAGATATTAGTTGCATCCACCAATCCGGGTAAGATGCGGGAGCTGGCGGAGATGTTTTCGGAGCTGGCCGGGGAGATTGAGTGGCACAGCCTGCGGGATTATCCGAATACGACCGAGGTGGAGGAGGATGGGGCGACATTTTCCGATAATGCGGCCAAAAAGGCTCTGGGGTATGCCAGACAGACCGGACTTTGGACGATTGCGGATGATTCGGGGCTGGTGGTGGATGCTTTGGGCGGCCGGCCGGGGGTGCACAGTGCCCGGTTTGCGACCGAAGGCGTCGGGAAACTGCCGCGACAGGAGCAGGATGAGTTGAATAATCGGAAGGTGCTGGGGCTGCTGAAAGGAGTACCGCAGGATAAACGGTCGGCACGGTTTGTCTGCTGTATGTGTCTGGCCAGCCCGACGGAATTATTAATTCAGACGGAAGGGAAAATTGAGGGGCAGATTATCGATACGCCGCGGGGAGAGAACGGGTTTGGGTATGATCCGCTGTTTTATGTACCCGCACTGAGCAAAACGACTGCGGAATTGAGCAGTGAGCACAAGAATAGCATCAGCCATCGCGGGCAGGCGGCGGCTCAAATGAAGCCTGCTCTGCGAGAACTTCTGAAGCTTGGATAAGTTGACAGAACTGATGTTTTTATAAAAATGATGGACAATCTCTGTTTTTGCAGGGTACAATACCCGAGTATAAGCAGATTGAATTTACGGAGACGGAGGTTATGCTGGATTTGCTGTTTGGCGATTTTCTGGGCAATGAACGCCCGTTAAGCTGGGTATTACAGTTCTGGCCGGTGCTGGTCAGTTCGTGGGTATTTGCGCTGGCGGCAACGTGGCTGTGCAAAAAGATTGCTATCAAGCTGGGAATTGTGGACAAACCCAACAGCACCGTAAAAACCCATAAGGAGCCAGTGGCGTATCTGGGGGGTGTGGGAATTCTGGTGGGACTGGTTGTGGGGGTACTGGCGGGGATTGCGATTATTCAGGGACAGGAAGGATTTGATATCAGCCTGCGCTGGCTTCTGGGGATTCTGGGGGGAGCGGCGATTGCGTGCTTTGTGGGGCTGGTGGATGATATTCTGGATATCAAGCCGTGGCAGAAGATGCTGGGGCAGGTGGTGGCGGCGGTGGTGCTGCTGGCGGTCGGAATCCGGCCGAGCCTGAGTATTATCGCTCAATTTTTGGGGGTTCATCTGACGCCGGGGATGGAACTGGTACTGGGGATTCCGATTGTCATCTTCTTTGTTCTGGGAGCGACCAATTCACTGAATCTGCTGGATGGGCTGGACGGACTTTGCGGGGGCGTGACGGCAATTATTACACTGGGAATGTTGTTTCTGGCGATACATCTTTCGACCTGGCGGCTCAGCGATGAAGGCGACCCGGTTCGCATGACCATTTGCCTGGGGCTGACCGGAGGGGTGCTGGGATTTCTGCCGTTCAACCGGCACCCGGCCAAGATTTTTATGGGAGATGCGGGGAGCCTATTGCTGGGATTTGTCTGTGCGACACTGATGATTCTGTTTGCCGAGGACGTGCCCCGCTGGTGGATGGCGTCGATTGTGATTTTCGGCCTGCCGATTCTGGATACGGCGACGGCGCTGGTGCGGCGGCTGCTGAATAAACGACCGCTGTTTGTGTCCGACCGGGGACATATTTACGACCAGTTGATGGACCACGGGCACTCGCTGAAACGCAGTGTGGCGATCTGTTACGGACTGGCGGGATTATATGCGGCGATTGGCATTCTGATGAGTCAGATACGGACGCGGTATGCGCTGATTGTTTATCTGGTCGTCATCATCATATCCGCCCTGATTATCTGGAAGAAGGGCTTTTTGAAGATGGAAGGGCTGCGGGGGGTGGCGAAGAAGAATTGAGAAATGAGAATTTTGAAAGTTCGTGGTTCGTAGTTTATAGTTCGTAGAAAATAGCTTTCAGCTTGGTTAGCGCAGGCGCTTTTGTGCAAAAATATATTTACATCAAGAACTTGATGGATTACAGATATTCACTCTGGCGGAACAGTGTGTGCTGTCTGTGCAACATAGATATTGCTGGTACAACCATGACTATCTATTTGTGTGATTAATACAAATCCATTTTTTTGATATAATCGATTGGCTGTTTGATTCGCTTCGGCTACAAGTACCTTAACCTGAATAATTCCACGACGGCGGCATTCTTCAAAACCATATTTGATCAATTGCCCGGCCAGTCCTTTGCCGCGACAGTCGCTGGAGACCGCTATTGATAAGAGTTCGGCCTGAGGCAGATTCAGCTTTTTCGTTTTTCCGGGGTAAAAGATATTCTGGACAATCTTTTTTATGGTTTTAACCGAAAACAGGCGGGGCAGAAGTATTCCCATGAGTTTTAAACCCTGCCCCCGCAAGACAGTTTTATACAATTGCCTGAGATTTGTGGTAAAAGCTACAAATCCAACCACATCGCCCTTTTCACAGGCCACGAATCCAAATCCTTCAGGGCTTTGGCTGATGGATGCATACAATTCCGCCAAAAACGAACTGCCAAGCGAACTGAGAAAACCGGTTGGAATACCTTCCTGATGCAGTCGAGCGACGGATTGTGCGTGTTCGGATTTTAAGGGGATTATTTCCATGTATTCTTTAATGTGCTAATCAATAACCAATTGCAGTGAGTCAAGAAGCTCGTCAGGATTAAAAACCGATGATGAAGACGACATTGGTGGTGGCGGAGCCGCCGAGGTTGAGGGTGGCAACACGTCTGGCGCCGGGGACCTGATAGTCCCAAGCCGAGCCGGTGGTCTGCTTATAGGCATCGAGAAGCTGACGGACGCCGGTGGCTCCGACGGGATGGCCGCAGCCGATGAGACCGCCGGAGGGATTGATGGGCAGCCTGCCGCCGAGAGCAATGACGCCCTGCTCTACCGCCTGCCAGGATTTCCCGGGTTCGGTCAGGCCGAAATGATCGATGGCCATGTATTCGGAGGTGGTAAAGCAGTCGTGGGTTTCAATGGCGGATAACTGCCAGCAGGAGCTGAGGCCCGCCCGCTGCATGGCGTCGGTGATGGCCTTGCGGGTCCAGGGCAGGACATAGGGGTCGTTTCTGGAATCCTCGACCTTGACGGCAAATTCAATGGGGGCGGTGGTGTTGCCCCAGCCGAGTACACGCGGCAGAGCCTCAAGGCTGATGCCGCAGCGATGGGCATAATCGGCGGCGTATTTTTCCGAGGCCATGTAGATGATGGCGGCACCGTCGGTGACCTGGGAGCAATCGGTCACTTTAATTCGACCGCTGATGGCGGGATTGTACTGGCCGGTGCCGCAGGCGTGGTCGTAACTCATATACCAGTCGCGGGTCTGGGCGTTGGGATTTCGTCGAGCATTGGCATAATTGATTTCGGCGATGCGGGCCAGATGTTCGGCCTTGAGGCCGTAGCGTTTATCGTATTCGTCGCCGAGTTTGCCGAAGAGCTTGGGGAAGGGAAATTCGACGCCTTTGGATTCCCGTTCATACCAGGCGGCAGTACCGAGAAAATCGCCGCCTCTGGCTGAATCGACGGTCTTCATCTGCTCGACACCCACAACGGCGACACAATCATACAGGCCGGCCTGGATATGGGCCATCGCCGATAAGGCAGCCATCCCGCCGGAGGCGCAGGCGGCCTCATAGCGGCAGGTCGGCAGGCCTTTGAAGGCCGGGTCGAGCTCGACGAAAAATGCACCGAGATGCCCCTGCATGCAGTACAATTCCGCGGCGAAATTGCCGACGAAGGCAGCGCTGATGTCGGCGGGCCTGATTTTGGTGCACTCAAGGCTGCCTTCGTAGGTTTCGCGAATCATTGCGGAGATATGCTTTTTTTCACGAGCCCAGTTGCGGGCGAAATCGGTTTGAAAACCGCCGAGAAGAAAGACGTTATTCATAAGACACCCTTCACAAGCCGAGCTTTAATTTTCAATTTTCCATTGCCTATTTTCAATTTGAGCCACGATCAAGATACAATCAATAACTCTCAGTTGTTAGTGCAGATATAAGCATATCCTGGATTCCCGCCTGCGCGGGAATGACAAATTTCATTGATCATTTTTATTTTGTCATCGGATTCACGTCGCTTGCGCTCCATGCTACTGCATGATTAGCCGGCGATGAAGTATTTGCCGGCGTTGAAGTAATATTTTTTCCAGGTCGTATCGGTCCGCAGGGTCTGCGGGACGGCCAGGTCGGCGGACTGGACCAGCTCGACGGCCTTTTCGGCACCACCGATCATATTGACCAGCAGGCTGGGACAGGCCCAGTGGAAGCCGGAAGACATCACCTTGTCAATGCCTTCGATGCCGTATTT
Source organism: uncultured Pirellulales bacterium (assembly GCA_964630775.1). GTDB lineage: Bacteria > Planctomycetota > Phycisphaerae > Sedimentisphaerales > Anaerohalosphaeraceae > Anaeroglomus. The sequence goes on along the minus strand of CAZVYY010000012.1, from coordinate 61,932 downwards.
TTCATCGGTGACCTGACCAATCAGGCTGTAGGCATAGGCGATATAGGTTGCCAGGATTTCATGGACGATGCGGGCTTCGGTGCCGGTGGCCAGGAGGATTCCCTCGAAGGCCTGACGATACAGGCCAATGCATATCTGGTTTTTGGCTTTTTCGACGAACTGGATGTGGGGGCCGTAGCCGGGGATGTAGTCCTCGGAGGCGGGATCATAATAAAGAAACTGGCCGCTGTCGAGTTTTTTGAAGAATCCGCCGCTGGCACGGGTTTTATTGCCCAGGCGCCCGGCGGCTATCATGGCATCGATATAGGCGGGAATGACCAGCTTGTTGTGCATGGCATCCTGAGTGTAGTTTTGAAGGCTGAGCAGAATGGCCTTGTGGATATCCAGACCCACCAGGTCTATTGTTGCCAGTGGGGGCAGAAGGCGGCCGGTGTAGGGGCCGATGAGGTAATCCATCATTTCCACGCCGAACTGGCGGACCAGTTCGGTAATCCGGGCAAACAGCAGGAATGCCAGGCGGTTGCCGGCAAAGGCTGCGGTCGGTTTGACGGGAATCACCACCCGGCGGAGCTTCTGGCCCAGATACTCAATCATGAAATCCACGAGGGCCGGATCGGTCTGGGACTGGCCGGTCACTTCACAGGCCAGCATTTTTCCGGGGGGATTATAAAAATGGGTCGAGAGAAAGTTGGCCCGGAAACTGTCGGAACGCCCTTGCGGGAGTTCTTCCAGCGGCAGGCTGGAGGTGACTGAACTGACGATGGCGTCTTTGCGGCGGATGGCATCCACTTTTTCGTACATGGCTTTCTTGACGGCCATGTCCTCGGCCACGCATTCGAGAATCCAGTCGGCTTCGGAGCAGGCTTTCTCGAACAAGGTGTTATAATCGCCGCAGGTGATGCGCGAGGCGATTGCCTCGGAACGGGCCTGCTTGATGGCTCTGCTCAGACCTTTCTGAGAGCCTTCTTTGGTGCGGCTGAGATAATAGACATTCAGGCCATTCTGGGCGAGGATGCCGCCGGACAAGCTGCCGACGGTTCCGCTTGCACCGAGAACGGCGACGGTTTGTATTTGTCTATGCATAAGAAAGCCTCTACTGAATTGAGAATTGAGAACTTAGAATTGAGAAATTCATTTTGCCACAGAATTCACGGAGAACACAGAGAGATTAATAATAGGGTTATGGGTTTAATGTTAAATGTTTAGAGTTCAATGGTTGTGGAGATAAGTTCGTAGTTCATTGTTTGGAGCAAAGTGTTTGGAGTTCATTGTTGGCAGTATTCTGTTCATAGAGCAACCGGATTCCCGCTTCCGCGGGAATGACAATTGATCCTATTGAATCTCAAAGCGTTTGTGGATAGGGGTAAATTCGCTTCGCAGCAGACCGATGCGATATAAATCAATTCGCTGGCCGGAGACGACTTTTTCCTGACGCAGGGTACCTTCGATTTTGAAGCCGAGCTTTTCGACTACACGGAAGATGGCCGGATTGTTGGTGCGGATGTCGGCGCGAATTTTGACCAATCCCAAAACCTCAAAGGCCCATTGAATCAGAACCGAATGGATTTCGGTGCCGAGTTTTTTGCCCCAGTAGTCTTTGTTGCCGATAATACAATAACATTCGGCCACGGCGTGTTCTTTTTCGATGCCGACCAGACCGGTGACACCGATCGTGCCCCCCTCAGGAGTGTCGATGGCGAATTCCACACGCGAACGGTCCGATTGCAGCCGCTCAAACCAGCGACGGGTTTTTTCGATTTCGAACTGCTCAGTGACCACCAGGGTCTGGCGGACCTGGGGGTCATTGAACCAGGCGACACGATTTTCGAGGTCGTGCGATTCAAGCGGACGCAGAACGATATTGTCGGAAATGATTCGAGCCATATTAGAAACCACAGATTATACAGATTTCACGAATTAATTCCATCTCCAAGCAAATACACACTCGACTTAAAAGATTTGTTTCTGTTTCTAAAATCTATAATTTTTAAACATGTCGTCGAGGGTTTGGCGGGTTCGGATGATTTTGAAGTTTTCGCCATGCGGTGCGACGATGGCCGGGGCGGGATTGATAAACGGCGGGCTCATGACCACCGTATAGGCACCGGCCTGATCAATCCGGATATAATCGCCAACCTGCGGCAGCGGGCCGGAGACGTCGGTCAGGAGATAATCTTTTTCCATGCAGGTTGCCCCCACTACGCTGAACACGCCGGAGGAGCGGGCAGACTCCTCTGCGGGTATCAGGGTCCAGGGCTGGTTACGGCTGTGCTGGGTGGGTTTGGTATGAAACACACTGGCGTCGACTGTGACCAGTGTTCGGTTCTGGATCGTTTTTATGCTGATGACTCTGGTCACGAGGCTGATGACATTGGCACTCATCGCAATCCCCGGTTCCACCACAAGGGTTGGTTTATTGGCGGCGGCCCAGTCGCTGGTCTGCAGGACCTCGCCGACGGCAGCGGCATATTGATCGAAGGTCGGTACATCCGCAAAGCCCATTTCAGGAGGGACATCGCCAAACATCCCGCCCCCGATATTGATATACTGCACGGTCTGGGGAAAATGCCACTCGGCCATCTCGCACAGGGTGCGGGTGATGGTCTGATAGCAGGCAAGGCTTCGGGAAGATGTCGAGGTGTGGCCATGGAGGCTGACGACCTGACAGTTGGGAATCGCCTGGAGGCGCTGCTTGAGCCGCATCATCTCGGGGCCGGCAGGAGAAAACCCGAAGCGGCTGACGGGCAACTGGTTTTGAATCTGCGAGCAGCCATTAGCATCGGACAGCCCCATATTGATACGAAGACCCACAGGAATAAGGCTGTCGGGGTATGTTTGGGCGTATCGCAGCAGATGGTCGATTTCTGCAGCGGAATCGAGATTGACTATCGAATTATTCAGCAGCGCCAGTTCGATATCGTCGGCGGTTTTGACAGGGCCGTTGAAGATGATTTTGGCCGGGTCCTGGCCGACTTTGAGAGCCAGTTCATATTCGAGACGGCTGACCACCTCGGCCCAGCCGCCTTTGTCGCGGATGAGTCTGCACAGCCAGGGGATGTAATTGGTCTTATAGGAATAGGCCAGAATCATCTGCGGCCATCGGGCGGAGAAGGCCGCCACGATTCGTTCGTAATTGGTGCCAAAGACCGCATCATCGCACAGGTAGAAGGGGCTTTGTGCGACGGATTCGATTTGCTGGATTTGAGATAAGTTTACAATCATCGATAATTTATTTTGCCACAGAGCACACAGAGTTCCCAGAGATTTATTTTCTGACAGGATTAACAGGATTTATACTGTTCCTGAATGAAATTGTCCGCCCGAGGTACGGCTAAGTACCGTTTCAATGTATTCTGTGGCCATCCTCGCGGCAAAATGATACTTGTTAAGTATACAATTGTCCATTTTCAATTCTTTCGAGTTCCCATGAATTCATCGACCGTGGAGTGGCCTTCTTTGGCGATATCAGAGCGGGAAATAACCTGCCAGAAGGTACGGGTAAGAATGATGATATCCAGTTTCAGGGACCCGTGATCGACATACCAGACATCCAGGTCGAATTTCTCTTCCCAGGTGATATTGTTGCGGCCGTTGACCTGGGCCCAGCCGGTAATGCCGGGCTTGACTTCATGGCGGCGTGCCTGATGCGGCGTGTAACGGTCCAGATATTTGATCATCAGCGGCCGGGGACCTACCAGCGACATGTCGCCTTTGAGCACATTGAACAATTCGGGCAATTCGTCGAGGCTGGTGCTGCGAAGCCACAGTCCAAAGGGGGTCAGGCGTTTGTCGTCGGGCAGGATACGCCCCTGCTCGTCATGGGTTTTGGATATCATGGTGCGGAATTTATACATGGTAAAGGGCCGGGCATGGAGGCCGGGACGCTGCTGGCGGAAGATGACGGGGCTGCCCAGACGCAGGTAAACCAGCACAGCGACGATCAGCATCAGCGGACTGAGCAGGATGATCGCTGCCAGCGCCGCCAGAAAATCCATAAGACGCTTGACGAATTGAGAACTTAGAATTGAGAATTCAGAATTTTTTTTTGCCACAGAGCACACAGAGAACGCAGAGAGTTAAGTTGTTATTGACGAGATTTACAATTTACGATTGTCGATTCGTCGCCCAAAAAGATTTGTTTAACAGCCGTCATCCGCATCATGGATTCCACCTTCGTGGCAATGACAAGGAGAATCAATCTCATGCTGATTATTTTTTGACCTGCCAGATTTGGATTGTGCCGCTGGCACGGATATCGGAGGTGGCCAGCAGAGAACCATCCTGCGACAGGGCTATAGCCCCTGTGAGTTTATGGTCGGGACGGTATTTGAAAACGACATTGCCGGTTTGAATCTCCCAGACATAGACCCAGTTGATTACCACGGCGGCAACGTAACGGCCATCGGCGCTGAGGGTGATGTTCTGCGAGGAGGTTTCATTGGTAACGGGATTTCGCTGGCCTTCCTTGAGCACCTTATAGACCGACTGGATCTGGCCATCGGCAGGATTGATTCGATACACAGAGCCGTCGCGGTTGGTCAGGTAGGCGGCGGCCCCATCCGGCGTAAAGGCAACTGATGTAAATTCCTGAGTATCCGGAACTTGTTTTTCGAGAATAACTTTGCCCTGCGTCAGGTCAATCAGGACAAGAAAGCCCTGTTTGGCGCTATTACCGACAGCAAGAAGTGTGTGGTCGTTGGACAGGGCATAGTCAACAAATCGCTTTTCCATCGTCGGGACATCCAATGAGACCGGCAGGCCGGGGGCTTTCTGAGCCGGGTCCAGCATCATGAATTCGTAAAGCGTACGGCCATCCTTATCGGGATTGACACGGGCGAGAGCAAGTTTCTCACCATTGGGGGACTGGATAGGCCAGAGGGACTGGTCTTCCCAGCCGACGGGAATTTCAGAGGTTTTTGTATCCTGTTTGGCATCGATAGTGATAAATTGCTTGCGGCCGGTTTTGGTCACGCCGGCTAAGGTGGTTTCATTCAGCAACACCAGACGGTCGGTACCGGCGGAGCACTGCCAGAGAGGCTGGGCGGGATTGGCCCACCCCCAGGCGGCGACTGTTCCATTGGAAAATACCGCGACCAGATTGGGTCCCTGAGACAGGAGATTGCTGGATCCGGTGTTGTCCTTGACAACCAGACTGGCCTTGGCCGGGGAGAGGCGATTGCTGATAATGGGTATCATCGAGACTACGACCAGTAATACGGCAAACAGCCAGAAGGGAAATTTGGATTTAGGTTTGGACATTTTTTATCTCGATAGTCTGTTTTCAGTTTGTATTTGTTTGAGCCGCTATTTCCCGGTAGAGGGTCATGTGCAGATCCGTGAGTCTCTGAGACGAAAATTGCTTTACTACCCTGTCTTTAGCCTGTCGGCCCATGGATTGGGCGAGCGATTTATCATACAACAGCTTTTGAATCGCTTTAGTTAAATCGGATGAGGATTCCGGGGGAATCAATATCCCCGTCTGATGATCTATCACGGCATCCACACATCCGGTTACCCGGGTCGCTATGGACGGAACCTCCATCGCTGCGGCCTCAAGGATAGTATATGGAAATCCTTCCCGGCGGGTTGGCAGCACGAATACATCCATCAGAGGATAATATGCCTCAATCTGGTCGGTAAAGTCAAGACGGGTAATCCCCGGGTGTTCTTGAATCGTTTTGAGCACGGAGGGAGTCAGACTTCCGCGATGCGGTTCTATTGGCCCGATAATCAGCAGACGAATGGATGAATCCTGATTATACAGTGCCAAAAAAGACTCTACTAAAATATGGATGCCTTTATCAGGTACGAGACGTCCGATAAAGCCAATCACTTTATTTTCAGCGGAAAAACCCAGGCTGCGGCGGAGAGCTTCAGTTCGGCCCGGATTGTCCGAAGTCAGCGAAAACCGTTTGAGGTCCACACCACAGGCGGTTCCATCGCCCAGAATCTGCATCTTGTTTTTCCGGCAGAGATTATCCTGCAACATCTTCGCCTGAAGACTGGGGCTGACGACAAGAACATGGTGGGCCAGCGTACAGGACAATCGCTCCACACTTTTCAATAATTGACGTTTACACCCCTTTTCCGTCTCATAAGCCAGGCCATGACAGGTATAAACCCGACATTTTACGCCTGCCAAAGCCGCAGCCAGCATCCCGATATAACCCGCCTTGGGGGTATGGGCATGCACGATATCATACGTGTTGGCCCGCAAGTGTTTAACCAGGGACAATATGATTCGCATATCCGATCCCGGAGCTATCGTCCGATGATAATTCAGCGGCAGGATTTGGCATCCATGTTTTTCTTTAAATTCCAGCAGTGCCGGCCTTTCAGCAGAGGCCACTGTGACCCGGATATTTTCGCTAACAAGCCGTTCAATCAAAGGCAGATAGAAGACTTTGAGCGTTTCCGGTATCGATGCAGTCAGCAATATCCGCATATATTACCCCATTGTTTTCGCACTTCATCACGTGACGCGGCCCAGCGGCCGGGACTATAAAGGCTTAGATCCACACCACAGGCGCTGCCATTCAGGATTACAGAACATTTTGTTTTGCCGACCAGTCCCTGTGATTTTGCAAAATCCACCATTTCAATTGAAATCGGCAGTATCTCGGTGCTCAGACGGCAAATTATTTTTTCAAAAGACTTCAGCACCACACGCCCCTTACCCTGAACCCCCACATAATAAAGACCCCACAGCAGATAAAGCCGATTGGGAATGCGTGCCAGCCAGGCCGCGATCGCTGCCAGCAGAGAAGCCTTCGGGGTACTGTACTGGACGATATCAAATTTCCTCCGTCGGAATATCGCCAGCAACGACAAAATCGCTTTCATGTCTTTGAGCGGACTGATAACCCGCGAAAATTCCACCGTCAGATATTCTACACCCTGTGGAAGCAGTTCGGGCAGATCGGGATCCGGGGCACAAATCACGGTGACATCAAAGCCGGCCTGCTGCAGTGCACGTATCTGGTCCAGGCAGAACGATTTGATTGAAATCGACACCGTGGTCAGAATACATAGTCTGGGTTTATGGAAATCGGTCATGGTATAAACGTTATGATATCTCCCGGAGATTTGTTTTCAGAGGCAACGCGACACTTTTTATGGCCTCCACTTCCCGGCGGTAATATTCCATTTTCTCTTCGGTTAAATACAAATATCGCCAGGCCATTAATTTCTTTCTGAGTCCGGTTGCAAAACATAAAACCGTTATCGCATATTTAACATACTGGCCGGCACTGTATTGCAGAGCTTTCACGATCCGCCCATTCTTCTTATAATAATCATAAAGAAATGATGCACTGACTTTGCGAGCAGTAAACTGTTTTTTGAGATTAAACGAATTATCAAGGCGATAATAATACAGGGGTTCGGGAACATTGCTGAATTTACTGTATTGATGTGACCTGAGAAACATATTGTAATCGATTGCCATGGGAATATCTTCACGGTACGGGGTTTTGAGAAAATATTCCTTCCTGGCCATCATGGCTCCATGCACCATGTGTATGGTTCGCCAGGGTGTAGCACAGATTGCTTCATGTTCGGTCGGGCACAGCATATCGCCGGTGGGATTATCATTTTTGTCCAGATAAATCACTCCCGTACTGACCGCATCGAGGGCAGGATTGCTTTCCAGCAGGCGGACTTCTTTTTCCAGCCGTGTGGGACTGCAAATATCATCTGAATCCATACGAGCAATATATTTGCCGCGGGCCTCCCGTGTTCCTCGATTCAGACTGACCGCCCTGCCGCGGTTACGGTCGTTGCTGAAAATCCGAATGCGGGGATCATCCACGGACTGGGCAATCTTCAATGTATCATCCGTAGAGCCGTCATTGATCAATACCAGCTCCCAGTCGGTCCACGTCTGAGCCATGATTGAACGAATCATATCCAGAATAAGCGGACCGGTATTATAAAACGCACTAACCACACTGACTAAGGGGACATTATCCATATGGGACACCTTGTTTATTGTAGTCCGCGATACCTGTAGTTATCACAGAACAAAGATTTACTCGTTCAATACCCGGTAATGCCTTTATTTGTATGTTTTTCCGACAGCGATTTTTTTCAAGGATTCCAGACAACGCTCTGTATGGGCCTGCGGAGTAAATCGTTCTGTTACGGTTTTAAAACCATTATCAATAATACGACGGGCTAAACTCGGATCATTCTGAATCTGCACTATCTGTTCAGCCAAACGCTCATCATCCTGCACCGGAAACAGCAGTCCGTTGAGGCCATGATAAATAGAATCCTTAATCCCTCCCACTGGTGTGGCCAGGGCCGGACGCTTCAGGAGCATGGATTCCAAAATCACATGGCCAAAGCCCTCTTCATGCGTCGGTAAAACAACCATATCGGCATTCATGATAATAGCCGGCACATCATGGCGCCAACCCAAAAAAAACACATTATCCTTCAGCTTCATTTGATCAACCAGAGCCTTTAAATACAATTCATAAGAATTATCCAAACCCACAACGTCTCCTGCCAGCCAAAGAACAGGATCCAGTCCGGCCTGCTTTAACCGGGCAACGGCCTTAATGGCCGTATCCTGCCCTTTTTTGGGAATTAGTGTTGCAGGCACCAGAATGGCCGGATGCTTTCCGAGGCATGGCAGAGGTGCTTCTAAAGGCAGACTGCTGCGGCGAATGGTCTCATCAAAATCAATTGTGTCAAATACGATATGAATTTTATCCGGATTAAAACCCGACGCTTTAAGCTGGCTGCTGGTTTCCGTGGAAATGGCCATCACAAGACTGAGTCGTTTTTTCATCTTTTGCCCGATGGAATCGTTAAAATAAGAAGCCGGGTGACAGCCGATGATTTCCATAGCCAGCGGAATATGCCTGAGACTTCTGCCTACACTCAAGAACTTAAATCCTGTTTTTGTATTTGTCCAGATAACATCCGGACGGACCTGCCGGACCACTTTTTGTAAACAACGGTGTAGCCGAAGATAGTGGGGCACTGTTCGAAACCACTGCCAATATCGTTTTAGAGGGTTTTGTGAATTGCCAAGAAAGACGAAACGTGACTCCGGCATTAATACATGAACCTTAATCCCACCGCCTTGAAGTTTTTGTATGTACGGCTCACACTGACCATAGGGATCAATAACTTCAATCTCGTGATGTTTAGACAATCTCAACATCGTATCGGCGGCCAGTTGTGGACCTCCGCCATAATGAATGATAAAATCAAAAAAAACAATCTTCATGCCTGTCCCCTATCAATTAGTGGGCATTGCCATCCGCAGCGATTTCCTCATAGCGGGAATGCATCACCCTGCCGGGAGTGCCGCTGATATATGCATTCGCTGGGTACTGACCTTTATGAACCACGGCGCCTATGCCGACAAAGCTATCCGCGTGTATTGTTACGCAAGGCAGAATCACGGCATGGCTTGCAACGCCCGTATTGGTTTCCAACACAACCGGGCCTGACAAATAGCACTCGTGTTCAGGGCCGCTGCCGTGCGTGAAATAAATGGACCGATCCGAAGGATTTTTGAAACTTCGATAATGGTTGGAAAAGGACAGAATTGAGGTATCTCTTGCACAGCAGGAGTAGTCCCCGATATAAATCCCGCCATTGCCCAAAATATAACAGTTGGCGGACAAATAGACATAACGCCCCAATACCACCTCACCGGGACCCCACCGATAATCCGGATTTTCCATGTACAAACATTCCGATTTCAATCCCGTCGGCGGACCCGCCTGAATCATGGTGTTGTGCGCAATCGTGCAATAATCACCTATCGATATATAACGGGATCCAATGAACCAGACACCGGGATAAATCCGCACACCTCGACCTAAATGCTTCAAGACACATTTATAGTAAAGTCTTCGTAAAAAGAAACCCGTTTTGCCAGGGAAATGTCTAATAGCGGATTCTAAAATATCACAAATTTCGCGCAGGACGGACTTTATCATGAACAGACATTTAATCATTGTCGGCTTCAAGTTTATACTTATCACTTATTAGATATATCAATATCGCAGGTATCGCATACAGTGAGGTAAAAAACCATACAATAATGTCTGCATCTGCAGACAAGATCGTAAAGCATAGCAGAAGCCAAAAACCAGAAATAAGCAAACGCATATCACCGGCTCTAAAACTATAAATTCTTTTTCGAATCCTTCCTACAATATAGCCCCAAACCGCAAAGGCAAATGGAACACCATACACACCAAAGTTCAACATGGCTTCTCCGGCTAATCCATAAAGCTGAGTCGAACGACTGCCGCCTCCGCCATATTTCGCATATTCACCATATGTTCCCTGTCCATAAAGCATTTCTGTCCCTGCGACAATTCTGGCTGTATCTGTGGGCTTTGTTGGCCATACTTGGCGAGGAATCATAAATCCAATCGCATGCGGGTAAGTAATTCCATATCGGTATCGATAGGGCCATGTTTTATTTACAAGCACATCTAACTCTGCCGCCTGTACATGAGCGCGGCTTAAATCACCTACCAACATTCCCGCAAACGACCGTGTTGTGCTTTCCTGCAGACTTGCAATAGTGGTCCGTCCCTGAACCAAATCCCTTATCCCTACTATTCCAGCACTTTTATAGAAACTATAAAAATAAAAGAAAAGCATCAGTGGGATTAAGGACAGCAATATTAATTTTACCGTCAGCTTTCGCCAAAAATAATGCACCACTGCACCAGCACAGATAAGCCCATAGCCGGTTGCGGCGCGGCTTCCACGAAGACCCGATGTAAAGAAAAACAAAATCAGAACACCTATGCCGATAAAAAACCACCATTGACTATTATTGCCTCGTAATGTCTTTATTCGATGAATTGTTAATGCAATCATTATAGTCAGGGGCAGAGCGTCTCTTAGCACCATAAATATCCCGGCTCCCACTAGGCCCACATTTGCCTCACCCTGTCTTTCTTGAAGAATTAAAGCGCTCAGCCCACCGCCTTTAATGATATAGATACAATATGACAAGAAAGCAATTATCACAAATGCAGGCACAAAGAAAGTTGCCCTGCCAGGATTCAATTGCCAATACGTTGTCTCGACTTTAGTTGGGCGTTTGAAAGCCATTTTTTCGAATATCTTATATATTAACAATCCAATTAAATTTAATATAGCCATCAAACCGAGAAGTGGCTGCCAATATGAGATTGTGTATGTTTCAACCCCCTCCATATCATTCATAACGATCAGCAGTGGGGCTATCAAAAAGAAATTGATTCCATAAAGCCCAATGACGCCTTTGGGGTCAAATATTGTATAAGTACCTTTCATCCAGCGGATTGCGTCGGTTAATACTATTGTTCCGCACAACAACAGAGGTATTAACATCCAGTGGATCAATTTGCCTGGCTCAAGAAACACAAAAAACAAAATAATCAAAATAGCATAAAAAAAAGACCAGATATAATCTCTAAAATGAGATTGTCCTAAGCAGTTTACTGTAAAATTCTCTTCAATGTTTTCCAACGATCCTGATTGCTCGAAGTATTCACTTGATTCCATAAAGTGTTTCCATTAATGTGCTTTATATCTTAGTTATACAGATAAGTCTTTATATGCCCTTAAATTACAAATTGAATAATGAATTGATATCAATGCTTCGTTATTAAAGAGCTTTAGTTCTATTTTTACTTATTGCCATGATAACGAAATACAGGCAACCAATACTTCCAACGATATAGCAAATCATTAATGCCAATGAAGCACCATACATGTTATAATGAGGAATTAAAAGTACTGAACTAACAAGGCTGGAAAATAAGGTAACTATATAAATCGGCACTTGTACTGCAAACTGTCTTGTCGCATTCAAACCCCAGTTGGATACACTGAAAACCGATAAAAGACAACTGGACACGGCCAGCATCACGAGGACATTTTTATGCTGGGCATAGTCGGCGGTAAACAGCATCGTCAGCAGCGGTTCGCCGAAAAAAAAGACAACCGCCACAAATACAACCCCCAGCGCAAAATTGATCCCTATCAAGCGAACCAGCAGCCAGACAAAGGCTTTTGTGTTTTCTGCAAAATATCTGGACAGGCGGGGCAGGGCCGCATTGCCGAGGGCGGCATTGACCATGGTATAAGCAACCAGCAGCATGGACATTGCCGTAAAATACCCTACCGCTTCGCGGCCAATCTGGCGATCCATTACGATTCGCGGGATATTTTGAAATACCGCTGTAGTTGCAGCAACTACGGCCAGGGGGGCTGCTTGTGCGGACAACTTCCATAAGGCATCCCAGTGCCAAACAGGCCTATATAACGCATCCTCATGTTTGTGGTGGGCAATTAAGACCTTTGCCGAGACAGGAATATCGTAGAAACACAGGACAAGCAGCCGTGAAACGATGGTTCCCACAATGGCCAGCAGCAAATTCCGGCTCATCCAAAATAGAACCCCAAACAGCAACAGGGTCAGGAGTCCCTCAATAATCTGAGACAGGGTGGCCAGATTCAGGCGTTCATATTTTTGCATATTGGACAAAAAGTAGGATCGAATTTCGGCAATGGACTGACTGACGCCCATTAAGGCAATCACCGCGGCTGTGTGCGGGGGATAAAACAGAAAGCCAATGACGGCAATCACCATCGCCGACAGCACAGACGCCGCTAACCGCACGGCAACATAGTGGCCTGTGTGATATTCCCTGCGGACGTCGGTAATATTAACGGTACAGAGCCGGAGACTGAAAAAGGTGGCCACCGGCAAAGTCACCGCCTGGGCAATCCCCCAGAGACCGACTGTTTCAACCGAAGAGGTTTTGGTTAATATCGTTAGTAATAAATAGCCGCACAGAGCATACACGGCATTGCCGATAAATGCCCATGCAAAATTAATCTTGAGGGACGGGGTTTTCATGCTGTCGCGCCGGGGCGCGGAATCACCTTGCATTTAGCTGTATATTGGCATTTTTTATTTCCCGCAGGTAGTCCGCCTGGGTTCCGCCGGCCAGTGCCTCGGATGGAGGAATTCGACTATCCAGGAGCTGGGGCATCCGAAACAGCCAGTATCCCTGGGCATTTTGACCGGATTTAACCAGATGATTTTTGATTTCACCGCTGGTGTAGGCACGCAATAAATATCCGGCAACATAGATGCCGTTAATATCAAATTCCTTAAAATACGCCGTCAGATCGGCGGGAATACGGGCGGCCCCCCAGGGAATGGGATAGTAGCCATAGGTGTCTGTGGTGAATGAAATCGCGGGGTAAGAATTCCGTCCAAATCCCCTCATGACTGCCGCAAGCACCCAATTTTCAACTGACAGCCTCGGGTACACTCCAAACAGCAGTTTGGGATTTATCGTATGGACCTGATTTCTCAAATCTTCCGCCCTTGTCTCGACGGCCCGTGTCAGACAGGCATGATAAGCGGACAGCAGATTATTTTGCTCCAGCCAGAATTTGCGCCGATCAGTTCGCACCATCGGCATATTTTTCCACTTCGGCTGGGTCTGTATAAAACGGGAAAAACAGACATCACAGAAACAGGTATCAAGCGAATAATTTCTTTTATCCGCAGGCTCGGCTTCCGTCCGGTACATCTCCATATCCAGAAAGAAACCGTCAAACGCGGTCTGCAAGTCTCTGCGTTCCACGGACACCCTGGCCAGCTTTTCGACCATATTGTCGGTCAGGTACTGCCAGAGCTGATCATCAAGCGGACAGGGGAAAAGACCTTCCGTACCATCGCTGAAGACGACCGGACGACAGGTGTTTTTGATCGGAGGCTGCCAACCGTAGAATGCAAATATGTGCAATCCTGCTTTATTACACTGACGGAACCATTCCCGATAATAAGTCAGATGATTTGGTGTTTCCGCAAACATACACCCATAGACAATGGCTGTATTCAACCCGATGTTTTTGGTCTCCTGAACAATACGAGGAATTACATCCAGATTTCCCGAAGTGGAAGACATAAATCCGGCCCGGATGCCTTCATTTTTAATCCAATCCGGCAATGAATAATCCTGTGCAGAACCGCCACCACCGCCGGGCGTGTCGGGATTTACCGTGGGTGTATCCGGCTGAGTATTCGTGGCGTTGTCTCCAGGCTGGGTGGTGTCGCCTTCAGAGGAGTCGCCTTCAGACGAACCCCCGGAGGATGCTCCGCCGGAAGAACCCGACGAGCCGCCGGATGAGGGCGCGCTTGCTGAACTGGAGGAACTGGATGTATTTCCACTGGAAGACAGGGTGGATGACAAATTCGAGACATCAAACGAAAATGAACTGGAGGAATCGCCGGATATGCTCTGTGAAGACACATAATTAGCCGAACTGCCGGAGTCGGGCGAGCTGATTTCTATCACAGGAAACTCATTGGCCGTGTCCATCGCCATATACTCGCTGGGATACGAAACCGCTTCGTGCAGTGGTTCAAAATCGCCGGAATTATCGTTCTGTGCCAGGGCAGCGGGCTGAGCCGGACTGACAGGCTGGGCTGGAACAGAAGGCTGAGCAGCAGGCTGGACTGTTGTACCCGCATTGACGCTTTTGGGGGAATCCGGCCAAAAAACCACCGCTCCGAGAAACACGGAAGATACAACTAAGACCGATACGGCGGCAAAATTGAAGGTTTTATGATTCATTGTTTTGAACCTTGTATTTATTCCTTAATCGTTTATACCTGTTTTGACAGACTCTTTTTAAACTATAAGAAATAAATTGACGGGCATCGCCTGTCCGGTTGTTGGTTTTTAGTCTTCGGTTATCGGTCTTTGGGTTTAAAAAACTCAATAGTCCGACTTAGTCCATCTTCAAACCGATTCATTGGGGCGAAACCGGCTGATTTTATCTTTGTCACATCCGCTTTTGAATGTTTAATATCGCCTGCACGCTCGGCTGCGAAACGAATTTGGGAACCACTGCCGGTCAGGGCGACAATCTTTTCAGCCAGCTCTTTAATCGTGATTGTTCCGCCGCAAGCTACATTATATACGCCGGTTAAGTCCGGCCGGGTCGCCAGAAAGACATTAGCGGCAACCACATCCTTGACGAAGACGAAATCGCGCGTCTGGAGGCCATCGCCGAAGATGGTAATCGGGTCATTCCGGACCGCTTTGTCGATAAATATGGGTACCGCCGCGGCATACTGGCTTTTGGGGTCCTGACGCGGGCCAAAAACATTGAAATACCGCATGCAGGCGGTCTTGAGCCAGCCTTCGTCGTGGAACATCCGGCAGTAATATTCGCCGTCGAGCTTGGTGACGGCATAGGGGCTTTTAGGCTCGGGCAGCATATCCTCGGTTTTGGGCAGCCTGGGATTATCGCCATAGATGGCGGCCGAAGAGCTCAGGCACAGCTTTTTTACGCCGGCGCGGGCGGCTTCTTCCAGCACAATCAGGGTGCCCTGCGTGTTGATCTCGACACACTCACGCGGCTTGGTCATCGATTCCGGAACGCTGATCATCGCGGCCAGATGGAAAATGTAATCCACGCCCTGAACGGCCTGGCGAACGGCAGCGGGGTCCGTGATTGAACCTTCAATCAGACGGCATTGCAGGCCATCCAGATTTTTTCTGAAGCCGGAGCGGAAGTTATCGAGGACGACCACATCCGCCTGACCCTGAAAATGTTCAACAATATGGCTGCCGATGAAGCCGGCACCGCCGGTGACGAGAATTTTCATAGTGATCAGTTGTCAGTTATTGGTTGTTGGTTTTCTCACCATGAAGAACAGGAAGAGAACCTTTTACTATATTCCTTCACTAACTTCATGAGCTTCATGGTGATTTACAATTAAAATCACGTCGCTTGCGTTCCGTGCTACTGCTGGCACCAATCAGAATCATACGGATTGCCGCAGGTCAGCCATTGATTGGCCAGGACGGCAAAATCGGCCAGATTCACGAAACAGTCACCGGTCAGGTCCGCCGTCAGAGTCTGTGCACATTGAAAGACCGTAAAGACATCATCGCCGATATCCATCACATCCAGATTGGCCGTGGAACGCACCCGAACGAGACATTGCTGAGAATGAATGTCCGACGGAAGTGTTATCTGAAAGATGCCGGCATTGAGCACGGCATTGGCGAGAATCCGCCAGCTCTGGCCATTATCGGCGGAAAAATCTATCCGAACCTCATCCACCGGGTCCCCTTCGGTCTTCCACTGCACCGTCGGCAGGGAACCGGCCAAAAACATCTGGCCGCCGTTGGGATAGAGCACGATCACCTTGGAATGAATCGGCAGCTGGGCACCGACAATATCTTCGCCATGCTGCCAGACGGCATACTGCGACGAGATTGCTGGAAAAGTCTGACTCCCGCCGATCGTGCAGATTTGCATGAGCGTCTGCGTCTTGAGATTGAAACCATAAATGTCATAGCCGGTGGCGGCGGCATTGCGATAATCACGCCAGGCGACATAATCCCCGCAAATCACCGGGTAGTTCTGATATTCCAAATCCGTACAGACTGCAAATTCGCCGGAACCGGACAGATCAAAACCATAGATATCCCGGCCAGAGACCTCCTGATTTCGTTCATCCTGCCAGACGACAATCGCACCATTGATATCCGGCCAGGACTGGTTGGCCGCATCAGAACAAATTACAAACTCCTGCCGGGTCAGCAGATTGTATCCATAGATATCCGCGCTGCCGCTGCGCTGGTCGGTCCAGACCACAATATGCCCGGAAACGGCAGGCTGATACTGAATGGCGGGATCGGTACAGATTGGAAATTCGGTCATTGTATCGAGATTGTACCCGTAGATATCCGTATTGCCGCCGCGATAGTCTTCCCAGACAATAATGCTGCCGCTGATGTCGGGATTTTCCTGGTTGGCTGAATCGGTACAGATGGGGATTTCGGTGCTTGTCGCCATATCAAACAGATAGATATCCTGATTGCCGTTTCGGTTGTCCCGCCAGACAACCCGCTGTCCGCTGACGGCAGGCTGGGTCTGGTGGCCGGCAGCCCTGCAAATCGCCAGCTCGGTGACATCGGGCAGCAGTCTGCCGTAGATATCGGTATTCTGTGTCCCATTGCGCTGATCCGCCCAGACGACCAGATTCTCATCAATGGCGGGAGCGTCCTGCTTTGAAGGATGGATACACACGTCGATACGGGGCCAATCGGCATTGACGAACGATACACAAACACTCAGGCACAACATCATCAGACACCGTTTCATAGTTACCTCCATTTCATTAAAATAGTCCAAACCTGCGTGTAAAGCCAGGCACGCAGACAACCGGGACAATCCCGGTCAAATACTGTATTTTTAATGAAGCCCTTTTAAACCTGCCAAGACATCTCAACATGGACAACTTGTCAGAGCATTCACCGATATTGGCTGCCGGCAAACGAGCAGCTTCCAGCAGCCAGCATATTCAATGTTTAAGTGTTAAATGGTAACCACAACAGACACGAAAATCAAGGCTTTCAACGGTTCATTTAGATTCCGCGAAATCCGGACTCCCGCTTTCGCGGGAATGACACGTTTAACAGATCGAACAGGTAAAAGCTTACGCCTTGACGATCTTATTGCGGCCGGCCTTGACATTGGCACAGGCATTGCGCGTATCAATGACCAGTCTGGCGTTTTTGACAATCCACTTGTAGTCATAATCACTGTGATTGGTGGAAATCAGCACCACATCATAGCTTTTGAGCATCGCCGCGGTCAGCTTTTTACTGCTCATCTTGAGGTCATATTCACGCATCTTATGAGTTGCGGGAACATACGGGTCATTATAATCCACTTTGGCGCCCCGCTCTTTGAGCAATTCAATCAATTCCAGCGACGGCGACTCGCGGACATCGTCAATATCGGGTTTATAAGCCAGACCCAGAATGAGGACTTTGGCTCCATTGAGGCTCTTTTTGCGATTGTTCAGGGCCTCCATGGTACGATGAATGACATAATGCGGCATGTCGGTATTGATCTCGCCGGCCAGCTCGATAAAACGGGTGGCCATGTGATACTGACGGGCCTTCCAGGTCAGATAGAACGGGTCAATCGGGATGCAGTGACCGCCCAGGCCGGGTCCCGGATAGAACGGATGATAGCCAAACGGCTTGGTGGCGGCGGCACGAATCACCTCCCAGACATCAATGCCCATGCGGTCAAAGAGCATCTTGAGTTCGTTGACCATCGCGATATTGATGCAGCGATAGGTATTTTCAAGAATCTTGGCCGCTTCCGCCGCTTCCAGAGAGGAGACCGGCACGAGAGTCTCGATCGCATAGCTGTACACCTGGCGGGCCAGTTCGCAGCATTTGGGGGTCAGACCGCCGACAATCTTCGGTATAGTCTTGGTGGTGTATTTCTTGTTGCCCGGATCTTCACGCTCCGGTGAAAATGCCAGATAAAAATCCTTGCCCGCTACAAGGCCGGTCTGTTCCAGAATCGGCATCATGACTTCACGCGTTGTGCCGGGGTAGGTGGAGCTTTCCAGGACAATCAACTGCTCCTTCCGCAGGGATTTTGCGATTGTCCGCGCGGAACTTTCGATAAACTGCATATCCGGCTCGCGGTTTTTGGTCAGCGGGGTCGGAACGCAAATCAGAATCGCATCGGGCTTTTTGAGCTGTGACATATCACTGGTGGCGGAAAACAGGCCGGACTTGACCATTGACTTAACCTGTTCATGGGGGATATGCTTGATGATGCTGCGGCCGGAGTTGAGTACCTTGACTTTTTTGTCGTCGATATCAAAGCCCAGCACTTTAACGCCGGAGGTGGCAAACTCCCGCGCCAGCGGCAGACCGACATAACCCAGCCCCAGTACACCCACGAGGATATTTTTCTTTGCGACTTTCTGTTCCAGTGACGCCATAGAGAACCTCCTGTTTTATGTGAATGATGGTTTATTCTATACACAACTCTCTGCCGCCGAACGTAGCCGGACAGCAGAAGCAATTCATTTACTTATAAAAATCCAGAATCGTTTTCACGACATATTCTTTCATCTCATCGGTCAATTCCGGATAAATCGGCAGCGCCAGGACTTCGCGGGAAGCTTTCTCCGCCTCGGGCATGTCGCCGGCCTTATACCCCAGATAGGCGAAACATTCCTGCAGGTGCAGCGGCACGGGATAATAAATCTCACAGCCGATTTTATTGGCCTGCAAATGTCTGACCAGCTCATCGCGCCGCGGGACGCGGATGACATACTGATTGAAGATGGATTCACAATCCTCGGCAATCACCGGCGTCTGAATCACGGTTTTTTTGAATTTTTTCGTGTAAAACGCCGCATTTTTGCGACGCATCTGCGACCAGTCCGCCAGATACGGCAGCTTGACCAGAAGCGCCGCAGCCTGGATCGGATCCAGACGGAAATTGCCGCCGATGTATTTGTGGTAATATTTAGGCTCGCTGCCGTGGTTGCGCATCCAGACCAGCATTTTATAGAGGTCTTCGTCGCTGGTGACGGTCATGCCGCCGTCGCCGATACCGCCCAGATTCTTGCTGGGAAAAAAACTGAAACAGCCGCAGGTTCCGATCGCCCCGGCTTTTTTGCCTTTATAGGTCGCCGAGATGGCCTGACAGGCGTCTTCAATGACCGCCAGCGAGGCCTGGCCTGCAATCTGCATAATCGGGTCCATATCGGCTGCCTGGCCATACAAGTGCACCGGCATAATCGCCTTGGTTTTTTTGGTGATGACCGGTTCAATGAGTGCGGGGTTGATGTTATAGGTTTTGGGATCAATATCGACAAATACCGGTTTGGCACCGACACGGGCAATACAGCCGGCGGTGGCAAAGAAGGTAAACGGCGTAGTGATAACTTCATCGCCGGGACCAATCCCAAGGGCCATCAGGCTGGCCAGAATGGCATCGGTGCCGCTGGACATCCCCACAGCATATCTGCATTCACACAGCTCCGCGATTTTCTTTTCCAGCTCGGCCACTTTGGGACCGCCGATACAGATCTGAGAATCCAGAACCTCATTGATCTGTTTTAAGACCTCATCCTTGATCGTCGCGTATTGTGCTTTTAAATCCAACAATGGAACCTGCATCGAAATACTCCATACTCTGAATTGAGAATTTACAATTGAGAATTGACAATCAAATCATTCAATTCAGCAAAATTCATTCTCATGGTTCACTTTGATTTTTTAATGTTCTATATAACTCTGTTCCGACGGCTTTGTCGGCGGGCAGCGGCTTTTCTTCATCCCAGTCCAGACAGCGAAGAATACCCGATTCGCCGCACCGATATCGCCAGCCGCTTTCCGGACATATCATTATCCCGTCTTTGTCCGGTTTTGGCAAGCAAATCCCATGGCGGCTCATCCAGCCGGTCTGCCGGCCCGGAACCCCCATCATCAGGGCATAATCGGGCACATCCCGGGTAACCACGGCACCGGCGGCAATAAATGCATACCGGCCAATCGTGACGCCGCAGACCACAGTCGCATTGGCCCCGAGGGTCGCACCGCGGCGGAGGACTGTTTTTTCATATAATCCCCGGCGGCTGACCTGCGAACGGGGGTTGATGACATTGGTCAGGACGCAACTGGGGCCTAAAAACACATCCTGCTCGCATATCACACCGTCATAAACGGAGACATTATTTTGAATCTTGACATTGTCGCCAATGACGGCACCCGCGGCAATAAAGACATTCTGTCCGAGATTGCAGTGTTTGCCCAGTGTCGCCCCGGCACAGACATGGCAGAAATGCCATATCGTTGTGCCAGCCCCAATCGTACAGGGCTGGTCGATACAGGCCGTCGGGTGGGCAAAATAGTCCGTCATTGGTTAAACGGTCACTCCCTTGCGAATGGCCATAGGATGGGCGTCCTGGCCGGGCAAAACTGGTTTTGCATTGCGAATGTCATAGACCACTTGAATCGAAGGCAGAACTTCCTGCCAGCCAAAGCCCGCCCCGGCCAGTATCCGGCGATAGCTCTCCGTATGCAGGTCGGTAAAGCCTTCGGAAAATTCCATTTCCCTGCCGTCAATCGAAATCAGGCGATACGTCGCCGGTTTTCCAGGCTGCGGGTCCACAGGCAAATCAGCCCGGTCAATCGACAGAAACCACCGCACCCGGGCTTTCTGCAATCGCAGAAATCCTGAAGCCTTCGTGGCTTCGTACAGATATACGCGGTTCTCCTGGACAGGACCAAATATCCAGGTCAGCATATCAAAAAAATGAATGCCGATATTGGTGGCGATGCCGCCGGACTTGCTGGCATCTCCTTTCCACGACGACAGATACCATCTGCCGCGGGAGGTGATATAGGTCAAGTCCACATCGTAGATTTTATCTGCGGAGGCAAGGGCAACCGCCTCTTTTAACTGGACTATTGCCGAATGCAGTCGGAGCTGCAAAATCGTATTAATCCGCCGGCCGGTCTCAGCCTCAATCTCACCGAGCGCCTCGGCATTCCAGGGATTGATGACCAGCGGCTTTTCGCAGATGGCATCGGCCCCGATTCGCATGGCAAACCGCACATGCGCATCGTGCAGATAATTGGGCGAACAGATCGTGACATAATCCACTCGATGGCCCTTGCGACGCAGTTTTTCCAGGTGTCGGTCAAACCGCTCGAACTCCGTGAAGAAGTGGGCATCCGGGAAATACTGATCCAGAATTCCCGCTGAATCGCTGGGGTCCAGCGCCGCGACCAGCACATTGCCGGTGTCGCGAATGGCCTTCAAGTGCCGCGGAGCGATATACCCGCAGGCACCAATAAGGGCAAAAGTTTTGGCCGATGTGTCTATAATTTCAATCTCTCTTTGTTGGCCCGATACCAGTCGATAGTCGCTTTCAGGCCTTTGTCAAAATCGGTTCTGGCTTTAAAGCCGAATTCCGCCTGTGCCCGGCTGGTGTCCAGACACCGACGCGGCTGGCCGTCGGGTTTGGTCGGGTCCCAGACAATTTTACCGGTAAAACCGGTCAAGCGGGCAATCTTTTCCACGAGATCTTTTATTGTGATTTCAAAGCCTGCCCCGATATTGACCGGCTCGTCTTTGTCGTACTTTTCGGTCGCCAGGACAATCCCCTCGGCCGCATCCGGGGCATAGATAAACTCCCGGCTGGCTGAACCCGTGCCCCAGCATTCAATCTGGTCTTTGCCCGCATCGATGGCATCCACACACTTTTTAATCAGGGCCGGGATGACATGGGAACTGGCCGGATGGAAATTATCCCCCGGGCCGTACAGATTGACCGGCAGCAAATAAATACCGTTGAGGCCGTACTGCTGGCGATAGCCCTGGAGCATCACCAGCAGGGCTTTTTTGGCGATACCATACGGGGCATTGGTCTCTTCCGGGTAGCCATTCCAGAGGTCCTGTTCCTTGAACGGTACCGGCGTGTATTTTGGATACGCGCAGATGGTGCCGACCTGAACGAACTTGGTCAATTTGCGGATGCGGGCCTGCTCAATCAGGTGTAATCCCATCGCCATATTGGCATAGAAAAACCGTCCGGGATTTTCACGGTTGGCGCCAATCCCCCCTACCTCGGCGGCCAGGTGAATCACCACATCCGGCTTCATCCGGTCATACATCCGGATACAGTCGGCTTCTTTGGTCAGGTCATAGTCTTCAATCAGGGGGATGAGCATCTGTTCCTGGCGAACACCTCGGCCCAAGAGACACTGCTGGAGGTGTTTGCCCAGAAAACCCGCCCCGCCGGTCATGACAATACGCTGTTTGGTTAAATCAAGCATTGTTAGTTCGTAGTTCTTAGTTCAGAGTTCGTACTGAAGCGGATTCAATTATTGTCCGTGCTCTTTGAGCAGGCGCTCTTTTCTGGCGATCTGCCAGTCGGATTCGGTCATCATTCGGGCCAGTTCTTTAAACCCCACCTTCGGCTGCCAGTTTAAAACCTTCTTTGCTTTGGCGGGATTGCCCAGCAGCAGATCCACCTCGGTCGGGCGGAAATACTTGGGGTCAATCGCCACGTACTTGTGCCAATCCAGATTCAGGTGGCCAAAGACCTCATCGAGAAACTGCCGCACTGAATAAGTCTCGCCGGTGGCCACCACATAATCGTCGGGTCGGGCCTGCTGGAGCATCAGCCACATGGCCTCGACATAATCGCCGGCAAAGCCCCAGTCACGTTTGGCGTCGAGATTACCCAGGTAGAGCTTATCCTGAAGGCCTTCTTTGATACGGGTGGCCGCACGGGTAATTTTACGGGTCACAAAGGTCTCGCCACGGCGGGGAGATTCGTGGTTAAATAATATCCCATTGCAGGCAAACAGGTTATAGGCCTCGCGGTAATTGACCGTCTGCCAGTAGCTATAGACCTTGGCACAGGCATAAGGGCTGCGGGGATAAAATGGGGTGGTCTCGGTCTGCGGGGTTTCGACCACTTTGCCGTACATCTCGGAGCTGGAGGCCTGGTAAAACCGCGGCGGAGTCTTCATCATCCGCAGGGCTTCCAGCAGACGCAGCGTCCCGAGGGCATCGACATTGGCCGTATAGATCGGCTGGTCAAAACTGACGCGGACGTGGCTTTGTGCACCGAGATTATAGACTTCGTCAGGCTGGATATCGTTTAAGATCGTGGACAGGTTGCCGCCGTCGGTCAGGTCGCCGTAGATCAGCTTCAATTTCGGCTGATGATGCGGGTCCTGATAGAGATGGTCAATCCGGTCCGTATTGAACGTGGAGGCCCGGCGGATAATGCCATAGACCTCATAGCCTTTGGCCAAAAGCAGTTCAGTCAGATACGACCCATCCTGGCCGGTAATGCCGGTGATTAACGCTTTTTTCATATTAATCAATCCATTGTTTATTGCCTGAGCCAGGCAGCAAATTGTTTCAATCCATCCGCAAGATGTGTCTTCGGACAATAACCCAGGTCCCGCACGGCCCTGTCCACATCGGCAAAGGTCCGCTTGACATCGCCGGGCTGCTCGGGCAGCAAGTCAATTTTGGCTTTTTTGCCGAGGGCTTTCTCAATTTCGGCAATCAATGTATCCAGCCGCACGGGGCGGGATTCACCGAGATTGTAAATGTGGTAGCCTTTACACCGCTCGATTGCTGCGACCACCCCATTGATAATGTCATCAATGAAAGTAAAATCGCGTTCCATGGAACCATCGCCATACATCGGAATAGGCTTGCCCTGCTCAATCAGGCGGGCAAATTTATGAATCGCCAGGTCCGGCCGCTGACGCGGTCCATAAACCGTAAAAAATCGCAGACAGGTCATATCCATCTGATACAGATGACTGAAAGTATAACAAATCAGTTCCCCGGCCTTTTTAGTCGCCGCATACGGCGAAATCGGAAAATCCACATTATCCGTCTCTGAAAAAGGCGTTTTGGGGTTATTGCCATAGACACTGGAGCTTGAGGCAAAAATGAATTTCTTCACACCCGCCGCACGGGCTGCCTCCAGCATGACCACCGTGCCGTTGATATTGGTATCGACATAGCCTGCCGGGTCGGCAATGGAAGGCCGAACGCCCGCCTTGGCCGCCAGATGCACAATCGCATCAAACGCATTGCTCTGTAAAACTGCATCAACCTGCTTGCGGTCTCGGATGTCGCCCTGAACCAGTGTGAATCGCGGCGATTGAACCAGCCCGGCAATGTTTTGCTGCTTGACAGCCATGTCATAAAAGGGGTCGAAGTTATCCAGCCCCACCACAGTCAAACCATCCCCGATAAGCCGCTCACACAAATGCGACCCAATAAATCCTGCCGCGCCGGTAACCAGAATCTTATTCATTTATTGCTACTAAACCTGGGTTCGTCCGATGCAGTGATATTCAATGCCGAATCGCTTGACAAACGTCGGCGTGTAGAGGTTGCGGCCGTCGAAGACCACGGGCTTCTGCAGCCGTTTGGCTATCTGTTCCAGGTCGGGGGTTCGGAATTCCTGCCAATCGGTAAAGATCACCAGGGCAGCGGAGCCATCCAGCACATCATAGCCATTGTCCACCAGGCGAATCTTATCCCCGAGCTTCTGGCGGGTCGGAGCCATGGCCTCCGGGTCATAGGCAACGACCTGGATGCCGGCAGCGAGAAATTTTTCAATGCAGAACAAAGCCGGCGATTCCCGAATATCATCCGTGCGGGCCTTAAACGCCAGCCCCCAGACACCCAACTGAACATTGGGCTGGTCTTTGAAATAATGGATGATTTTATCGGCAAACTGGGCCTGCTGGGTTTGATTGACCTGCTGGACGGATTGAGCAATGGACATTGGTACCCCTGCCTGATTGCCCATATAGATTAACGCCCGGACATCCTTGGGAAAACAACTGCCGCCATAGCCCACACCCGCAAATAAAAAGGCATTGCCAATGCGGGAATCGCTGCCCATGCCCGCCCGAACCTGTTCGATATCGGCACCGACTTTTTCACACAGCATCGACAGTTCATTCATAAACGAAATACGCGTGGCCAGCATCGTGTTGGCGGCATATTTGGCCATCTCGGCACTGGCCGGGTCCATAAACAGGAGCCGGCTGCTTTTCCGCATAAACGGATTATATAATTCCCGCATAATTTCCATCACGGCCGGATTGGTCGTGCCAATGATGACCCGGTCAGGCTTCATGAAATCTTCAACCGCAGAGCCTTCCTTGAGAAACTCCGGATTACTGACATAATCGAATGGGATTTCCGTTTTGGACTGGATCCATTTGCTGACAATCTTATGGGTTCCGACGGGGACGGTGCTTTTGGTTACGATAATCTTATAACTGGTCATGGTCTCCGCAATCTGCCCGGCCGCATTCAATACCGCCGAGATATCCGCCGAACCATCGGCGGCACTGGGAGTCCCCACCCCCAGAAAAATCAGCAGGGATTTTTCCACGCCCTCTTTGAGGCTGGTGGTGAAGGTCAGACGGCCGGACTTTTCATTGCGGGCGACAATCTCAGCCAGTCCCGGCTCGTAGATAGGAATAATCCCTTTCCTGAGTCCGTCTATCTTCTTTTCGTCCGTATCGACACAGATGACATGGTTGCCTCCATCGGCCATGCATGCCGCGGCAACCAGTCCCACGTAACCGACTCCAACGACTGTAACCTTCATGGCTTAGTCCTTATGCTGTTTGATTTTGGCTTCGTTTCGTAAAAACCTACACTCCGTGCCCGTCAGTTGTCAAAAAAAGACAACAGATTCCTCTTAAAGGTTTACGAATAAAACAGTTATGAATTTTTAGCTGCCTCTCGCCAATCCGTACTTTGTATATCCTGTTTCTTTGACTGAAGAAAGGCTATCATAAATATCGGATATTTAACCGAATCAAATTAAGTTCTTATTGTCAAAATAGTTCGTTTTTTGTCAACCACAAAAAAGGTTCTTATCGGACGTCGCTAATTAACTATTTGCTATATCGACAATAGGTCCGGTCGTTTTCCCAGACCGTGACCTCAATGAGTTTACAGGGCTTGAGCTTGGTTTTGAGATTCTTCCATGCCAGCTTCGAGAGGTTTTCAACGGTTGGATTGATGCGTGAAAAAGCGGACACATCAATATTCAGGTTTTTATGGTCCACTATATCTACAAAGTATTCCCGCACTTTCTGTTCAAATCCTTCCAGCCAGCCGGATTTGCCGGGCGGCGGATTAACCGACACTTCCAGTATATAATTATGGCCATGTCCTGCGGGATTGGCACATTTGCCAAATAATTCGAAGTTGGTCTTTTTGTCGAATTTGTCGTTCCATAATTTGTGCATGGCCGCAAATTCGAACTTTTCCGTATAAATCACCATCTCATCTGTCTCCCATTGAATTCCCAGCCGGCGGAAAGGATTCAGCTCCAGTTCCAGCTTCCAGAGGCCGCATTTTTTGAATACCGGACCAAGACGCGTTTTGGCTTCCCTGAGCAGTTCATACAGCGCCTCCATCGGCGGATTATACTGCCGGCGGAACCATTCGGTACACTGCTGCTGAAAACAGGGTATGACTTCCTGACGCACAGCCGCGTCGATCTGCGATACATTGACCACAAAGCCAGTCTCGGAATGCAATCGGGATTTCAGATGGACCCACAGCGCCAGATACAGGCCAAGCCCTTCGGTAGTGGGCCTGGCCGCATACGAATTCCATCCGGCATATTCATTGCGCCCGAACGGATCTATCTGAAATCGAATTTGCCGGGCCAGTCTGTGCATTACATTCTTTCATTGCCGTGAAGCAGGGTCATGACTTCGGAACGGCTTCGGGGATCGCTTTTGAAGATGCCGCGCAGGGCACTGGTGACCATTACGGCACCGGGCTTTTTAATCCCGCGAATAGTCATACAGCTATGGCTGGCCTCCAGCACTACGGTCACGCCTTTGGGCTTGAGGTTTTTCATCAGAAAATCGGCAATCTGGTCGGTCAGTCGTTCCTGCAACTGCAGACGACGGGCAAACATATCGACAACCCGCGCCAGCTTGCTGACGCCCAGCACCTGGCCATCCGGCAGATACGCCACATGCGCTTTGCCGATAAACGGCATCAGATGATGTTCGCAGATGCTGTAAAACGGGATATCCCGCAGTAATACAATCTCATCATATTTTTCATGAAAGACACTGCCCAAATGCTCGGAAGGGTCGTGACGCATTCCATCGAGCAGCTCGGCATACATCCGGGCCACCCGTCTGGGGGTATCACGCAGACCTTCCCGCTGCGGATTTTCATCCACCGCCTCTAAAATTTCAAGGACTGCCTTTTCAATTCGTTCCAGATCCACCGGTTTAGTAACACGTTGTTCCATGATTATCCTTTGCTGCCCTGAATGGACGCATCATCGTCTGCAGGAACGACCTGTGCTAAATCTTCTGCGGGGGTCGTTCCCATCAAACATCCGCATTTGCATCCGGCCAGCAGCACGATAACGGCCGCACATCCAGCAATGACCACTCGATTCACTTTGTTTCCTTTCCACGCATGATCCCCAATAGTCCGGGTATTCGTTATTTTGCCGGAATAATCCGAACCAGCACCACGCCGTGAGGCGGGACGTCCGCAGTGAATTCATTTTCAAACATACCCAGATCTTTCTGGCGCCACAAATCACGCACCTGGCACTGGCCGGCAAACGCAATATCTTTCCAGTTAACCGTCCCCTTGCGGGCATCAAATTCATTCATATTGAACAGCCCCACCGCCCGAGAGCCGTCTTCCATCGCTTTGGACCAGACTTCAATGCCGTCGGCCTGAGCGATGCGCCGGGCCTGCTGGCCGAGGGGGTCCTGATTGACATCCAGCACCTCATCATTGGTCAGAAGGCTGTAGGTAAATTCATCCATCTGTTCAATCGGACATCCAATCAGCAGCGGCGACGACAACAGGCACCACAGGCTGATATGGGTATATTGCTCATCGGGGGTCAGACGGGCCGGATGCAGATTCGGTCCCCAGCCGACCTTGCCGACAACCAGCATATCCGGGTCATTCCATCGGCCGGGGCCGGCATACGGATACAACTCGGCCTGCTTAAACCCGATACCCGCCATGCTGCCCCAACTGTCGGTAATATCGCCGGTGGTACGCCAGCAATTGCCGCCCACCTCGGCACCCCACTTCCACACATCGCCCATGCCATACTGACAGAGGCTATAGACAATATCGCGTCCGGTGTTTTTGAGGCAATCCCGCATCACGGCATAAGGCTTCTTTAACTCATCCAGATTGGGATTGGGAGCAATTCTCGAATAGCCGCACCAGTCATACTTGAGATAATCAAATCCCCATTCGGCAAACCGCTCGGCGTCTTTTTGCTCATGTTCCCAACTGCCGATGTAGCCGGCACAGGTATTCGGCCCGGGCGAGATATAAATCCCGGCTCTCAATCCGAGAGAATGGATATAATCGGTCAGCCCCTTCATATCGGGGAATTTGCCGTTGCTGAGCAGATAACCGTCCTTGTCCCGCACCGGTTCGCCAATCACCGGATCCTTGGACCCTTCCTGCCGCATCCAGCAGTCATCGATATTGATATAAGTCCAGCCGTGATTGAGCAGACCGCTGTCAACCATGGCCTTGGCACTGGCCCGCACTTTTTCATCATCCACCGCACAGGCCCAGCAGTTCCAGCTATTCCACCCCATCGGGGGCGTCAGGCTGATCGTATCACCGACGACAATCTTGAATTCCCGCTCAACCTTGCCGTGCTTGTTCTCGGCAACCACGGTGGTTTTATATTCGCCGGCGTTTTTCACGGCGCCGCGTATCTGGCCGTTATCGGAATTGAGGATCAATCCCTCCGGCAAACCCCGCACCGCGAATTTCATCGGCCGCTCACCGGTGGCGGTGACGGTAAAGAGGAACGGATTTCCCGGGCGAACACCGAATATTTTCGGCCCCGTAATCCGCGGAGCCGGTCCGGCCTTGGGGGTCAGAATATACGGAGCCGGCATAACCACATCTATGGTATGAGGCGCAGTCAAACGATAGGAAATCTGTGCCTGGGCCCAGTCGGCATGATCGTAGTTGATATCATTGCCGCCGGAGACCTGAAGCCGAAGGATATCGACTCCCTTGATATCCACTTTGACTTCCTTGGCCGGGTTGCCCGCCCGCATGACCTCGCTGCGCCACAGCAGCTTGCCGTCACCAAAGACCAGAAACTCCACGCTGGCCGCGGCCTTGCCCTGATCCGAGCCGGCAATTTCATCATCAATGCCAACCCAGGCCTCAAACTGTTCCCCGATGCCGCCGAGTTTCACATCCAGCCGCGAATCGGCATGGGTTCCCACGCCGCGAGCAAAGGATTTGCCGGCGATTGCCAGCGGCTTGCCATCGACGGATTTATTTTTCTGAATCTGGCCCCAGCCGATAACCGCCTTGCTCAAATCCAACTCATCCAGCCATACCTGCTGAAGCTCTGAAGAAGCGGCATTATCCGCCGCCAGTGCCCATCCGCAGGATACCACCAACACCATCGCTGACACTATTGCAGTTCTCATTTGTTCTCCATTTTTCATCTTCATTTTTATTGATTCAATGCATTCCCAACACTATTTACTGGTTCATCACAAACGAAGACAACAGCCTGACGCCAAATCCAATCGAACCCGGAGCGGCACCTTCATCCGCTCCCCAGACGCCCACGCCGGCCATATCCACATGAGCCCACCTGGCATCGTTGACAAACTGGCCCAAAAACGCCGCCGCCGTACAGGCCCCCGCCCAGCGGCCGCCGGTATTCTTCAAATCGGCAACCTTACTTTTCATCAGTTCCACATATTCATCGTCACAGGGCAGGTGCCAGACGCGTTCACCGGTTTGACGCGATGCGGCCCTGATCTGTTCGATGAGGTTTTCATCATTGCCCATTACGCCGGCCCGTTTTTGACCGAGAGCAACCACACAGGCCCCCGTCAATGTTGCAATATCCACAATCGTCCTGCACCCAAGCTGTTCGGCATAGGCAATCGCATCACACAGAATCATCCGGCCTTCGGCGTCGGTGTTCTGAATCTCCACGGTCTTGCCGCTGTAGGTTGTGACGATATCGCCAGGCCGATACGCAAGTCCGCTGGGCATATTTTCCGCCGCCGGAATCAGCCCCAGCACGCGGGCCTTGGGTTTGAGCCGGGCAATCGCCTGCATCGCCCCAAGCACTGCGATACCGCCGGACTTGTCGTATTTCATATCATGCATCCCCTCGCCGGGTTTGATGCTGATGCCGCCGGAGTCAAAGGTAATCGCCTTGCCGACCAGGCCAATCACAGGGATATTCTTTGCAACTTTGGCAGGCTTGTATTCCAGAAGAATCAGCCGCGGTTTGTTCGCAGACCCCTGACCGACGGCCAGGATGCCGCCCATTTTTTTGGCAGCAAGCGCCTTTTCATCCAGCACCGTACAGCGCAATCCAGCCTGGCGAGCCATTTTTTTGGCTTCCTCAGCCAGTGTCTGCGGCGAAATCACATTGCCCGGACGATTGGCCAGCGTTCTGGCATAATTCTGCGCGCTGCCGTAAATGGTGCCTGCGGCCACTGCTTTCGCCGCGGTGGAAACAAATGCCTTGGAGGCATCCGCTATAAACGCCTTGATCGACGAGGGCTTCTGATTGTTTTCCCCATCCGAACTGAGATATTCGCTGTATCGGTAGGAACCGAAATAAAGACCTTCGGTGATCGCCTGAACCGCCGCCTCTGCATCCACAGTCGGAGCGGCCTGATGCAGACACACATCCACGGTCAGCGCCTTTAATTCGAGGGCTTTGGCCGAGACTGTCGCCGCGGCTTTACGCAGCACATCCGCATCCGTTTTGTCGGACTTGCCCAGCCCCACCAGCAGAACTCTGGCTGCACCGATTTGGGACTGTGTATAAATCAGGCCGGTGGTTCCGGATTTGCCTTTAAAATCACCCAGCTTGACCAGGGCGGCAATCGCCCCATTGAGTTTTTTGTCCACCTGTTCTGCCGGACCGGATAACTTGCCTTCACAGACGCCCAGCGCCAGAAGATCGGTCTTGATCGCTGTTATTTCTGCACTTACTGCCTTAACTTCAATCGGTACTATCGGTTTCATTCTGTTTCCCTGCTGTGTTTTCCTGGTTAAAAAATGGAAACTGCTTATTCGGCGTATGAGCCGCAAGACAAATCGCTTTCATTTTCGCCGCAATCTCCGGATGAGCCGCGGCTGCATTGTGCTGCTCGGCAATATCCGCCGTTAAATCATACAGCTCAATCGGTGCCTCTGGGTTCTTCATTACATTCAGGCGTACCGCTTTCCATCGCCCCATCCGCACCGCCTGTTTGCCGCCCTGCTCATGAAACTCCCAATACAAATACTCATGCTGCTTCTGGGCAGTGTCCCGCCCCAGCAGCGTCGGGACGAATGACACGCCATCACACTCCGGGACATCGGCACCCACAAGCTCTGCACAGGTCGGCAGAATATCCCAGAAGGCACTGACATGCCCGGTCACTGTGCCGGCGGAAATAGTTCCGGGCCAGCGGGCAATCATCGGAACGCGAATCCCGCCTTCATACACATCCCGTTTATAGCCTTTCAACGGGCCATTACTGTCGAAAAAGTCCGGGTCGGCACCGCCCTCTTTGTGCGGTCCGTTGTCACTGGAAAACATCACCAGCGTGTTTTTATCCAGGCCAAGCTCTCTGAGCGCATCCATCACCCGGCCCACACCGGCATCCAGCTTGCTGACCATCGCCGCATACGCCGCACGGGGTGTCGGCTGGGGGCCATAGTGATTGCCGGGGAATGGTTTTTCAGGATATTTTCCTTTGAATTCAGCAAGATCTTTTTCCGGTACCGCCAGTTCCGCATGGGGAATCGTTGCCGTCAGATACACAAAAAACGGTTTGTCTTTATGATCCTGAATGAATTTCAGGGCCTCACTCATAATCAGGTCGTGCGAATAGACCCCCTGCTGTGTCTTTGGGTCGTTGTCCGGCAACTCCACTTTTTCTTCATTGCGCCACAAATACTTCGGATAATAAAAATGAGCCAGACTCTGACATTTATAACCGAAGAATAAATCAAATCCCTGGCGACCTGGATCACCGCTGTTGCCGGTGGCCCCCAATCCCCATTTGCCGAATGCTCCTGTCGCATAACCAGCATCCTTAAACATTCGCGGCAGCGTATAGGTTCCTTCCGCCAGCGGGTACTGCCCTTCCGGCTCAAACCCGATGTTCCCGCGTATCTGGGTGTGGCCGGTATGCAATCCTGTCATCAAACTGCATCGACTGGGAGCACAAACCGTGCTGCCGGCATAATGCTGGGTAAACCGCAGCCCCTCCTGCGCCATACGATCCAGGTTTGGGGTTGCAAAGCGCTTCTGGCCATAGCAGCTTAAGTCACCATACCCCAAATCGTCGGCCAGGATATAAATGACATTCGGCTTCGACAACCTGTTGGGGCCTTTGGACTCCGACATAGTGCAGCCGGGCAAAAGGGACCCGACTGCCAGCAGCCCTGCCGACTGTAAAAACATTCTGCGAGAAATGTCCATCACTTTGCCTTTACAGTCTCCTGCTGTTTATGTTTTTTCTCGGCACGGTATCGCAAATAACTCTCGATAAAATCTTCTATCTCGCCGTCCAGTACCGCATCCACCTGTCCGGTCTGATGGTCGGTTCGGTGATCCTTGATTAATTGATATGGCTGCAGAACATAACTGCGAATCTGGTTGCCCCAGGCAATCTGACCTTTATTGCTGTAGAGCTTGGCCAGTTCCGCATCCCGCTTCTGCTGCTCAATCATATACAGCTTGCCTTTGAGCATTTTCATGGCCTCGGCACGGTTTTTGTGCTGACTGCGGTCGTTTTGACACTGCACAACGATACCGGTCGGCAGGTGCGTCAGCCGAATCGCCGAACTGGTCTTATTGACATGCTGACCGCCGGCACCGCTGGCCCGATAGGTATCCACCCGAAGGTCTTCATCCTTGATTTCAATTTCGATGTCATCCTCGTATTCCGGGACCACATCGACTGCCGCGAAACTCGTGTGCCGCCGGGCATTGGCGTCAAACGGACTGATGCGTACCAGCCGATGAACGCCGGTCTCACACGATAATTTGCCGAAAGCAAACGGACCGGCCACACGCAGCGTAATGGACCGAATCCCTGCCTCTTCCCCCTCGGTAATATCCATTTCCTCGCAGGTATAACCATTGCGTTCAAAATACCGGGCATACATTCGCAACAACATGCTCGCCCAGTCACAGCTTTCGGTTCCGCCCGCTCCGGCATGAATGCTGAAAAAACAGCTTCGCATATCGTCCGGACCATTGAGCATCCCCGAGATTTCTATCTTTTCACACTGCTGGTCAAGCGTTTTCAGGTCTTTTTCGACCGTGGCGAGCGTTTCGGCATCGTCTTCTTCAGATGCTAAATCAAACAGGTCCGAAATGTCCCGAATATTGCGTTCAGCCTCTAACACAGGCTCTATAATAGACTTAAGTGCGCTGATTTGGGTTACAACAGATTTGGCCGTTTCCGGATTATCCCAGAAGCCCGGCTGAGCCATTTTTTGATCACACTCCTGGCGTTGTGCAATTTTAGTGGGTATGTCAAAGCCAGTCCCGAATATGTTTTATCCGGGCCGACAGGGTTTCGATCCATTGACGAAGTTCTGATTTTTCCATAGTTCCAAACTATAAATTATACTGAATTCCACTTGAAATTATCCGTTTCGCTGCGGCTAAGTACAGCAACTTCAAACACTTGCTTCTTTTGCTCGCGGAATAATCATACCCATTGGGTATAAGTCTTTTTTCTACAATAAACTATGGTGTTTTATACCCCGACAAGGTCGGATTTGCAAGAATTTTGCAGAATAGTACAGAATACGCCCTAATTTCAGGGCCTGACGAGGACTTCAATCCCCAAAGCCTCTGCCGGCTCTGCGCATAATAAAGCCGCAGCACTTTGATTCTGCGGCCAAAAAAGACTTTTTTTTATCTAAATTGTCATCCGACGTCTTAGATGTCCGACCACCACCATCCCAATCGTTGCCAGCATCAATGCTCCAGGGGCCGGCACAACTGGCGTACTCACAAAAGATTCACTCTTGCCGCTGGTTCCGATAGCCTGAACATGCAGCCCAACGCGAAACGATGCGGTATTCAGGGCATTGATAATATAATATCGTTGCAGGTCTTTCCAGCCGACAAGTCAAACACCACCTGCGTTGTTCCAATGGCATCGACCGTTACCGAAAGCTGGTTCTGGCTAATGACAACGTTGGACGGGTCGTTATTCGTAATACCGTAGAAACCATACGTAACCGCAGCAGCCGAATAACTTGAAGCGGCAATGATACTTGCCGCAATGATCCATTTTCTGATTGTTTCCATAGTTTCTTCCCTTTCCGCTTAAACCACTTGTTTGCAAAAGCAAGTGTAGTTGATTCTTTATACAATATGAGCAGAACCAAAGTGCTGTGATTTTTTCACAATAAATCCAAAACAGGTGTACCTTCCCCCCCCCCAAATAAAAGCCCTCAGCGTGATGATTGTAACTTCTTTTTTTAAATAACATAAAATAAATTGGAACACAAAAAAAGATGGAATCCGCATCACTGCAAATTCCATCTTTTAGGTACTCTAATATGTCGGAACAGCGGCTTTGAGAGCCTATCAGACTTTTCCTGTCTGCTACTTACTCTACAATCTCAACCTCGCAGATACCCATGTCGATATATTGCCCGCCGCCGGTCTGGTGGCAATGAATCGCAACCACATTCTTGCCCGGCTTTAACAGGGCCAGCGTTGCGGCGGGAATCTCAATATAATCATACGATGAGGTATATCCGCTCAGATTGAAAGCCAATTGACCATTGATATACACCTCGGCGTCTTCATCGTGATGAATCTTCAGATGCGGATTTTTCATCGCGGCCTGCGGCAATTCAATCTCTCGCCATATCCAGATATCGGGAGTTCTCCATTCGGTACGCACGACCGCACTGGGAGTACCCCGGGTGCCGAAGCCGGCCTTACCGCTTTTCCAGGTTTCAGGACGGAAATCTTTGGCCGTCCAGTTATCGGCGGGCTTTTCAAAGGTATAGAACCATTCGAAGGCCTGTTTTTCAGACGTCGGAACAATCTCAGTCACTTTCGGAGGCTTGGGAAGAACCGCCCAGGGATCCGTCAGAGTCTGAGCCTTTTTCACCCACTTCTTCCACAATGCTGCATCATCCATCATCTTGATGAAAACGCCGCCTACCACCGGCCGGGCCGTAAAGCCGACTTTCTTGGCATTGTGTGTCCAATACCAGTCGGTCATCGGCGACCGGTCGGGTGTGTCATTCAGGAAGGTATAAATCGGATCAGTCAATGTGATGAAATCTTCACGATTGCCCGCCAGCGTCGCCGTCCAGACAATCCAGTCCAGCTTGGTATAATTGCTGCGATTGTCCAGCGGCAGACCATACTTTTTCTGAACGGTCTTGTAATATTCTATTTCCTTTTTGGCTACGGACGGCGGAAAAATCTTCATATCCAGCAAACGGTCCCAAACGATATTATATTTCTGACTCCAGGTCCCGGCCTTGTCGAACGCAAGACGATAATGATCGCCGGCATCGGCCATTTCCATCCACTGCCGTGCAAATTGGCGGGCCATCGTCGTATATTTATTCGCTTCGTCCTTATGTCCAAGCATGTCGGCCATTTTACCGTAGGCGGCCAGCCCCAGAATCGCTTTAGCCGACAGGTTGACGTTATGCGCCAAATGTCCGGCAAAGTCATCCGTGCAAAGCTGATTTTCCGGATCCAGACCCTTGCTTTCCAGATACTGGGCCCACTTGGTCAACAGGGGCCAATACCTGGCCGCAAAATCAGCATTGCCTTCGGCCTGACAGGTCGCAGCTACCAGCAGCAGCATATTCCCGCTTTCTTCCACGGGCATCTGATTTTCTTCACCGGTTTCGCCGCCGCCATACACCTGCCCCGTCGCAAACGGATAGGTGCCCAAATCATGCGGGGCAAACGGGAATTTCCAGCGATCCGACATCGCATAATCCAGAATCGGAATAAACGAGCCTTTGGCCAGCGTCGGATTCAGCAGCAGAAATTGCGGCGCCATCGGATAGAACACATCGACGGTGGCAATACAGCCGTTGCTGTGATTTTCCTTGGGGAAGACCAGCGGCATTCCGTTTTTGTCGGCAGCAATTTTATTGGCGCCAATGCACTGACGATACGCCAGCGATGCAATCAGGGCATACTTCTGCCCGCCAACGGATGTCAGATCATTCATCAAATCCTTATCAAACGCCTCGCAGCGGCGAACCAGGGAAGATAATTCCTTATGCGTCGTCTGCAGCAGGTCCGAAATCGTGGCCCCGTTTCGCTTCCAGAACGGACGCAGCTTCTGACCAAAGTACACAATGCTGTAAATATCATCATACGCCACATACGCCGTAAACTCCGCGGCATGAGTCACCTTCATCGGCGCCGACACCATCGCCATCACCGGAGCCTTATCCACGCTGACAGCGGATGTCGCAGCAGCGGACAACTCCGCACCCTGACTAAAGGCCTGACGTCCCTGTTGGGCATCGGTAATTACGGCCTGCTTGATACCGCTCTTATCACCGGCCATGTAGAAATAACCCCAGTCGATCCGCAGGTCATCACCCTTGCGGCCCAGAACACGCTGTTCGGTCGTGCCGGTACGCAGCACCGAAAGCGGCCCCATCTGCTCAGCGAAAAACTCCACCTGCTGTGAAGGCTCATTGACCGCCAGTTCCGCAGTCCCGTCAAAATACACCTGAACATCACGCGAAGCACCATTCAATGACTTGAACGCCCAAACTATCGCCACCACAGGACTGCTCATCCAGGTAATGTCATCCGGCAGTGCAGGCTGAATAAACATCAGATCGACCGACACATTGTCCTGATTAAAGCTGTAAATTGTCCGTGTCGGCAAGACCTGAACATCAATCTGCCGCATCGCGGGTATATCAGCCGGCTCATCCCCCATCAAACGATAGGTTTTGCCGTCAATCCGAACCAAACTGGTCAACGCCTGACGCTTGCCTGTCCAGTGACTGGTCGATGTATCCGTCAGTTTATCCGCCGGTGACCAGACGCTGAAATACGGATCACATGAGATCAGTGGATATGCCGGATAACGCGACACAGACGTTTGCGTTTGGGCATTGCACATGACTGCTGCAAGCAGCAGCATTGTCAAACCTATAATCCGCAGATTTCCTGTCATAATTTATTCCTTTCTCAGTAGTGCCTGCCGCCTATTTCATTCTTCATCCGCAAGGTCTGATCCCGGCGACACGTCCTCAACCTTGCGACAAAATCCCATCACCATAGTAACAACAAAAAAGGCAAGCTCTTAACCTGCCTTTTTATAATTTTAGTTTTTTCCGGTTCTTTTTTTAATGATCCACCGGCTCGCCCAGCATCCCCTTCAGTTCGTCGAACTTGTCCTTGAGCAGGTCGGCATTCTTGGCTTCCACATTCAGACGCAGCAGCGGCTCGGTGTTGCTGGGACGGACATTGAACCACCAGTCCTTAAACTGCACCGTCACGCCATCCAGATCATCCACCTGCCCCTGGCTGTATTTGCGAGCCAGTTCCTTCATCATCGCATCTTTATTTTCCACACGGAAATTCACTTCACCGCTGCTGAAGTAGCGTTTAAGCGGTGCAATCATCTCGCTGAGGGGCTTGCCGCTCTGACTGATGATATTGAGCATGTGCACCAGCGTAATCATCCCCGAATCGGCAAAGTAATTATCACGATAATAGAAATGACCGCTCAACTCACCACCAAAGCAGGCATGGCTGTCACGCAGCGTCTTTTTCATAAACGCATGACCCACCCGTTCGCGGCGCGGCGTGCCGCCGTTTTTGAGAATTTCTTCCTGCACCACCAGGCTGCTGCGCAAATCATACACCACCGCAGAACCCGGATTTTTCTTGAGGAAGTACGGCACCATCAGCGCCGTCATGATATCGCAGGGAATCGTGTTGCCCTTTTCATCAATCAGCATCAGGCGGTCCGCATCGCCGTCAAAACAGGCACCGAAGTCAGCACCTTTGGATTTAACCAGGGCCTTGGCCTCGGCCTGATTGGCCTCCACCAGCGGATTGGGGTCATGTTTGAAAATGCCGTTGTGCTCGAAATTAATCGGAATAATCTCAATCGGCAAATCGCCGAAAATCGCCGGCACCATTTTACCCGCCATGCCGTTGCTGGCATCAACCACCATCTTGAGCTTCTTGAGGCCCGGCTCAATAAATTTCAGCACGTGCTTTTTGTATTCCGGCGTCAAGTCGCAATGCTCCACCGAGCCGGTCGGTTTGCCCAGCGTATGCAGCAGCGCCGTGGCAATATGCTTGATATCTTTCAGCCCGGTATCGGCGCCGACGGGCTTGGCCTGCTGACCGGCAATCTTGAAACCATTGTAGCGGGCGGCGTTATGGCTGGCAGTAATCTGCACCCCGCCGCAAGTCCCCAGATGATTGATTGCAAAATACATCTGCGGCGTATCAATGACTCCAATATCAATGACATTCGCCCCCGCCGCATTCATCCCTTCAATCAGGGCATTCCGCAGCGACAGGCTGTGCGAACGGACATCGCGTCCAACACACAGGCTCTGGGCATTGGCCATCCCGCGGTCATATCCCCGCAGCAGCGACCGCAGAAACTGGGCCGTCGCATGGCCGATTTTCCATGCCGCCTGCTCATCAAGCTGGTCCGGATACGTTCCTCGAATGTCGTACGCTTTAAAGATTGAAGGGTCCATAGTACCGCTCCATAACTTAGGTTTCTATATTCTTTTAGTCCTGAATATGCTGTTTTGTCTTGTAAGCTTTAGCACCCTCACGAGTTTCTCTGCAACCCTCTGAATTCTGCAACTGAATACTCGTTTGAGGACCTGTCTTCAGATGCGCATCATAAACCCACATAGCTCTGTTGTCAACAAAACAACCTTCAGGTTTTGGTTCGCAATTGAAACAACACGTGAAGAAAAAGAACCTCTTTCCGGCAAGGTCTCCCCTGTATTCACGACCTCGAAAATCCGATAAGGATGCCGCTAAAAATTAACACCTACCTCGGCTGACAGATTAAGTAGATTGCATAGACCACCAGCAAAGCTACCCCCTGCCACCGCTGGAGCGTATGCCGCCGGCCAATCAGTAAAAACACCAGCAGCAGCACCACGGCCAGAACGCCAACATACAGGCTCAATCTCAAATCGTCCGGCACGGGAATCTGCCTCATTACTGAACTGGTGCCCAGAATCAGGAAAATGTTGAAGATATTCGAGCCGACCACGTTGCCGATGGCGATGTCGGCCTTTTTCTTATACGCCGCCACCACCGACGTTGCCAGTTCCGGCAGACTCGTCCCCACCGCCACCAGCGTCACAGCGACAAAACTTTCAGTCAATCCCAGCGCCATCGCCACCTGCACGGCCCCCAGTACCACCAGCCTGCCGCCGGCAATCAAAAACACAAGGCCCGCCGCAAGCAGCAGCAGCGACTTTCCCGCCGGATAAATTACATATTCACCCTGCTGAACAATCTCGGGCAAATCTCTGGCCATCCCGGCAATATAGGCCAGAAAGATGGCAAACAGTGCCAGCAGACCAAATCCATCCGTCCGGGAAATAACATTCTGCGATGCCCCATCCAGCCATCGGTCGCTGGCCATCACCAGCAGCAGCACCCCTGCCAGAAGGCTGAACGGAATTTCTTTCCACGTTGTATTCTTCTGCACCCCGAGCGGACAGAATAACGATGCCGTACCCAGAATGAGTAAAATATTGCAGATATTGCTGCCGGTCACGTTGCCGAT
This sequence comes from uncultured Pirellulales bacterium, assembly GCA_964630775.1. Taxonomy (GTDB): domain Bacteria; phylum Planctomycetota; class Phycisphaerae; order Sedimentisphaerales; family Anaerohalosphaeraceae; genus Anaeroglomus. The sequence goes on along the minus strand of CAZVYY010000012.1, from coordinate 21,715 downwards.
AGCCAGCTCCGGCTTGTGTTGCAGTACCGCCGCGAGATTGACCACCAGTTCCGGCAGGCTCGTTCCAAACGCCACCACCGTCAATCCGATCGCCAGGTCCGATACGCCCAGCCGACGGGCCAGGCTGCACGCCCCATCCACCAGCCAGTCCGCCCCTTTGACCACCAGAACCAGCCCTGCAATCAACCAAATACATCCCAGCATGAGTATTCCTTTACCTGGGTTGAACCACCAGATACACAATATACAGCCCCAGCATGACCGCACCTTCCCAGCGGCCAATCCGATGGCGTTTTCCCGTAAACAACGTGACAAACAACAGCAGTGTTGCAAGAATACCCACATAAAAGCTAAGCACCAGATCCGCCGGTACGGGTATCGGATGCACCGTGGAACTGACACCCAGAATCAGGAAGATATTGAATATATTGGAACCGACCACATTGCCCACGGCAATGTCGGTCTTCTTCCGATACGCAGCCACCGCCGAGGTTGCCAGCTCCGGCAGACTGGTCCCCACCGCGACCAGAGTCACCGCAACAAAGCTTTCACTGATCTTGAGCCACCGGGCCACATCCAGCGCGCCCTGGACCACCAGTTTGCCGCCGATAATCAGCAGAGTCAATCCGACCATAACCAGCACGACCGACTTTCCTGTCGTATGGATGCGGAGATGGTCTTCATCCTGTGCCTGCGGCAAATCCCGAGCCATCCCGGCGATATAGGCCAGAAAAATCGAAAACAGAGCCAGCAGACTCAGCCCATCCGTCCGACTCAGCACATTGATATCCATCCCATCCAGCAGCCGGTCGGCGGCCATTGCCAGCAGCAGCACCTGGGCCAGAAGACTGAACGGAATTTCCTTCCAGACGGTGCTAACCTGAACCTGCAGGGGACACAGCAGCGACGAAATTCCCAGAATCAGCAGAATATTGCAGATGTTGCTGCCGGTGACATTCCCAACCGCCACGGCTGGCTGCCCCTGAACCGCCGCAAACAGGCTGACCGTCAGTTCCGGCAGGCTCGTTCCAAACGCCACCACCGTCAACCCAATCGCCAGATCCGACACACCCAGTCGGCGTGCCAGACTGCTGGCGCCATCCACCAGAAAGTCGGCACCTTTAATCACAAAGGCCAATCCAATCGCAAATATCACGATACCCAGCATAGGTTATTATCTCTTTTGTTAAACCACTCTATGTTTTGACTGACAATGATGCATTTTATCCCAACCCGGCAAAAAATCAATGAAAACCAAAAAGGGTTGAATCCGTCCGGCCCATCAGGTATAATCCAGGCAGCAGAACGCCTTATCGGAAAGGATGGAGCAATGAATAATTCAACCGTACATTTCGAAATCCGACGGGATGCCGTACAAAAGTATTTTTACTGGTCGGCCTGTATCGCCGCCTTGTTTCTCGGATTATGCCTGTTCGGTTTTGGGATTATTCTGGGAATAGTGTACTGCTTCACACTCGGCCCCTGGCTGGCACGCAAACAGGCCCAGGCCCTGCAGTATCGCCTCGAAGGCCGCACCCTGCATATTGAACAGGGAGTCATTTTCCTGAAGCGAAAGGCAATCCCCCTCGAACGCATCACGGACCTGGCATTGACTCAGGGACCGCTGCTGCGAATGCTGGGCCTGTGGAGGCTCGATATCCAGACCGCCGGCACCGGCCAGCAGATGGCCGAAGGCTATCTGTACGGCCTGGTCAACCCCGACGAAACAAGGGCGCTGCTGCTGGAACGCCGGAACCTGAACAGCCAATAAAAAAGGCTCCGACACAAGTATCGGAGCCTTGAAAATCGTTGGAAACGTCGGGATTACCGGTTGGCATGTTCCCACAGAATCATGCCGGATTCATAAGGTTCGGCAAGATCCGGATGGTTGGGTACAATCCGCAGACTGAAACCCTGCTGGCCTGACACGCGGCACGGCAGTTCACCGACAAACGTCGCCACACCATCGGGATTCAGCGAATTCTCCACATACTGCATATCCGTAATATGCCCGCCTTCAATCCTGCCGGACGAATCCACCTGACCGTGATAAATCTGCACGGAAATATCCGTCGGTTTGAGCCGGCCCAGGCGAACCTGCGACAAAACCTTCAGTTCCCCGCCAACCATCAGTTCCGGCTTGTGACCGTTCCAGCTTGTAAACGGCTCATCCCGGCTGGTTTGAACCTGCACATCGACAAACTGCAAATCACCCCAGGCATTGCGAGTCGCGGATTTCCACAGCGACAGCGCCTTGACCCGTTCCATGGCATTTTCCGTCAGTTCGTCCCACTTGAGCGCAGAGGGATTATAAAACTTGCGGGTATATTCCGCCACCATGCGGCTGGTATTGAACCGCGGAGCACACCATTTGATGGTGTTTTTCATGCGGCGAATCCAGCGACGCGGCAGGCGGTCTTTGGACCGCGAATAAAACAGCGGAACCACTTCCTGTTCCAGCATATTATAAATCGCCTGCGATTCCACCTGGTCCTGATAGCTCAGGTCGTCGTATTCTTCGCCGGCGCCGATAATCCAGCCGCCGTCGGGGATATAGCCTTCGCACCACCAGCCGTCCAGCGTGCTCATATTCAGTACGCCGTTAAGCGCCGCCTTCATGCCGCTGGTGCCGCTGGCTTCCATCGGCCGTCGCGGGTTGTTCAGCCAGACATCCACGCCCTGAACCATATAACGGGCAATGTCCATATCATAGTCTTCCAGGAAAATCAGCTTGCGGCGAATCTGCGGATTTTCGCTGGCAAAGTGCACGATCTGCCGGATGAGGTCCTTGCCGGCGGTATCGCGGGGATGCGCCTTGCCAGCAAAGATAAACTGAACCGGCTGCTCGGTGTTGCTCAGCAGTTTGAGCAGTCGATGCGGCTCCCGAAGCAGCAGGTTGCCGCGTTTGTACGTTGCAAACCGGCGGGCAAAACCGATCGTCAGAGCTTCCGGATCCAGGACTTCTTCCGCCCAGCCCAGCTCCGTATGGAACGCACCGCGCCGCTGGAGCTGGCGTTTGAGCCGAGCCCGGGCAAAACCCACCAGACGCTCTTTGCAGCGCTGGTGAATGCGCCATAATTCTTCATCCGGAATCTGGTCCACATTGTGCCAGATGGATTTATCGACAATTTCATCCGACCAGCGGGCACCCAGATACCGTTCATACAACGAATTCACTTCGCCGCTGAGCCATGTGCGGGCATGCACGCCGTTGGTAATCGACGTAATCGGCACCTGGTCCACCGGCAATTCCTGCCACAGCCCCGCCCAAATCTTGCGGGACACTTCACCGTGCAGTTGGCTGACGCCATTGCGGAAAGTGCTCATCCGGATGGCCAGCACCGGCATCTTGAAGCTTTCGTGATGATCCTGGGCTTTGATACGGCCCAGGGCCAGGAACTGATCGCGGTGAATCCCCAGCTTGCTGAAATAATGTCCGAAATATTTATCCATAAGCTCCACCGGGAACTCGTCATTGCCCGCGGCCACCGGCGTATGAACCGTAAAGATATTGCTGGCTCGGGTAAGTTCCACCGCTTCGTCGAAACTCATATTATGCAGGCTGCGCATCTTGCGTACGCGTTCCAGGGACATAAACGCCGCATGACCTTCGTTCATGTGGCACACTGTCGGCTCCAGCCCCATCGCATACAGCGCCTTCAGGCCGCCGATACCCAGGATAATTTCCTGACAGATACGCATTTCATTGTCGCCGCCATAAAGGGTCTGCGTGATGGTCCGGTCGGCGGGACTGTTGGCCGGCACATTGCTGTCCAGCAGATACAGTCCTATACGCCCAATCGAGGCCTTCCAGATATTGCAGACCACCGTCCGAGCCGGGAACTGCACACTGATCGTCAGCGGATGACCGCTGGGCTTGGTAACCTGCTCCAGCGGCATATTATAAAAATCATTGTCCAGATAATGTTCCTGCTGCCACCCGTCGGTATTGAGGTATTGACGGAAATATCCTTTCTGATACAGCAGACCAACGCCAACCAGCGGAACACCGAGATCTGAAGCACTCTTGAGGTGATCGCCGGCCAGCATCCCCAGGCCGCCCGAATAAATCGGCAGCGACTCGTGAGTCCCAAATTCGGCGCTGAAATAGGCGATCAGCGGTTTTTTGGTTTTCGCTGAATAAATCTTGTCATACCAGGATGGAGCATTCAGTGTCTCCTCAAGCTGCTTTTTAGCCTGCTGAAGCTGATACAGGAAACCCTCATTGCGGGCTAAATCCTCCAGCCGTGCCTGCGACACCATCCCCAGCATCTTGACCGGGTTGTGGGCGCACTGCTTCCACAAATCATAATCGATACGACGAAATATATCTGTAATCTCATAATGCCAGGACCAATACAGATTCGAGGCAATGACTTTTAAATCTTTCAGCGGCTCCGGCAGTGAAGGCTTTACAGTAAAAGTACGAACTGTTTGCATTACGAAAATCCTTTACGCATAATGCTATCTATACAGGAACCGCCTACACCGGCAATCCCTCTACGCAACATCATCGGTACTATACCGATGAATCTTAAGACTAAATTTGCATTCTATTTACAAATCATAAATAATCAATGAATTATAGGACTTAAAAGCAGCCTTTGTTCATATTAACAGAGGCCGGATTCACGATATGACATACACAGGTGTGCTTTATCTGCTTTACTATATTCACAGATGAAACAGGGTATTTCTGCCTATAATACATAAATAATAGGTTTTATCTGCCAGTCCCCATCGTCTCAACCCCAGCCCCTGTACCCCCATAGGGGCCGCTATTGCCGCTACTACCATAGTCCAACTCTACAGATTGCGGATTAGTTAAATCTTTAATTGGATAAACTTTGTTATAGGACTTATTTTGCAGGATTTCCGCACTGCCCAGCGTTAAAACACCCCCTTCAACCACCAGAACAGGTTTAGGGCCATTGCCGGCCGCGGAACGCAAAATCAGCTCCAGGGCATAACCAAAAGGAATCACGGTCATTCCGCCAATTCCCACCGGAGTATCTTGCTGAATATAGGTATTGATTTCCAAATCTTTCCACAATATCACCAACGGCAGGCGAGGTTCGATACTCCGACACAAAATATCGAGCGCCTCTGAAAATGTCGTCTGATCGTTAATCGCCCGCAAATCCACAGGCCTTTTGAACAACTCACCCACTTTTATGGTTTGTTTTTGCCCTGTCGGGGAAATCGGTTTCGGACTTAAAGCAGGAATAGCCCGGGACCGACGAAATTGCAGGTCTTGAAAATCCGGAACCTCAGCCGATTGAACCGCCGGTTTTAATCCCAATCCGCGATCCGTCATTAATTTCGACAATAATACCTCTTCAATCCGAATATCGGCCGTCAGGCGAAAACCATAGCCGTAATGAATGTCCTCCAAACGGACGGATTTTGCCGATTCGAGGGTGGATTTGAGAAAATGCACCATAGCTTCCTGCACATTGGGATCGGACGGTCTTTCAATCCCGCGAATCTCAACACGCAGGCGGACATTTCCCAGAACAGGATCATCTACGGTCTTGCAGAGAATCGAATCCGGACCAATCACCTCGATCCCGGATTTGACCGTCAGGGTCTCAGGCAATGTCGCTCCCCAAACACCCCCCCCGCCACTGACAATTAAGTAGAGTAAAATAAATATTTTACGCATAAACAATCTCATTTATAATTTCCATATATTATCTTCTACCCCACTGTCCAAGTCAAGGTTGATTCAAAATCAGATGGATTGCTGGAAAAATGAACTTTTTTCTATTTATGCATTTATATACCTTGTATGTCCCGTAAAAACACTATTAGAATGCCGTTTTTTTCTTCTTGCCTGAATGCCGTTCTTTATGTAGAATCCGGCATTTTCCAGAATTCTGTCAAAACGAAATTATTCTTTTAGGGAGGTTTTGAACAGTGACAAATGTAAGCGATATCCGCAATATCGTGCTTTTGGGACATGGCGGCTCGGGAAAGACCAGTCTGGCCGAGTCGATGCTTCATAAGTGCGGAGTCATCAACCGTTTAGGTAACGTTACCGACAAGAACACCGTCAGCGATTTTGACGACGAAGAAAAAACCAGAGGTCATTCCATTCATTCCGCTTTGATGTATCTGACGCACGCCGGCAAAATGGTTAATATCATCGACACCCCCGGCTATCCCGACTTCATCGGCGGAGCACTCCAGTCCATCCCGGCCGCGGAAATCGCCGCCATCGTCATCAGCGGCTCATCGGGCATTGAAATCAACACCCGCAAGCTGTTCGCCGCAGCCACCGCCGCCAATAAGGCACGCATGATTATCATCAATAAGATGGATGCCGAAAATGCCGACCTGGGCGAATTAGTTGGACAGATTCAGGAAAGCTTCGGTCCTCAGTGCCGCTGTGTCAACCTGCCCGGCGCTGATAAACAGAGCATCATCGACTGCCTGACCAGCACCCAGGGCGAAAGCCCCATCATGGATGCCGCCTCGGCCAATATGGAATTGATCGAACGCGTCGTCGAAGCCGACGATGCCCTGATGGAAGCCTATCTCGGCGGCGAAACCATCGCCCCCGAAAAGATTAAGGAATGCTTTGTCAAGGCGATGATTGCTGGTACCATCGTTCCGATTCTATTCACCGACGCCCGCAGGGAAATTGGTGTCGTGGAAGTCCTGAACTTCATCACCAGCTATGCTCCATCGCCTGCCGATGGTCCCTTTGCATTACTGAAAAAGCCCGACGGCACAACCGAAATCATCAAACCCGATGCTGCTGCTCCGCTGGCCGGCATCGTCGTCCGTCTTGGTTTCGATTCACGCTCCGGCATGAAATACTCCTCAATCCGCATCTTCAGCGGTTCGCTCAGCGCCGCAACGCACCTGATGGTCAACGATGCCAAGAAACCCATCCGCGTCGGCCATCCGCTTCGCATGCAGGGCAATGAAGGCAAGGAAATCGAAGCCGCCACGGCGGGCGAACTGGTCACCCTGGCCAAACTGGAAGAACTCCGACTCGGCGACTTCATCCACGACGGCAAATTCGAAGGCAAAATTGAAATGCCGCCGATTCCCAAGCCCATGTTCTCTCTGGCTCTGGAACCGGCCAGCCGCAACGACGAAAGCAAACTCGGCAGCGCCCTCGAAAAGCTCGCCGAAGAAGACGCCTGCTTCAAAGTCACCCGCGATCCCCAGACCAAAGAACTGGTTATCAACGGCCTGGGCGACCTGCATCTGCGCGTTATGCTGGCCAAAATGGAACATCGCTACAAAGTCAGCGTCAACACCAAACCGCCCAAAATCCCGTATCGCGAAACCATTACCGGCAAGGGCGACGGCCACTATCGCCACAAAAAGCAGTCCGGCGGCGCCGGTCAGTTCGGCGAAGTCTATCTCCGCGTTGAGCCGGCCGAACGCAATTCCGATCCGTCGCTGGTTTTCAGTTGGGATATCTTCGGCGGCGCCGTTCCCGGACAATACGAACCGGCCATTCTCAAAGGCATTCACGATGTGATGGAATGCGGCGTGGTCGCCGGGTTCCCGATGCAGGATATCAAGGTTTCCGTTTATGACGGCAAATATCACCCCGTCGATTCCAAGGAAGTCGCTTTCCGCATCGCCGGAAAGAATGCCTTCATCGATGCCCTGCAGAAAGCCAAGCCCTCCCTGCTGGAGCCGGTAGTCAATATGGAAATCACCGTCCCGGCTGAAAACATGGGCGACATCACCGGCGACATGGCCTCCCGTCGCGGACGTGTCACCGGCCAGGAGATGCTGCCGGGCAACATGGTCGTCATCAAGGCCCAGGCCCCGCTGTCGGAAGTCTCCCAGTACAACAGCCAGCTGAAAAGCGTCACCGGCGGCCAGGGCAGCTACTCCATGGAACTGAGTCATTACGAAACGACCCCGCCGAATATTCAGCAGCAGGTCGTCGCTCAGTACGCCAAGAACCGCCAGCAGGTCTCCGAAGAATAAACCTGTCGCTGTTCAGCAAGTTTCCCAAAGCCCGGTTCCTCGTGTTCCGGGCTTTTTTATTTTGCCCGGGTAACGGCGATAAAATTCCGACTTCCTGCTGGAAGCATCCGCAGCAGAGGCGTATACTGTCGGCAATCGTATTCAACAGGCTATCAAACAACAACAGGATAAAAAGGAGATACAATGACTCTGTTCAGGCAAGTAATGATGATCCTGTCCGCGACGCTGGCGGGCACCAGTTGGGCGGCAGCCAAAGACCAGATCAACCCGACCCTGCTTAAACAGCGATGGTCGGCACAGTGGATTGCCCACCCCACCGCCTCCGTACATGAGTTTGGGGTGTATCATTTTCGCAAATCATTTCAACTGGACAAAAAGCCCGACTCTTTCATCGTGCATGTGTCCGCAGACAATCGGTATCGATTATTCATCAATGGCAACCCCATCAGTGAAGGGCCAGCTCGCGGTGATTTATCGCACTGGCGATACGAAACCGTCGATCTTGCTGCCCATCTGAAAACCGGCACCAATGTATTGGCTGCCGTCGTCTGGAATTATGCCGACGACAAACCGTGGGCCCAGATTTCCTATCATACCGGTTTTCTGCTTCAGAGCAATGACGCCGCTTTCAGGCAGGTCAACACCAACACCGAATGGAAAGTCTATCACAATCCGGCCTACTCCATAATTCCGGTGCAGGACATGTCCTTGCGGGCGTTTGTGGCCGTAGGCCCCGGCGAACAGGTGGATGGAACCCAATATCCCTGGGGCTGGCAGGAAATCGACTTTGCCGACTCGGATTGGCCGCAGGCAAGAGTCGTTGAACGTGCTGCCCCGCGCGGTCTGCACGACGCCAGCACGCACTGGCTGCTGATCCCGCGAACCATCCCCGCGATGGAATCGACGCCGCACTCCCTTGGACGCGTTGCCCGCAGCCAGGATATTCAGGTCGGCGACGATTTTATCAACAACGACCGGCCTCTGACCATTCCGGCCAATAAAACCGTTTCCATCCTTCTGGACCAGACCCATCTTACGATGGGCTATCCGGAACTGACCGTTTCCGGCGGCAAAGAAGCAAAGATGAAACTGACCTACGCAGAAGCATTGGTGGATGAAAAATTCGAGAAAAGCAACCGGAATTCCATCGAAGACCGGAAGATGATCGGGTATTTTGATATCTTCACCGCCGACGGCGGAACCCATCGCCTGTTTCGCCCATTGTGGCTCCGCACATGGCGTTACCTCCAATTGGACATCACGACGCAAAATGACCCGCTGACCATCGAAAAATTCCAGGGCGTTTTTTGCGCCTATCCCTTTCAGGAAAAAGCCTCCTTTTCATGCAGCGATACTTCCCTCGATGCAATATGGCAGGTCGGCTGGCGTACGGCCCGACTCTGTGCCGGTGAAACGTATTTTGATTGTCCGTATTATGAACAGCTTCAGTATGTCGGCGACACCCGCATTCAGGCTCTCATCTCGCTTTATGTCGCCGGCGATGATCGTCTCGTGCGCAATGCCATCCAGCTTTTCAATGACTCCAGAACCCCCGACGGCCTGACCTCCAGCCGCTATCCAACCTCCATGCCCCAGGTCATCCCCACCTTTTCGCTGTTCTGGATTTCCATGATTCATGATTACTGGATGCACGTGGATGACCCGGCCTTTGTCCAGTCCTTCGATATCGGAGTACGAGGCGTTCTGGACTGGTATAAACACCGCATCGACGCCAACGGCATGCTGGGGCCGATGGAATGGTGGAATTTTGTGGACTGGCCCGATAGCTGGCAGTGGTCCACCAAAGCAGGCATCGGCGGAGTCCCCGACGGCGCCGAAAACGGCAACAGCTCGATTATCACACTGCAATTGGCCTACACCCTCGCACAGGCCGCCGACCTGATGGATGCTTTTCAGGACAGCAATACCGCTCAGAAATACCGCGCCATGGCCGAATCACTCAAACAGGCCACACAACGTCTGTGCTGGGACGACAATCGAAAACTGTTTGCCGATACGCCGGAGAAAAAGGCTTTCAGCCAGCACGCCAACGTAATGGCGGTTCTGACGGGCCTGGTCCCTCCTGAACAACAGGCGGAGTTTATTCAGCGGGTCGCCGACGACAAGAGCCTGATTCAATGTACTTTCTATTACCGGTATTACCTGATTCGGGCAATGAAGAAAGCGGGCCTGGCCGAGCAATATGTCGCTTTGCTTCAGCCCTGGCGGGATATGCTGGCCATGGGCCTGACCACCTTTGCCGAACGGCCCGAACCAACCCGTTCCGACTGCCACGCCTGGAGTGCCAGCCCCAATTATGATTTCCTGGCAACCATCTGCGGCATCGAACCGGCCAGCCCGGGCTTTCGCACCGTCAAAATCGCCCCCGCCCTCGGGCCGCTAACCTGGGCCAAAGGAACCATGCCGCATCCGCAGGGTCTCATTCAGGTGCATCTCCAGAAAAAAGATGCCGCTGGAATCGAAGCCGAAATTACGCTGCCCGAAAACCTCACCGGCACATTCCTCTGGAATAAACAATCCGTAGCACTGCATCCGGGCCAACAGAAAATTGTGCTGCCAGCAGACAAAAAGTAAACAACACCGCCAATAACCAATACCCCGTGGCTTATCATAACGGCCATGGGGTATTATTTTTTATACTGGACAAACCAACCTGAATATCTCCAATAAAATCAAAATAGTTTCTCTACCTTAACACTTACGATTCCAATAAAATTATGGTAAGATTTTCTCGTTTCCTGTGTATTAATTATAACATCTATATATATCCAAGGGCTGGATGGTAAAATAGGAATTTTAGATGTAACCCAGCAACAGAAATCGGAGTATTAGTATACTGATTTTATTTGAAATTTTCCGTTTCGGCGCAGCTAAGTACAGTGGCATCAACCATTTGTTTCTTTTGCTCGCGGAAGAATCATACCCGTTGGGTATAGAAAACCTTTTTTTCAGGAGAGTACTATGGTAAATCGAAACAGCAACACCGTCTGGTCGTGCCTGACACTGGCATTCATCTGCTGCCTGTCAACCTCGTGCAAGGCCGCTCAGACCGCATGGAAGCCCGTCGAAGGCAAAATTATGTCCCCCTGGGCAAAACAAGTAAATCCGGACAAAGTCCTGCCCGAATACCCGCGTCCGCAAATGGTTCGCAAGGACTGGACAAACCTAAACGGTTTGTGGGACTATGCCATTGTCGGTAAAGACGCCCAGAAACCTCAGCAATATGATGGAAAGATTCTGGTTCCTTTCGCCATTGAATCCGCCCTGTCCGGCGTCGGAAAGACCGTCGGAGCCGACAATAAACTCTGGTACCACAGAACCTTCACCGCCCCGGCCGCATGGAACGGCAAAAACGTGCTGCTGCATTTCGGCGCTGTCGACTGGCAATGTGATGTCTTTGTCAACGGCACGCTCGTCGGCAGCCACAAAGGCGGATATGACCCGTTCTTCTTTGATATCACGTCTGCTCTGAAACCCACAGGCACTCAGGAACTCATCGTAGGAGTCTGGGATCCTACCGACAAAGGCCCGCAGCCCCGCGGCAAACAGATCAACAATCCGCACGGCATCTGGTACACCCCGGTCACCGGCATCTGGCAGACCGTCTGGGCCGAACCTGTGGCCAGGACCTACATCAGCAGCATCAAACTGACACCCGATGTGGACGCTCAGAAATTAACCGTCCAGGTCAATGCCGCCGGCGACACGCAGGACCTCTCGTATGCCATCGAATCCAAAGCCAAAGGCTTTGCCGCCTCGGCTGCTTCGACCAACAGCACCCTGACACTGGATATCAAAAATCCCAAACTCTGGTCACCGGACAATCCGTTCCTGTATGACCTGACCGTTCGTATCGAGAAAAACGGCAAGGTCGTCGATACCGTGGAGTCCTATTTCGGGATGCGTAAAATCAGCCTCGGCAAAGATGAAAAAGGCATCACGCGCATCCTGCTCAACAACCAGTTCCTCTTCCAGTACGGCCCGCTCGATCAGGGCTGGTGGCCGGATGGACTCTATACCGCCCCCACCGACGAGGCACTGAAGTTTGACGTGGAAATCCTCAAGGAACTGGGCATGAACATGCTCCGCAAGCACGTCAAGACCGAACCGGCTCGTCTGTACTACTGGTGCGACAAACTCGGCATTATCGTCTGGCAGGATATGCCCAGCGGCGACCGCTACATCGGCCCCAACGATCCGGATATCGTGCGGACGCCCGAATCCGTTGCCATCTACGAAACCGAATGGAAGAATATCATCACCGCTCTGTATAACTACCCCTCCATCGTAATGTGGGTTCCGTTCAACGAAGGCTGGGGCCAGTTTGACACCGCCCGCATCGTCAAATGGACCGAAGAACTCGATCCCACCCGCTTAGTCAACAATGCCAGCGGCTGGTCTGATCGCGGCGTTGGCCATGTCAACGACATGCACAATTATCCCGCACCCAACATGCCCAAAGTCGAAGAAGCCCGCGCCGTGGTGCTCGGTGAATTCGGCGGACTGGGTCTGCCGGTGGCCGGCCATACCTGGCAGGATGAAAAGAACTGGGGTTATCGCAGCTACAAGAATGAAGCGGAACTGACAACCGCCTATCTGAACCTGATGGCCATGCTGCGGCCTCTGATTGCCGAAGGCCTCAGTGCCGCCGTCTATACGCAGACCACCGACGTGGAAGTCGAAGTCAACGGTCTGCTGACCTATGACCGGGCCGTCTTCAAGATGGACAAGCCCAGCCTGATTAAGGCCCACAAGAAACTCTATCTGCCCATGCCCAAAGTTCAGACCCTGATTCCGTCTTCTCAGACGCAGGCCCAGTCCTGGAAATACACCACCGCCGCCCCCGCTGAAAACTGGTTCCAGCCGCAATTCAATGACGCGGCATGGACCACAGGCAAAGGCGGCTTCGGCACCCAGGGTACACCGGGGGCCGTTGTGGGCACCGAGTGGAAGACCGGCGAAATCTGGCTCCGCAGAACCTTTGAGCTGGGTGACACCCCCAAGGGCGATATTGCCCTGACCATCCATCACGACGAAGACGCCAAAGTCTATATCAACGGCACCCTCGTCGCCGAGTTGTCCGGCTTCACCAGTGAATATGGTATCGTAATGCTGCCGGAAACCGCGGCAAAGGCCCTCAAAAAAGGCACCAACACCCTGGCCATCTACTGCAAGCAGACCAATGGCGGTCAGTTTATCGACGCCGGCATCCTGGAACTGGTGGAACAGAAATAACACCAAACCAGTTCAGACAAAACAAAACCCCCGATTCGATTTCGAACCGGGGGTTTTTTATTGAATTATGGCCGCAGCCAAATACTGGAATCTTTTATTTCGTTTCAACCGGAATCGCACCCGGCGTTGTGCTCAGCCGCGTCTTCAACTGGCCGGTCTGCATGTTATAATCCACAACGGGCACCTTGACGCCATCCACAAAACACGGCTGGGCATCCGTGCCTTCGATATGCACCCAGCCATCCGCGCCCGTATATCGCAGCTTCTGCCCCGCCAGCACATGCTGGCCAACCTGCTCCAGATAAATCCCGCCTTCAGCCAGCAGTTCGCTCAGGACCGTTCGATCCGTAGCATCTTTGGCAAGCTGCAGGATCGTCTGCATCGACTGGGCCTTGGTCACCTTGTCCGGATTGCCGTCTTTCATGGTAATATAACCCAGCGACAGCGATTTGTCCCCGCCGACAGCCGTAATCTGCTGGGTCGGGATGTTCCAGGTCAGCGTGTTGAATCCTTCAACCAGGGCATAGCATGGCTGCCGCAAATCCAGTGAACCCGCCGGCGTTTTTGGATCGGTCACTACCTCCTGATTATTCAATTCGATTTTGCCCGGCCCGGCCGCGGCAATCATCCGCGTCGCATGGTCATAATCAAACCGTTCACAGCTCAATTTCACATGGCTGACCAGGGCCTGCTCCAGAAATCGCCTCGCCTCCAGACGTACATTGCCGTCGGTCACGGCCACATGACTGATCGTCGTCCGCCCATTGGGATCGGTCCCCAGGTCCACCGTCAGCTTATCCCCATAAAAGCGTCGAATGGTTTTTTCCCGCGGCTTTTCCTCGGTGGCATCACCAATCACATTGTCATTGAACACCACCTGCCGAATACTCTTGCCAGACCCTGTGATAAATTCCGCATTCTTCTGCGCCGTAATCGTTACCGGCAGGCTTGAACCCGGATCATTGGCATCGGCGGGCGTAAAGAAGCTGAACACCACCGGCCCCTGGGCTATCGCCGACCCCTTGGACAATTCATAATCAATCCGCTGAGCCTCAAATCGTGCCGGTTTCTGGTCGGCCTTGTCAGACTTGCTGACCATCACCGCCTCGGTCGTACTGGTCAGCGCCACCGGCTCAAGCTGCCCCGATTCATTTTTGGCAAATTGAATCTTTGCGTCACCGGAAGTAAACGTCCCCTGAGCCGCATCAAAAGCCACATGCCCTTTGAAATCCGCAGTCGTCAGGGTATTTTCCGCCGCAAAACTCAGCACCGCCTTATCCGCCTGCGCCTGAGACTTGCCTTGTTCCGCTTCGGAGGCAAACTGCACATCACCATCCAGCTCCACACGGGCAAGCTGATTGCCCGGATTGAATTCCAGACGGGCCGACTGGGCCTGGGTGCGAAGTGTCGAACTGTTTTTCATCTCCGCCTTCATCCCGCCGGCCAGGTTCACCGCAGCCAGGGCAATCTCGCCCTGGGCCGACTGCGGCGCCTCGGCAAAGAACACATCCATCTTCTGCCCGAACGTTACCTGCGCCGGCCCCGATAGCGACGCCGTCTCGGGTTTGACCGCAGATTCAGTCTTGCCGCTTGAAGGCTCAAACACCATCTTGCCCGGCCCATCCACAAGGGCATAACTGCTTTTGCGGTCCCACAGCACATTGCCCGTCGTCTCCAGGTACCCGCCCTCGGCATTCATATTCAGCCGCACCGTTTTTTCAAATTCACCCACAAACAGCTTCAGTACTTCCTGCGAGGGATTGTATTGCAGGCTCTGGCACTGCACCATGGTATAAGGCGTCTGGCCGGCCGCAGCATCCAGCCGCTGAATCAGCAGCGGCTTGCCGGTCACCTGAACATCCAGCGATACTTCCGTTTTCCCATCATACAAACCATCCATCGGCCTGACCACAACCCCGCCGTCACAGGTCACAATCACATCGGTCGTATCATCATCAGCCGGCACCTGCGGCAGTTTGGTTCGCTGTTCCCACGGCAGTTCGCCTTCCAGCAGCGTTTCAGGAGATTGAGCTTTCGAAACCGCCGGTTGAACCGCCGTCGCGGCAGACTGCTGTGCTGCCGGTTCGTCTGATGCCTCGCTTCCGGGCTGCGGCCCGAACAGCATATTCAGAATCGTAATTTCCTGCGCCCCCTTGATAATGGCCTGCCGGGCATACTGAATCTCCACATTGTCCCGCAAGGCACATTGATACAGCAGCGGAGCCGTCAGCATATCCGTACTGTTCGGTTCTGTCCTTGCCATCCCGGATGCCGCCTTCGCATCAGAATCAACAGGTTTGGCAGGTGCAGGCTTCTTCGCCGCTTCGGGCCTGGCCGTCCCATCGCCGGCTTTCCCGGCCGCTGTACCGGATTCACTGCCGAACAACTTCGACGACACCGCATTTTTCAGCCGCAGATACTCCAGGTCCTTGATCTGAAAATACTCAATCCGCCCATTGGCCGGGTTATGCATCATCAGCATCCCCTTGCCCACCAGCCGGGCCTGGGCTGAAATCAGCTCCACCGGCCCATTGGTAAAGAATTCCGACCGCTCACTGCTGTAATTCAAATCATCCAGCAGAATCACCGTTTCGGTGAATTTCTGCCCTTCGGTCGGCAGCAGCCGGATGACCACCTTGCCGGTCAACTGGGCATCCTGGGGGACCGGCGTACTGCCGCTGTCTTCCACCTGAATATCCCCCTTATCCGCATCCATCCGGCACCGAAACCGGTCTTCAAACACATACATATACGGCTTGAGCACCTGCCAGTTGTTGGATTGGGCCCCGGGATTGACAAGTCGCTCGAAACCAAAAATCCGACGAACCTGCCGCGTCTGAGGGTCCAGAATGGTATAACGCGCCTGGTTGACCCCAATGATTTTCGTCTGGTCAATCTGCCGGGCCTGCGGGTCATCCGGCAGATCGGGGATATCCCGTATCGACGACGTCTGTCCGGTCGGCAATCCCTTGCTGCCCGTCAGTCGCAGGTATCCCCAGAACAATAACGCCACTATGGCCGCGGCCACGATGCCGATAATCAGCTTTCGCACCATCATATACTGATCCTGCTTAAAAATTTCCGTTTCGTCGCGGTTAAGTACAGAAACATTAACCGCATGCTTCTTTTGCTTGCGGAATAATCATACCCGTCGGGTATTTCCTGATTTATACCAGATACCGCTCAATCGACCGCTCCCATCGCCCCGTCTGACGCAAAATATACTCAATCACCTCCGCCACCGCCCCGTCCCCGCCGGCAGCCCGCGTCACATAATGGGCATACGGCTTGATTTCCTCGACACCCTGTGCCGGCACCACCGCAAATCCCACCCGCCGCAGCAGCGGCAAATCCAGCCAGTCATCCCCGATATAGGCCGCCTGCTCGGGCACGTATCCCGTATCCTTCAGCAATTGCTCAAAAGCCGGCAGTTTCTGCTTGCAGCCCTGCAGCACGTATTTAATTCCGAGCTGCTCTGCCCGTACCGTCGTCGCCGCCGTCTCGCGTCCGCTGAGAATGGCGCTGTCCAGCCCCGCCCGATGCCACAGCGTCACCCGCTGGCCGTCCAGCACATTGAAACGCTTGCTTTCCGAGCCATCCGAATGAATAATAATTCCGCCGTCGGTCAAAACACCGTCCACATCCATGATCAGCAGTTGAATCCGGCTCAAATCCGCCTGTTTTGCACACATATATTAACCCTGCTTGAAATTTCCCGTTTCGTCGCGGCTACAAAGCTGTCAGCCGCCAGCTTCCAGCAACAGCTTTATCCCCGCGGCTGCGTAGGGTAACGCTACCCCGTGAGTACGCGCGGCATAAAACAGCCTGTGGCCGTCGCGGAATCATCATACCCGTTGGGTATAACACACCCGCCGGGGTCTTACCCCACAATCTTAATCGCCACAATATCCTGAACGTCAATCAGACCAATCGGCCGATCGTCACTGTCCACCACCGGCAATTCATCGATCCGGTACCGATGGAAAATCGCCATCGCTTCCGCCGCCAGCGTATCCTCCCGCACCCGCTTGCAGCCGGCGGTCATGATCTCCTCGGCACGCTTGCCGAACACGTCTTTGGTAAACCGTGTCATTGCACGCCGCAGGTCGCCGTCGGTAATAATTCCCGCCAGTTTTCCCTCGCCGTCCACCACCATCACCGCACCATGCCGTTTCTGCTGGCTGGTCAAATCCAGCATCTGCTGGACCGTCTGGCCGGACTTGACCAGCGGCAGCGTCTCGCCGGATTTGAACCACATCGTCTGCCCCACTGTAATCAGTTTGGCTCCCAGCGCCCCGGCCGGATGGAACCGGGCATATTCTTCCGTACTGAACTGCCGCGCCTTCATCACCGTCAGCGCCAGCGAATCCCCCAGCGCCAGCATACAGGTCGTCGAAACGCTCGGCGCCAGCCCCAGCGGACAGGCCTCCGCCATCCTGCCCATGCATAAGGCCACGTCACTGTGCCTGGCCAGCCGGCTCTGACTGTCCCCGACAATCGATATCAGGCGTATTTCGCGCTGCTTGAGCGGCTCAATCAGCCGCAGAATCTCATCGCTGCTGCCGCTGTGACTCAATGCCAGCACAACATCATTCCGCCGCACCCGCCCCAGGTCCCCGTGTACCGCTTCGGTCGGGTGCAGAAAGTGACTCGGTGTTCCCGTCGAAGCCAGCGTTCCGCTGATTTTATTGCCGACAATCCCCGCCTTGCCAACCCCGGTGACAATCACCGAGCCGCTGCAATGGAATATCATCTCGCAGGCTTTTGCATAGGCGGGCTGCCCGACAATCTGGTCCAGCGAAGCGACACCCGCCGCCTCCGCCTGCAATACCATCCGTGCATAATCCAAATCAAACATACGATCCTTTTTCATAGTCTTCAGGCAACGCCGCTAAACCTTCACGACACTGCCGCGTTCATCATAACAGACCATCTGCAGACTCTGCGAGCCTGCCAGAAAATCAGATTTAATCACAATCTGCACACCCGATTCCTGCTCCAGCTCAGCCAGGTTGCTGCGCCGCTGATTGAGCAGATATTCAGCCACCGGAGCAGCCACCGTCGCCTCCACCCGCCGGATTTCCTCACGGCTCAGCGCCATGCGCACCGACCGCAGAATTTCAGTCGCCTGCGCCGCCGGACTCTTGACCGATCCGGTTCCATGGCAATGCGGGCAGCGATAGGTCGTGCTGGACTGCAGCGAAGGCCGCAGCCGCTGTCGCGTCAGTTCGATCAGCCCAAAGGCACTCATCTTCAGCGCCCGGGTCCGCGCCCGGTCAGTCTTGAGTTCCTCCCGAAACGCCTTTTCCACCGCCTGCTTGTTCTTATTCTCCCGCATGTCGATAAAATCGCAGACGATCAGCCCGCCCATATCCCGCAGCTTCAGTTGCCGGACAATCTCTTTGGCCGCCTCCAGGTTGATTTTCAGCGCCGTCTGCTCGGCATTGTCGGGCTTGCGGTATTTGCCGCTGTTGACATCAATGGTCACCATCGCCTCGGTCTGTTCAATCACCAGCGATCCGCCGCATTTGAGCTCCACCCGGCTGGATTGAATATTTTCAATCTCTTTTTCGATGTTGTACTTGTGAAACAGCGGCGTTTTCTGGTCATAAAACGACACCCGGTTTTTCAGTTTCGGCTGAACAATCGAGATAAAATCCCGAATCTGCTTGGCAATCGTCTCGTTGTCGCAGACAATCTTGGATATCCGCGTATCAAAGATATCACGCACCGTCCGCAGCACCAGGTCGGATTCGCGGTACATCTCCGCCGGGGCCTTTTCCTTGTCCATCCGCTTGGTAATCGCTCCCCACAGCCGGCTCAGGTACGACAAATCATTCTGCAGGTCACGCTTGGTCGCCGTCAGCGCCGCGGTACGGATAATAATCCCCGCATTGTCCGGCAGCTTCAATCCGTTGGCCGCCTCGCGCAGCCGCTTGCGTTCGGATTCGTCCTCAATCTTCTGCGACACGCCGACATTATTCATCCACGGCATCAGCACCATATACTTGCCCGGCAGCGACAGGTACGTCGTCAGGGTCGGCCCCTTGGTATTGATGCCTTCCTTGATCACCTGCACAATCAGATCCTGCCCCCGCTTCAGGCACCGCTGAATCAGCGGACGCTGCGTCACGCTCTTGCGGCGGCCGATATTTTCTTCCGTTTCCTTCTGCCCCGTATAATACCGCGGATGCAGATCGCTGATGTGAAGAAAACCGTTCTTGACCACCCCGAAATCGACAAACGCCGCCTGAATCGCAGGCTCGATATTGACCACCTTGGCTTTGTAGATATTGCCCACAAGACTGGTCGTTCCGGCCCGTTCAATATGCAGTTCCTCCAGCACATTGTCACAGACCACCGCCACACGGGACTCTTCACCCTCGCTGACATTAATAATCATTTCAATATTCATTGCTGTC
Organism: uncultured Pirellulales bacterium; assembly: GCA_964630775.1. Taxonomy (GTDB): domain Bacteria; phylum Planctomycetota; class Phycisphaerae; order Sedimentisphaerales; family Anaerohalosphaeraceae; genus Anaeroglomus. The sequence goes on along the minus strand of CAZVYY010000012.1, from coordinate 2,075 downwards.
CCTGTTTTTATATACTGAATCTTGCTTAAAATTTCCTGGTTCGTCGCGGCCAAGTACAGCCGCTTCAACCACATGCTTCTTTTGTTTGCGGAATAATCATGCCCGCTGGGTATAGTGCCTGTTTCGGGTCATGTCCCCATCGAATCCTCCGATGGCTGGGCCTCGTCTCCCTGGGCATCCTCCCGGGCCGTCGCCGTCGGCCATCCCGTCATCAGCCATTCAATGCCCGTCCGCAGCACCGGCCTGCACAGATCCTCCCGTCGCAATCCCACCCAGCCCAGCAATTCCTCCACCCGTACCGTCCCCTGCCCGCTGAACCGGCACCGTACCTCAATGACCCTCTCATCCCAGCCGACCGCCTGCAGATACACCCCGATATCCACCGTCCTGCCCACACGCTCATCGGGCCGCTGACGCACCCTCTCCACCCGGTCCCCCGCCTCAATCTGCCGCCGGCATGCCTCGAGACCCTGCCGGAATGTCTCCGTCCAGCAGGAGGACTTCGGCTCAAACCGGTACAGAATACTGGCCGGATACCGGCGGGCCTTGCCCTCCAGAATCTCGGCACAGAATACCGTGCAGTCTTCCGGGAGCTGAGCATTCATCCGGCGCTGAAGGTCTTCGGCTGAGCCTGCAAAGGTGTCTGTCTGTACCATCAGCAGGTCCTGGTCGCCTTCAACCCCGACCGAACGCGGCAGCGGCAGAGAAATCTTCGGATGCGGATTAAATCCCTGGGAATAGGCCGGCTCAATCCCCGCGCGCAGCAGCGCCCGGCTCCACATCGTCAGCGTTTCCTGCTGCGACAGATAGCTCGGCCCCCCTGTGATTGTAAAATATAACAACAGTGTTTTAGTCGGCTGCATGTGTCCTTTTCCGGGCCACCCGCTGTCCGGCCTCCCGGCAGCGATGCCCCAGCATTCCGAATTTTGTGATGCTCTTCCGTCCTGTCCGGCCGGAAAGCTCCTGTTTCCTTGTTCGTCGTCGATTGACCGGACGCCTATAATTGTCCAGGCAGTATCTGGCTGGCCGCATCCCGCAGCAGATTCTTGATCTGCCGCTGCGAATCCAGCGTCGCCACGCGACGTGCCAGCATATTGCAGTCCTCGATGGTCACCGAACGAATTATTTTCTTGATCTCCGGAATCATCGGCGGAGCCAGCGACAGCGTCCGAACGCCCATCCCCAGCAGCAGCATGATATATTCCGGGTCCGACGCCACCTCGCCGCAGATGCTCAGACCGATGCCCGCCTTGCCCGCGTCATGAATCACGCTGCGCAAAATACGGACGATCGCCGGTTCCGCCGCCGAAAACAGCGTCGAAACATGTTCATTGCCGCGGTCCACCGCCAGCGTATATTGAATCAGGTCGTTGGTTCCGATACTGAAAAAATCACTCTCCGCCGCAAGATAATTCGACGTCAGCGCCGAACTGGGCGTCTCAATCATAATCCCCACCGGAATCTTCGCATTATACGGCGCCGCATATTCGTCCAGGTCTTCCATCACATCCCGCAGAATCATCTTGGCCTGGCGAAGTTCCTGTAGATTGGTAATCAGCGGAAACATCACCCGCACATCGCCCAGCACCGACGCCCGCAGAATCGCCCGAAGCTGCGTCTTGAACAGCCCCAGGTTCTGCAGACAGTACCGGATCGACCGCAGCCCCAGCACCGGGTTGGCCTCCGGCGTCTGACGGATCGTCTGAGGCAGCTTGTCGGCCCCCAGATCCATCGTGCGGATGACCACCGGCTCATGCGGAAACACCTTGACCGCCTGAGCGTATGCCTGGTAGTGGTCCTCTTCCGTCGGTTCCGTCCCGCCGTACAAATACAAAAACTCCGTCCGATACAGCCCGATGCCCTCGCCGCCCTTGTCGCGAACCATCGCCGACTCTTCCGGAAATTCGATATTGCCCAGCAGTTGAATCTTGACCTCGTCCCGGGTCACCGCGGGCTTATCCCGCAGTTCGTCAAGCTGATGTACAAACAGGCTGACCTGCTGAGCGTAATTTGGGGACTGCTTGAGCGTCTCTGGATCCGGGGCAACCACCACCACGGTCGGGCTGCCGTCGATA
>CAZVYY010000011.1:0-109588 GCA_964630775.1 uncultured Pirellulales bacterium | reverse complement strand
ATGAGACAATCGTGACAATTGGCGATGAGTCCCTGCTCGATGGATTCACCATCACGGATGCGGCGGAGTATGGTGTTTATGGTACGGGTGCCGATTTTACGATTGAAAACTGTATTGTTGAAAATAGTGATGGATACGGGATTTATTCAGCGAATGGGAATGTAGCTATCAAAAGGTGTAAAATATATGGGAGTCAGTTTGATGGAGTGTATCACAGAGGGAGCCATTACACCCTTACTGTTGAAAATTCTTGGATTATGAGGAATGGCGTATATGGTATTTATTGCATCAATTCAACACCTACAGTCAAGAATAGTATTATTTCGGAAAGCAATCTAAGTGAAATTGGTTATGAAGGAATTTGTATTGTTAATCCAACTTATTCTCCTGTTTTGTATAACAACACAATTGCCAATAATAAGGCAGAAGGCATCTTTTTTACGGATAATGCCAATGCCAGTAATGATCCGAATTTCAGGGATTTTCCGGACGTGCAGAACTGCATCGTTTATTACAACAATAACGGCGGGCCGCAGTTTGCAGGGGTCAATCCCGATTTGGTGGCCAATTTCTGCTGTATCCAGGACTGCAATACGGTTAATACCAACAACTTCAATGATGAGCCGGGATTTGCTTACACCGTTGATCCCAATGGAATTCCCGACCCTAATAACTATCATCTGTCGGCAGGCTCTTCCTGTATTGATCGAGGCAACCCGGATCCGGCAATGGGATATGCCTCACAGCTTGATTACGACAATGAAGCGAGGCAATATGGAGACAGAGTTGATGTCGGGGCCGATGAGGTGTATAACTGTGATGATGAGTATCTGTCGCTGGCGGATGTGTACAATGCCCTTGACTGGAATGCCGATGGAATGGTGAATTTGACAGAATTTATGAAATTTTCGGCGGCCTGGCTGACGTATGATGCCACTCATCCGCTGTGTGATCCGAATACGCCGGGTTATGTGGCCGAACCCAATGAACCGGGATATATCGGAGATGAGGATAAGCTGCGATATAATCCGCAATGCGATCTCGACAAGGATTTACACGTCGGCCTGTCGGATTTCATGCTTTTCTGTGAAGACTGGCTGTGGGTGGCCTGCTGGAAGCTGGAAGAAATCAATGCCGCCGCTGCTCAGGCAGAGAGCTTGTCGGCACAATCGCTTTCCAGTTCCCGAAGTCTTTCAGTCTATTCGCTGGATGTGTCCGTCGAATCCGCTGCGGTTCAGTCGGATGCGGCAGAAGTCTCCGCAGAAACCCTGATTCAAATTCTTGAATTCCTGAACAGCGCATCCGCAGAAGAGTCTGATAATGCAGTAGGGATTGAGGAAATAAAAGCGATATTGCTTGCCGAACTCCAGAGTCTCCAAAGTACGGAAAATCAGTAAATCCTTGACAAAAGCGGATGAATTTGGTAGAATAACTTCAAATTGGATTGGAGGTTTCCTATGATGAAAAAGCTGGTTTTGCTATTGGGGATTTTGTTCTGTGCGACTGTTTCTTATGCCGGAATCATTTATATCAATTCCGGAGAATATCAGTATGACGTTCGGCTGTACAATTCTGATACGCTCATTGTGAATGGTGGCGGAGCAGACCGAATATCTGCAGAAGATTATAGTTGTATTGAGGTTTGGTCAACTTCAACACCAATAAGCCATAGCAGTGGAATACGGGACATAATCTTATATGACCATTGTTCGTTAGGCTATTGGGGAGGAGCATCAAATGTCCTTACTATCAGCAACTATGCAACAGCAATACTAAAAGGTGGGCAGATTAATTACATTCAAAGCTTTCAGAAAGTAATTAATAATGACCCGTACATCAACCTTTATTGTCAAGTTGGTTGGTCATGGATTTATAATACATCCAATGAGATTAAAGGAATAACCGGCCTGTGGAAAGATGGTACTGCTTTTTCTATTCAATTCTTAGACAAAACCAGTAGTGGTTATGATCCAGTCTGGAAGAATGTCAATGTTATCCCTGAACCGGCTAGCCTGCTTTTAGTTGGTCTTGGCGGTTTGTTGCTTCATCGTAAGAAGTAACGATCATCTCAAATTTCCAGAGGCTTCTGCTGTAAAAGGCGGAAGCCTCTTTTGTTTAAAAAAGGGATTGAGGAAATAAAAGCGATATTGCTTGCCGAACTCCAGAGTCTCCAAAGTACGGAAAATCAGTAAATCCTTGACAAAACCGGATGTATTTGGTAGAATAATCTAAAATTGGATTGGAGGTTTTCTATGATGAAAAGACTGGTTTTGCTACTGGGGATTGTGTCCTGTGCGACTGTTTCTTATGCCGGAACCAGTTATATCAATTCCGGAGAATATCAGTATGACGTTCGGTTGTACAATTCTGATATGCTCATTGTTATGGGGGGGGGGGCAGATCGTATCACTTCGAGAGGATATAGTAGCGTTGAAGTTCAATATACATCAACGCCGTTGAGTAATAATGGTGGAATATGGGACATTTTTGTCCAAGAAAACAGCCAACTACTCTATTTAAATGGCGAAACAGAAGAAATTACTCTTTCTAAAAATGCTTCTGCTGTTCTTAAAGGCGGTCGCATAGACGGCATTACCACCCTCCAACAGGTATTTAATGTGATAGTTGGATGGGACGCTCATGGAAATCCATTGTACAATACTCACATTGAGATGTTTGTGAAAGATTATTCCTATGACGCAAGTACTCAGAAACTGACAGGAACGTGGGGAGACGGTTCGGCGTTTAACATAAAACTGATCAATGTTGCAGGTTATGACCGGACTATAGACAACATCAAGTTCACAATTATCCCCGAACCGGCAAGTCTGCTTTTGGTTGGTCTTGGCGGGTTACTTGTTCGTCGCAAAAAATAAATCTGTCAAGATAAGCAGTCAAAGGCTTCTGCTGTCATAAGCAGGAGCCTTTTTTATGAAGCGCATGTGAGTTTGAACTGCAACGCATCAGGGTAAAGAAAGGCCGTCGATGGCGCATTAGCTTAAGGGTATGAGGTAGCAAGAGATTGGATTTAGAACTTCTCCTTCCATACCTTGTATCCTTGTATCCCTGCTTTACAAATGAATTCCACAATAGTCGATTTCGTCGCAGACGGTCCGCATCTTCTCCCAGAACTGCGCATTGTCGATCATCGCCACGACCACCGGGTACAGGATATGGTCTTCATGGAACAGGTGTTCCTTGAGCGTCGGGCACAGTTTCTTGACAATCGACATCAGCCGTCCTTTAAACACCCCGAACGAGATTTGCCCGAACGAGTCAATTAGCCGGACTAAGTTGGTAATCTCGGCCTCGATATAAATATGGTCGTTTTCAACAGACTGGCACAGACTGTCCCACCCCTGGGCGCGCAGCGAGGGAAATATCACATCGTTTTCACGATCGATATGTTCCTGCATCGCGTGAATATGCTCAACAATATGTGCCAGTCTTCGAATATCGTGATGGGTATCGCTCATAAAGTCCGTCTGGCTGATACGCAGGGTAACGTCTTCCAGGTCGCTGATAAAACACCGCAGCATATCGTGTTCGGCCAGCACTTTCTTGAGGATATGGCGTTCGGCCAGCCGGTCTCGCAGGTGGGTCTTGTTGCCGTCCATCAGGCCCATCAGGATGAACGCCGTCGAAAGCTGCTGGACCCGTCGGGCCGGCAGCCCCCCGCGGATGAGCTTATCCTCGGCAGCGGCAATATCTTTGGGCGAAATCGTCGATATCAGGCGGCTGGCCTGTTTCCGCAGGTCGGTCGCCGTCTTGCCCTCATTGATCTTCAGGAGCAAGCCCTCTAATTCCTCGGCAAGGTTTTTAATGGGTTTATTCATCATCGCATACCTCATCGGTTTAATTCCGTAAGTCTATACGTAAAACTACTGATAAGGAGCGACAAAATCTTTGCGGAAATGATAGAATGTTACGCAAATATTGCGGAAGACTGAGGGATTTAGGCAGGATTGTTAACGCGCAGGGCCTCTAACAGTGCTGAAAACGCGGTTGCGGCGGTCTCGGTGCGAAGGATGTGCTGCCCGATCCGCAAGGGTATGGCGCCGTGGTGTTCGAGCAGACGATGTTCCAGCTCGGTCATGCCGCCTTCCGGGCCGACAAAGACAATGGTGTCTCCGGCCCAGGCTGACAGCTCGGCTAAGCTGGCAGGCTTGCCCTCGAGGCCGCCATAGATGAGGCGGGAATGCGGGTATTGCTTTTTGAGGTCGGCAATGATTTCGATAAGCCGGGCGGGGCCGGTGATTTGCGGCAAGTAAAGCCGGCCGCATTGCTTACAGGCGGCGATAGTCATGCTCTGATAGCGTTCAATGGCAGACTCCCGGCCCAGACGAACGCTGCGGTCGAACTGGACTAAGGCGATGTGGTCAATCCCTAACTCGGTGGTTTTGGTCAGCATCCAGTCGAAGCGCTGGCCCTTGGCGACTGCGGTGGCGAGGATGAGCCTGCGGGTCTGGCGAGGGGGTTGCTGAGTCAGGGTCTGGACCTCGGCATAGACATCGTGCTTGCGTATCTGGGTGACTATAGCCTGGGCGAGGGTGCCCTGGCCATCGAATAACTCGATGCTGTCGTTGAGCTTGCCGCGCAGGACGCTGACGAAATGGTGGGCCTCCGCCGTGGTCAACTGGACCCGGCCTGGAGTTAGAGGATTCTGATAAAACCGATATAATTCCACGCCATTGCTCCGTAAAGCCATCTGTTTACAGGTATATCTGGGTCTTGTAATGCCATTATATAGCCTGAATAAAAAAACCGGCGATAAGTTTACTTTTTGAACAGGGTTGTTGCAATACCCTACCCCGATTCTAACAAAAAGCTAACTTACCGCCGGTAATAAATACCTTCGGAATAAGTTCAAATGATGGCTATTTAGTCTCGACTTCAACCGTGGGGGCGGTCTTTTCCTGCTGGAGGAGTTCCTGGAGCAGGTTATTGTAGGCCGCGACGCTGTCACCGCTGCCGACGGGACGCGCAGCCTGCGCGGGCTTGGCCGTGGGGGCGGGGATCACGTTAATGTTTTCACAGTTTTTACACCGTGCTTTTTTGCCCGCATATTCATCGGCGACCTTGTACTCATGGCCGCACTTCGAGCATTTGAAAATTATCATTTTCTACCTTTCTCTATATGTTTCTCTTTTTCTCTCTTCTATGTGTACTATAAAAGTACTCTCTCTATTATATAATGCCCAAAAAGTCGGGAAATCTATCAAGATTTTTGAAAAAATCAAGAAAATTTACTTATAAGACGTTACCTAAGCCTCTTTTGTTCCACATTTTATTGCATTGTCAGGAATTTGCATAAGCCTTTTGGCTTTTATGTTCATAAGTCGCTTTTTATGAGACTTTTTTATTCGCTGAAATCAGGGCTGAAAGGTATCCCATTTTATCCAGACGTTACTATTAACAGATACGTCGGCGGGGGATCTTTTGACCCGCAAATATTAACATTTTCAGTGTATTTTTTGAAATTGGGTTCGTTTCGTAAAAAAGTGAGAAGGTAAAAGGGAAAGGGCAAAGGTCCAAGGAAAAGGGTAAAATTGGCTTCGTTTGGCCGGACACAGTCCGGTTCTATGCCGCGAGAACGCACGGGGTCACGCAATTCTACACAGGCGCGACGAGACCAAATGGCTTCGTTTCGTTTTTTGACAGGATTTACAGGATTAACAAGATAAATGATTTTTAATATCATCCCCATAAGCTCCCTACTTTATGGCTCTTCTTTAGCCTCTTTCCACTTCTGCCTGTCCTTCCTGAGCAGGCCTTATATCTATGTCGGATGGGGAGGAAAAGTTGCTAACAAAATTGGAAATATTGTAAAAAGAATGTAGGGATACATGGATACAAGGATACAAGAGGTAGGAATACAAGAAAACAAGGATGCCCCGGAGAGTGCCCGGAGGCCCTCTTCGGGGCATTGCCTGCGCGGCTCTCAAGGAGAGCCACTTGTTATGACAAGCTCGCAGGCATAGGTCAGTTATAATGTAGACTTTTATATGCTGGTTTTCTATCACTATTGGAACCAAGAAAGTATTTTTGATTTTTAAACAAACCAGCACTCATAATTCAGCGAAGATAAGAAAAAATATCTTTTCAGTTGAATGATACTATGGTAATTAAATAAATCTTAATCAACTAATATTTACAGTCTTATAAACATTGTATTGGCGGCGAACTTACGGATATGATATTTAAATTAGGAGAGCTTTTTTGTGGTCCGGGAGGATTGGCTCTTGGGGCCGGTCTTGCCGACCCCGTTTATTCTGCTGATGGAGAAAAGTTTGCTTTTTCCAATATTTGGGGGGTGGACAAAGACCCTGCTGCTATCGAGTCTTATAATCATAATATCGTTGCTCAATACGGCGGGAGAGGGCTTTGTATGGATGCCATGCAGTTCTGCAAAAAGGAACTGGCTAATTATGATAATATTACCGCATTGGCCTTCGGTTTTCCATGTAATGATTTCAGCCTTGTGGGGGAACAGAAAGGGGTTAATGGCCAATACGGCGAACTGTATAAAGCAGGCATAAAAGTGATTCAAAAGACAAACCCACACTGGTTTATCGCCGAAAATGTCAGCGGTATACACTCGGCAAATCAGGGGAAAGCATTTCAGAAAATTTTAGAAGCTTTTAAAAAAGCCGGTAATTATGGCGGCTATAATTTGACGGCACATCTATATAAATTTGAAGAGTACGGCATTCCGCAATACAGGCACAGGTTTATCATTGTCGGCATCAGAAAAGATAAAAAACTGATTTTCAAAGTGCCCGCTCCAACTCACGGACCAGACAGGCAGCCTTTTCTTTCCGCCGGCGAGGCTCTTGCCCGAATAGACCGAAATATTCCGAACATGGAACTAACCCGGCAGGCTCCGCGAATCGTGCAGCGTTTAAAGTTTACCCCTCCATGGAAGAACGCATGGTTTCTGGATGAGCTTGTCGAAATGAAACCCATGGAAAGACAAAATATCCTGCAGCAGCTTCCTTGGTATGAGAAAGAATTTGGGGGACTGTCTGACTGCAAAATATACCGAATGATCGATGATGCTCGCCTGCGCTGCACAAAAGCAAGAATGAGCCATATTTACAGACGATTAGACCCTGATAAACCGTCATATACAATAACCGGCAGCGGCGGCGGCGGGACGCATGTTTACCACTGGCGGGAGCATCGGGCCTTGACCAATAGAGAAAGAGCAAGATTGCAGAGTTTTCCGGATTGGTTCGAATTTAAAGGTTCCAAAGAAGAAGTCCGAAAACAAATCGGCATGGCGGTCCCCCCGGAAGGAGCAAGAATTATTTTCAAGGCTATCCTTCAAACGTTTGCACAAGTTGATTACGACTGTATAAAATCAAATTATCCCGTCGAAGATTAGCATAGCGCTTTAATCAGTTTTTTAGACAGCCTGTCTGTGTTCTTAATCTCACACTCCCAAACAACAATTATCGCCCACCCCAAAAGTTTTAGTTTTTTCCTGTTTTCTTTATCTTTATTGATATTGCGTTCTAATTTGGGAAGCCAATATTTTTGATTCGTTGTTGGAGTAGTACAGCGTTTACAGCCTTTATGACGATGCCAGAAACATCCATGAACAAAAATAACTGTTTTGTACTTTGATAGAACAATATCCGGCCTGCCCGGCAAATCCTTGCGATAGAGCCGAAATCGATATCCCCTTTTATGAAGCAATGACCGAACAATTATTTCCGGCTTGGTATCTTTGCTTCTGATTCTGGACATGTTCCAGCGTCGCTTTTCTTTGGTGAGATGGTCAGACACTCTCTTTCATGCTTTCGATATCATGTTTTAGGCTGTTTAAATACCTTTTCTAAATAGCTGGTTATTTCTTTGGCTGTCAGGCAATCAAGTAGTCGTATTCCACCAAGTCTATTGAGAGTCTTTCCAAGTTTCACATAGTCTTCTTTGCCATTGATATCAGGATTCGATTTCAAATAAACAAGCGCTGCATGTAGCACTTGTTTATTTCTTCCGAGATTGCGCTCTATCAGATTATGCTGTATATCCTGATTCTGTAAAAATATGCCTGTCAGCTCATAAGGATTTGCCCGGTTCTTGTCGTAGGTTAGATGAGCAAACCACCAGAGACGTGCGATTCCGTTCCGGCTTAACGCTCTGCTGTTGCTGCCCTTAACTAAATACCTGCTTTCGATGGTGCCATTTTGTATAGGCGGCCATCTCCATTTCATATAATCCCAGAAAGTATCATGGCATAGGTACGTCCATAGACGCGCATCAGATGCTTGTACTGGAGTAAGCTTGTCTTGCAGTGCGTTATATATTTGGATTGAATTTTCTAAATCCGTATCTGGCGGGTTGCCCTCTCTGACGAGTTCAATATTTCCAGGGACATCTATTTTCGTTTGAACCTGCCAATTCTGGTGCCCAAAAAAATCATCCAGCCAGCATGTATCTTTCTGATACCAATTGGCTCTTGCCTTATCAGGTATTTGCAGAATCTGTTCCAAAAAAGACTGTTTAATAATTCTTAATTTCATGGTTCAATGCCTATGATTGGTTTTCATCAATTTTTTCGAACGCTTTGCCTGCTCTTTTGCATGGGTTTTCGAGTACTTTCTGTGCGGCCACGAACATATTTTCCTGAGATTTGATATCAATGTTCAAATCGCTTAATTTTTTCTCCAAAGATCTGAACCATCTATATCGGCGGCATGCCGTAAGCAGAACACCGTCTTCAGCCAGCGTGTTTTCTTTGATATATGCAAGCCCCTCCATCAGGATTGGGATTCCCATCATGGCCACAATAATATCTTCTTTGCTTTTGTCTTCACAGAGATTTTTATATAGCGAATGCATGTCTTTGGGCAGATATGCAGTAAGTTTGTCTGCGTTTACAGATATGGTGATTTCGCCGGTTTCTCGGTCATTATCACGTTGAAAACTAATAATAGAATCTACTTTTTGAATTGGGTCATAGTCTTGATACAAATCAAATTTATATGTTTTCCAGACGGCAACAAAATCACCATTTTCAAGCCCGAAAGCGGTTGTGCCGTAGTCAGGGTGCATTCCGGCGGGCATATAATCTGCTACCTGAGAAGTGGCACAGACAAAGATGGAAACTTCGGTATTATCTTTAATATCTTTTGCAGGTATTGTTATTGTGCCAGTAGTATGATAGTCTATAAAATCACAGGCATCAATCCGAACAGCCTTCCGGTAAAAGGTTTTACTGCATTCGACATGTATTATGAAATGAATACTATCTGCCCTGAGTAGCTCTGCGATAGTATCATTATAAATACTAAGCTCGTACTTGAGATAATAATATGATTTATCCCACTCTATATCTACATTGCAGTTTGTGGGTGATGATGCAATATCATCACTGTATGGCGCCAATACTGGATGCGGATAATTCTTTGGCTTTATTATCATCAGATAATCCTCAATGACATTTTTTCATTTTGTTTAAAGTATATCTGGTATTTTACTGCCGAGCCAGGACTGATTTCAGCTTCGAAGTATTTGCCTTCATGCAGCAAAGGTATTTCTTGAGAATCCTTAAGAACGCGGGTCATGCAGAGATTTTCTATGGTGCCGTCATCGCATTCTGCGCCGAAAGCTATTTTTCCCTCGAATCGCTTATGCGATCTTAATATCATATTATAAAATCCTTCAACTTCGTTGTATATACACCTTAAGCTTAATACGTTGACCGAAGCAGTGCCGGGAGAAGATTGCCCTGTTTCTCCTATCCCTGAACCTTCCCTTGGACCGTTACCGTTGCCGCCACCGCCATGGCCATCTCCACCGCCGCTGGGACCAGTGTCGGTTCCTGTATTTCCGTCGTTTTCCTCAGTACCGTCATTATCTGCGGTTGCGGCGTCTTCTTCATCTTTATCAGGAAGTGTAGCCGTTGGCTCCACAGGTTTTTTTGTAATATTTTTTTGCGGCTGGCTTGGAGTTGATTCAAACCCATCCTTATTTATAATTGTCTCATCCTCGGGGAACTCTTCCTCGCCCTGCTCTTCTTCGGGATGATCCGGGATAAACTTTGAAAATGCGTCAAGATTAAAACTCTCTGATTCATCATCATGCAGAAATTCGTCTATGCATAATCTTATCCAGTCTTTAATTGTACTTAGTATTTTTTTTCCATTTTCTCCGCGGTTCAGATCCCACTTGTCATGGCGGGGAGGCTCCAGTCTCCTCAAAATCTCATTGCCCTGCTGATCATGACAAATATAGATACCGCTAATTGGTTTTTTACTACTGAAGCGCCCCCATGTTTCAATTATCATGCCATTTTTGCGTGTTACCGCTATAGGGTTGCTTTCTCGTTGAGCATCAACTATAAGCCTTAGCTCCGAATCACCGACGCACGGTAAAGTTTTTGTATATTTAGCGCCGTTTCGATAGGCATTAAAATATCGATATGCTTTAAAATCTGAATTGGTTCTGTTTTCTTCAATACAAATGTCAATGTTTGTGTGGTCAATTACTTTGTCGCCTACTCTGAATACAATTTTACCGAGACATATAGCTGGCCAGAAATTGTTCAGCACAGAGATTATTAATCGTTCTTTCCAGTGAGTCTCTCTATATGCTGGTATATATATATCTGTACCAATTTCATTGTTATTGCGGTGGAAAAGAGAAGGGATGAATTCTCGGTTACGTATTGAAAGGTACTTGGGTCTGTTGCCGTCGATAAAATGCTCCCCGATAAAGCCTATGGCATGGTTTTGCAAACCTTCTTCATTACAGTGAGTAACCAGCCGTGATATTCCCTGAAAGGCATCGCCCTCGTGGGTTTTTGTATAATAGTATACAGTACGAAATGCAGAGGCTGCGAATGTTGCATATTTCCCTAGACCAAAAGATCCGCCGGCGCCTTCTCCTTTATTACATGCACCTTTTGATCGCACCAGCCCATACCACTTGCCAGTTCGATCCAAGTCTTCTCCAGTCAGCCCTGTGGTACCATAGTCACTTATTTTAAGAACAGGAATTTTCCCCCTGTCAAGCCATGTTAGGCCATTATCGAAAAATTTGATCGCCTTGGGGTCTGAACACCAATAATTCTTGCATTGAATAAAAACATTTTTTAGTTTTTCCAGACATGGAAGGCTGTCTATCGGCATTTCCTGTAGATTAAAATGAAGCTCTGCTCTGCCATTAGCAGACGCATCGGCAGTGTTTTGGCCGCATTCTCTGGCAATATAATCGCCCACATCCCCTTCAAAAGTTTCAATTCCCGCATCATTGAAACCCTCTTCTTCTGCGCTGTTTGATATCGGGAAGTGTAAATTGATTTCTGCCACAATATCTCCTTTTGCTTAAAGTTTAAATTCCTTCTTCTTCTGTGTATAAGAGAATCGCGATTTGGCCTCTTTTGTTACCTTCTCAATTGCTGAAAATATCTTATTGATCTGCTCTTCTGAATAATCGTATGCACTCCTGTTTGAGCAGTTTCCCAGCAACTGAATCTTATGGATTATCTCATTAGTCCGCTTTGCAGCGATTCTTTTAAAACGCAAATCCCTTGTTTCTTCAATATTCGGCATTTGAAAGCTACCAAAATCTTATTATTATCATAATATGCTATTAATATGTAATATATCACAATTGTTACATGTATCAAGTGTATTATGCATGGAAAATAAAAATATTACAAATTATTTGGATTCAGGCAATAAATCACATAAAGTGGATATGCCTGGTATATATTATAATAGCCCTATGCCTGAGAGCAAGCCACAGCCTGGGAGCATTTCGGATTTGAGATATTAATAATGGGGGAGAAGAAGTTGAGATTTGAGATTTCAAGCGGGGGAAGCAAGCGAGCTATATACCCGATATAAAAGCAAATTAAAAATCAAAGAGCAAGCATCAAAAATATGGAAACCGCCGGGGGCGGAGGCTGAATTACTCTCAAGCACAGAGGCTTGAGCCACAATGGCCTCGCCTCGGGCGGACAATTTCATCCAGGATTGGTGTATAAAGCTGAATGTGCGGCCTTCAAAGGCAAAATCTGGGCATGTCTCCCGGCAAAATCCCACCACGATGCACAATTCCTCCTTGCCCCTTGCTGCTGTTTGTGCCCATCATGGTGAACAGGGATTAATCAAACATCAAAAATCGCAGTCCCAATTTACTCTCCCAACTGCCAATACCCCCTTATATTGCCAGCCAGTTCTCGGCCAGCCGTGCATAGTCGGCCAGATCCACCGTTCCCGAGCGATTGATATCCGCGCCGCCGCAGTCGTCGCTATTGGCACAGTTGTTCATCAGCCACCGCTGGACGAAATACATCAGATCGCCGGCCTCCACGCCGTCGCCGCACACAAAATCACCCAATCGCCGAAATTCGCGGTTCAGCCGGGCGTAGTCCACGCCATCCGCGCACATCCGCCACGTCTCCAGGTTGCCGTTGGCGCTTTCGCCAAGAAAATCCCATCCCGCCGCAGTAAACGTCGCCTGCGTCTGCATTTCCTCCGTCGTCTTGCCGGCCATGCCGGTTGTATAGCCGATGCCGGCGCCCTTGGTCGTGCCGCTGACGGTCTTGTCCCAGAACAGGCCGCTGGCCTTAGTCGTCGTATTATTGCCGACCAGCCCGCCGACATTCTGCGTCCCGCTGACGGCCACGCTCGCCCAGCAGTTGCGAAGTTCCGAATCAGGATTCCACCCCACCAGCCCGCCGATGTTGCGGGTGCCGTGAATCTGACCCTCGGCATAGCACTCGCTCAGAACGGATGCATTATACAGCGTCCCGATCAGCCCGCCCAGATACAGGGCCTGCTCGCTGCCTGTAATCTGGACCGAGGCAAAACAACGCTGTGCCGACCCGATCAGCAGGTGTCCGATCAGGCCCCCGGCGGTTTCGGCATACTTCAGGGTTATCGCCGCATCCGCAGAGCAATCCTGGATGGTCGTCGCAGGCGCCGAGTCGGTGTATCGACCGACCAGCCCGCCGATATTTCGGCAGAAATTAGCTGCCGTGCCCTCGCAGGTGATCGCAGCATTTTCCAGCCGGATGCGATACAGCAGGCCGTCTTCGACATACCCGAACAGGCCAAGGAAGTCCTCGCCCGCCGTCGCCGTGATGGTCAGGTTGCGGATGGCAAAGCCATTGCCGTCAAAGGATCCCGAGAAAGAGACCCCCTCAAACGTGTAATCGTTGGTGTTGTCGGTGTCCCGCGCGATGACTGCGGTGGAAAAGACCATATTGCCGGGCAGGGCGGGATCAAGGTCGATATCCGCCGTCTGGATGAAGTGTTTATTGAGTACCGCAGGGTCCGAATCAATCGCAATCAACTGCTGGGCGGTGCTGACCTGATAAGGATTGCCCGCCGAGCCGTCGCCGGGGTTGGTTCCCCAGTCATACGCCTGACAAAACGAAGACAGTGCCGCTATCCCGACCAATAATGTTACGAGAGTTCTCATACCGCATCCCTTTTTTAAGTATCAGCCGACTTCCTCTGATTCGTGTATTTCGACAAATTCCCCATTAAACATTGCCTTATTATACCAAAATACCCAGTTTCAAAGCAAGCCCTTAGCCCATCCAGCCCGCATTTTGTTGCGATAAAGCGTTATCGGACTCGTTTCTATTACAAGGTGTGGTCGCCCTCGTTTTCATCTCAGTTAAGCCCGATAATCCACCTGGCTCCGCAACTTGTTATTCTGCGGAGGGAGGGGATATCTATCCTGTAAATCCGGTCAAAAAACAGGGCAGGGGATTCTGTCGAGGGTATTTAACTTTAAAATCAGAGAAAAAATAAAACAAAGGGCCTGTGAGATGAAAAAAGGCCGGCGGGTCGATTGGAGACCCCGCCGGTCCTGTGTATTTGATGGTTCAGCACTTCAACGGTTGTGCTGGAATATAAAAGATATGTTGTGTCGGCTTACAGGCAATCGGCCGGGTTGCTCTTGCCGCAGTGGAGCCATTCGGCGGCAAGGACGGCCAAATCCTGCATGTCCACTTTGCAGTCGTTGTTGGTGTCGCTCTGGGGCGGATTGGCACAGGTTCCGCGTGTTGCCAGCAGTTTGTAGGCACCCTGCTGGCCGTCAAAGCCGGCGATGCGGATCAGGTAGGTCTTTCCCTTGACGGCATTGAGGACGATCTGGGAATACGGATTTTCGAGGCTGTAGTCATCATTGCAGGCCAGTTCCTTTCCGCCGCAGCCTTCATAGACGCTCAATATGGTATCAAAGGAACTGCCGTCGGTGGAGAGGGTGACGGCGCCGCCGGCGGCGGGGACATACCGGTTCCAGACATCGTAAGAATCATTGAAGCCGCAACTGGACAGGTCTGTGCCGGTTGAGCCGAGCGTTGTTCCCTCATACGGAACATCCGTTACTATGCTGACTGCGTCGGAACAGAGATCATTGGGCAGTTTGAATATCTGTGCTCCTTTCAGGACCGACATCGCATCGACCATATCGGACCAGATGACATAATCGCCGACCGCGGCCGGGGGGTAGGCCGCACCGGATGACGTGGAAGCAATGGTAAACGGCTGTCCTGTTGCCAGGTCGCAGCCTTCGATGGACGTTAACATGGTTTCAGCATTATACTGGTTCCAGAATAAGTAATCTCCGGACAGGGTAAGCATCATGGTATCCGATTGGATATTGACGTCCTGATTCTGCAGGGTCTGCAAACTGAAATTATGTAAAGTCATGAATGCAGAATCTTTCCAGATGACATAGTTGTCATTTGCGAGCAGCGTGGGATCGGTCGGAGAGGATGTAATCAGATGCTGCTGCTTTGCATCCAGATCATAAGCCCACAGCTTCATCATGGTCATCTCATTCCAGATTACAAAATGGGACGTGAGGTTGAGGGACATCATATCCACATCTTCGGTGGTTACGATGAATGACTGGTGATTGGGTAAATCATAGGCATACAGGTTGTCCATATCCCTGTAAATCAGGTATCTGTCATTCATGAGCGTGGACATGGAGTCAAAAAAGCCATTCTCTGCGATCAAGAATGTTTCCTGGGTCTCGGCATCGTACCCATAAGCCTTCATGGATGCATCTTCCGCCCAGATGACATAATTACCGGCGGCTTTGAGGCTCATGTAATCCATAAAATTTTCCCTCACAAGAAATTCCTGCCTGTCAATCAGGTCGTAACCCCGAAGCACAGGATTCATTGGATCGGCGGTGTCGGCCCAATAGACGTACCGGTCAGCCAGGGCAATCGTCATGGGCAACATATCCATGGATTTAATCAGAAACATCTGGCGGGCGTCCAGGTCGAAGCCGTATAATCCGGGGGAAGCCATTGATCCGCCGACCACGTAGTGACGGTTCATTTTCAGGTTCCAGGTTTCTATTGTGACGCCTCCCTGGGTGATTTGGAATTCCTGTCGTATGGAAAGCTGGTACCCGTACGTCTGCATCCCCATTTTGGAATAGACCACATAATCGCCTGCGGTTTTCAGGTTCATCATGTCCACATAGTCTGAGGACAGGGTGAATTCCTGGATGTTGTAGCTGTAGCCGAATGCGGTGGATAATAATACGGCCAGAGTGAGCGCATACATAACGAGCCTGTTCATGTGTTACCCTCCTAAAGCGGTTTTGTTTTCTCCGGATATCTGCTGAGCGGACATTCAGATGAAGCGGTGAAAAGCATGAATCCTTTTAAAAATGTCGTTTCTATCGTACAAAAAATCAGTAAGGACTGTCAAGTTATTTCGTAATGTGGTTGTCTAATCAGTAAAAATACTGATTTGGGTGTATTCGAGTCTGGAATGGTATCCAAGGGAGGATTGGGCGGCTTGACTTTGGTCTTTGATTTCAGTATAAGTAAAGGTTAGAGGAAAGAGCCATCTGTTGATTTTAGCTGCGTTCCTTTCTAATCTAAATAAAAATACGATTGTGTCAAATCAGATGTAACGGCTTTCGGAGGATGAGATTATGAATAAAATGCTGTGTGGTTTCATTTCGGTTTTATTGTTGTCCTGTACTGTTATGGGGGTGGTTGAGATGACGGCCTGGAGTGAGGTGGATCGGTACGGTCGATGGTCAATTTCCAATCCCACGGCCCAGAGTGTTCGCCTGGATGAAGCCGCATCCAGTGAAACGGTCGCTCCCGGATGGGTTGTCAGTGATTTTATTCTGTACCCGACCAGTACATTCAGCATGACCCTGCAGGTTCTCGGGTCCGGAGATGACGATTTTGTCGGTATTGTTTTCGGGTATCAGGATGCCGACCATTTTTATCTATTAGACTGGAAAGCCGCAGCCCAAACTTTTAACTGGGGCGATAAGGTGGTTGTCAATGATGACCATGCCGAACGGGGCATCAAGGTCAAGAAAATCAATGGGTCGTGGACTCGAGACGGGCTGTGGGGCGGGACGGATGGGCAGGGTGTATCGACACTGGCCGGGCCGGTTGGCGCAGGATGGGCCTTTAATACAGCCTATACCTTTACCTTTGATCTAAGCCCCGGCCATATTGTTGTCTCCCTGAATGGGGGGCCGCTTTTTGATATTGCCGACGATACCTTTGTCGGGGGCAGAATCGGCGGGTATGGCTTCAGCCAGGATGACCTTATCTTTTACGATGTGACTGTCAGTCCTGATCCGCGTGCCTGCGTGGTGGATCTCGAGGATTTTGCCCGTTTTGCCGAGGACTGGCTTGCAGTTGTGCCGTTTTTGCCCGGCGACTTTGACGGGGACGGGACGGTTGAAATCGACGATCTGGCTCATCTTGCATTCTACTGGCTCCAGCCGTGTCCTGCGGGCTGGCCGCTGAAATAATACCCAACGGGTATAAAAGCAGGTTAACAATCAAAGAGCAACAATCAAAATTATGGAAACCGCCGAAGGCGGAGGCTGAATTAGTCTCAAGCACAGAGGCTTGAGCCACAATGGCTGCGACGAACCGGGAAATGCAATCAGAATCAGTAGGAAAATGCGAAAGAAATTGAATTATGAAACGACGCGATTTTCTGAAAAAAACGACGCTGGCCGCTGCGAGCCTGCCCGGCCTTGCTTTTCTGGATAGCCTTCCTCTGCTGGCGCAATCTGCGGTGATGCCCAAAGAAGTAAAAGTCAGCCGGTGACGTCGGCGATTCCTCCGGGGACATTCGGAGTTTCAGGCTGGCGATGGAACTGGCCCCGCAGATCAAACCGATTACGGAGCAGCAGGTCGGCAGGCTGAAGGAACTTGCCGCGACCCTGAATCCGATATTCAGGAAGCAGGGATAGAAACAGAGTGCGTTTTCAGTTGTCCGGCATTTTACGATGAGATACTGTTTCCAGTCACCTTACCCATCACTTTACATCCATGCTTGAAATATGCTGCTTGTTCATGTAGGATGTTCAATTATGGAGCGACGATGCTTCCAGGTGATGCCGTCGGCTCCAATGTCTTTTATTGCAGGTATTTATGGATGTCATTTATATCATCGGGCCGATGCTTCTGATCGCGGTGGTGCTGGCCGCCGTATGGCTGGATCGGTGGAGTGTCCCAGTAATTCTGGTTGCGCTGGGGGCCGGGATTATTTTTGGAAGCGATGTTCTGAATTTATGGAATTTCGGCGACATGCACTTAACCAATCAGGTTGCCAATATTGCCCTGGTATTTATTCTGTTTCAGGGCGGTTTTTGCACCCGGCGGGATACCATGAAAGCTGTTGCACTGCCGGCTTTGGGGCTGGCAACGTGGGGGGTTGTTTTAACGGCAGCGGTGACTTTTGCGGTGCTTTATAAATGTTTGGGCTGGTCTTTCGAAAAGTCGTTTCTGCTGGCGGTGATTATTTCATCCACGGATGCGGCGGCGACCTTTTCCATTCTTCGCCGTCAGTCCCTGCCGTCAAAATTGAGTTCCACGGTGGAAATTGAAAGTGCTGCCAATGACCCGATGGCGATTTTATTGACGCTGGTGGCCGTGCAGGGGCTGACTTCGGGGCAAAGCCAGTGGTATGTCGTGATTCTGTCCTTTTTCTGGAAATTTACGGCAGCCCCTCTGGTCGGCTGGATGTTGGCAAAGGGGGCTTTATGGCTTTTCAATCGGCTTCGTCCGCAGGATCGGGGGCACTACTATGTGCTGTCTTTGGGGATTATTCTTTTAATTTATGGGCTGACTGAGTTGATTCATGCCAGTGGTATGCTGGCGGTATTTGTCGCCGGGTATGTGATGGGCAATCATTCGTTTGTTCATAAGCAGGGAGTATCCAATTTTTCATCGGCATTATCCACGATGGCCAATATCGGGATGTTTGCCTTGATGGGGCTGCTGGTGTATCCGCATCAATGGTCAACCCTGTGGCTTGATGGGATAGTTCTCTTTCTGGTATTGACACTGACGGCCAGACCTGCGGCGGTGTGTCTGGGTACGCTGGGAATGGGAATCAACTGGAAAAATAAACTGTTTATCATGTGGGCGGGATTACGGGGAGCCGTCCCGATTGTTCTGGCCACGTATCCGGCCGCGGCCGACATGGCGATTGGTCAGGATATTTTCAATCTGGTCTTTTTTGCCGTTTTACTGTCTATTCTGGTGCAGGGTTCGACTCTGGGATTGGCAGCCAAGCGGCTGGGACTGTCCACGCCTTCGCAGCCCAAGCCGCTTTTTAACCTGGAGCTGATTACCATGGCCGAAAGCGATCTTGATCTGGTGGTGGTTGATTTGCCCGGTCCGCCGGGGGCCCCCGGGGCAATGATTCGTGACTTGCAGCTTCCGCCGGAAGCTTTGATTACCATGATTACCCGCGGGCAGCAAGTTATTCCTCCCAAAGGTTCTACCCGTCTTCAGGGATGGGATCATGTGACAGTGCTGGCACATGGCAAAGATGAGGGAGCCGTCCGTCAGGCTCTGCTTGCACCGTTTGAACAGATATCCAAAGAACAGGCCTCTGGGGATCAGGGAGTATTGGGGTCTGCTTGAAGCGGAAAAGCGGTGTCGATGGGGCTGGCGGCCAGTTCGGCCAGAAAACGGCTGATGCGGCCGCAGACGAGTGACAGGTATTGTTTGCCTTTTTGGGCATCCGGGGCGACATTGCTGCTGACGGAACCATGGTCGTTGAGTTTGGAGAAATCCCGGCTGGTGTAAATCCAGCCCTGCCGCAGGGCCTCAAAGCGGAAGGGCGTCGTCGTGCCGGGGCCGGCTTTGTCTGATTCCACGCATTCCGGGCAGATGACCATTGCCACCGAAGTTTCCAGGCAGCCGCCGTGGTCATCGCCTTTGCCGAACAGGGAGTCGTGAATCTCTTTGCCGACCCTCCACCAGTCGCAAACAAATAAATGCACATCCAACTCGTACTGAATCTGGCGAGCCAGCGGCTTGAAGTCGTTGCCGCCGTGACCGTTGAGGATGACGACTTTGCGAATACCATGCTTGCGCAGGGATTGAATTATTTCCGTCAGGTAGGCATCGAGAGTTTTTTGAGAGACATGGATGGTCAGGGGGAAGGCCAGCAGATTGCAATCGACGCCGAAAGGGACGGCAGGCAGGCAGATGACAGACTGGGATTTGTCCCACGCCATGCGGCAGGATTCCCGTGCGACGTACTCGGTGTGGATGACATCCATGCCTTCGGGCAGATGCCGGTTGTGGGCTTCGACCGCCCCGACGGGGATGACGGCGACTTCGTAATGATGCTGCCGAATCCGGTCCAAATTGGTGTACTTTAAATCCCACGCAGGAGTCCCGTTAGTCATGGTTATATTCTCCGTTGCTGGTTAAGCCGTTGATTTAGTCCATAAAACTTTCGGAACAGGTTTTGTATGCCCCGATAATTCCAATGATACAGTAAACCACGCGAAGGAACAAGAAAATACATCCATCACACTGAATACAAGCAGTTCCCAGGGCCATTGGGTAATGATCAAGCAGGGTTTTGTACCGGCATTGAGTTTCAAAAAACATACAACGCGTGCTGTATTTATTCGCGGCACCGGCCCATTGTTTTGGACCCCACTCCCTGAGTCGCTGTGAGATTAACTGTAAAGACTGTTCCAGTTCAGGATCAGGATCGGATCTTTTTAATTCAAGGCTGTTTGGGTCCAGAGGCTCGGAGTCGTCAATAACCATTGCATTGCGAAGTATCTGGCCGGTTACAGGTTTGATTGTGTCATCCATGATGAGTGAGCAAATGGCTGCATCGATCGCGGCAGATGGTTCTACGGTCTTCGATCTGCTCCCGTGCCTGCGAAGGGTCCTGTTCATCTGTTCCATCACTTCGTAAATCGGAGCCAATTTTGCCGGAATGTCTTTGGCTTCCACGACCTCATATCGCCATTCAGGAATGACAAAGAATGCAGCATAGGACAGCCTGGCCATGATAATGGCAAACAGGGCAATAAAAAGAGCCAGGACACCCATGCCTGTCCCTCGCTGTTCGCTGAAAATACAAAAACCGATGGGGCCTGCAAGGGCAACCGGGATGAACATCCATTCGAGGCCATATTCAAGGCCGGTGATTTTGCACAGCAGCATCCAGAGGGCAATGGCTGCGGCGCTGCACAGAATTGCCGACAGCAGCGCCAGAGGAAACGATCCAAATCGAGAGCGAAAACCGTGTATGGAAGCGAAAAATCGTCCAGAAGAGACCTCGTCTGAACCGTCGGATGCGGGTTTGCGTACAGAGGATTCACTGCTGCGCTGACGAGAAACTTGACGCAGGATTTCAGCATTAGGATCAACCGGCACGGATTCCGGTGCCAGGGACAGGGGAGAGTTTTCATCCGCCTGATGCGGATATATTTGCGGCTTCATAAGTTCAATGCCGCCGGAGTTGGATTCTGCTGGAACAGGCTGTGGGACCATCGTCGGTTCGTTGCATTTATTACATCGAATGCGGCGGCCGGCGTAGTCATCAGGAACACCGAGCTTTTGGTTACAGGATGGACAGTGAAATTTAATCATGATTACACTCCTTTTGCAACGCTAAAAAAAAAACGAAAATGTATGGTCTGGGATGTGGCGTATAGACAATATCTATGCCATCCGAGGATCGGATGGTTCTGAAAGCCTTGGGCGACAGCTCCTGTTTTGTTCTTTGGCCGCATCCTTTAGAAAACTCCTGTTCACACCGGAAGGTACAGGCTCACTCTTTTTGCGGCATCCCCCGGCCGCAAGCAATGTGAGCAATAACAGATATATAAATGTGCGACAAATAATTATATGCGACATAGACACTCCTTACCATATTATCGGATAATTATTTGAAACTAAACCGAAAAAGTCAACAATTATCCATATAAATACAAGACTTGCGTTGTCTTTATATCTGGATTTTATGTTATTCCCCGATGAAAGATTCTTGACAAGAAGGTGGATTATCCTTACATTGTGGACTCTTTGAGCACTGCAACGGCGGAGAGAGTACGCCCTTGATGCAAAAGCAACAACTGAACAAGATTCTGATAAAACCAAACCAAGATGGTCTGGTGATACTGATAAATTGAAACCTCTATATTAAAGGAGACATTTTATGGCGACAAAGATTGCGATTAACGGTTTTGGCCGTATCGGTCGGCTTGTTTTCCGTGCTCTGGTCGAGCAGGGATTGCTGGGCACCCAGTTTGACGTGGTAGCGGTGGGTGATATTGTTCCGGCCGACAACCTGGCTTACCTGATGAAGTATGATTCCATCCAGGGTAAGTTCAACGGTACCGTCAGCTCCAAGAAGTCCACGCCGGACAAAGAGGCCGACGATGTGCTGGTGGTCAACGGCAAAGATATTCTTGTCGTCAGCGCCAAGACCCCGGCTGAACTGCCGTGGGCCAAGCTGGGCGTACAGTTGGTGATAGAATCCACCGGCCTGTTCACCGCCGCTGAAAAGGCCAAAGGCCATATCGATGCCGGCGCCAAGAAAGTCCTGATTACCGCACCCGCCAAAGGCGAAGACATCACCGTCGTGATGGGCGTCAATGACGACAAGTATGATGGTTCCAAGCACCATATCGTATCCAATGCATCCTGCACCACCAACTGCTTGGCCCCGGTCGTGCACGTGCTGCTCAAAGAAGGCTTCGGCCTGGCCGAAGGTCTGATGACCACGGTTCATGCTTATACCGCCACCCAGAAGACCGTCGATGGCCCGTCCAAGAAGGACTGGAAAGGCGGCCGAACTGCGGCTCAGAATATTATCCCCTCGACCACCGGTGCCGCCAAGGCCGTCGGTCTGGTATTGCCCGAAGTCAAAGGCAAACTGACCGGTATGGCGTTCCGCGTTCCGGTTCCGACTGTGTCGGTGGTTGACCTGACCTTCAAGACCGTCAAAGACACCTCGCTTGCCGAGATCAAGGCTGCCATGAAGAAAGCCAGTGAAACCTACCTGAAGGGTATTCTTGGCTATACCGAAGACGAAGTGGTATCCAGCGACTTCATTCATGATGCCCGCTCGTCGATCTTCGATGCCGGTTCCGCCGTTGAACTGAACAAGAATTTCTTCAAGCTGGTAAGCTGGTATGACAACGAATGGGGTTATTCCAATCGTACCATTGACCTGCTCAAGAAGATGGCGAAATAACAAAGGTTTAAGAAAGCCTGTTGAATGACAGGCTTTTTTTTATTCGGGATAACGGATTGTACCCAAGGGGTATGATGATTCCGTGAGTAAAAGAAGCACGTGGTTAAGCTGCTGTACTTAGCCGCGACGAGACGGGAAATTTCAAGTAAAATTCAGTATAATAGGGAAGACGAATATGGCAAAGAAAACTGTTGCAGATATTGATGTCAAAGGCAAACGCGTCCTGATGCGTGTGGATTTCAATGTTCCCATCGACGCTCAGGGAAACATCACCTCCGACAATCGCATTGTCATGGCCCTGCCGACGATCAAGACGATTGTTGAAAAAGGCGGACGTGTGATTCTGATGAGTCATCTGGGGCGGCCCGATGGCGAAAAGAAGCTGGAGTTTACGATGAAGCCGGTGGCCAAGCGTCTGTCTGAGCTTCTGGGCAGGCCGGTGGTGTTTGCCGACGACTGCATTGGTCCGGATGTGAAGGCCAAGGCGATGGCGCTCAAGGATGGCGACGTGCTGCTGCTGGAAAATGTTCGGTTCTATAAGGCCGAAGAAATCAAAGATAAAAAGGCCAAAGAAGACGCCGCTCTTCGCAAGGAAAAAGATGATTTTGCAAAGCAGCTTGCCGAGCTGGGCGATGTCTATGTGGATGATGCCTTTGGTACGGCTCACCGCGATAACGCCTCGATGCTGACGGTGCCGCAGATGATGGGCAACAAGCCCAAAGTCGTCGGTTTCCTGGTCGAAAAAGAACTGAGGTTCCTCGGCGATACCATCAATAACCCGGTGCGTCCGTTTGTGGCGATTCTGGGCGGTGCCAAGGTGTCGGACAAGCTGGCTGTGATTGAAAACCTGCTGAACAAGGTCAACCGCATTCTCATCGGCGGCGCGATGGCGTATACGTTCTTCAAGGCCAACGGCAAAAAGGTCGGCAAGAGCCTGTGTGAAGACGATTTCATCGAAAAGGCCAAAGAGCTGTACGGCAAGGCCAAGGCCGCCGGATGCGAACTGGTATTGCCGGTCGATACCGTCATCGCCAAAGACTTCAAGGAAAACGCCGAAAACAAAGTTGTTTCCGGTGACATTCCGGATGAATGGCAGGGGATGGATATCGGGCCTGCGACACGCAAGCTGTTCGTTGAAAAACTGGCCGACGCCAAGACGGTTGTGTGGAACGGCCCGATGGGCGTATTCGAAATGAAGCCGTTTGATGAGGGCACCAAGGCTGTTGCTCAGGCGGTTGCGGATGCGACCGGCAAGGGTGCCAAGAGCATCATCGGCGGCGGCGACAGTGCCAGCGCCATCAAGAAGATGAAGCTGTCGGATAAGGTGACGCATGTCTCCACCGGCGGCGGCGCCAGTCTGGAATTCATGGAAGGCAAGAAGTTTAAAGCCATCGATATTCTGGACGAGAAGTAATCAGCGAGAGTATCGATTGCACAGAGTGATAAAACCATGAAGAGCATGAAGGACATGAAGCAGGATCCTTGATGGGCTTCATGAGCTTCATGGTTTTTTGTTGTGCGGTTTCCGCTTTTGTTTGTATCAATAACGAAATCAAATAAGAATGAACGCAAGAAAAATACCACCCGCTGGAACGTATGAGCTGTCGCCGTCGATTCTGAGTGCGGACTTTGCGAACCTGGCGTCCGAAATCGCCCAGGTTACGCGGGCCGGGGCGAAGATGGTGCATCTGGATGTGATGGACGGCCATTTTGTGCCCAATATCACCCTTGGGCCGGTGGTGGTCAAGTGGATTCGCAAGTGCACCGATGCCTTTCTCGATACGCACCTGATGATCAGCGAGCCCCAGCGTTATGCGGAGGCATTTATCAAGGCGGGTGCGGATTTGATTACGTTTCATATAGAAACGGTCAAACAGCCGGAAGAGTTTGTCAAGACCCTTCGCGGCCTGGGTGCCCAGGTCGGCATCACGCTGAACCCGGCGACCGAGGTCGGGACGATTGAAAAAGTCGCTCCGCTGTGCGACATGGTATTGGTGATGACAGTCAATCCCGGATTCGGGGCACAGGTGTTCATGGACGATGCGGCTCAGAAGTGCCGGCGTGTACGGGAGATTGTCGGGCCGAATGTGCGGATTGAAGTCGATGGAGGCATTTATGCCGATACGATTGTCAAGGCACGCGATTACGGCGCCGATACCTTCGTGGCGGGCAACGCCATTTTTGGACAGCCCGACCGTGCGGCGGCGATGAACGCGCTGTTGACGGCGGCAAGAAAAGGTAAAAGTTAAAAATAAAAAGGCAAAAATGCGGACAGGCCTGCGGCCTGAACTATACCCAACGGGTATGATTGTTCCGCGACGGCCACAGGCCGTTTTATGCCGCGCGTATTCACGGGGTTAAGTGACCCTGCATAGCCGCGGTGATAAAGCTGTTGCTGGACGCTGGCGGCTGAAAGCTCTTGAGCCGCGACGAACCAGGAAATTTCAAGTACGATCAGTATAACTATGGCGAAAAATAAAAAAGCAGGTTGGAATGGATTTTCACTGAAACCACGTAAAGAGATGCCGGCCGGCCTCTGGATGGCCTGCTCCTCCTGTCAGCAGATGCTGTACCGCAAGACCGTGGAGGAAAATCTCAACGTGTGTCCCGATTGCGGCTGTCATTTCCGTGTGGATGGGCCGACCCGGGTGCGCCAGCTTGCCGACGAGGGAACCTTTGAAGAGATTGGAGCCAACCTGGGCAGCAGTGATCCGCTGGGCTTTACCTGGGGCGATAAATCCTATAAAGACCGCATCGGGTTTGACCCGGCCAAGACCGCCACGCATGAGGCGATCCTCGTGGGCAAGACCTTTATCAAGGGCCGCGGGGTGGTGCTGGCGGTGATGGATTTTAATTTTCTGGGCGGCTCGATGGGGATGGTCGTCGGCGAGAAATTCTGCCGCGGGGTGGATATCGCCATTGAAGAAGACCTGCCGTTTGTGGTGGTGTCGTGTTCGGGGGGGGCACGGATGCACGAAGGGCTGGTCTCGCTGTCCCAGATGGCCAAGACCAGTGCCGCACTGGCTCGGCTGGATGAAAAGGGTGGCCTGTATATTTCACTGCTGAGCGACCCGACCACCGGCGGCGTGGCGGCCAGCTTTGCGATGCTGGGGGATATTATTATTGCCGAGCCCAATGCCCTGATTGGATTTGCCGGGCCGCGGGTGATTCAACAGACCATCAAAATCGAGCTTCCCGAAGGCTTCCAGCGATCCGAATTCCTGCTGGAGCATGGATTTATCGATATGATTGTCAATCGGCACGATTTACGCAGCGAAATCGCCCGCCTGATTGATTATTGCGGCAAGTGAGCCTGACCTGCCGCGATTCAGTTTATTTCTAAATGCAACTGGCGGCGATTTTTTGGGCTGTTTCTTTCCAGATTTCGTTGGTGTTCAGCGTCTGGATTCGGGCGTATAGCTCGGTTGTTTTTTTGCTGCATTCAATTTTGCGATAGGCCAATGCCATGTCACACAGGATTTGAGCTTTCTGATCATCATCCGCCGCATCAGCCAGTTGTTTTTCCAGTTCGGCGATATTTTTCAGCTCAGTGTCCAGTTCAGCCAGTTCGGTTTGACTTCGCTCTTTGTAATAACCTCGGGCCATTTTATGCAGCCGCTGATACGTTTGACGAGCTTGTTCAAAATTCTCCAATTGACAATACGACTGGGCAATCCCAAACAGACTCGCATCCTCACGATAATTATACCGCAGCCGCAGATACCAGGTATCCACTTCTTTTTGATATAGGGCAATGGCGGCCGGATAGTTCTTCTGCTTGTAAAATTCATCCCCCTGTTTGCGATAGCGGCCCTGCATGGCCCCCGGGATGCTGTTGAGTCCCCAAATAAAGAAAACAAGATAGAGCGTCCAGTAAAAACTTAGAGTTTGCCTCCATGTCATCCGGGGTATTTCTTCACTAAACGAAAAGTTTCTTCCTGCATGTCCAATCATCAATAGGATGGATCCGCCCAGCATCACATAAGATGGAATATGGCTTTGAACCGAATAGCCGCGGAGAACGCCGATAATCGCAACGATCAAAAACTGGCCCAGACATGCCAGCCCAATCCACTGACAGAGTTTAACCCAAACCGGGATTTTCCGTGAAGTCGATGCAGTGTCCATAAAGTACTCCTTCGTCCAATGATAAATCAGATTTGCTGCTTAGCCATTTTAAAAAAGCAATCGCTTTATTCTACACCTCTGGCGACAACAGTGCAGCAATTATACCTCTTTCCGGCTGCTTTTGTCAACCTGAATCGACAATATCTTGATTTACTCGACCTGTGAACGAGGTCTGAGACGGCAAGGCGACTCTCTTTTAATCTATGAAAATCTATGAAATCAATGGTTTCTTTTCTATGATTTTTGCGTATAATTCAGTGGTTTAAATGGATATAGAATATGGGATATTTTAGAGAGACAATCGAGAAGATGGAAGGCTACACGCCGGGTTTTCAGCCGAAAAATCCGGATGCAGTCAAACTCAACACCAACGAAAATCCATATCCCCCGTCCCCTAAAGTACTTGAGGCCATTCGGGGAATACGTGATTTTCAAGTCCGACGCTACCCCGACCCCATGGGCGGGGCGTTTCGCCAGGCGGCATCTGAGGTCTTTGGCCTGCCGGAGGACCATATCCTCTGTGTCAACGGGGGCGACGAGCTGCTCAATTATGCCTTTCGGGCGTTTTGCGATGCGGATCGCCCGGCGGCATGGGCCGAGCCGACCTATTCGTTGTATCCGGTGTTGGCCAAATTACAGGATTGCCGTGCGATTCAGATTGACCGGAATATGGATAGTCTGGAGGAACTGGCTCGAATTAATGCCCCGTTTACCATTGTTTGCAATCCGAACGCCCCAACCTGTGATTTTACGGCGGTAGATAAGATTGCTGAACTGGCTGGCCGGCTGGAAGGTGTTTTGCTGGTCGATGAAGCGTATGTGGATTTTGCACAGGACAATTGCCTGCGGCTGGTGCGGGATTTTGCCAATGTCATCGTGCTGCGGTCGATGAGCAAGGGGTATTCGCTGGCCGGGATGCGGGCGGGGCTTGGGTTTGCCCAGCCTGCACTGATTGAAGGGCTGGTCAAGGTCAAAGATTCGTACAATATTGATGCGGTTACGATTAACGCGGCGGCAGCGGCCCTGCGGGATCAGGCTTATCACAATGAGTGTGTTGCCAACGTGATCGCGGAGCGGTCACGTGTGATTGGTGAACTGCGGAAGATGGAATTTGCCGTGTCGGACAGCGCGACTAACTTTGTCCTGGCTCAATCGATTCAGATGCCGGCGGAAAAGGTATTCAAACTGCTGGCCGAGCGGGATATCTATGTGCGATATTTCAAACTGCCCGGCCTGGAAGATAAATTGCGGATTACGATCGGAACACCGCAACAGAATGATCAATTGCTGGGGGCCATCAGAGAGATTCAGAGCAGGGAGTAAGTCTATGAGCAGTCTGAGGAGTTGGAGTGTGCGGATTGTCGCTGCGGTGTTTCTTTTGGCGGTTTGTTCCTGTCGGACGGCTGGGCCGGTTATGTCGGAATCGCAGGTCAAGGCAATTACGGAAGAGGTTCGGCAAGTCCACGATAAAATTACCGGCGCCGCGGCACGGGCGGATGTGGAGACGATGTTCAGTTGCGTGGCCGAACATGGCGATTCGATTTTTATCAATGACGGCAAACAATTGCTGACCCGCAGGCAGGCGTATGATGTCTATAAACAGCGGTACAAAGGCATTCAGAAAGTGGAGTATCAATTCAACCGGCAGGATGTGACGGTTGTTTCGCCGCAGACTGTGCTCTGGATCGAGCTGGGCCGGGCTGAGGCCACGACGACGGATGGACGAACCTTTGGAACTTCGTTTAATCAGACGATCGTCTTTGTGCTCAAAGAGGATGGCTGGAAGGCCCTTTATGTGCATACTTCGGATGACAACGGCTGACAGTTCAGGTGAATGGAACGATGATGATGAATAGAAATGCAAAAATAGAACGTAAAACAACCGAGACGGATATTGCTCTGAACCTCAATCTGGACGGCGGGGGCCAGTATCAGATCGATACGGGCATCGGCTTTTTTGACCACATGCTCAGCCATCTGGCCAAGCACGGCAAGATGGACTTGACCCTGCGTGCCAAAGGCGACCTGCATGTGGATGCGCATCATACCGTTGAGGATGTGGCGATCTGCATGGGGCAGGCCCTGTGCGAAGCGCTGGGCGACAAGAAAGGCATTGTACGGTTCGGCGACAGTGTTGTGCCGATGGAAGATGCCAAAGCGCAGGTCACGGTGGATTTGTCCGGCAGGCCGTATCTGGTGTATCGGGCCAAGTATCATACGCAGAAAATCGGCGATTTCGATGTGGAATGCGTGGAAGAGTTTCTGCGGGCGTTTTCCACGGCGGGCAAATTCAACCTGCACGTGGATGTGCCCTACGGCACCAACAGCCACCATATTGCCGAAGCCATTTTCAAGGCGCTGGGCCAGTCCATAGCGACAGCAGTCAAAGTAGTCGGCGGAGATATTCCCAGTACGAAAGGGATTCTGTGATTCAACACCAGTACGACTATCGCAGCGGGATAGGCACGGATATTCATCGGCTGGTACCGGAGCGAAAATTGATTTTAGGCGGTATCGAGATTCCGTTTGAGCTGGGGCTGCTGGGTCACAGCGACGGCGATGCGGTGCTGCATGCCGTGACGGATGCGATCCTGGGTGCTGCGGGGCTGGGGGATATCGGGATGATGTTCCCGGATACCGACCCACAGTGGAAAGACGCTGACAGTGCCGAACTGCTTAAGCAGGTCGTCTGGAAGGTCGGCCAGCAGGGCTGGGAGATAATGAATGTGGATTTGATTGTGCATGCCCAACTGCCCAAGCTGGGGCCGTACCGGGGACAGATGAAACGACGTATCGCCGAACTGCTGGAGATGGATTTTGCCAATGTCAACATCAAGGCCAAGACCAACGAAGGCCTCGATGCTGTCGGAGAATGCCGGGCGATTGCCGCGACGGCGATTACGATGCTTCGGCGAAAAGTAAAATAAGCCGCCATGCTGAACACTTTTTTATGCGGGATTGATATACTATGGGATTGCAGGTTTATAATACGTTAACGCGAAAGACCGAAGAATTTGTGCCGCTCAACCCGGGTAAGGTGGGGATGTATGTCTGCGGGCCGACGGTGTATGGACCGCCGCATCTGGGGCACGGCAAAAGCTATGTCAGCTTTGACATCATGGCCCGCTGGCTGAGGTACCTGGGCTACGCGGTGACGTATGTGCAGAATATCACCGATGTGGGCCATCTGACCGACGACGCCGATGCGGGCGAAGACAAGATCGCCAAGCAGGCCCAAAAAGAGGCCCGACATCCCATGGCGATTGCCGAATATTACACGTGGATGTATTTCCGCGATATGGATAAGCTCAATTGTCTGCGTCCCGACATCAGCCCGCGCGCGACGGGGCATATCCCCGAACAGATTGAGCTGGTGCAGTCCTTGATTGACAAAGGCGTGGCGTATGAAGTCAACGGCTCGGTGTATTTTGATGTGACAAAATGGCCCGGTTACGGCAAGCTGTCCGGCCGCAATGTCGAGGAAATGCAGGCGGGGGCGCGGATCGAGGTCAATCAGGAAAAACGCAACGCGGCGGATTTTGCCCTGTGGAAGAAGGCCGAGTCCAATCATATCATGCAATGGAACAGCCCCTGGGGCAAGGGGTATCCCGGCTGGCATCTGGAATGCTCGGTGATGAGCATGAAATACCTCGGTGCGACGATTGATATTCACGGCGGCGGGCTGGAAAACCAGTTCCCGCATCATGAATGCGAAATCGCCCAGTCCGAGGCGGCCAACGGTGTGCCGTTTGTCAAATACTGGCTGCACAATAACATGGTTACCGTCAACGGCCAGAAGATGGGCAAGAGCCTCGGCAATTTCATTACACTGGACCAGTTGTTTACCGGTCAGCACCCGGCCCTGAGCCGGGCGTATGACCCGCTGGCAGTACGACAGTTGATTCTGAACAGCCATTACCGGATGACGATTGATTTTTCGGATGCGGCGCTGTCGGCAGCCCAGAGCGGTTATGACCGGATTGCCGCGGCCGTGCAGGGACTTCGCAATAAACTGAATTCCGCCCCGGCAGGAGAGGCCGATGCGTCCGTGCTGGCGGAGCTGGATGCGGCCAGAGCAAAATTTGAAGAGGCGATGAACGAGGATTTTAATACGGCTATCGCCATATCCGTATTGTTTGAGATGGTCAAAATCAGCAATCGTCTGCTGGAAAACCAGAAGGTGACCGCCGCGACGCTCAAGGCGATTGACGACCAGTTCCGTCGGCTGGGCGGCGATGTGCTGGGGATTGTGCCGGCCCAATATCCGCAGGCGGCAGGGGCGGATAATGACCTGCTGGATTTCCTGATTGGCCAGATGATACAAAAGCGGATGGAGGCCCGTAAGAATAAAGACTTTGCGGCATCCGATGCGATCCGTAAAGACCTCGAAGCCCGCGGCATCGTCCTCGAAGACAAACCCGGCGGCGTGACCACGTGGCGACGGAAATAGAATATCCTGAACTAAAAATGGGCTGTCCCTCATTATGATTGTCGTAGGTATTGACCCTGGTTTGCAGGTGTGCGGCTATGCGGTCATCAAGGCGGAGCTGTTGCGGACGACCTTGCTGGAAGCGGGGGTGTTCCGCACCGACGGCAAAAAACGCCTTGAGCAGCGGCTCTGTCAGCTTGCCGAAGATATGCGGACGGTGGTGGAAAAGTATCGGCCGGGTATCGTGGCCGTGGAGCAGTTGTATTCGCATTATCAGCATCCGCGGACGGCGATTTTGATGGGTCATGCCCGTGGCGTCCTGCTGCAGCAGGCCGGTGCGATGGAGGCCGAGGTGCGGAGTTTTTCAGCCACGCGGATTAAAAAATCGCTGACCGGCAACGGCCACGCGGGAAAACCGCAGATGCAGCGGGCGATCCAGTCGGTCCTTGGACTGTCGGCCCTGCCGGAGCCTGCCGATGTAGCGGATGCGATTGCTGCGGCCCTGTGCTGTATCAATGACAGGAAAAAATAATATTTAGACGGGATTAACAGGATTTACAGGATATAATAATGGAGAAGGAAGACTTAACCAGCACTATTATTGATTGTGCATATAAAGTCTTCAATACCCTCGGATTTGGCTTTCTTGAATCCGTATATGAAAAAAGTCTTTTGATTGAACTTGCAAAAGCTGGTATTCAGGCTCAGGCTCAAAAAGATATTCTTGTTCAATATGATGGGCAGATTGTTGGTGAGTTTAAGGCGGATTTGCTGGTGGAAGATGCAATTATTGTGGAGTTAAAATCCATCAGGCAGATTGTCAAAGCCCACGAAGTTCAACTGGTGAATTATTTGAGTGCAACCGGAAAAGATTTGGGTCTAATTATAAACGTTGGAGAACAGGGTGTAGAAGTAAAGCGGAAAATGCGAGACATCAGGCATTATTCTAAGAAGAATACTTATCCTGTTAATCTTGTAAATCCTGTCTAAAAAAAAGAAATAAATATGATCGTACAAATTGAAGGCAAATTGGTGAGTTTGGATGAAGCGTCCTGCTGGGTGCAGGTGGGGGCGGTGTGCTATGAGCTGATGCTGCCGGGCTATGCGGTCAATCGCCTCAGCGGCCAGACCGGCTCGACGGTGACACTGTGCACGATGGAATATTATGAAGGCACACTCGGCGGAGGCAATCTCGTGCCGCGGATGGTGGGTTTTCTGACCAAAGAAGACCGGGATTTCTTCGATATATATACCAGCGTCAAGGGTATGGGCATCAAGAAGGGGTTAAAGTCGCTGGCCATGCCGATTGAACGGATTGCCGGGGCGATCGAATCCGGCGATGAAAAGATGCTGGCGACCCTGCCGGGCGTGGGCAAGAAGATGGCCCAGATGATGATCGCCGAACTCAAGGGCAAACTGACCGCCTTTGCGGTCGAGACCCAGGTTGAAGGCCGGCCCCGTGCGGCATTTGCGACATTCCAGACCGAGGCGCTGGAGATTTTGATCGCCTGGGGTGAAAAACGGGCCGAGGCGATGGAGTTGATCGAACTGACCTGCCGGCGGCATCCCGAGGTCAAGACCGCCGAGCAGTTGGTCCCGCTGGCCTACCGGGTCAAGCAGGGGATTGAGGCATAAATGATGGATAAGAGTAGATTGCAGAGAACAGCATGGCTATAGATCGTGTTATCAGTGCCGACAGCGGCGGAGACCGGGAAGAGCAGTTCAATACCGCCCTGCGTCCCAAACGGCTGACGGAAATCGTCGGACAAAATAACGTCGTGGAAAAACTGTCGATTGCCATCGCGGCAGCGCGGCAGCGCGGCGAGCCGCTCGAGCATATTCTGTTTTATGGCCCACCGGGGCTAGGCAAAACCACCCTGGCCAACGTCATTGCCAACGAGATGAACGCGGCCATCCGCGTCTCCTCCGGCCCATCCCTGACCAAACAGGGCGATGTCATGGGCCTGTTGAGCAATGTCAACACCGGCGATATCCTGTTTATCGACGAGATTCATCGGCTCAGCGCCCCCGTGGAGGAATTCATCTACCCGGCGATGGAGGATTTCAAGGTCGATTTTACCGTCGATAGCGGCCTGCATGCAAAAACGATTAATTTCCCGCTGAAGCGATTTACACTCATCGGTGCGACAACACGGGCAGGACTGCTCAGTGCACCCCTCCGCAGCCGGTTCGGAATGCTGTATCATCTGGAGTTTTATTCAATCGAACAGTTGACCTCGATTCTGCGTCGGTCGGCCAAGCTGCTGGAACTGTCCTTTCAGGATGGAACGCTGGAGCTGATTGCCGCCCGCAGCCGGGGCACGCCGCGTATTGCCAACCGCCTGCTCAAGCGGGTGCGCGATTACGCCCAGGTCAAAGGCACCGGCAAACTGACGCGGGAGATTGTCGATAATTCATTGAAAATGGAGCGGATTGACCATCTGGGTCTTGACGATCTGGACCGGGCGTTTATGAAGGCCCTGATTCAGGTCTATGAAGGCGGCCCGGCGGGAATTGAGGCGATTGCCGCGACCCTCGGCGAGGAACGCGATACGCTGGAAGATGTGGTTGAGCCGTATCTTCTGCAGATCGGCTTTGTCCGTCGGACCAAACGCGGGCGGGAAATTACCCGTGCCGCATACGACCATCTCGGCATGACCATGCCGCAAGCCAAAAAAGAATCAGCGGCCGCTCAGCCGGAATTATTTGAAGAGCAGTAAGGTCATTAAGACAAAAACCACTGTGCCAGTTTAAGCGGGCGGTGAAGCAGTTGCGTGAAATGGTGCAGCATGGCATTTTGAATCTGACGCAGCAGGGCTTCGGATGTTTTGGAAAGCCGCTGCGGCTCGGACAGTGCCGCGGCCGCATGAATCTCCAGCCGGATTTTTTCCACAAACGCATTTTCGCATCCCGGACAAAGCAGCCCTTTGGCTTCAGTGGAAAAATATGCATATTTCCATCGGCTGCCGAACGCATCCGAGCAATTGGCACAGCGGCCCGTCACCGGGCCGATTCCGATTTCCTGCAGCAGGGTCAGCTCAAAGGCAATCATGTGAGCCAGTTGCGAGGCAGTCTGCGAGACACTCTGAACCGAATCCAGGAAATGCACAAAGGCATCAAAAAGCTGCGGATGAGGGTCGTTCATTTCGGTCAGCGACTCCATCAATTCCGCCGCCAGCAGCCCGCAGTTGAGAGCAAACAAATTCTGCCGCAGCGGACGAAACCGCAATTGCTGGGAAAATTCACTCAGGGTGGTCAGGCCGTCCTCTTTCGGTGCTGAAAAAACCGCCGGCCCGAATGAAAACGGCTCAATCGCCCCATCCATGGCCGATTTGGGACGCTTGGACCCTTTGGCCATGCAGGCAATTTTGCCGTGGTCCCGGGTCATCAGAGTGACCACCTGCGAGGTGTCGGAATAGTTGACCGCCCGCAGACAGATGGCCTGATCTTTTTCAAGCATGGCGGGGTCTCCTTATGTGTTTTCCTCATCTTCGGGCTGGAGTTTTTCGATTCGCACGCGGCGCACACTTCGCGGCTCGGCGCCGGTGATGGTAAATCGCAGTCCCTGATAATCAAACGTCTGGCCGGTCTTTGGGATGTACCCCAGATGCGAAAAGACAAATCCTCCCAGTGTGTCGTAGTCTTCCTCGTCGGGCAATTGGATATGCAACTGGGCGTTGACATCGTCAATGTACATCCGCGCATCGACTTCGGTGATCGTATCGCTGATATTTTTAAACGTCTCGGTTTGCTCGGTATCGTACTCGTCCTCGATATCCCCGACAAGCTGTTCAAGGATGTCTTCGATGGTGACAATGCCCGCAGTGCCGCCGTATTCGTCAAGCACCACGGCGATATGCAGCTTCTGCTTTTTGAACTCGTGCAGCA
The DNA here is from genome assembly GCA_964630775.1 of uncultured Pirellulales bacterium. Taxonomy (GTDB): domain Bacteria; phylum Planctomycetota; class Phycisphaerae; order Sedimentisphaerales; family Anaerohalosphaeraceae; genus Anaeroglomus. Next base: position 74,647 of record CAZVYY010000011.1, on the reverse strand, counting down.
GATCGCGCAGCGGCTTGGTCTCCGGCACAAAATACACAGAACGCATTTTTTTGCGTAGATTGAATTCGCCCGGGTTGCCTCCGATTTCCGACAGCAGGTCCCGCACATACAGTACGCCGATGATATTGTCGATGGTTCCTTCGTAAATCGGGATGCGGGAGTGGCCCGCGTGGGAAATCGTTTTGACAATGGTGGACAAATCCGCGTCCGACGGCAGTGCAATCAGGTCGGTCCGCGGCGTCATAATCTGTTCGGCGGTCGTCTCGTCCAGTTCCAGGACATTTTCAATCATGTCCATCTCTTCGTCGTCCACGACCCCTTCGAGCTTTCCCTGTTCGACGGCGCTGAGCAGTTGTTCTTCCATGATTTCATCGGTGGAGCGGTTGGGGGCCCCGGCCAGCCGACGCACCAGCCGGTCGTGCCAGACGAAAATCTGCAGAATCGGCTTCATCAGTATCAGAATGAATACCATCAATGGATACGTCCTCGGCAGAATGGACTTGCCGGCGTGCTTGGACCAGGAATGGGGAATCGCCAGTGCAAAGGTTTCGATCAGTACCATGCTGACAATCAGCGTCACAAGGTAATGACGATCGGCAAACAGATGCGTCAGGCCCAGGATAATCCCGGTATTGGCCAGCAGCCGGAAAAAGCCGCACGTCAGGTTAATGGCTTCGCTCTGCTGATAGAACCGGTCAAAATGGGCATCCTTGCCGGCGGCGCGAAAGGCATCGTGCAGCTTGACCTTGCTCATGCCGCGCAAGGCCAGCGAATGCAGCGAAAAAAACAGCGACAGCATCGTCAGCAGACAGATTAAAACGATCGTCAGTGTTGTATTGTCCACGACGGATTATCCTTTCCTGGTCGAATCATAGACTTTGCCGTATCCCGCATCCTGCAGGATGGCGTCCTCCTGCTCGTGCATCCGACGTGCCTGTGCCGGCTCGAGATCGTCAAATCCGAGCTGGTGCAGCAGGCCATGGACCAGGTATAACGACATCTCGGCTTCGGCGGTGTGTCCGCGTTGCTGAGCCTGGCGGCGGGCCTGGTCAATATTGATAATAATATCAAAATCGCGAACCGAATCCGGTTCATCGGTCAGGTCAAAGCTGATGACATCGGTTGTTTTGGCGGTATTGAAAAACTGTTTGTGCAGGATTTTAATCTGTCCGTCATCCACGATGCTGATCGAAACCCGGGCCGGCACGGCGTCAAAGCGTTTGCAGACCTTTCGGGCCAGTCGCCGGAGCCGGGCCGTGTCGAGGTCCGCACAGGGGCCCCGACAGTCCAGGTGTACCCAAATGGATGCTCTTTGTGTTTTCATTGTGCCTGTTGAATGCCTGCGACTGCTGCGGGACGAGTCTGGCTCTCTTCGGAGCCGTTTAATCTGGGATAAGCGATTCTGCTGTGATGATGGGCCGCCAGCGATTTGGCCAGCGCCGCTTCGATCCGGCTGAGTTCTTTCAGCGTCAGGTCGCATTCATCGAACTGGCCGTCCTGCAGTCGCTTCATGGCAATCGAATGTACCAGCGATTCAATCTTGGTCGGCGTCGGTTCGGTCATGCTGCGTCCGGCGCTTTCGGCCGCATCGGCCAGCATCACGATTGCCGATTCCCGCGTCCGCGGCTTGGGGCCGGGGTAGCGGAATTCGGCCTCGGACACCGGCGACATCTTTTCATCCTGACGTTTTTTTGCCTCGTTATAGAAATATTCCATCAGCGTCGTGCCGTGATGACTTTCAATAAATTGCCGCAGGACCGACGGCAGCCCGTATTCGCGGGCGATTTCGATGCCGTCCTTGACATGGCCGACGATGACCAGTTGACTCATGGCCGGCGAGAGCTGTTCATGCCGGCTGACCGAACCCATCTGGTTCTCGACAAAGTAGCCGGGCTTGTTGATTTTGCCGATGTCATGATAATAGGATCCCACCCGGCACAGCAGCCCGTTGGCGCCGATGGCCTCGGCGGCGTGTTCCGCCATCGACCCGATCAGCAGGCAATGACTGAAGGTCCCCGGCGCTTCCATGGCCAGTTTTTTCAGCAGCGGCTGGTTGGCGTCACTGTATTCCATCAGCGTCATGCTGGTTGCAATTTTAAAGACCCGCTCGATAATCGGCAGGAAGGCCTGAATGATGACGCCCACGGCAATTGTTACCGCGGCGGCGGAGGCAGCCGGTTTCAAAATTTTCCGCAGAATCTCGCCGGTGGTTCGCTCCTTGACCATCTCCTCAAGAGGAAGCTGAATGGTCTGCATGGCGGCGGCAATCATAAATACAATCAGAGCCGCCGTTGCCGACACCTGGACCAGTTTCATACGGGTGCGAATTTCCCGCAGGCTGAAGCAGCAGACCGTGGCGCCGGACATCATCGTCAAAAACAGTTCCACCGTGGCGATGCGTCCCACCGCAAAACAGGCCAGGATCGAATAAAACAGGCTGATGCCCATGGCAAACCGCTGGTTATATACGATGGTCATAATCATCGCCGCAGTGATAACCGTTCCGGTCGCCAGGTATTCCCATTCCGGGTACATCGACCCGATGCGCGTCAGCGCCAGCAGCAGCCACAACAAAACCGCCAGGTTCAGACAGCGGGATTTTCTGCCAATGATGCGAGGCTGATAGTGCCTGATATAAACCGCCGCAGCCAGGCAGGTCAGGACAACAATGACTGCCAGTGCAGCCAGTTCCGCCGGCGGTTTGAAACTGGAGAACAAAACGGTGAAAACGGTCTTGCCTTTGGTATCCAGTCCAAGCAGATAGACGGCTCCGACCATAAACAGCAGCAGTACGCCGATCGCCGCCGGGTGCGGTCCATTGATAAATGTACTGAACCGGCCGAGCCGTTCGGCGGCAATCGTATTGCGAACCTGCTGTCGCCTGGCGCTGATTTTTTTCTTCAGAAAAAACACGTCTTAGCCTGTTAAGATTCTTTTTTGGTCTGGTCGTATGCCTGGACGATGCGATGCACCAGATTATGACGTACAATATCACCTCGTTCCAGTTCCACAAAGCCGATCCCGGCGACATCCTGTAATTTTCTGGAGGCGTCAATCAGGCCGCTGACCTGTCCTTTTTCCAGGTCAGTCTGGGTGATGTCGCCGGTGATGATCATCTTGGAACCTCGCCCCAGCCGCGTCAGAAACATCAGCATCTGTGAGGGCGTGGTGTTCTGGGCTTCATCGCAGATGACTACCGCTTCATTGAGCGTGCGTCCCCGCATAAAGGCCAGCGGAATCACCTCGATAATATCCATTTCCATGAACTTGCGCATCTGGCCGAATTCCATCATGTCTTCGAGGCTGTCGAACAGCGGACGCAGATACGGATTAACCTTGGCCTGCAAGTCGCCGGGCAGAAACCCGAGCCGTTCTCCGGCTTCGACCGCCGGGCGGGCCAGAACAATTTTGCGAATCTGTTTTTTCTTGAGCATGGACACCGCCACCGCCACCGCCAGGTAAGTCTTGCCCGTTCCGGCAGGCCCGATGCAGAAAGTCATATCATTTTTCAGCATCGTTTCGATATAACGGTACTGCCCGGCGGTAAAAGGCTCAATAGTCCCTTTGTGGGAATACACTTCGATCACATCATTGCGTTCGGCCCGGGCTTTGGTCATAATCGAATGGGCCAGAAACTCCCGCACATCATTTTCATTGAGCTGCCTTCGCTGCAGAATCTGCTTCTGCATCCGGTCGATGATTTCCGCGGCACGACGGACATTATCCGGCTCACCGGTCAGGATGATGCTGCCGTTGCGGGCGGTGATTTGAATATTCAGATTGTTTTTCAACAGGCGCAAGTGGCTATCCGCCGGCCCGAACAGTTCGAGCCGCTGTGCCTGCGATTCCAATTCTATATGTATTTCCAACTTGAATCCTTAGATGCCGCAGCATAACCAGAAATAGACAAACGCCGCTGGTGCGGTCGCCAGCGGTGAATCAATTACGTCCAGGACTCCGCCAAAGCCCGGTATCAGGCTTGCGGAATCTTTGACCGTTGCATCCCGTTTGAGCATCGACTCGGCCAAATCTCCCATTTGCCCGAGTACGGCAAAGAGTGCTCCAAACAAAAGGCCGGCCAACGAAGGCATTATACCACAAAAATGGGAAAAACAGAAGCCCGTTACCGCGGCAAAGACTACCGCCCCCCCCAGACCCTCCCAGGTCTTGCCCGGCGAAATCGAGGGAGCCATTTTGTGTTTGCCAAACAGTCTGCCTGCTGTGTAAGCCCCTATATCAGAACACTTTACGGTGAAAATAAACATCAAAAATGCCCCGACTCCATAGTGAATTCGAATGGCCGGCACAAAGCTGCACAATAATCCCAGATACATTACCGAAAACACCGTTGCTGAGCAATTTTTTAGTACTCCCTGAACCCCAAAGCGGACTCCCTGGGTCAGGAAACTCAGCAAAACTACAGTGGAAAGCAAAAGGAATACATAATATGTATAGATATGGGTAGAAAATAATTCGAATTGTTTCAGGTAGAATGTCAGGGCCATCAATATCGTTGCCGGCAGGGCGATTGGCGTGAATATCAATGCCCCATTTTGTCGAGCCAGTTTGCCCAGTTCAAGCTGGGCCGGAATGGCAATCAGGGAAAGCAATCCGCATAAAATCGTGGCCTCAACCGCGGCCGGCTGCTGCGTTGCAAGCAGGGTGCCGTCCAGCCAGGCATCCAAAAGAATCAGCCCGATAAACAGGGCGGTCATCAACGTTCCGAAAATAAGACGGTATTTCAGCATGGCAGTCAGGAATTACTGAGTCTTGGCGGGTTTGACGTCGCCGAATCGACGGCTTCGCCGGGAATAATCGGTAATGGCTTTGTCCATCAGGTCTTCGGTAAAATCCGGCCAGTAGGTGGGGGTGACATAAAATTCCGAATAGGCCATCTGCCACAGCAGAAAATTACTGATGCGCATCTCCCCGCTGGTACGGATGCACAAATCCACTTCCGGCCAGCCCGCCGTATAGAGATGCCTGGCGAATTCTTTTTCATCAATGGCTTCAGGCTTTAATTTTCCCGCCAGGCAATCGCGGGCGATGCTCGCCGCCGCATCGGCAATCTCCGTTTGCGAGGCGTAGTTCAGCGCCAGCCCGATGGTCAGCCCGGTGTTTGTGCCGGTGATGCGCATGGTTTCATCAATTGCATCCAGAACCGTCTGGGGCAGCTTGTCTCGCCGGCCCAGATGAATCAGCCGGGCATTGTTTTCCATTAACTGAGGACGGATCGCTTCCAGATAAATCACATAAAGATGCATCAGGAAATCGACTTCATCCTTGGGCCGTTTCCAGTTCTGCATGCTGAACGAATACAGCGTCAGAAACTCTACCCCGTTGTCAACGCAATATTGGGCGATGGTCTGTACGACCTTGGCGCCCTGTTCATGCCCGCGAAAACGCGGCAGATTGCGCTCGGTGGCCCAGCGTCCATTGCCGTCCATGATGATGGCGATATGACGCGGAATTCCCGCAGGTTCCAGGCCGAGGCGTCCGGCGGCGTGTTCTTTTTTGCTTTGGAAGTCGCTGTTCACAGTGCTTACCGATAGATAACCTGGGTCCGTCGAGGGCCGACGCCGATCATCTTGATCGGAACCCGGATGATTTTCTCAACAGTTTTGACGTAATTTTGTGCCGTCCGGGGCAGGTCTTCAAACCGGCTGATGCCGCTTAAATCCTCTTTCCAGCCCGGCACCGTCTGATAGACGCACTGGGCCCTGGTCAGCAGATTGGAATCGGCCGGGAAAAAGTCGGTCGTCTTGCCGTCAATCTGATAAGCATGACAGATATAGAGTTCCTCGATTCCCGCCAGTGTATCCAGGTGCATCATGGCAATATCCGTGATGCCGCTGATGGCCGCCGAATATCGCACCGCAACCGCATCAAACCAGCCGCAGCGGCGAGGCCGCCCGGTAGTGGTGCCGTATTCATGACCTTTGTCACGGATGCGCTGGCCGATGGCGTTATCCTGTTCGGACGGGAACGGACCGCTGCCGACACGGGTGGTGTAGGCCTTGACCACGCCGATAAAACGCTGAATCTGCTGCGGCGGCACACCGCAACCGGGCCCCAGCCCCAGTGCACTGGCATTGGAACTGGTCACAAACGGGAACGTGCCGTGATCGATATCCAGCAGCGAACCCTGGGCGCCTTCAAACAGAATGGTTTTCTTTTCATCCAGCGCCCTGTGCAGCAATTCGGTCGTGTTGCAGATATACGGCCCGAGTTTCTTGCTGTAGTCCAGGCATTTCTGATAGATTTCATCGCAGGAAATCGGCGCCGCATTGTACAGTGCCGAAAACAGCTTGTTTTTATAAGCGACAATATGCTCCAGCTTTTGTTTCAATGCCGCCGTATCCAGCAGATCGCCCATCCGCACGGCAAAGCTCCGTCCGGTCTTGTCGGCATAGCAGGGACCGATTCCGCGAGCCGTCGTGCCGATTTTTCCGGCGCCGAGGGCCTCTTCCCGCAGACGGTCTTCCAGTTTATGATAATCCAGCACCACGTGGGCACAGGCGCTGACCCACAGCCGGCCTTTCAGACTCAGAGCTTTCGCCTCAAGCCCGGCAATTTCCTCCAGCAGCACCGCCGGATCCACCACGACGCCGTTGCCAATCACACAAGTCGTATTGGGCCGCACCGCGCCCGAAGGCATCAGGTGCAGGGCAAATTTGGTCTCGCCGATGATGACGGTATGGCCCGCATTGGCCCCGCCGCCGTAACGTACCACAATATCCGCTTTCTCGGCAAGAATATCAACCACCTTACCCTTGCCTTCGTCTCCCCACTGAAGTCCTACTACACAGAAATTCATTGTCTATCCAGTCTGTCCTTATCTATTATGACGTAATTTTGGCCACGAGATGATCCAACACGGTCGGCAGGTTGTCAAAGCCGCGATCACTGAGACGAAGCTGTTTTTTCTGGCCGCCGTCAGTGTAATATATGATGAAATAACCTTTGGTGCCAAAGTGCGTCTTATCAATACTTTCAATCTGGTCGTAACGGATGGATGTTTTTTCATACCGAAGACCCTGCTCATCAGCGACGACTTTCTTGTCTTTGATCATCCACAGGCGAATGCCCAGCACCGCCGCCCCAAGCAGCATGAACGGAGGACTTTTCTGATTGAAATACAGCGTGCTGTCAGGACTGCCGTCCTCAAGCGTATGTTCCTGGATGAATTTCTGGTGATAATGGCCGTCATAATAAAACCACCCGGACGCTCCGGTCAGAATGGCAATGATAATCAGTAAATTGTGTTTACGATACTTGCTCAGAGGTGCTTCAATGCTCATTGATAAGTCCTTCCCTGAATAACCGTTATCTTCTCTGGGCAATCGCGCTGACCAGAGGCTGTACAAAATACGGCAGCACCCGGTCGAACATCAACTGCTCTCCCAGCTTGCACTGCTGGCGATACGATTCAATCAGCTCCGCCGACATTGCCGGATTGGGATAGCGGCGTATGGTAAAGTACAGGCTGATCGGCTCATCCTGTTTGAATTTCTCATTTTTCATATCATACACACTCGTGCGGGATTCCACGGCGATCCGTGCCTGTGTGCGGAAGTCCTCGCTGAGCGACACAATCACCGACGGATTGCAGCCGATGGTCTTGGCCCCGCCGATTTCAAACAGCGACCCAAAACTCGAACCTGCCAGCAGGGCCTCTGCAATCACTTCATCGTGATTACCCTGATAATCAAAATCCATCGTGAAGGTCACATCAATCGAATCCACATCCAGCGCCGTGACCCCCAGCATATAGGGCATCAGTTCCAGCACCTCGCAATGCAGCGCATACGCCTCACCCAGCTTTTCAGGTTCTGCACACCCGGCGGTGATACGTTCGGATTCGAGGCTGACCCAGCGATATTTCTGACCTTGTCTCTCTTCTTCAAGCAAAAACTCCCCATTGTCTCGCTTGGAAAAGTGAACCATATTCGGAAACCGCTTACGCAACTGCTCGAAAAAACTCAACACCGTATCCCGCTCAGCCGGCAGCTCAAGCTGGGTATTGACGCATAAATCAACATAAAAATCGTCACAAAACGACCCAAAACTATTGGTCATTTTTCTATCTCCAAAAACAATCACACAATCAACACATCATTTTCTCACAATTTAAGCTTTTTTACAAGATTTATTCGTATGGAGATAAGCAAGTTTTTAAAATTATGAGCATATATAGATATACAATAGCTAAATACTACAGCAAAGACACAAAAGTCATGATCGCCAGAATCAGACAATACAGGGCGAAGATTTTCAGGTTTCGTTTCCGTGACACTGCAATCAGTATCTTTAATGCAAATATCCCGACGATACAGGAAGCAATCATTCCGGCCAGAGTGGGCATGACAGCAAAATTGCCGCCATTCAGATAGTCAATGTTTTGAATGGCTTTGATTACAGCCCCTCCCAGGATAGCCGGAATGGAAATCAAAAAGCTGAATTCCACCGCCCATCGCGGACGGATTCCCAGCAGAATGGCCGTACAGATGGTCGATCCGCTGCGGGACACACTCGGCAAAATCGCCAACCCCTGTGCCAGCCCGATCAGAACCGCCGCCCCGAATCCAAACCGTTTGAGACCAATATGGCCTTTGCGAAAATCGGCCCCGAAAAGAAACATCGCCGACACCACCCACCAGAACCCAAGCCCGAACATCCCGCGTCCTGATTCCAGCAAATCATCAAAAAGAATATACAGGACTCCGGTGGCGATAGTCGCAACAATCCCCAGAATGGCCAGTCGCACCGGGGCCTTTTTCTGAATCAGTTCTGCCGGTTTCAATCCGGATTTGAACGATGATGCAAGCCCGGTAAAAAATCGGGCGATGGTTTTACGAAACACAATCAGAATAGACAAGACAGTCCCCAGATGCAGCGCCAGGTCAAATACAATCATCTGCGGATTTTCTGCATCCATGCCCGGCAGCAGATGCTGAAACAAAACCAGATGACCTTCCGACGACACCGGCAAAAACTCAGTCAATCCCTGAACGGCCCCCAGCAGGATCGTGGACGCAGCCGTCATCGCGGCTTCTTCCTGCGGCAGACCATTCCAGTAAGCCAGTGTTCGCCCGGCAATCCAGACACCCGCCGCCCACAGTCCCGCCGCAAGATCATCGGCCAGAATTCCCCAGCCGGCCGGCAGTTTTTCCAGCTTTTTGCACGGCCAGGGCTTGACGATATCGAAGAGCCGAAACAAACCAAACAGAAACGCCGACATCCAGCAGAAATCAAGCGGTGCAACCAACTGCGCCAGCAGCAATGCCAGGGCCTGCCCCGCGACTTCATCGCTGACAATCTGCCCCGGGTCTGTTCGACCCGTTTGTGCAATTACCGAAGGCGAGCATACCACCGAAACCACGCATCCCGCCCCAAGCAGAGCCGCCATCGCCCAGATCGCCGCTGCGGGTCCGAACAAAATCCCAGCTGTCATAAAGACCACCGCCGGAAGCAGCGATCCCCACGTCCCCGGCGCTCCCGGCAACAGCCCCAGCCCCAAACCGCTTGTCCATAATCGATTCATCAGAAATCCTTTCCCGCCTTGGATCGCAAAATAAACAAAATATACTCGAACATCGCGGCTGACAATCCCGACAGCGGAATAAAGACAAGCAGCCTGATTACCAGCGGTGCAGCCAGAGGCGGCATATAATCCTGCCGCCAGGTCTTTTCAAGATAAAACGCCCCGATACTGTAAACCATCGCCGCCGTAAATCCCCCCAGCATTGCCATCCTGATTTTCTTGAATAATCGCATACCTCCCGCAAATCCCGCGATCAATCCTCCGCACAGCAGCGGCGCTGTCATCGCCCAGAGACTTTTCAGGTACCACAAATTATTCCATGACGGCATCGTGCCAATCCGCTGATAATGCACCTGATGCAGGCCGATGAGAAAGGCCCAAATCAGCCCCACGACCACAGGTATATGCAGATACCGGCTCTGCTGGGGTGATTGTTGTGCGGCTATCCCGGCAAACTGTCGCCCAAGCAGCCGAAGCCGGCACCCGATATGCCGGGTCAACTGCCGGGGATCGCACACAAAACGATGCCAGCGCGCCGGCAATAGCCGCAACGGCAGATGGGCCAGAAACCATGCAGGGTGCTGGTCGATAAACCGAGCCGTCACAGAATCGATACGCCCGCTTTGCAGCCAGCCAATCAGTCTGCGGACAATCCCCTGCCGCAGGGTCCGTCTCAGGCCCGCTGGCAGCGGGCAGTCTTCCAGCCGGGCGGCAAGGGCATCGAGGGTCAAGTCTGGTTCTTGTCGGTCCATATCCGGCGACTCACTCCTGCATACTCATCGCATAGCGGTCCGTCATCCCGGACACATAATCGCAGACAATCCGCTTCAGGCCTTCCGCGGCAATCATGTGCTGATAATAATGCGGCATCCGCTCCGGCCTGGTGCTGTATTTCTCGAACAGCCGGGTCAGCCATCCGCGGATGGACTGGGCCTGTCCGGCAATCATCGGATGATAATACAGATTCGTATAGAGAAACCGTTCCAGCTCGCGCAGTTTGGCTTCCGCCTCCGCCGACAAGTCAATCAGCCGTACCGGGCAGCCATAGACATCTTCCAGCGACTGAATCCGATGCTTGTCCAGAAGCTGTCTGCTGGTCTCGATGGCATCAATCGCCAGGTAATCCAGAATGGCCTTGGAAATCCGCGTCCGCCGGATGACAATATCGTCAATCCGGTCAGCCCCGACCGTACGGCAGGCCTCCTCATACAACACCACTCCCCGGAGCTGCTCTTCATTCAGCAGCCGCGAACGCAGGCCGTCTTCCAGGTCATGGCAGTTATACGCAATGCGGTCGGCGACATCGGCAATCCGCCCCTCCAGACAAATGGCCTCCGCCGATCCGTCGGGTTTATCATAGGGGCTTTGATGCTTGGCCAGCGCCATCCGCGTTTCATACATCAAATTTAATCCCGCAAACGCCGGATACGGATGCTCCAGAAAATCCACAATCCGCAGCGATTGCCGGTTGTGTTCAAATCCGCCGACATCGGCGGTCAGTTCGTTGAGTACCGCTTCTCCCGCATGGCCGAAGGGGCTGTGCCCCAGATCATGGGCAAGGCAGATCGCCTCCGTCAGGCTTTCATTGAGATTCAGCACCCGCGCAATCGTCCGCCCGATCTGGGCGACTTCAATACTGTGTGTCATGCGGGTCCGGTACTGGTCGTTCAGGCCCGTGGTGAAGACCTGCGTCTTTCCCTCCAGCCGACGAAACGCCGCGCAGTGAATGATCCGGTCGCGGTCGCGCTCAAAGTCGGCACGATACCGGTGAGGCTTTTCCGGGAATTGCCTGCCCCGGCTGTTATGTTCTGTGACGGCGTATGGGGCAAGAGTGCAGGGCATGTTATACCCCGGGTAATTGAAGTTGACGGCTTTGTTCCAGCAGCAGGGCGTACAGGTCGGTCATGCTCTGGCTGATGACATCCGTATCGCTGCAAACGTGCATGAAATTGGTGTCCCCGTTCCATCGCGGCACCACGTGAATGTGCATGTGGTCCGGCAGTCCCGCCCCCGCACACCGGCCGAAATTCATCCCCACATTGAATCCGTGCGGCTGAATCGCCGCCGACAGCAGCTTCTGGCTGTCGCGAATCAGTCGCATCATCGACAGCAGCTCCGACTCCGTCGCCTGCTCCATCGATCCGATATGCCGCATTGGGGCAATCAGCAGGTGGCCGTTATTGTACGGAAATCGGTTGAACACCACCACCGCATCCGACGTCCGCCACAGCACAAAATTCTGTGCATCCTCCTGCGGCGAGGCGATATAATCACACAAAAAACACGGACTTTTCTGGGACAGCCCCTGAATGTATTTGATCCGCCATGGGGCCCACAGGTTGTTGCGTTCCATCGTCTCCTCCATCCCCGATTTATGGTTCCAGCTTCTGAATCCGCAGGGTCTGCTCGATGACCACATGCGGCACGGAATCTCCCAGCGGCAGCAGAAACGAAGCCGTGGTCTTCAGCAGATACTTCTGGGTGTCGCTTTCCACGGTGCCGGTGCTCAGGTTAAACACCTGCTTGCCTTCGCCTTCCAGCGACTGGAATTTATAATCCCGCAAAAAGCCGAACAGCCCGCGCATCTGGAATGTGCCTTCGTAGGGCTTGGGAAAGTTCGCCACGGTTGTATCGCTGAGCCTATAGGTGCTGGCAATCACGGCCTTTTTCTGTTCGTTCTCATCGAGTACCGAATCCAGCTTGAAGGTTGTCACCCGGCAGGGCGGATTCGGAATCGGCACCGGCCAGGCAATCAACTGCGTATTCGTCCAGGTCATCCCCGGCTTGACCCCATCCAGCGGATTCGGCACCGAGGAAATCGAATCCCACAAATACCATTGCAGGGCGACAAAATCATAAATCATATCCGGATTCTTGACCCGCAAATCATTGCGTGCGGTATCAAACGCCGCCTTGCCGGTGTCCAGCAGCAGTTGCTCCAGTTGGCTGAAGTCCTCGATTTGACCGCTCGGTGACAGCTCCAGGATAAAGGTCTTGCCCTGAAGGCTTTCCATCGCATCCGAGCTGGTGCCGCCGCGGCCGCTGAACGAGCTGCGATTAACCTTGACCGCCTCAAAGGTGCATTCGATCCGCGTCAGTCCGAATGGATCCACCTTGACGGGCTTGTACGCCATCGTCAGTTCCATCGATTCGGTCATTTTCTGCGGCTGGCCCTGCTTGCTGCCGGTCGTCGAGCCGGTCAGTTCTATCGTTACATCCCGACTGGATGTCATCTGGTAGCGAAGGACTTTGCCCTCTTCGAAATTGACAATCAGCAGGTTCTCACTTCGCTGCACAGGGCCATGACATCCTGCGAGGACTGCCGCCATACATACCATCACCGCGTACAGCGGCCGGGTCAAATGCTGTCTTCCAAAAACCATCCCGAATCCTTTCTCTGGACAGGCAGGGGGTTAGTTGAGTTTCTTGAGGCTGATGCTGTAGGTCAACTGCATCTGCAGGGTGTCCGGCGCGGCATCGGCCGGGGCGTTTTGCGGCTTTTCCTGGGCAACATAACTGCTGACCAGCGTTTCGTTGTATTCTGAAACCGTGCCGTCGGCCGGATTCATCACCAGTTTTCCGGTGAACTGATCCTGGTTGTCGAACATCTTGGCGAAAATGCCCATGCTCGATGCGCCAGCAGCCTGATTCTCGGCGGGCTTATCCAGGTTTTCTCTGGCAGACATCGTTACGACCACTTTATCCTTGCCGACTTCGCTGACGGTATAGACCTTTTCAAATGTCTTGGGGGCCAGCAGTCCGGGAGGCGACGGCTGAATGCTCGACCAGGATTTCTTGGCCGAAATCACGTTCTTGTCTCCAGCCGGCAGCGGCAGCTCATGGCGTTCCCTGATGCTTTCGTCCATGAATATTTTCTGAGCGATCTTCTGACCTTCGCCGCTGACAACCACAGCTCTCGCCGCAGCCGCATCCACCACGGTGACTTTGCCTTCCGGGCTGATGGCAATACGATAGCTCTTGCCGATAATACTATTCAGGGCATCGCCTTTGCTCTTCTCATCAGCACTGTTGAATTCATACCGCACCTCATTCTTGTTGACCATCTTGCACTGCACGGCCTTGAGGGTAATGTCTGCAACGGCTGAACCATCCGGCCGGATTTCAGCGATCTTCTGCTCATACGTAACGGTCACGACAGTACTGGTCTGCTCTTCCCGGCTTTTATTCAAAGTCGGCTGTTCAAATTTAAAGTCCTTGACCAACTGGGATGTGGATTCATAAGTGGCGGTCTGCCCGACTGTGGGGGTATAAGCCATTTTGACCGAAGACGAACATCCATGCATTCCTGCAATCAGGACTGCTGCCGCTGAAATTACACATACTTGCATCATCCGGGACATACTTTTCTCCTTATCTGGACTGTGCTTGCCTTGCATTTTTTTGCCGGCCGGGATACCTCATCAGGATGCGGTCAAAACCGCCAAACCCGAAAATTATCCTGAGTGTGCCGTTTCGCTTACAATCAAGAGAATTATAGCTGGACTATACCCCCTTGACAAGGTTTTCTTTTACCGGCATTCTCAAATCATACGTATATTAGGTATCGGCAGAATAAGGCCTTAAAGTAAAACACCAAAACACAAAAAAGAGGTTTTTTTAACCCCCAAATCGCGTTATAATACCCGCACTTTTCGGCAATTCAGGGCCGGAAGGCAAGATAGACTACTTTTATGGAGTAAAACAATGCGCAGCGATACAGTCAAAAGCGGTTTTCAACGGGCGCCCCATCGGGGCTTGTTACGGGCCTGCGGCCTCAAAGATACAGATATAAACAAGCCGTTTATTGCGGTAGCCAACAGTTTTTGTGAGATCGTCCCCGGCCACGTCCACCTCAATAAGGTCGCCGAAGTGGTCAAACAGGCCATCCGCGACGCCGGCGGCGTACCCTTCGAATTCAACACGATTGCCATCTGCGACGGTATCGCCATGGGCCACACCGGCATGAAATATTCGCTTGCCAGCCGTGAAATCATCGCTGATGCCGTCGAAACCATGATTCGGGCACACTGCTTTGATGGAATGGTGTGTATTCCTAATTGCGACAAGATTATACCCGGTATGCTCATGGCAACCGTCCGCCTCGATATTCCTACCCTGTTCGTCTCCGGCGGTCCTATGGCCGCAGGCAAGACCAAAACCGGCAAAGCCGCCGATTTAATTACGATTTTTGAGGGTGTCGCCGCTTATAACGCAAAGAAAATCAACGAAGACGACTTAAAAGACCTCGAATGTTCAGGTTGCCCCACCCCCGGAAGCTGCTCAGGGATGTTCACGGCAAACAGCATGAACTGCCTGTGCGAAGCCATCGGCATGGCCTTGCCCGGCAATGGAACAATCTTGGCTGTCGATCCAAAACGTCAGGAATTATATAAACAAGCCGGACGGCAAATCATCGAACTGGTCAAAAAAGACATTCGACCCTCAGCTATAATATCGCAAAAATCTATCGACAATGCCTTTGTTCTCGATATGGCTATGGGCGGTTCCACCAACACCGTTCTTCATACTCTCGCCCTGGCAAATGAAGCCGAAATAGAGTATAATCTGGATAGAATAAATTCAATTAGTGCCAAGGCTCCCAATATTTGCAAAGTCTCCCCGTCCAGCAGTTGGCATATCGAAGATGTCGATGCCGCCGGCGGAATCAGTGCCATATTAAAGGAAGTCAGCAAGATTCCGGGCCTGCTGAATCTGGATTGCATGACCGTCTCTGGCGTCTCGCTCGGTGAACGGATCAAAAATGCTGAGATTAAAAATCCAGACTGCATCCACCCCCTCGAAAAGGCCTATTCCAAAACCGGCGGCCTGGCCATCCTTCGCGGCAATCTCGCCCCCAGCGGATGTGTCGTCAAATCCGCCGGTGTCACCGCCGCCATGCTCAAGCACTCCGGCCCCTGCGTCATCTTCGACAGCCAGGAAGAAGCCTGCGACGGCATCCTCGGCGGCAAAGTCAAGGCCGGCGACGTGGTCGTCATCCGCTACGAAGGCCCCAAAGGCGGCCCCGGCATGCAGGAAATGCTCAGCCCCACCAGCTACATCATGGGGGCGGGCCTGGGCGAATCCGTCGCCCTGATTACCGACGGTCGCTTCTCCGGCGGCACACGCGGTGCCTGCATTGGCCATGTCAGCCCCGAAGCCGCAGTCGGCGGCCCGATTGCTCTGCTCAAGAACGGCGACATCGTCGAAATTGACATCCCCGCCAACACAATCAAGATTAAATTATCCGACGCCGAACTGGCCGAACGCAAAAAACACTGGACCCCGCGGCCCCCGCGCATTACCAAAGGCTGCCTGGCCAAATACGCCGCCATGGCCACCAGCGCCGACAC
Source organism: uncultured Pirellulales bacterium (assembly GCA_964630775.1). GTDB lineage: Bacteria > Planctomycetota > Phycisphaerae > Sedimentisphaerales > Anaerohalosphaeraceae > Anaeroglomus. Next base: position 58,753 of record CAZVYY010000011.1, on the reverse strand, counting down.
CGGCGGTGTCCTCAAGTGGTAAACCCAATCCAATACGGGTGAGTCGAAAGGCTCACCCTTTTTTATGATTGCCGAAAACGTTATCGCAGCCGCACTTTTGTTAAAATATGAAAATCGGAACGATTCAGTAGAGAATCGTTTTCAGACCCCAGCGGGGTCGTATAAAATAGCCGGGGGTGTAAACCCCCGGAAAGCGGATTCTTCATAATTTAAGCCTGTTGGGTATAGACCCCGAAGGGGTCACAAAGTATCATAGCCGGAGGCGTGAGCCTCCGGAACAAGATCGCGGTTCTTTTTAAGCCCCGGCAGGGGCGACACAGAAGCGTGTTGCAGAATCATTTACAATTAAAATGAAGCAAGTAAAACTCAGAACAAGATGGTCAATATGAAAAAAACAGTAATTCATTCTCTGATATATGCATTTTTAGCAATAGCGACCCTGTCCGGCTGCAGCCCGGTGATGCCCAACGTACAATCCACCCAGCTCGGCAGAGAAGAAACGCAGGAAGCCGAAGTCGTCGCCCGCAAGTTCGCCCTCGAGCAGCTTAAAGTCCCCCAACAGAAGCTGGATCGCATGGTGGCCAGCGCTCGCGGGTATCAATATTCCAAAGTCACCACCTGCGTCTTCCATTTCTTCGACCCGGCCGTCTATCCGCAGTGGCAGTCGATAACGACGATGCTCGGCGGTTTCCCGGACTATTTCCGCATCACCGTCGATATGGACGCCATGCAGGTCAGCAGCTACTACGCCGAGCCGACAAAGAAATGAGCGTCTGAAATTGAAAACTCCCTGTTCTTCATGCTCTTCATGGTGAAACATCAATCTCGTATGGCAATGACATTAGTATAGAAATGAGGTAAAAGTTGAAATCAAAGTGGTACTCCTGTGGTTTATATTTTGAATGTATCGGCTGCGGCAACTGTTGTGCCGGGCCGGAAGAAGGCTATATCTGGATTTGTGCCGAAGAAATTGCCATGCTGGCAAAGTATCTGGGCATGTCCGAGGCCGATGTCCGCAAGCGTTTCATCAAACGCTCCGGCCTGCGCACAACCCTCATCGAAGACAAGGCCACCAAAGACTGCATCTTCCTGCAAAAGGGCGCCAATGGTCAGCGGGGCTGCGCCATCTACCCCGTCCGTCCCAACCAGTGCCGCACCTGGCCGTTCTGGAATTGCAATCTGGCCACCCCGGCCGACTGGGACGAAGCCGCCCGGCGCTGCCCAGGCATCAATCGCGGCCCGGCATTTTCCTTCGAGCAGATCGAAAAAATCCGGTCCCAGAAAAAATGGTGGGAGTGATAGTATTGTCGATTTTTGATTTTCGATTTTCGATTGAGCAAAGACAGGCGATCATTGATGCCGTAGGGGGACTGTATTCCCGGCTTGAAGCAAATCTGTCTTCCTCGCCCATGCCCTGCAAGGCCTGCGGCCAGTGCTGCGATTTCGAGTCCTTCGGCCACAGGCTGTTCCTGACCCCGCCGGAACGGATTTATTTTCAGGCCAGCCTGACCCAGAACAACATCCCGCTGCTGCCGATGACCACCGGCGTCTGCCCCTATCGTAAAGACAGCCAATGCTCCGTCTATCCCTGGCGCTTTGCGGGCTGCCGCATCTTCAACTGCACCGGCGACGCAGACCTTCAAGGCCGGCTCAGCGAAGAAGCCGTAGCGTTCTGCAAAAATCTTTGCATACAACATGGATTGGAGTATCGCTATCTGGATTTAAAGACGGCATTAAATGAGGTATCCACATAATGTCTGCATAAAGGAGCGAACCATGGCAATCCATAAACAATACGTTATCGGGGTGATGTTGATGGGCCTTGCGGCCTGTGCAGCAGCCGACCAGAAAGTTGGCTTCGAAGAAACGCACGAACGGTTTGCCAATCCCGAACGAGGCTTTTATCAATCGCTTATCTTCACAGAAATTGCCGACATCCGCCCGCTCGAAGACCTGCGAGATGAGTATGTCACCCTGATTTACGGCAAAATTCCCGCCAACGACTTTCGCGACAAAGACCTCTCGCGTGAATTCCTGAACAAAATCGAATGGGGCTTTTACCGCACCCGCCAGGCCGGCCTGAAAGTCATCCTCTGTGTATCGTATAGTGACAAAATCGGCGAACCCGACGCCTCGCTGGATACTATCCTTCACCACATCGACCAGCTCAAGCCGCTCCTGCATGAAAATGCCGATGTCCTGCTGACAGCCGAAGCCGGATTCATCGGGCCCGACGGCCAGTGGCGCCACTGGCAAAACGGCGAAGAAACCACTGATAATTACAAACGCATCCTCATGCGTCTGCTGGGTGCCATGCCCAAAGACCGTATGGTCGTCCTGGCCCGCCCCCAGTACAAACGCGATATCTTCCTGACCCGGACCCTGACCGACAAACAGGCCTTCAGTGATGCTCCCATCGCCCGCGTCGGCTATTACAACAAGACCTTCCTTTCCGGCCCTGACGACAGCGGCGTCTATACCGACCAGATGCCGCGATGGGCATGGATTGACCACATCGGTGCCGAAACCCGCTTTGTCCCATTTGGCGCTCAGATTACTCAACGCGATGTGCTTAACGATTGCCACAACACCTTTGACGAGATGGAACGGCTGCACTGTTCCTGGCTGAATCGGAATTTCCCCGCCGACATTCGTCAGCACTGGCAAAAGGCCGGCTGTCTGGACTCCATCGAACGACGGCTGGGCTATTGCTTTGTCCTGCGCAGCGTCACGGTGACCGATAGAATCTCCCCCGATGACACCCTGTCGTTTGATATCCAAATCCGTCTGGATAACGTGGGTTTTGCCGCACCGTTCAATCCTCGTCCGGCCCAACTGCTCCTCCGCTGCGGCGGTCGAGTTTATACCCAGCCGCTGGATGACGACCCGCGTCTCTGGCTGTCGGGAAAACCCATCGTGATTCAGACGAATCTGAAAATTCCCAGTGAATGCCTTGGCCGCACCGGCCGTCTCGAATTATATCTGCCCGATGCCGCCGACACCCTGCGGGACAACCCTCGTTATGCGATTCGATGTGCCAATACGAATGTATGGGACGAATCCACAGGTTCCAATATCCTGATACGCCAATTGAATATCCCCAGCCCCCGGGTTCAAATCAATACAAAGTAATACCGGTTACATAAATGCAGTAATCGCCAAACCGCAGCGATTTACTGTGGTCGCGGAATGCCCATCTTGGGATATCGCAGCTCAATAAAGGCCACGATATTCAGCAGCGTGTTTTTGTTTTCCCGATAAAAGGTGTAAAGCGTCGTCAGCTTTTCGATATCGGAGGCCTCCAGTTGGCTGGCCGATTTGCCCATCGGCGCCCCCCAGTTGACCTGGGTTTTGCCGTCTCGCAGCCGCAGCACAATCCGCGGAGCCGATGTGCCCTGTTTTGCGTTGAAGTTGCTGACATCGATTTCGCTGATTTCATTGCTCAGCGGCTTTTCCTTCGAGACTTTCTCGTCCATCTGTCTCAGTGCCGCGATCAGCTTCAGTGCCGCTGCCACATCCGATGCATACCAGGTCTTGCCTGCCGACGGAGCCAGCTTGTCGGCAAAGCCCTTGATCTCGATCAGCGGCGGTTTTTTCACCTCCACCTGGTCCAGCACAAACACCGTATTGACCTCATCGGGATTATCCCCGCACAGCGGATCGCCGGGCGCCGGCAGTCCCACATAGCAGGTCTGCCCCCTGGCGGTCTTGATAATCGCCTGCGGCTCCCGGTATTGCGCCTCGACCTTCACATTATGCGTGGTTGTCCGCACACGCACATTGTACAGCCACGGCAGTTCCGCCAGCCGCTGGCCGACAGCCTCAGCAACGCCTTCTTTCAGCTCAAACTGCCCGCCGCCGGCCGCCGCCGACAGCTTCTTTTTCATCCCCTCGGTGAACGCCCACTCCGGCGCGTTGACAAACTCCAGCGACCCATAAACCGGTGCCGCGGCCCGCTGGGCATGAACATATTTTTCCATATAGAAAAAACCGACCACCAGTCCCGCCGGCAGCAGCGGCAGAAAGATACTCAGCGCCGCAATCTTGATGCGCCGGTACAACTGCTCGCGTTTTTCCTCCCGGGCGGCGCGGCTTTCCTTGCGCTTGCCCCAACTGAACCAGTCGCGCCAGCTTTTACCGCTTCTCGGTTTTTTGATTTTTTTCTTGGCCACTATTTTTTATTTTTAATATTTAATTTTTTATTTGCTTTCCCATGCTGCCAGTGCAATCCGCTGCACCAGTTCCTCTGGCCCGATTCCGGCCTTTCGCGCCGCCATCGGCAGCAGCGAATGACTCGTAAAGCCCGGCAGGGTATTCATCTCCAGCACATACGGCGTCCCATCCTCGGTCACAATAAAATCCGCCCGTCCCAGGTGCCTGCACCCCAGCGACGAAAACACCGTCTCACCCGCCGCCTGCAAGCGGCTGACCACCGCCGCATCCGACAGCGTATCGAACAGATACTCTGTCGAGTCGTCCTGATACTTGGCGTGATAATCGTAAAACTTCACCTTCGGGCGGATTTCCAGCACCGGCAGCGCCTTGCCCTCCAGCAGCCCCACGGTCATCTCCCGCCCGGCAATAAACTCCTCAATCATGCAGTCGCCGTACGTATCCCGGCAGCGAATCGCCGCCGCGGCCGCTGTCGGCATGTCGGTATGAATTTCCACTCCGACGCTGCTGCCCTGGCAAATGGGCTTGATGACCACCTTGGCCGCCCATCCATCCAGTTGAGCCGCAAGCTGCATCGCCGTATCCGTCTCCTTGACCACAATCTGCTTGGCCAGCGGCAGTCCCGCCTCCGCAAAAACCCGCTTGGCCGCAATCTTGTCAAACGCCAGCCGACTGGCCTGCGACCCCGACCCCGTAAACGCCAGCTTCTTTTTCTCGAGGATCGCCTGAAGCTGCCCATCCTCGCCGAACTGCCCGTGCAGTGCCAGAAAAAACACATCGATGGCCTTATCGTCCAGAATCGACAAATCCTGCGGATTCAGGTCGTGCAGAATCGCCCGGCATCCGCCGCGCGTCAGTGCGTTATAGATATTCTCACCGCTGAGCAGGCTCACTTCCCGTTCCGACCCGACGCCGCCGCACAGCACGGCGATATGTAAATCAGTAATCGATTTTATCGTCATTAAAAAATCTATTCCAAAACGTTTCCGTTTTTTTAGCCTGTGTTGGATTGCCAAAAATACAATCCCTGATTGTCATTACCGCTCCCTTTGTCTTTCCTGCTCTCTTGCCACTGCTGCCTTTGTCATTCCCGCTGTCTTTGTCATTCCCGCGAAAGCGGGAATCCAGTTATTCTCCGAACTCACCAGTCCTGTTTCGTCGCGGCTATGTAAAGCAACGTTACCCTGTGCTTGCCGCGTGGCATAAAAATACCCGCTGGGTATTACCATATCTCAATTTCCAGCTCCAGTTCCACATCAAACTGGTCGCGCACCACAGTGCGGATTTTTTCAATCAGTGCCTTGACATCCGCACTGGTGCATCCCTTTTCCGTGGTAATGAAATTGGCATGTTTGGAGCTGACCAGCGCGCCGCCGATCTTTTCGCCCTTGAGTCCCGCCCGGTCAATCAGCGCCCCCGCCGACATCCCGCGCGGATTCTTGAACACACATCCGGCATTGCGCATATCCAGCGGCTGCGTGTTTTTCTTGTAAATCCAGACTTCCTTGACGGTCTTGAGCAGTTCTTCCGGATCGCCTTCGGACAGTTCCATCCGCGCCTCCAGAATCACCCGCGCCGTAATATTCACATGCCGGTAATCAAACACCAGCTCCGGCTTGATCTTCTCGAATACATTGCCTTCCAGGTCCATCACCAGCACGCTGTCCACACACGTCCCGATATCGCCGAACCGCCCGCCGGCATTCATCTTCACCGCGCCGCCGATAGTGCCCGGTATCCCCGCCAGCGCCTCCAGCCCGCCCAGCCCGCGTTTGACCGCGTCCTGAAGCACCCGCTGCAGGTCCGCCGCCCCCCCGGCCGTCAGCTTCATCCCGTCAAAGCGGTATTGATTAAAGCCGTCCCCGCACGGACGAATCACCGCCCCGCGAACGCCTTCATCGCTGATCAGCAGATTCGACCCATTGCCCAGAATATGCACCGGCACGTTATTCTCATGGCAACGCCGCAGCGCCGTCTGGAGCTGTTCGGTCGTCGTCGGGCTGATCAGCCAGTCCGCTTTCCCGCCCAGCCGATACCACGTATAGTCCGAAAGCGGGCAGTCTTTCTTAATTATGTTGTCCAAGCCAGCAAAGATACTCATCTGCAACCTTCCATATTGTGCCCGCACCCATCGTCACGACCAGGTCGCCGGGCTGTACATTCGCTTTCAAGTGGTCAAGAATACCGCCAAAATCGTTCAGAAACAAGGCCTGACTGCCGGTCTTCTGAATTCGCTGCACCAGCGTCTCGGCATTGACCTTGCTCTTGCTCTCGGCGGTGTCCCGGACAAAGTATATCTCCGGAACTATCGTAATGTCTGCCAGCTTAAAGCTTTCCGCGAAATCATCAAGTAAAAAACGGGTTCGGCTGTACTGATGCGGCTGAAATACACACCACAACCGCTTGGGCTGGTACCGCTGACGAATCCCCGCCAGCGACGCCCGTATCTCGGTGGGGTGGTGGGCATAGTCGTCCATCACGGTAATTTCCCGCACCTTGCCCTTGAACATCAGCCGCCGGTCCGTGCCCGTAAACCCCGGTAAAAGCTCACAGATACGTTGCGGCGGCAGACCCGCCTCCGCCAGAATTGCCGTCACCGCAAGGGCGTTTTCCACATTGTGCAGCCCCGGCAGCGAAATATGCGTCTTGCCGAACAGCTTGCCGTTATAATAGATATCAAAATGATAAAGTCCATCCACAAGGTCCGGATTAATTGCCGTATAGTGGCACCCTAAATCGAGGCCGTAGGTCACCACCTTGGCATTCAGCCCGCCCCGACGCAGTACCCGAGCCACATTTCGGTCCCGCCCATTGGCTACCAGCACCCCGCTGGGCCGGATATTCCGCGAAAAGTCCGCAAACGCATCCACAATCTCGTCCTCATCCCGGTAATAATCCAGATGATCCGCCTCGATATTCAGCATACAGGCGATCTGCGGGTGCAGGTTCAGGAAGCTCCGGTCATATTCGCACGCCTCGGCCACAAACCAGTTGCTTGCCCCGACTCCGCTGGACCCGCCAAGCTGGGGGATGTCCGCTCCGACGATAAAGCTCGGATTCAGACCCGCTTTTTCCAGAATATAGGCCGTCCAGGCACTCGTCGTGCTCTTGCCGTGGGTGCCGCAGACGGCGATCCCCGCAAACTGGTCGAAGACCTTGCCGAGCATTTCGGCATATTTATATATCTTTTTACCTTTTTCGCCTGCCCGCGTCAGTTCCGGGTTGGTAGCCGGGATAGCTGCACTGATAATGACCGCGTCCGCATCGCCGGGGACATTCTCGGCCTTGTGACCGACCGAAATCGTGATCCCTTTGCTCGCCAGATCCTGCATCAGCGCGCTGTCGGACATGTCCGAGCCGCTGACCGTGGCACCATGGCGGATGAGCAGCTTCGCTAAGCCGCTGGTGCCGATGCCGCCAATACCGATAAAATGATATTTCTTATCCAATACGGATTCCATTGCGTCCTCATAACGACAAAATGCCCATCCCGGCCGGTCGTGCTCACCCGACCCGGCCGGCCAAAAGGCCATTATTTTGATTTCCAATACTAAAAGTCGGTTATTTCCACCCCAAAACTGTAATTTTGGTGGTCAACGACCACATCCATGCCGCGCAAATCCAAAGGGTAACGCAATCCGACATAGCCGCGACGCGATTTCCTGTTCCCAAATCTCAAATCCTTTCCCATGCCTGCCCTAATTTCCGTGTACGGGCGACCCGCGGTCGCCCATCGTTACCATGTTGTTGCCTAACAGGTATTCTTGTCTTCCTGTACACTTGTATTCTTAAATTTTGCCCACACGTGACTTATAGTCCGTTGACCACCTTTTAATTTCTGGCATTTTAAGGACAAAAACAGAAAGAAATGCATAATGGAAGATTTCGTCAAGCTCACACTATCACGGATGGATATCGGACAAGTACTGGACGGCCTTCACGAACGAATGCTCATCTGGCGTGCCACCGAAGAATATTTTATTGATGGCTGCCCCCAATCCGCGGATTGTATCGAAGAATGCTCCGACGAACACGAAGCCAGAGCGATTGCAGATTATTATCAATACCTGATCGATACCATTAAAAAACAATTGGATACCCAGCAAAGCGATTATAAAGAAAATAACAATGTTTTTTATATCACCCTGCTTCACGGTAGAAAAACGCCCTCAGAAGAAATGAATGAAAACGGGTTGCAAGGCCCCACCTTCGGCCCTTATCAGGAAATCTACAGCATATACAACAGAGAACTCATGTTTCTGGATCACTATTCCCAAAGCAACCGTTTTCATGTCGTGGATGGTTTAATCTATTATGACGGCATCTATTATGGCGATTGGGTCGTCCTCTGCAAACCCAAGAAAAACCAATCCATAACCATATTCAATGAATCCAAAGCAATTTGTCCCAAGTCATAAATCGTCCGACATCTGGCTCTGTAGAAAATGGGCCATTCGATTTACCCCGAAGGGGTCAAATAAAATAGCCGGGCGTGGAAACGCCCGGAGGCCTGCATCACACCCCCAAGCCCCGGCAGGGGCGACACAAAAGCGACCTTCAATCCCAAAGGGATGATAGTTTCATGGCCGGGGCGCGTAAGCCCCCGGTAAAAGGTCTCCATCTTCCCATAGCCCGACAGGGACGACACCATTTGCTGTCATCGCGCCTATGTAGCCATCCGTTTGCTTGTGCTTTCTCGCGGCATAAAGGGGGCATTGCCCCCCCAGCGGGGCGAAAGACCTTGTTATATAGGTCCAAATTATTTATCAACAAATACTTGACTTTGGTGATATTTCAGAGCCGCAGGGTCCGGCGCAAATCGTTCCGGCAAAGCAATCTTTGCGCCTTCCATATCGCAAAAAGCAATTTTATGAAAATCACACACCGTTTTCTTTTTAAGCTCTTTTGACAAAACAATCGTGTAATCATCATCGACCGTGAACAGCCCCCGGTCAAAAGCCCGGTCGTGCAAGGCACACATCGATATCCCATTTCGCGGATTGGCTCTTTGGGTCTTATCTTTTGACCATGGAATAATATGGCTGGCGTTAAGCAGCGCCGGAAGTTTCAAGCAGCATACACTGCATTGATAATTATAGCTGGATAACACGGCATCCCTGAAAAACCGTTGGACGATGCGTACCTTTTGCGTGCGTAATGTTTCGGTCTCGATGTCTTCTGATACATAGTCAGGCTCCAATGCGGCGACAGGTTTCATACCCAGCGAATCCCCGATGGTCTTGCTTTCCAAGGCAAGCAATTCCCAGCGGTCGCAAAATTCATCCCACACTACCTTGTCCTGTTTGCCCGCATGGCTCAGCCCTTGAACATTCCTTTTCCGGTGGGTCGGGTCAAAGCTGGCAAAGTTTACCATTTTCATCGCCACGGCGCCGGCGGTGCGTCCGATCTTTTTTGCCAATTCTGCAATCATGGGATTCGTGCTGTAAATTCTGCCAAATGGAATCCGACAATATAAATCCAGCGTCAATACAAGCTCTTCCCTGCTCCACACCCGCGATGATTTCATAAGCAACCCTCTTAAATGTATTAAGCGTCAAATTCTACAACTGAAAAGGCTTAGAATATCAATTATTCAAATTACATCAACACCAAAACGGCTGCTTCTGGCATCTGCACAACTGCAAATACGGCCGGGTCAAACCCGCCACCAACGCCGATTTCTGGCAGGCCAAACGCCTCTCCAACAAGCTCCGCGACAAGCGCAATCTGGACGAATTAAGAAAAACCGGATGGAAAATCCTGATTATCTGGGAGTGCTGGCTCAAAACCCCGGCCAAAGTCCAAAAAATCCTTCAATCCTTTCTAATCCCGCCCCCATAACCTCCCGCTTAGTCCTATTACTTAATTTCCAATCTCCAATTTACAATTTAAAATATTTATGGTTTTGTTAGCAACTTTTCCTCCCCATCCGACATATATATAGGGCCTGCTCAGAAAAGACAGGCAGAAGTGGAAAGAGGCTAAAGAAGAGCCATAAAGTAGGGAGCTTATGGGGATGATATTAAAAATCATTTATCTTGTTAATCCTGTAAATCCTGTCAAAAAACGAAACGAAGCCATTTGGTCTCGTCGCGCCTGTGTAGAATTGCGTGACCCCGTGCGTTCTCGCGGCATAGAACCGGACTGTGTCCGGCCAAACGAAGCCAATTTTACCCTTTTCCTTGGACCTTTGCCCTTTCCCTTTTACCTTCTCACTTTTTTACGAAACGAACCCAATTTTCAGGAAGCTGGCAGCCGGCAGTTCGAAGCTTTTCCACCAAAAAAACCCAAACATACATACTTATATGCCTACATATCTATATACCTTTATCCTGTTCATCCCGTAAATCCCGTCAAAAATAATAACACCTCTTCTGCCTCTGTTCCCTCTGAGGCAAAAAACATGGTTTTTCAAAACAAAGCCAATTTCCGCGTTATCCGTCCCCAAAACGCGGACATTTCAAATAATCAAACCCAATTACCCATTCAGGAGGATATTCCGGGGGCAAACTAACCCAATTCTAATGTTCTGCACACACAATCTTAATCTGCCGCTCTTACTGTTGGCTGCGACAGAAGCGTTCGCATAAATCGTTTATGCGATTTGAGACAACCTATTTTTTGGAGGTACCTATGTTTGCAGGCAACAGAGCAAGGATGGCGGTAGTGTTATGTGTGTTCGCGGGAGCGGCAGCCGTGCGCGCCGACGAAGTGGCTGAACTTCGTCAGCAATTGCAGGATCAGTACAAGGCGATTACACAGATGCAGGCCAAGCTGGTCGAGCTGGAACAAAATCAGGCGGCTCAGGGCGAAAAGATGGCCACGATGAAAAAAGAGATGACCATCCCCGAGACGCTCAAGTGGGTCGAGAAAATCAAGTTCTACGGCGACTTCCGGTATCGCTATGAGAACATCTCGCAGGAGACCAACGGCTCCGGCGATAACGGCGTCAACCGCAACCGCATTCGTGTTCGGCTTGGCATGACGGCTCAGATTAACGACGAGACCAACTTTGATATGCGGATTGCCACGGGCAAGAATACCGACCCGACATCGACGAACCAGAATCTGGGGGATAGCTGGACGTATAAGGGCATCTGGCTGGATCGGGCGTATCTGACCTGGCAGCCGAAGTCCGTGGAAGGGCTGGCTGTGGAACTGGGTAAGTTTGGGACGCCGTTTATGCAGGTGGGCAAGAATCAGCTCCTGTGGGATGGGGACCTGAATATGGAAGGTGTCGCAGCACTGTATAACCTGAAGCTGGGCGACAGCCTGACGGCCTTTGCCAATGCGGGGGCGTTTTATGTCCGGCTGGACGACAACGACACCGATGAGCTGAGCATGTTCGGGGCACAGGGCGGCTTGACGGCCAAACTGGATGATAATAATAAGCTGACCGGCGGTATCGGGTATTATGATTTCGGCAATATCGTGGGGGAAACGGCGCTGGGCAATGGGTTTAAGGGCAACAGCAATGTGGGCAGCAGGTATGTCTATGATTATGATATCTTTGAGGCCTTTGGGGAATATGGGACCAGGATTGGCGAGCTGCCGGCCAGTGTGTATGGCGACTATGCGGTCAACACGGCCTCGGGCGTGTCGGAAGATACCGGCTGGCTGGTGGGGATGTCGCTGGGCAAGTGCAAGGACCCGGGAAGCTGGGAATTCAGCTATGATTACCGTGATCTGGAGCGGGATTGTACGATTGGGACGTTTAACGATTCGGACTTTATCGGCGGCGGTACCAACGGCAAGGGGCATCGGTTTGGGGTAACCTATCAGTTGGCCAAGAATACCCAGGCCGGGGTGAGCTACTTTATGAACGAAAAGGCCAATTCTGCGGGCAGGGTTGAAGATGATTACAATCGCCTTCAGGTGGATGTGATGGTGAAGTTTTAACGAATCATTAATGCAATGCTAACACAACGCTAACATTTCGTTAGTAAAAGACAATAGGATTAATAAAAGGAAAGGACATTAAGTATGAGAGCATTAAGAAACAAGCTGGTGGTAGCGGGATTGTGTGTGATGTCGGTATGCGGGCTGGTGTCGGTAGTCGGGGCGGCTGAAGAGGCCAAACAGACACTGCAACTGGAAGGCTCGACGACGGTGGGGCCGATCGGGGATGCGTTTGCCGAGGCATTTATGAAGTCGCAGGGGTGTTCGATCACGGTCAAGAAGACCGGCTCCGGCGATGGCGTGGCGGCGCTGATTGACGGGCGGTGCGATATCGCGATGTCCAGCCGGTTTTTGAAGCCGGAAGAATTCAAGAAGGCTATTGATAACGGCGTGTATCCGGTGGCGCATACGGTGGCGATGGACGGCGTGTGCGTGGTGCTGCATCCGTCGAATCCGATCAATGAGCTGACGACGGCGCAGATTGCCGATATTTATATGGGCAAGATCACCAACTGGAAGGAACTGGGCGGGCCGGATATGGCGATTGTGGCCATCAGCCGGGATACGTCCAGCGGCACGTACGAAGTCTTCCATGAGAAGGTAATGAACAAGAAAGATATGGCGGCCAGTGTCGAATATGTCAACGCCAATCCGCAGGCTCATGCCCGCGTGAAGACGACGGCCGGGGCGATTGGGTATGTCGGACTGGGTTTCCTGGACAGGAATGTCAAGGCGATTAAGGTCAATGGCGTGTCGCCGACCAAGCAGACGATTGCCCAGGGGACGTTCCCGGTGAGCCGTCCGCTGTTTCTGTTCACCAACGGCTATCCGAAGTTAGGCTCGCTGATTCATGCGTTCTGCATCTTCTATCTGTCCGAAGAAGGGCAGGAAATCATTGAGGCCAAAGGCTTTGTGCCGATGACGAATTACTAAAGAATTCTCTGAGGGGAGAAAACTTTACTGGAGAACCGATGACGGAAACGTCTGTACAAGGTGAGAAACGGAATCGAAACGCAGCGGCTGAGTTTACCCGGCCGCTGCGTTTGAGTGCATCCGAGGATTTGGCCGGGTATGTGATGGGTCATCTGGGACGGGCGATTCTGTTTTTGATCACGACGACATCGGTGGCGGCGGTCTTTTTGATTTTTTACTTTGTGATTCGCGAGTCGCTGCCGTTTTTTACGACCGGCGGCGGGGCGGCGATTCTGGCGCGGGTGCGGGAGTTTTTTACGGACCCGGGGTGGTACCCTTCGGCGACAGAGCCGCGATACGGTGCTCTGGCGCTGATTGTGGGGTCGCTGTATGTGACGGCGGGGGCGCTGGTGGTGGCGGTGCCGGTGGGACTGCTGGCGGGGGTGTTTTTGTCGGATATCGCACCGTTTAATCTGCGGCAGATATGCAAGCCGGTCATTGAGATTCTGGCGGCGATCCCGTCGGTGGCCTACGGTTTTTTTGCGGTGATGGTGCTGGCGCCGTGGCTGCAGACGCATCTGGGATTTTCCAGCGGGACCAATGCCCTGAATGCGTCGCTGATCCTGGCGGTGATGGCGCTGCCGACGATCATCAGCGTGTCGGAGGATGCGATGACGGCGGTGGGGCGGGAGATTCGCGAGGCGTCTTATGGTCTGGGGGCGACGCGGGCGGAAACGATAATCAACGTGGTGATTCCGGCCGGACACAGCGGGATCCTGGCGGCGGTGATATTGGGGATGATGCGGGCGATTGGCGAGACGATGGTGGTGTGGATGGCGTCGGGCAATGCCAGCCGGATACCGTCTCCGTGGTGGGATTTGTCGCAGTCGATTCGCACGATGACGGCGACGATTGCGGGGGATATGGGTGAGACGCCGAAAAATTCGGAACATTATTTTGCATTGTTTACAGTGGGGCTGACGCTATTGCTGTTTACGTTCAGCCTGAATCTGCTGAGTGAGTATCTATTGGGCAAGGCCCGGGCCGGACGGGGGCGACGATGAGAACATGGCTGCGGCAAATCCAGGATAAGGGCTTCACGACGGCGTCGGCGGGGGCGGTGGTGCTGATTGCGGCGGCGCTGCTGGTGGTGCTGATTCCGATGTTCGGACGGGGCATCACGGCGGTGGTCTTTACCGAGACGGTGGAGTTTCGCCGTTTGCAGAAAGACCTGCATGGGCGGGGTGATAACGAGCATCTGGCCAGGGCGCTGGCGGATGCGACGGCGGCACGTGAGCCGATTTATACGATGCTGCGGGAGTTCAGCGAGGGGATCGATACCGAGCCACTGGTCAAGCAGGCCCGCGATGTCTATCAGAAATATGGCGAGTATCTGAATTACCATAACACGCCCAAGGAACAGTATTCAGAGTATCGCAAACTGGCCAAGGACGTTCGGGACAGTTTGGTGGATGCACTGGAAAGCGATGACCGCCAGACGGTGCTGGAAGGTCTGGATGCGGTGCTGAAGGAAAAAGACAACCCGGCGTTTGCAGGCTCGCCGGCGATGGAATTTTTTGCGATGGCCCAGCGGTATAAGAAGATTGCCGAGACGGTGGACTTGTCGCATCGGGCGGAGTACCTGGCGAGCCTGCAGGAAGTGACGGCGGCGATTCGACAGCTTCTGGGGCCGCTGCCGGGCGAGCCGACGCCGCCGTTGTGGATGAATCAATACGGGGCGACGCGTCTGGATATGGCGCTGAAGGCCAGGGACGCGCTGCTGTATGATGAGCAGTGGATTTCGGATGGCCCGGGCAAGCCGATGGTTAAAAAAGTTGTCGCCCGCAAAGAGCAGTTTGCCGGCACGCCGCTGGAGCCGCTGTTTGATCGGGTGGAGGCGGATTGGGACAAGCTGCTGCAGCCGCGGCTGCGGATATACTGGCAATACTTTATCGACGACTGGGTGAACAGTCATTATTTCGGGGGTGTCGGGCCGGAGATTCTGGGGACGCTATTGTTGACGCTGATGTCGATGTGTGTGGCGATTCCGCTGGGGGTGATTTCGGCGGCGTATTTAGTTGAATACGCGGGGGATACGGTCTGGATTAAGATTATCCGGATGTGTATCAATACGCTGGCGGGTGTGCCGAGTATTGTGTACGGGCTGTTCGGGCTGGCGTTTTTTGTGATTACGATTGGAGCCATCGGCAAGCCGTGCATTCTGGCGGCGTCGCTGACGCTGTCGATTCTGGCGCTGCCGGTGATTATCCGGGCCAGCGAAGAGGCGATTCGTGCGGTGCCGCAGACGTATCGCGAGGCGTCGCTGGCGCTGGGGGCGGGCAAGTTTCGGACGCTGCTGCAGGTGACGCTGCCGGCGGCGGGGCCTGGAATCCTGACGGGGATTATCCTGAGTCTGAGCCGTGCGGCCGGGGAGACGGCGCCGATTTTGTTTACCGGGGTAGTGGCGATGGGGCCGATACCGAGTTTCGGGTCGCCGTCGCAATGGCTTGAAAATCCGGGCAGTCTGTTCGGCTGGCTGTTTCAGCCGACGCGGGCATTGTCCTACGGCAGTTACGATATCGCGGTAGGCGACCGCATTTCGATGCTGGCGCCGCATCAGCAGTTCGGCATGGCGATGACGCTGATTCTGCTGACTGTAGCCCTGAATGTGGCAGCGATACTCATCCGTTCCCGGCTGAGCAGGAAACTGCGAGGCTGCTGAGCGAGACTGCCATTCACAAAAATATCAAAAATCAAGAAGTAAAAATAAATAATATGGATTCGCCTGCGGCGAGGCTGGATATCTCAAGCACGGAGGCTTGAGCTACGATGAGAATAGTCCAGTCGCGGTTGCTTGGGCTACGATGGAGCCTGGGCGAAACGGAAGTTTAAAGTGAAAATGCTGTCGCTATAAAGCATGAATATGAATACGATAGATGTGATAGAACAGAACGAGAGGTCTTTGATGGAAACGCCTGAAACCGTTCCGCTGAAAAAGACAGAGGCCGGCCATGCGGCCCGTCCGCAGCAATTTGCCAAAGCGGCTGTTACAGAATCATCTGAGGCGGTGATTTCGGCTCGCCAGTTCAGCTTTTTTTACGGGGCCAAGTGCGGTGTGGATCGGGTGTCGATGGATATTCGCATCGGGTCGGTGACGGCGATTATCGGCCCCAGCGGCTGCGGCAAGAGCACGTTTCTCCGCAGCATCAACCGGATGAACGACCTGATTCCCGGCAGCCGGGCCGAGGGGGTACTGGCGGTCAACGGCCATAACGTGTATGATAAACGCACCAACTTAGTCAATCTCCGCCAGCAGGTTGGGATGGTTTTTCAGAAGCCCAACCCGTTTGCCAAGAGTATCTATGACAATATCTGCTACGGGCCGCGTCTGCAGGGGATTCGTAGCCGGGGCAGGTTGTCCGAGATTGTCGAGAAGTGCCTTCGGGATGCGGCACTGTGGGACGAGGTCAAAGATGATCTGCATAAGTCGGCGCTGGCCCTGTCGGGCGGACAGCAGCAGCGGCTTTGCATCGCCCGGACGCTGGCGACCCGGCCCAACGTGGTGCTGATGGATGAGCCGTGTTCGGCGCTGGACCCGATTGCCACTGCCCGCATCGAGGACCTGATTGCCCAACTGAAAGGGGCTTATACGATTGTGATTGTCACGCATAACATGCAGCAGGCGGCGCGGGTCAGCGATGAGACGGCGTTTTTCTGCCTGGGCAAGCTGATTGAGTATGACAGGACCGAAAAGCTGTTTACCAATCCGAGCAAGAAAGAAACCGAAGATTACATCACCGGTCGATTTGGATGATCGAACGGTACAGGAGAATCCGATATGACCGTACACATGGCCAATGAGATCCAGAAGCTCAAGAGCAAGCTGCTGTTTTTGTGTTCGCTGGTGGAACAGAGTCTCTGGAAGGCCGTCAAGTCGCTGCGTCAGCGGGATGGGGCGCTGGCCAAGGAAGTCATCGATGACGATGTACTGATTGACCAGAATGAAGTGGATGTGGAGGAAGAATGCCTCAAGATTCTGGCCCTCCATCAGCCGGTGGCAATTGACCTGCGGTTTATCGTGACGGCACTGAAGATTAATGTGGACCTGGAACGCATTGGGGATTTGTCGGTGAATATTGCCGAACGCAGTGAGTTTCTGGCCCGCAATGAGCCGGCGCCGATTCCGTTTGATTTTGAGCAGATGGCCCGGATTACCCAGCAGATGCTGCGTGACAGTCTCGATGCGCTGGTGAATATGAATTGCCCGCTGGCTCAGAAAGTGCTCAAAGACGATGACAAGGTCGATGCGATCAACCGCCAGATGTACGACCAGGTCAAGGCGGCGATTCAGGAGCACCCGGAGTTTATCGAGAGCCTGATTCACCTGCTCAGTGTGTCGCGGCATCTGGAACGGATTGCCGACCATGCGGTTAATATTGCTGAAGAAGTGATTTATATGGCCGAAGGACGCATTATTCGTCATAAGACCGAAGATTATCAGTAATCAGGTGTACAGGAATACAAGAATACAGGAATACGGGGAGACAGGAATACAAAAAAGGGGGGGCTGAGCAGAGGATGGGGCTTATTCGACGACCCTGCATCCTATCTGACGGCATTTTTCTTTGATAAAAGCCAGAAATATCGGCAGGTCGTCCGGCATGTGGATTCGATTGCAGCCGCCGTCCGGACAGACAACCTTGAGAATCTGGTCCCGTTCAAATTCCTGGGGTCTGACGTAGAGGTCCATATCGAAACCGTATTTTTTGAAGGACGCCAGTGTCGGGACAGGATAGGGCTGCGGCTGCGGCTGTTCGCACATGGAAGGCACCAGCAGCGGTGTGATTTGTCCGTCGTCCAGCCCGATGTCCATGTTTCGCACTTTCATTGTGACCAGGATATTGCCTTCAAACCAGATGCCTCGCATGGATTCGGCGGCGGCATGAGCTTCTGAGGCCGACACGATGCCGAGGTGTTCCATCTGGGCTTTTATCAGCGTTGTCATGGTTGTCTCATAATTCTGCGGATTGTCCCGGAGTGCCTCGGCGGCCAGGCGGATACCCAGCAGATTGGAATAATTGTCCTCCCATGAAAACGCCGACGCAAACTCCGGCAGGAAGGCCATGGACTTATATCCGAAAAATGTCAGCACTTCGTGCCAAGTCACCATGGTAAATGTCAGGTACTGCCCCATCTCGAGGGCGACTTCTTCTGCGATTTGTTCCTTCTGCGGGTCGGGCAAATCTTTCCAGTTCTTTGGGTACGTCAGCCGGATGTAATAACGGGACGGTTCGACATTGAGTTTGAAGGAGAACTGGCGGTCGGTCTTGAGCAGGCACTGTTTGGTTCGTTTGTACAGATAGCGTGTATAGTCGGCGGCGATTCGCAGGTGGGCGATATCAATGTGACCGCCGCGGCAGGTATAGACGATGCCGTTCTTCTCGAACAGGCCGCCGTAATACTTGTGATCGCCGAGGGAATTGAGATCAAGGAAATTGGTTCCGGGGGTGGATGTTGCGTAGCTTCCCAGTCGCGGTCGCGGTTCGTCATTAATCGAGCAGCCGGCAACGGTCAGCAGTGCCAGCATGCCCCATCCCCATGCCCATCCCCACCGGTTTTTGCCTGAAGTCATAGAATTTCCATCACAGAATAATAAAGACATCTATTACATATCGGTGTTATCTTAATTTATAGTTAGAAATTAGCAAATAATATATGATAAAATACGGGATATATCGTAAAGCAAAGGCTATTGTCCGATGCTGCTTTCCAGCAGCCATTGAGTTGTAAAGAGGTTCCAGTCGGTTAAATCGACACTGCCGGACTGGTTCAGGTCGGCTCCGTCACAATAAAAATTATCCGGTGTGCAATTGCTGTTCAGCCAGCGGCCGGCGTAGTAAATCAGATCTTCAATCGTGATGCCGTCCGGACAGGTCAAATCGGCGGCAGGCAGCGGCTGCCAGTTCAACTGGGGATACGCTGAGCCGTCGCAGCGCAGCCGCCAGTGATCGCGGGTTCCGTTGTTTGACTCGCGGATGAAATCCCATCCGGCGTCGGTATAGGTGGATTGGATTTTCATCTGGGCGGTGGTTTTTCCGGTTCCGCCGGCACTGAAAGCCAGGCCGCTGGTCTGGATATCCCAGAAACAGGATTCGATGATGCCGCTGCTGAATCCGGCCAGGCCGCCGACGCTGCTGATGCCGCTGACGAGGGCTGTGGCATAGCAGGCGACGATGGAGCCGGAGTTCTGGTGCCCGACCAGCCCGCCGACGTTATTAATGCCTGAAACGGAGCCGGCGGCATAACCGGTGGTGATGGAACCGGAATCATGCAATCCGACCAGTCCGCCGACGCGATTGATGCCTGCGACTGAACCTGTGACATAACATGCGGTAACGGTACCGGAGGCCAGGTGCCCGACCAGCCCGCCGACATGCTTGCCGTCGGATGCGATGGCAACGTTTTCCAGGCCAAGGTCCCGGATGACGGCGTTTTCAATCCTGCCGAACAGGCCGATGTTGTCAACCGCAGCCGTGGTGGTGAAGGTCAGGCCGCTGATGATGTGTTTATTGCCGTCAAAGGTCCCGGTGAAAGGGGTGGCGGAATTGCCGATGATGTTGTATTGCGATCCCGCATAGGCGGCCATGTCGATGTTTTCCATCAGCTTAAAACAGCTTGCCCAGTCTTCCGGTGTGGCGCCGATGGTGTTCATGTGTTCCGGGGTTCGGATTTGGTAGGGATTGGCGACGGTTCCGCTGCCCCCGCCATAGAAGATTTCCCAGGGCAGACGGGGGAAATGGTTGTTGGGCAGCCACCAGTCGGCCGGGTCGCCGTCGGATGGGGTGAAATCCCAGCCGACGCTGACAAACGTGGCCAGAGTCTTCATCTGGGTGGTTGTTTTGCCTGTGCCCATGGCGCTGGCGGTGGTTCCGGAGGTTTGGGTGTTCCAGATGTTGCCGGTATCTTCGTATCCGCCGCCGAAGGTTGCGTCGCCGCATAAGCCGCCGGATGAAAAGTCCGCCGACAGTTTGCCGGTGGCGTAGCAGCAAATCACTTTGCCCTGATAATTGCGTCCGATGAGTCCGCCGACGTAGCTGCTGCCTGAGACTGCTCCGGCTGCATAGCAGGCGGAGATGGAGCCGGTATATTGGCGCCCGACCAGCCCGCCGATATAAGAATCTCCGCTGGTGACGCTGGCACTGTAACAGGAGGTCAGAGAGCTTTCATAATTGTAACCCACCAGTCCGCCGACATATTGAAAGCCGCTGACGGAGCCGGTGGTATAGCAGGCGGTGATGGTGCCTCGGTAACTCCGCCCGGCCAATCCGCCGATGTTTCTGCCGCCGGAGGAAAAGGAACTGTTTTTGATGCCGAGATTTTGGATGACGGCACCTTCAATCCAGCCGAACACCCCGACATAATCGACAGCAAGCGCAGTTGAGTACGTCAGGTTGCGGATGACATATCCATTGCCGTCGAAGGTGCCGGTAAATTTGGCAGTCGCATTGCCGATAATCTTGTACTGGGTTCCGGTGTATGCGGACATGTCAATGTCGGCCATCAGTTTAAAATTTTTGGTCCAGTCAGCGGGATTGGCTCCAATTGTATTCATCTGCCCGGCCGTCCAGATTTGGTACGGTTCGGAGAGGGTACCGTTTCCGCCCCCATAGGTGGCTGCCTGTGAAATAGTGCTCAACAGTACAGCCAGACACATGGCGGTTAAAGGAATCGATTTATCCATAAATCCCCTGATACGCGATACATCCCTGCGAAGTCCAGATTCCTGTTTGCCGTCTGCAAGGCAATATCATTTCTATTTTTTACGACAATCTCAATCGGGGGTATTATATGCTTTTTACAGGTGAAAAAGCAAGGATTATGGGACGATATTTGCGAGTAAATCCGGGGTTGAAGGCTGTAACCAGAGGTAAAATGGCCTCAAACAGGACTATGTGCCGCATCGAGTCGTCAATCAGTCCACTGGGATCAGGACTTCGTTGCGACGCAGAAACCAGAGCTGGAAGGGTGGATCATACCGTGCGAAGATGGGTTGATCTGTGGGATTAAGCCCTTTTTCCTGGATGAAGGACTCGAGAATGGTTTTCTTTTGTTCGTAGCGTTTCTGGCTCCATGTGCCCGAATACCGGATGGCGGCGATTTTGCGAGCAGGGACTTGTCTGATTTGAACACTCGGGTCCAGGGGCTGGGGGATTGTTTCGAGGGAATATTTGGCAGGCATCAGGAAGCTGACGACATATTTGCCCTGTGTTTGCTGCTGATTGACCGGGGCGGTCATGGGGATTTTTTCCGCACTGGCCGTCTGGTTGACGGGGGCTGTCATTCGAATCGATTCCTGCGTTATGTTACGGCCGGATATGTAGTTATAGAGTCGATTAAAGGCCATATTGCCTGCCTGATCGAAATCGGCATCCACGGTCGTTTCGGCGATCATCTGAGGCTCATACTGTCGCAGTTCCAGAGAGCCTTTTTTTTCAAGAACGGTATATTTGGCTTTTTCGATTCCCACGGTTGCACACGAGCATATTAATACAGGTAAAATCAATACGATACTCAATGGATATATATTATCTGTTTTCATGGATAATCCTCCGTGTTTTATACCTTAACTTCGTTTTCCGGATGTGTTTTGTTCTCGACAGATGGGGTCAGACAAGAAATATCTTTCATGTGTATGGGGGCTACTTGTAAATGATACATTCCGTGTAATCCGCACATTCGTTACTATTTTTCGTAAAAGTCTGACTAAACAAGCATTATATCGATTTGACTCCCTTGAATCGCTGGTATTGAAAATGGTAGGATGGGGCAATCGGATTTGGACAGGTGGTCTGTCTCAAATGAAAAGAAGTTAGTGTTAGTTGTTAGGGGGATATGATGAAAACAATTTCCTTCGTTCTTGCGTCATTGGTATTGGCAAGTGCACCGCTTGCCTTTGGAGCTCCGACATTTTATACAGACTCGTCGGTTTTTAATGCAATCACCCAGATTGTCGTCACCGAGGATTTCGAGTCGGTTGTTCCGAAGAATACAGCCCTGCCGTCGTTTACCAGTAATGGAATCACTTATGTTGGTCTGGCCGGGTCACCGTTTGCGAATGTCTGGGTTGCCAGTGCCGGTTATACCAATTTTGGCGTCAAGCCCACGACCAGCAGCGTGCTGACCGCCAACGGCAATGAAGATTTCAGCGTGGTCATTCAGCTCAGCTTCCCGGCGACCGCGGTGGCGTTTGATACCTATCTGAATCAGTACGGCCCCGCGACCATCACCGTAAAAACCGCCGGCGGGCAGACGGGGCAGTTTGTTCTGTCCCATGATCCGACTCAGATCGGCTTTTTTGGCGTGACCTCCAGTGATCCGATTACCAGCATTCGTTGGACAACCGTCAAAGGCGGTACTGTTAACACCGGTATCGATAATGTGCAGGTCGGCTATGTTGTTCCCGCTCCGGGCGCTCTGCTGCTGGGTGCGTTTGGAACCGGGCTGGTCGGCTATCTGCGTCGCAGACATGCCGCATAATTGAATTTTCTGATTTTCAAAAAGGACCACAGGCACAGGCTGTCTGTGGTCTTTTTATTTATCCACACTGCAAGGCGTATTTTCAGAAAATGTGTGAGTGAAGGAATGGGCAGTGTGGTCCGCTTGATTTCGGATTGAGGTGTTGGGTCAGTACTTCCTGGGACTCGCAGAGTCGTGAAATAGTGTGGTATGAGAGTTTTTATCAGTGCTGGACACAAAGGATGTCTGCGTCAGGGACTTTTTGGGGGAGGTGGGCTGAGTCGCGGAAGACAAAGAAAAACCGCCGGGCGGAATTCCCGACGGTTTTCAATACCCAGGGTGTGTCAAACCTGTTTGTCATTATTTTTTTCGCCGCAGCATAGGCAGGGCGCCGAGGCTGAGCATGATTAAGGTCGCCGGTTCCGGGATGGCCACCGACAGATAGGCGGCATTGGCCGTCTCGCCGCTGTCAAAAGTCAGACTGCTGTAGCCTTTGAACGGAAGACTGAAAACGGCCCATTGATGGCCTTTTTCAATATCGGACTGAATATAGCTGGTTACATCAATACTGTACCATCCTGCCGAGGTAAAGATGTCAGCAATTTTTACATCGCCGCCCAGAAGCTGGCTGGCTTGGCCGGTTGCGGTAGAAGAATCCGTACGATGATAAATCTGTCCGCCGGAGCCGGAACAATCGGTGATGTACATATTTAATGTAGCCTGCTGAATCACTGCACCGGCAGGCAGGGATGCCAGCGAAAATTGCATGAATACATCGGAGGAAGCCCCGTATGGAGAATCGTACCAGTGGCCGGCCCAGTTCGATGTGGTGCTGCCGTCAAATCCAGTGCTTTCCCACGGGAATCCATATCCATACCGTGCTTTACCGCTATGGCCGTCGCCTTCCGGGGCCACTTTGGAAATTACCGTTCCAGCCGTACACAGAGAAGTCAATGCACATACCAACAAAGCAGCACAGAGTTTTTTCATCGTCGGTTTCTCCCAAAAAAGACAAATATTGTTTAATTTACATACTTTAGTACTGTGATTAATGCCCGGGCGAAATCGCCGCCAGGCCCCCATAGCAAGATTGGTGATGCAGTCGAAAAAATCAAGCTGCCGACTGCACAAATTACGTAAGGCAGAGTATATCAAAAAGGCAATAAAGAAGCAATCGGTCTGGCGATTCCGGAGCTATAAATTTGTGATTTCGGCGATCGCTTGGCTGGTAAACGGTATAATTGGTACAGACTGGCTTAAATTGCGGGGTCAACAATTTATAGGACCTTTTCGGGGCTATGCCGGGTGGTGTGAAGAGGGATACTATGGTGTGGCGGAAATGAGCTTTGCATTTGGGTGGGGGTGAATTATGATGGGGGAATGGAATCGAAACATGAGAAGATAGATAAACGTGTGCTGTCGGCGCGGGTGGTAGCGGCAGAGGTCTTGCAGTCGCTGGACTTTACCAGGCACGATACGTCCGCCCGGCTGGAACGGTGGATAGGACGGACCGACCAGCGCGCGAGGGCGACGGACTTAGTCAACGGGGTGATCCGCAATTTGTCGGCGATTGACCTGGTTTTGTCGCAGGCGGCTAAGATACGGATGGACCACACGGATAAAAAGATTTTAGCTCTTTTGCGAACAGGGACTTACGAGCTGATTTATGTGCCCCGCACGCCGGAGTATGCGGTTGTCAACGAGACAGTCGAAATCGCAAGCAAACTTTCGCGCAAAGCCGGGGGATTTGTGAATGCCGTATTGCGCAACGTTCAGCGGGCGATTGAGTTACGGTCAGTGGCGCTGGCCGGACAGCCGCCGCGAAAGATGCTGCCGGTGGACGCGGAGGCGGGCTGCCTGTTTAAGACAGATATATTGCCTGAACCCCGGCAGGATTTAGCGATATTTCTGGGGACGGCGTTTTCGCTGCCTGCGTGGCTGGTCCGGCGGTGGCTGGTGGAGTTCGGGCCGGAGGCGACAAAACAAATCTGCATGGCATCCAATCGCCGGCCGGGGGTGGTGCTTCGCCCCAATACGCTGCTGACAACGACTGCCGAACTTGCCGTCCTGCTTGCGTCGGAGGGGGTTGAGGTGAGTCCAACGCCCGATGGGACGGGATTGACGCTATTGCAGGCGGTGGATATCGCGGGGCTGAGTGCATTTGAGAAGGGCTTGTTCTTTGTGCAGGACCAGGCGGCATACGAGGCGATCCATCTGCTGCCAGTGCAGGCGGGCTGGAGGATACTGGATTTATGTGCGGCGCCGGGAACAAAAACGGCAGTTCTGGCGGGTTTGTTGCGGAATACGGGACAACTTTATGCCAGCGATGCGGATAAAATTCGTCTGCAAAAGGTGCGGCAGAATTGCCGGCGTCTGAAACTGGGCCATGTTGAGATCCTCGAACCGGAACATCTCACATCGTTTCTTGCGTCCAATCCAATGATTGATGCGGTAGTTGCGGATGTGCCGTGTTCGAATACCGGGGTATTGGCCCGACGGTGCGAGGC
This sequence comes from uncultured Pirellulales bacterium, assembly GCA_964630775.1. Classification (GTDB taxonomy): domain Bacteria; phylum Planctomycetota; class Phycisphaerae; order Sedimentisphaerales; family Anaerohalosphaeraceae; genus Anaeroglomus. The sequence goes on along the minus strand of CAZVYY010000011.1, from coordinate 33,746 downwards.
ACGCTGGCGGCTGGAGGAAAAAGCCATCGAGTCGCTGGCTGCGGTGCAGAGACAACTTTTACACCAGGCGTTATCCATTGTTCGGCCCGGCGGGTATGTGCTGTATTCGACATGCAGTATTCTGGCCGAGGAAAACCAGATGCTGGTGCAACAGGTGCTTCGTGAACGTCAGGATGGGCGTGTGGTGAAAGAAAATGTGATTGTGCCGCAAATAGCACCTGTTGATAAAATGGATCACGACGGCGGATACGCGGTATCAGTATTGAAAACGTGATTTTTGCAACGAGTTTCCACAGGTTATCCACAATCGTGATTTGCATTGTTAATAGTGTGTTAAAAATAAATTTTTTTCGCTTGTAAGTGCTGGTTATTGCAATGCCTTTTCGGTGTGGAAAAGAATCTGTTAAAATCCCTGTTGAAACCTTGATTGAACACGTCTATGATTTGCCCATTGCTGATGACTACAGGAGGACCTGTATCGATGAGTAACTGCTTTGTTAAACAACACTAAACCCTTGGAGTAAACGATGCAGATTTCGTTCACGGAAGAAACTAAAGCGATTTATGAACATATTGCCCAGTCTGTTGGCGAGGCAAAATATAAAATCTGGTTTAAGAGCAGCTCGCGTTTTACGCTGACCGAACAGGGTCTGGATATTGCTGTTCCCAACAGTTTTATTGCAAGCTGGATTGAGAATCATTTTGCCAAAGCGATTCGCGATGCGATGAAGGCGGTGACGGGGTCGGAAGGGCCGGTGCAGTTTTCGATTGATTCGACACTGGTGCCTGCACCGCGCAAGGCCCCTGCCGCGAAGACTCGTCCTATCGTGACGATTGAAGGTGTGACCCAGCAGGCCGAGTTTGTTCCTCCGCTGAAACTGACATTGGATACCTTTGTTGTCGGTGATAAGAATCAACTGGCGTTTAATGCTGCCAAAACCGTGGTTCGTGAGGAGAAAAGTCCGTTCAATCCCCTGTTTTATCATGGCGGGTATGGCGTCGGCAAGACGCACCTGCTGCAGGGGATTTGCAATGAATATGCCCGCAGCCGGCCAGGGGCCAAGTGGATGTATGTGTCGGCGGAGGATTTTGCCAATCAGTATGTGCTGGCGCTGAAGACGCAGAAACTGGAACAATTCCGGACGCGATTCCGCAACCTGGATCTGCTGGCGATTGATGACATTCATTTTCTGGCCAACAAGACCGGGATGCAGGAGGAATTTCTGCATACCTTTAATAGTATCGATTTGGCGGGCAAGCAGATTGTGCTGGCCTCCGATGCGCACCCCAAACAGATTGGTCAGCTTTGCGATAAGTTGGTCAGCCGGTTTGTGTCGGGGATGGTGGTGCGGATGGACTCGCCGGACTTTGAGACGCGATGCGAAATCTGCCGGCGGAAGGCGGCATCGATGAAACAGAAACTCAGTGAGGAGGTGATCGAGCTTCTGGCCGACCAGGTGACGACCAGCGTGCGAGAACTGGAGGGGGCGCTGCTCAAACTGATTGCATTCGGCTCGGTGTGCGGGCAAAAGATTACGCCGGCAGCGGCGCGGGAGCTGTTGTCGGAACATATTATCCGCAACGACCCGGTGGTGCACAGTTCGGATATCACTTCGGCGGTGGCGGCGTATTTCGGCGTCAGTTCCAACGAGATTCATTCGAGCAAGAAGGATCGTTCCATCAGCCTGGCCCGGTCGTTCTGCATGTTTTTGACACGACGGCTGACCAAGATGTCGTTCCCGGAAATTGGCAAGACGCTGGGGGATAAGAATCACGCAACGGTGATACTGGCCTGCCGCAAGATTGAACAGGCCGTCGAGACCAATCAGCGGCTGCAATGGAAGACCGAGGCGGGTTTTCGCAATGCGCCGGCCAAGGATGTTCTGCAGGAACTGCTCGAATCCATTCAGTAAAACCATTTGCGGCGGCGTCCAAAGATTGCTATGATGGCTATAGCATGAAAGGACTTTGCGATGGGAAAAGAGCGTTTTATTGTCGGCGCGGGCGTGATGCTTGCTGCGGCGGTTCTGGCGCAGGCGGGCACGGTGCGGCCTGCGGATAACGGAGGGGCACTGGTCAATCCCGGGATGGGATGGACGCTGCATTTCTATTCCAACATCATTCAAAATTACGGCTCGCGGCTGGAGCCGGCGGATACGCTGGACGACTGGCCGGGGCTGTCGGTGATTTATCTGCGGGTGCCGTGGTCGTTTCTGGAGCCGCGGGAAGGCCAATTCAACTGGAGCCTGTTTGATACCCCGGCTCAGAAATGGATTGATCACGGCAAGCAGATTGCCATTCGCGTGACCTGTTCGGAAAGCTGGATGCGGTATGCCACGCCCAAATGGGTGCAGGAGGCCGGGGCAAAGGGGGTGGATTTTGAATTCGGCAAAGGCGTCAGGGAAGGCGGGCCGCAGTGGGAGCCGGATTTTGCCGACCCGGTGTTTTTGAGCAAGCTGGATGCGTTTCTGGCGGCTATGGCGGCCCGGTATGACGGCAATCCCAATGTGGCGTTTATTGATATCGGGTCGTTCGGGATGTGGGGCGAAGGGCACACCGGCAACAGCACAAATCTGTCGGAGGAAGCGACTCTGAAGATAGTCAAGCAGCATATCGACCTGTATCGGAAATATTTTACAAAAACGCAACTGTGCATCAGTGATGATGTGGCGGGGCCTAACCGGCCGGGCAGGCATTTTGCGGTTACGGATTATGCCCTGTCGCAGGGGGTGACGCTGCGGGATGACAGTATCCTCGTGCAGCCGCCGCCGCGGTCGTGGTATCATGACCAGATGGCACAGGCGTTCTGGCCGACGATGCCGGTGATTCTGGAGCATGAGCATTACGGGTCATCCAAGGCGCGCGGGGCGTGGGATGGGAAGCTGCTGATTCAGGCGGTGGAGGACTATCACGCCAGTTACATGTCGATTCACTGGTGGCCGCGGGAGATGCTGGAGGACAACCGCGAAACAGTCAATCAAATTAATCAACGGATTGGATATCGGCTCTTACCGGAGGAAATCTCATGGCCGGATGAGGTCGCCATTGGGAAACCTTTCGAGGTGTCGATGCGATGGGTGAATACGGGAGCGGCGCCCTGTTATGGCGGCGGGTATGCGACGCTGACGCTCAAGGATGACAAGGGCGGCATTGTGTCGGTGCATGTGGATGAGTCGTTTAATCTGCGGGATCTCAAGCCGGCGGAGAAAGGCAAGGCCGTCGGGCAGGACCGGACGATGCGGGCGGTGATCGCAATGGCGCATCAGGACCCGATGGGTACGTTTGCCCCGGCGGTCAAACCGGGGATGCTGGATGTGTTTATTTCGGTCGGCAAGCGGGATGGGACGCCGGTGATTGCTTTGCCGCTGGGAGAACAGGATGGACATCGGCGTTACAGAATCGGGTCGATGCGCGTCATTAAATAGAGATCAATATACAAAACAACCTTACGTTTGAAGACAGTGAGAATCTTCTGAAAGGTTGTTGCATATTCAACTGCCTAACTGGAAATATCAGATGAAGAATAAAACACAGACAATTGCAGTCATAATGCTGTTTTGTACAATGGGAACTTTGTCTGTCTATACGAACAATGCTTCTTCAGTCAAAAAACATGAAAACATACACGACTATCCTCTGCCGCTGTCTGTGGAAGCCTTGATTCCGAGACATGCTGAGATAATATGGGATTCGGTGATTTGCCGAGGCTCGGAAAATGAAGAAAAGATTGCTGTGCTCTACAGTACTCCCATGCTCGGCTATAATGATTCTCTTAAATATCTTGAATTATTCATGGTTGATGAAAAGGGTTCTGCCACACCACAAGACAGAATATATTTGGGAGGACGGGGATTGTATGCCGTCGATAAAGTCACACCGTCAGACCAATCCATTACCATACATGCCAGAGAACACCAGGACAATGATCCCATGTGTAATCCCGCACGACCTATTGATATTATCATTAAACATGGGCGAGGTGTTATCACGATTTCCAAGCAATATCCGTAAGATTCCGTTTTATTTATATGTAATGAACGGTAAAATGGCAGGTGAAAAACAGCCAAGAAAAGACCGAAGCATTTAAAGCACAACTACAGATCAATATTCAGGATAAGCGGAGTGGAATGTGAAACAAAAAACAGAGTTTTGGGCGGCACCTGGGCCTCGGCGGGTGAAATTGGGATTATTTCGGGAGATTAATCGGATGCAGTCTTTCAAGATGGCGGTTCTGTGCTGCGGTGTTGTGATGGCATCGGCGGTTTGCCTTGCCCAGCAGCAGGATACTGCCGAACAGATGAGCTGGCTGGATAACGGGCAGATTAAGCTGGGCGTGGATTTAAACCTCGGCGGTGCGGTGACGTATCTGGCCGATGCAAAGACCGGCGAGAATCTGATCAACAGCTACGACTGGGGGCGGCAGGTGCAGATGTCGTTTTATTCCGGGCCGAATCCGTTTATCCCGGCGGGCAAGAAAATTCAGCCTCACTGGCAGGGACTGGGGTGGAATCCGATTCAATCGGGGGACTGCTTCGGCTACCGCTCCAAAGTGATTAGGCACACCAACGACGGCACGACGATTTATGTCCAGTGTATCCCGATGATCTGGCCGCTGGAAAACGCGCCGGGGGAATGCACGTTTGAATGCACTTTCCGGCTGGACGGGCGTGCGGTGCAGGTGACCAGCCGACTGAATAACGCCCGACCCGACAAGACCTGGTATGGCGCCAGAGATCAGGAATTGCCGGCGGTTTATACCAATGGGCCGTATCACAAGCTGATGACCTATACAGGCGACAAACCCTATACCGGCGGCGATCTGGTTGAGATTCCCAAGAAACCCGGTGCCGGCGGGATTTGGGCGGATCCGTGGAATGCGACGGAAAACTGGGCGGCGTTAGTCAATGACGACGATTTCGGGCTGGGGGTGTGGCATCCGGGGGTGTACCGGTTTATCGGCGGGTTTGCCTGCGGGCAGCCGGGCAAAGGCGGACCCAAGGATGCGCCGACCGGGTATATCTCGCCGATTCATCGGGAAATCCTGGACTGGAATATCGTCTATGAGTACCGGTATGTCCTGATTGTCGATTCGCTGAGCAATATCCGCACGTATATATATGCCCATGCCGACAAATCGACGCTGCCGCGATATGATTTTACGCAGGACCGGCAGCACTGGATTTATACGAATGCCCGGGATACGGGCTGGCCGATTCAGGGGTATCTGGAAATCCACGCCGACGGCAATGATGTGCAGCTTTACAGCCCGGAGGTGTTCTGGCGTGCGGAACCGAGGCATAAGCTGGTGATTACCGCGGCGGGAAAGAAAAACGACGGGGCCAAAACATATCAGGCCCAGGTGTTCTGGAAGACGGCGGGCAATGCGTTCAGCGAGGAGAACAGCATGACTTTTACCATCAAAGCCGATGAGGTATTTGCAACCTATACGCTGGATATTGGAACCCATGCGGGGTATCAGGGCGTGATTACGGGACTGCGGCTGGATCCGTTTCATACGGCCGGGGCGGACGAGTGGGTCCGGATTCGGTCGATTGAGATTCGATAGGTCAAGACAATTTGAGCGGCCAGATTTGTCATACTCGCTCTGGATTCCCGCTTTCGCGGGAATGACAATTTACTCTATGTCTGCCGTATCATAAACACAGTTTTATGTGCTCTTGACAGGTATTGCGTTGCATGTAATGAAAAAAGCCCGGCGGGGTGAACCGTCGGGCTTTTGTGTTTGATGATAGTCATTTCTGCCGGAGCAGGGCTTAGACTTTCGGATAGCCGCCGAGGAATTCGGTTCTGGGCAGTGTGCCACACAGCGGAGCGGCGTATTCAATGAAGGCTTTGGTCATGCCATTGCCGTCTTTGTTGATGAATTCATCGGGGACGGACTTGGTCTTTTCGGCGACTTCGGACAGGTTGGTGCGGAAGTATTCCACGCCGTATTTGGCGCCGTTGCCGGTGCGTTTCATCGCTACCGAGCCGTTGTCTTCCTTCATGGCGTACTGGACGGCTTTGCGGCCGCATTCGCGGGCTTCCTTGACGTCGGTTTCCGACTGGAGGCCGGCGAAGCTTCGCTGCAGATAGCCGAAGGTATCGGCGCGGACGCGTTTGATGCCGAGTTTGCCTTTGATCTGGCCGGCCAGGAAGTCGGCCAGGGCGCCGGTGCCGGAAAGCTGCACGTTGCCGTGGGCATCGCGTTCGGCGTTGGCGGCCAGTTTTTCGGCCCAGGTGACATGATCCACGTCGCCTATGCCTTCGCTGACGGCGATGACGCAGCGGCCGAGTTTCTTATAGACCCCTTCGACGTCGGCGAGGAATTTTTCCATCGTGACCGGACGTTCGGGGATGTAAATCAAATGCGGGCCATCGTCTTCGCGGGTTTTGGCCAGGGCCGCGGCGCCGGTCAGGAAGCCGGCATGACGTCCCATGATGACGTCGATCTTGACGCCCGGCAAAGCCCGGTTGTCGAGGTCGTCGCCCATGACGGCACAGGCCACGAACTTGGCGGCGGTGCCGTAACCGGGGCAGTGGTCGGTGACGCGGAGGTCGTTGTCGATGGTCTTGGGGACGTGGAAGGCCCTGAGGTCATAACCGGACTTTTCGGCCATGGTGTTGATGATGTAGCAGGTGTTGGCGCTGTCGTTGCCGCCGATGTAGAAGAAATAGCGGATGTCGCGCTTCTTGAAGACTTCCAGAACCTGGGCACAGTAGGCCTCATCGGGCTTGTCGCGGCTGGAACCCAGCGCCGAGGACGGCGAGCCGGCCACCCGTTCGAGGGTTTCAATCGACAGCTTTTTGAGGTCGATAAAGTGTTCTTTTTTGATGCCGGCAACCGCATGAATCGCACCGTAGAGGTTGGTGATATCCTTGCATTTGCAGGCTTCTTCGATGACGCCGACCAACGAGGCGTTGATAACCCCGGTCGGGCCGCCAGACTGACTGACTATCGCATTTGCCATAATTAAACCTTTCCAGACTTGATGCGTCTTGTTATAAGAATTCCTTGATTGGCAGGCGATTATACAAAACCGGGCCGTAAAATCAAGGAAAGAACGGGCAGGAATCCGATTGAGGGGGGCGGGACTGCTTGCAATGTCAACTTATTCTGTCTATTATTGTCTGCTTTGAGGTTTTATTCTGACGTCCCGCCGGGGCTGGTAGAAAATGGAAAATTTCTTTTGTGGGGCTTATGCCTCCTGCTATGATACGGTGCGATCCTGTTTGGGATATTGAACAGGATATATAAGTCTTATATGTCATATTTGCGGATTACATCAGAGAAGTATTTTTTCATTCAGGAGATAGCTATGAAAGTTATATTAGTCAACGGAAGTCCCAATAAAAACGGGTGTACGTATACGGCGCTGGAGGAAGTGGGCAGGGCGCTCAATGCCGAGGGGATTGAGACCGACTTCTTTCAGATCGGGACAAAGCCGTTGTCCGGATGCATTGCCTGCCGGAAATGCCAGGAACTGGGACGCTGTGTTTTTTCGGACAAGGTCAATGATTTTCTGGATATCGCCAAAGACGCTGACGGGTTTGTGTTCGGCTCGCCGGTGTATTATGCCTCTGCGGCGGGGGCAATGACCTGTTTTATGGATCGCGTGTTCTTTGCCAACGCCTTATCCGGCAGGCAATGCTTTTATTTAAAGCCGGCCGCCGCGGTGGTCAGCGCCCGACGGGCGGGAACGACGGCCGCATTTGACCAGCTTAACAAGTATTTTACCATCTCCCAGATGCCGGTGATCTCGTCGCGATACTGGAATATGGTGCATGGCTTTACCCCCGAGGATGTCAAACAGGACCTGGAGGGGATGCAGATCATGCGGGTGCTGGGCAGGAATATGGCCTGGTTTTTGAAATGCAAAGAGGCCGGCATGAAAGCGGGGATTGCATTGCCTGAACGGGAAGACACCATCTTTACGAACTTTATCCGATAGGCGCAAAAAAAAACGGCGACCGGAGGCGTCGCCGTTTTGAGGTTTTATATTCGTAATCGCTTCTACTGGACGTTGAGAATCGAGTTGAAGTCGCCGAAGGGGTTCATTTCGGTCATTTCGTTGTAGGGGTCCTGCTGCCACTGGCCATCCACGACCAGGCGATAGCGATAAGTGCCCTTGCCCAGCGGCAGTTTGACCTGCCAGTTGCCGTTGTCGCCGACTTTTTCCAGTGGGGTCTGTTCGGGTTTCCAGCCGTTGAAGTCGCCGGCAATGTGGACGGCCTGAGCCCGGGGATACAGGGCCGAGAAGACCACCGAGCCGTTGACCTGCCGGACACCGTAAAAATCGGCCAGCTTCTGTTCGAGTGTGGTCCTGGGCTTTTCGGGTTCCATGGACGTCTTGGGCTCTTTAATCGAGGCCAGCAGTTCATCGGCACTGGCGCTGATGGATTTCAGGCGGGTCTGGAGGGTGTTGACCAGTTCGGCCTTGTGGGTCTGGGTATCGGAACCGACCAGTTCATCGGCCAGGGCCAGGAAGTCCTTGAAGCCCTTGCTGGCCGGGTCGTATTCGCTGATCGGCTGGCCGAGGCTGGCGGCTTCCTTGAGTTTGGTGTTGAAGTTGATGACGGTCTTGAACATCCGGCTGCTGAAGTGCTTGCGGAGTTCGGCCAGGATTTCACGGGCCATCTTGGTGCGGATATCGTACATGCTGGCCAGGACCATCACATTGACCCGTTCGGGGCACTGCTGGGACAGGGCATTGAGCGTATCCAACTGCTTGCTGAGGCCGTGCAGGGAGAAATAGCCCATTTCCACGGGGACGACGACATCGGTCGCGGCGCGGAGGGCATTAAAGGTCAACAGCCCCACCGACGGCGGACAGTCGATAATGACATAGTCGAATTCGTTGCGAATCTGGGCCAGGATGTTGCGGAGGGCGTTTTCCCGGTCCGGCTGGCCGGTGGTCTGGGTTTCAAAGGTGGCCAGGTCGATGGTGGACGGGGCCAGCTCGAACCGCTCGGAGATTTTCCAGAGAATCTCGGTAATCCGCAACGGCTCACCGCGGGCCTGGCCGATCATGACATCGAACATGCTGTGTTCGATCTGTTCTTCCGGCACCGCCAGCCCGACGGCACAATGCGACTGGGGATCCATATCCACCAGCAGTGTCCGATAACCACGATTGGCCATGGCACTGGCCAGATTTATCGAAATCGTTGTCTTGCCTACTCCGCCTTTTTGGTTAATGACAGCTATGGATCTCATAGACTCTTCCTTGCGCCCCCCCGGTTTCATCCTTGAAACTTTTTTTACCGAATTTGCCGTCTTGCCGGTTTTTTATAAATTTATTTATCCCGGCCATCCTGTCAGGCGATTCGGTTCACATTCCTGATTATCAATACTGATACTATATACAGTATATTATCGGAGTCATCGACCAATACTTTATGATTTCTTCAATTTTTATCGGACAAAATTAAAAAAAAACCGCATTTTTAATCCTGATAGAGCAGTTTTGGCCCGGAGTTGCCCTATTTTATCAAAAAAGTGTATATTTTTGCCCCGATTGTCGATATAATAATAAAGTTCATATAATTCCAGGCTATATTCCGCTCAGATCTAAATCTAACACCGTACCATCCGGGATAGCGTTACGTCCCGGCGGAGTGCCTGGCTGGAGAAACAAACAATGACAGAAGAACAAATTATTCAATGGATGCGTCAAAAAGTGCGTCGGGATGGCTTTGTGAATGCCACCACGCTGGCCGAGAGTTTCCTTGCGGTACATCATATTACGGATGCTCTCGATCCTGATTTTTCAAAGACCCTGGACGCCGGATTTAAGGTCGCTCAGGAAATCCGCGACCATCGGCTGCATGCGATGGCCTGCTGAAACAGGATTGCCGCCGTCCGGTTTTCGGGCGGCTTCACAATACGATAAGTCGTTTTAAGTCAACGTGATATAACAAGTTTATAAGGTGCGGGATGAATCTGGCAGGACTTTTCTGCCCAGAAACGAGGGAGATGTTGTGTCATCCTTTTTGCACTCATTTTAGACTCCATTGGGCGGCTGAAGAATGGCGGTGTTTTTTAAACATGCAGAAAGGGAGGACATGAAGAGAGGTTCGGGGTATTGATCATGGACTTGAGGAATTTAGGTTCGACCAGCTCTGTAAAAAATCGCTTTTGTGTCGCCCCTGCCGGGGCTTGAGGAGGGATGAGACTCGTTTCCGGGGGTTTCCACCCCCGGCTATTTTATTGCACCCCTTCGGGGTAAGGTATTTGACTTTTTCGATAGAACTCTTTGACCCCATTTGGGGTCGGGGGGAGATTGCGGCGTTTTGGCACTAGGCCAGCGCCCGGCGCTATTCGGATTGGACCCTGACGGGTCGGAAAACCCTATCCTTTTAACCTGGTTTTTGTATTGGAACACTAAAATCCAGTTTTGATCGTTTTATAACAAATCCTGGGGGGAGTCGGTTTGCAGGCCGGGGATGCTTTTAACGGTGATGATTTTCTGCCAGATTTTGGTGCTCAGGCCATTGGTGAGGTCTTCGAGGTCGTTGACGGCCTCGGTGGCGACGGGGTCATGGTAATCCTGCACATAGAGAAAGGCGACCTTGCTGACCAGCGAGAGCATTTCCGAGCAGTAATCCAGATAGCGGCAGACCTGAAAACTGTTCAGGGTCCGTTCGGGGGAATGGGCCGTGCGAAGAACCGTGGGGTCTGCAAAACAGGGGTCCTTGGTCAACTGGTGTGAATCGACGACATGGGTCAGGCATCGCAGGATGTTGACGGCCTGAATGACCTTTTGCCGCTTGAGCCGGTTTTCTATCGACACCAGAAACAGGATGGCGCCGCCGATGAGAAACAGGATATTGATTGTGCCTTCGAGGACCTGAACCATATTGACCAGGACGGTGTCGTCCTGACTGACTTTGCGCTGGGTCCATCCGAGGCCGGCAATCACAACCAATATGAACACCACCGCAAAAACAAGGATGCGGTACTTGTAGCTGGGCTGCTGGATGAGCCGGATGGTCTGGTCGGTCTGCCGGGCAATGTCGATCAGTTCCCCGCAGACCCGCCCCAGGCCGCTGCCCGGAAAACGATCTTCAATCCGCATCTGCAAACGAACGATGGTGTCGAGGACTTTTTTGCAATCCAGTACCGAATGCGACATGACACGCTCCTGTAATTAAGCTCATTCCATTTCCTGCGGTTATTTTGACAGAAGCAGCGGATAGTGTCAAGTCATTTTGGACATGGCAGATAGTTATCGTGCTGTATAGAGCATATATAATCCGCCCAGCAGGACCAGCACGCCGCAGATTTTCTTGAGGATGGCTGAGCCTTTGGACTGTTCGTTCCAGTTCATATAGCGCTGGACCAGTTCGGTATAAGTGCCGGCCAGAACAATGACCGAACAATGCCCGATGCCATAGACGGCCATCAGCAGGATACCATAGAAGGATACGGAGCCGGCGGCCAGCTTGAAGGTGATAGCAAGAATCGGGGCCATATACGCAAAAGTACACGGCCCGAGAGCGATGCCGAAGACCAGTCCAAGAATAAATGCGGCCAGAAAGCCCTTGCGCTGCATACCAACCTGGCCGGGGCCGGACCAGGGGGCGGGAATCACATCCAATAGATGCAGCCCGACCAGAAAGAAAATCGCCGCGACGAGGTAATTGCCCCAGCCGCCGATATCGCCCATCATCCGCCCGGCTGCATAGGTGACTGCCCCGATGGCTGCAATGGTGATTAAAATCCCGAATGAAAAGAGCGTGGAAATCCAGAATGCCCGCCGGGTGGATATCCGCCCCTGCCCGTTGACAAATCCCACAATCAGCGGAATGCTGGCCAGGTGACAGGGACTCAGGAGGATGCTTAGTATCCCCCAGACGAATGCGGCGGGCAGAGCGACAAACCATGCCCCTTCCAGGGCTCGGCTGACCTGAATAAATAATTCCTGCATGGAATCTCCAAAGCTATTATTTCGGGGCGCATTCGCCGATTTTGCAGGCCTTCTGGATTTGTTCGGGTGACAGTTTCATTTTGTCGGCCAGGGCCTGATGGATGGTAATCAATTTGCCGGTCTCATGCGGATTTTTTTCGACCCATTTCCTGAGATTGTCGGCATTAACGAAAAATCCCTGATGGAAGCAGCCGGCCGAGGTCCAGGTGCCATCCGGTTTCTTGCGCTGGCCGAACCATGCCACGGCGGTGGACGGTTCCAGTGAGGCAATGCTGCCGTTGAGGGTCTTGACAACAATCGGCTCGCCGGTGAGACGGTCCTTTTCACGGACTTCGATATCCTTGCCGGTGCGGGCCGCGACGCCGAGGGCACAATGCGAACAGCATCCCCAGGTCTGAACGCCTTCGAGGCGAACTTCGGCGGCATCCTGCGGATAGCAGGCCCGGTCACAGAAGCCGCAGTGGTGGGATAATTCGTTTGTCTGGAGTGCGGAAAAAGACAGGACATTCCCGCCGGCGGTCTGCTGGGCCTGTTTGGCGGCGGCGGTGTCGGCATAGGCCTGAAGGGTCGGACGGCCAGCGGCATCAACGCCCTGCAGGTAGATCGCTTCCGACAGCGGCAGCATCCGGCCGGATGCAAAATCAGCGACGGTGACTTTCTTCTCGAAATCGGTCTTGTCTTCGGTCAGGCAGGAATACATGATGAAATAGCAATGCGGGCCGCACAGCCGGACATCGCCTTTGTCGGTCTTGACCACGACCAGAGTCTTGGCGGCGATATCCTTTTCGCACATGTAGCAAATCTGGTCTTTGGGACGGGTGTCCGGCGAGGCCGGCTCCAGACGCGAAAACTGGGGTGTCGCGGCAACGGCAAAATCAAAGCCGAGTTCTTTCCATTTGGCCAGAATATCTTCTTTGGAGAAAAATCCTTCGTGGCGAAACAGTTCCGCGCCGGTTGGGGTGATGAATATCTGCGTTGGAATAAGGTTAATGTTGTAGGGCTTATCGGCACCTGGATTTTCCCAGACATCAATAAATATCACGTCCAGCTTGCCCTGATACTCCGTCTTGAGCTGTTCAAGGATCGGGGCCATCATCTTGCAGGGGATACACTTGCCCGCGCCCAGATCAACCAGCCGCGGCAAAGTGGAAGGCTCGTATTGTCGAACATCGCCAGTCGCAGGAACGGCAGGAGCGGGAGGCATTTCTGTCTGTGACGCCGCCGAGGGCGGACAGCATGACGGCATACCGCCGTGTTTGATCACCACAATCGCCCCCACAGCCACCATCAACACCACAACAATTCCCATCTTGGCATACGGATTCATGGTTATTCCTTTATGCAAAAAGACTCTTTGACTGTCCGGAAACAATCCTGTTTTACTATATGGCCACTCTTTACAGCAGCGGCATGGCCGCACGGCACACCTTATTGATATTGTCTTCTGTCGCCGGGCTTTTGCCTTTTTCCAGACCGAGATCGGCAAGCTGAAGATGCTTAAACTTGGTAAATCCGGCCTTCTCAAGACTGGCCTTGACGCAATTGAGCGGGCAGCCGTCGATGGCCAGAATGGACGAAGCGGCCTGCGTCGTTTTCATAATGCCGTCGATCCGTCCGCCGATGCCGGCCAGACAAAACATCTTGCCGGCCCCATCCCGGGTCAATTTTCGCGCCGCCTGATCGGCAATGGCGCCCACATCCGCCGCACCGGAACAGGCAAAAATCAGTTTCGGCCCGCCGGTACATACATTACTTTTTTGTTCCGCCATAAAACACCTTGCCTTTCTGATTGACGATGATTGAATTATGATTGTCGATGTATTTCGGTTTCCACGATGTGCGGCAAACGATCACAGCTATCACTGCTGAAGCATGGATTTGATGTCCGACAGGGGGGGCACTTTACCCACGGACTTGACCCGGCCATCGACGACCAGCGCCGGGGTAATCATCACGCCGAATTTCATAATATCGTTGATCTGTGACACTTTTTCGAGTTCATAAGCCAGCCCGAGTTCTTTGGCCGCGGTTTCTGCCAGTTCGGCAAGCTGTTTGCATTTGGGGCAGCCGGGGCCCAGAATTTGAATTTTTTTCATTGCTTGATATCCTCATTATGTTCCTGTAATAGGTCTCAAAACAGTGACCCATAAATCAATCCGCTCAGGGTAGCCATCACAATCACCAGCGACACATAAACCACCGTTTTTTGTGTTCCCATGACCGAACGTATCACCAGCATACTCGGCAGGCTCAGAGCCGGGCCTGCCAGCAGCAGTGCCAGGGCGGGGCCTTTGCCCATGCCGGAACCGATAAGCCCCTGCAAAATCGGGACTTCGGTCAGCGTGGCAAAATACATAAACGCTCCTGCCACCGAAGCAAACAGATTCGCCCGCAATGAATTGCCGCCGACGGCCCAGTTGACCCACTGATTCGGGATCAGCCCTTCGTGGCCGGGCCGACCCAGAAACAGGCCGGAAATTACGATTCCCGCCAGCAGCAGCGGCAGAATCTGCACCGCAAAGCCCCATGAGGACTCTACCCAGTGCCCGCGTTCGGCATTATCAAACCATTGCCCGATCATCCACCCAAGGCCGGCCAGAAAGACCACCACCAGCAGCCATTTATTGTGAAAGATGGATTCATAGAGCGTATTTTTTTTGACCTCTTCCACGGATTTTAACAGATCGCCGGAAATGTCATACTCTGTACCTGCTCTATCCCGCATCACAACACCCTGCTCATTCTGCGAGACAATTTGGCCTTCGACTTTATAGGTGGTCAGCCCGCTGGGACAGCACAGGAAAATCGCCCTGGCATCGCCGCTGCGGGCCCAGTTGGCAAACACCAGCACGGCGATCATGGATCCAAAAAACAGTGCGTTTTTCCAGAGTGGACGCTTAACCTCGGGTTCGGGCATCGCCATCTGGCCGTAGGCTTTTTCGATTTCTTCTTTGCGATAGATCAAATGCATCAACAGGCCGATGACAATACTGAATAGAATTGCACCGACAGCACGGGCAATCCCCAGTTCGACGCCGAGAATGCGGGCCGTCAGGATGATCGCCAGAATATTAATAGCCGGGCCGGAGTATAGGAACGCACAGGCGGGGCCAAGTCCCGCCCCCATGCGATAAATCCCGGCAAATAATGGCAGAATCGTACAGGAGCAGACCGCCAGAATCGTGCCGGATACCGACGCCACCCCATAGGCAAGGATTTGATTGGCCCGGGCGCCGAGATATTTCATCACTGAGGCCTGACTGACAAATACGGAAATTGCCCCGGCAATGAAAAATGCCGGCACGAGACACAGCAGGACGTGTTCTCGGGCGTACCACTTGACTAAGTGCAGCGATTCTGTGACGGCATTATCGAATCGCGGGGTCCCGATGGGCAGATAAAAGCAGACCAGAAATATACCGACAATCCACGCCAGCGTTTTCCAATGGTCTCTCCAATACATATCTGATATATCCAATATAAACTAAATAACATTGAGCAGTTTCTGTTCTCGCAGGGCATTTTCTTTCAGCGCCTCGGTCAGGCAATCCACAAACCGCAAGATACACGGTGTTCGAACCTTATAGATGACCTGAAGGCCCTGTTTGCGGTATTCCAGTATTCCCGCTGCGACCATAATCGATAAATGCTTGGAGATATTGGAGCGTTCCGACTTGACAGCGTCAGCAATATCACAGACACATTGCGGCCCATCCCGCAAAAAATCCAGAATGGCCATCCGCAGCGGATGGGCTATAGCCTTGGCGACATTGGCCTGCTTTTCGTAGATAATTTGTTTTTCCATAGCCATATATTCCTATGTGACAAATTTTTCACATAGTAATATATACAGTCTTCTCTGTCAACAAAAATACACCTTGCGGCCGCAAGTTTTGGACCGCAGGGAATTCTTTTGACAGGGTAGCGGTCTGTGAGTAGATTGTTTCTCCCGATTGACTCAATCGGCTGGAAGGTACTAAAGCAGACCTAAAACGCATGGAATAGCGAAGTTGGCAAAAGCACAGGAATCCAGTCAGTTATTTGAAGCGATTTTGGAACGGGCCAAGACCCTGGACCCCGTCAATATCCGCACGTGGTTTGACGACCTCGTCGTAGAGGAATTTGACGGCGGGGTTCTGCATGTCGGCTGCCCGGACGCGGCGACTGCGCAATATCTGCAGGACCGGTGTCTGTCAACGTTCACTCAGGCGGCACAGAATATTACGGGGCATCTGGTCAGTGTGCAGTTTCGTCCCATCGGCACCGCCGCGGTGGTGCCGGCCATGGTGCAAAGCGGGGTCAAGCTGCACCCGGATTATACCTTCGAGAGTTTCGTGGTTGGACCCTGCAATCGGCTGGCCCATGCAAGCTGCATCGCCATCAGCCAGAATCCGGGGACGATTTATAATCCCCTGTTTTTATACGGCAACTCCGGCCTGGGCAAAACCCATCTGCTGCATGCGGTGTGCCATGAAAGCCTGCGGAATAAGGCGGGATTGTCGGTACAGTTTCTCAGTTGCGAGGCGTTTGTCAACGGTTTCATCAGCGCCATCGAAAAGGGACAACTGGCCGACTTCCAGAACCTGTATCGCTCGGTGGATGTGCTGATTATCGATGATGTGCAGTTTTTGCGGGAACGCGAGCAAAGTCAGGAAGAGTTTTTTCATACCTTCAATGCGCTCTATAATAACCAGCGGCAAATCGTACTGACCGCCGACAGTGCCCCGGCGGATTTACAGGCCCTTGAAGACCGCCTCATCAGCCGTTTCAAGTGGGGACTGGTCGCCCGGCTGGACGCCCCCAGCTACGAAACCCGCATTGCCATCGTCAAAAAGAAGGCCAGCCTTCGCGGGCTGGTGCTGCCCGACGGCGTTGCCGAACTGATTGCCGAGCATGTCAAGAGCAATATCCGGGAACTGGAGGGGGCGCTGACGGTGATTTATGCCACGGCCCGCACCGCCCAGAAAGACGTCTCGCTGGAACTGGCCAAGCAGGCACTGGGCTATCAGGAAAGCGAATCGGCCAAAACGCTGTCGCTGGGCGATATTATCGCGGCGGTGGCGGAGGCCTTTGATATCCGTATCACCGACCTGCAAAGTAAAAAACGCAGCCAGAGCATCGCTCTGCCGCGGCAGGTCTGCATGTATCTGGCCCGCACGCTGACCCGTCATAGTCTTGAGGAAATCGGCGGACATCTGGGCGGGCGGGATCACTCCACTGTGCTTCACGCCTGTGCCAAGGTCGAACAGATGTATAAGACGGAGCCGGATTTTCGCGGACGCATCGACAAGCTGACCTCGCACATCACCCGCGGCCTGTAACGGCGACGATTCTGCATCCATAAAAAAAGCCCCGCCATCCCTGACGGAGCTTTTTATAAATCCGAATCAGATATTGCTTATTTGTCTTCCAGTTTCAAAAGCACATACTGCACCATGCGACCGGTTTTGATCAGCAGACGGGCGCTGCGGGTTTGCTCGGTTTCCTTGAGTGCCTCGTTGAACTCACCCACGGAATTGACATACACCTGGTTGACGCTGAGGATGATCATGCCGGGGCGAATGCCGGCCCGCTGGGCGGGGGTTCGCGGTGTAACCTCGGCTACAACTACGCCCTGATCGCCTTTGGCGCCCAACTGACGGGCAGCATCCGAATCCACCGGCACCACCGACAGACCTAATTTCGTGCCGATTTCAGAGGTCTTGGTGGACATCTTGCTTTCCGACAGAGAGGCCACCTCCACCGTGATATTTTTTTCTTTGCCGTCACGGAACACCACCAGCTTGATTTTGGTTCCGGGGGCCATCAGCGACACGGTATTGCGGAAGTAATCATTGCCGGGAACGGGTTTGCCGTTAAGCTGAGTGATAATATCGCCCTGCTTGAGGCCGGCTTTGGCCGCGGGCGAGTCTTCCAGCACTTCAGTAACCAGGACGCCGCCTTCGCCTTTATAGGCGAAGGATTCGGCCAGTTCGGGGGTCAGGCCTTCGGGGTTCATAGTAATGCCCACATACCCGCGAACGACTTTGCCGCCGGCAATAAGCTGTTCCTTGACGGCACTGGCCATATTGATGGGGATGGCCAGGCCGATGCCCATATAGCCCCCAGACTGACTGATAATGGCGGAATTGATGCCGACCGCCTTGCCGTCGAGATTCAGCAGCGGACCGCCCGAGTTGCCCGGATTGATGGCGGCATCGGTCTGGATAAAGTCTTCATATCCGCCTTCGGTAATGCCGACCTGTCGCCCCTTGGCACTGACGACGCCGACGGTTACGGTTTCAGCAAGACCAAACGGGTTGCCGACCGCGATGACCCATTCACCGATTTCAAGGCTGTCCGAATCGCCCAGCTCAATGGTGGGAAAATTATCGCCTTCGACTTTGATCACTGCCACGTCGGAATCCGGATCGGTGCCGATGACTTTGGCGTCGAGCTTGCGGCTGTCTTTGAGAACCACGGTGATTTTATCGGCACTGTCCACGACGTGATTGTTGGTCAGGATGTAGCCGTCGTGAGAAATGATAAAACCCGATCCCTGCCCTCTGCGAATGCGGGGTTCAGAATTGCGGGGCGAAAAGCGGGGGCCGAAAAACCGGCGGAAAAATTCATCATCAAACGGCGAATTGCCAAACATATCCTCCATATCCGATTTGACTTCCTGCTCGACCTGAACGGCCACGACAGCCGGGACTGCTTTTTTGGCGACTTCGGTAAACGCCTTGGACGTTTTTCGCAGTGTTTCGATGCCGTTGTCTTCGGCGGCCGATACCATCGGACTGAATACTGCAACTATCAATACCATTCCCAAACATCGTTTCAGTGTGTTCATTGTTTGTCCTTTCCTTTTTTTATATCAGGGCAGCTCATCACCATGAATAGAGCCTGCTGTAGTATTTTGTACTCACGTTTTATGACTTCTTATCATGCCCATCGAGAGGTCATACCCTCACGGAAATTTGTCAGCCGCTTGAATCATTCCCAGATATCCTGCACTCCATCATCTTAGCTCCAAACAATTGTTTTACGTTTTTTGTTCGGGCTTGTTCAGCCTGACGAGAATTTTACAAATTGTGTGCCAGATTGCTGTAAAAACCTGTATCATATTATAAAATAAGGACTTGCGTTTAGTGTCGCAAGTCCTTAATAACAGCTCAAATCTGCCGCTTTTACCGTCGGCCATTCAAAAATGGCAGAGCGGATTAAGACTCTTTTCGATAGTCGTCAGCGGCAGGCTCGTCATTATGCGTCTTGCTCTGCTCTTTGGCTAACAGGTCATTGAGGGTCGGTTTTTCCAGTGACCCGCCTGACATGAGCAGTTTGACATCATCAGCATCCAGTGTTTCATATTTCAGCAGTGCCTTGGCCAACGCATCCACTTTGTCGCGGTTGGTTTCCAATAAATCGGAGGCTTCCGTATAGGCCGTGTCAATAATCTTGCGTACTTCCGCATCGATCATCTCGGCGGTCTTCTGGGAGAAATCCGGACCCAGTTGCATCATATATTCAGAGGCCGGGTCGGATGAATAATTCACCGGGCCGAGCTGTTCGCCCATGCCCCATTCCATGACCATCGCCCGCGCCAGCAGCGTGGCCTGTTTGATATCCGACTGGGCGCCGCTGGTGATGTCGTCGCAGAACATCTCTTCGGCGATACGCCCGCCAAAGCAAATCTGAATCTGTGCCCGGCAGTATTTCCGTGAATAGAACATGCGGTCTTTTTCGGGCAGGGCAAACGTTGCTCCGCCCATCTGACCTCGCGGGATGATGCTGACCTTGTGCAGGGGGTCGGCGTCTTTGAGCAGCGACTGGACCAGTGCGTGTCCGGCCTCGTGATAGGCGGCCAGACGTTTATCCTGCTCGTCCACGACACGGCTGCGTTTGGCACGGCCCCAGCGAACCTTGTCGCGGGCTTCTTCGAGATCGGCCATTTCGACGTAATCTTTATTCTGCATGCTGGCACCGATGGCGGCTTCGTTAATCAACGCCTCCAGTTCGGCACCGCTGAACATCGGGGTTCCGCGTGCCATCTTTTCCCACTCGACGTCCGGGCCGCATTTGACCTTCTGGGCGTGGATTTTCAGAATGCTCATGCGGCCTTTGAGATCCGGCAGGGGAACCACCACCTGGCGGTCAAACCGGCCGGGGCGGGTCAGGGCGCTGTCGAGAATATCGGCGCGGTTGGTTGCGGCAATGACAATCACCTGGTCGTCGGTTTCAAAGCCGTCCATTTCAACCAGAATCGCATTGAGCGTCTGTTCGCGTTCATCGTGGCCGCCGCTGACGAAGCCGGGACCGCGTTTTTTGCCGATGGCATCGATTTCATCGAGGAAAATGATGCACGGCGAATTTTCCTTGGCCTGACGGAACAGGTCGCGGACGCGGCTGGCGCCGACGCCAACGAACATCTCGACAAAATCACTGCCGGAGATGCTGAAAAACGGCACATCCGATTCGCCGGCAATGGCCTTGGCCAGCAGGGTCTTGCCGCAGCCGGGAGGTCCGACCAGCAGCACGCCGCGGGGAATGCGTCCGCCGATTTTCTTGAACTTTTTGGGATTCTTCAGGAACTCGATGACTTCGGCCACTTCTTCCTTGGCCTCATCGATACCCGCCACGTCGGCAAAGGTAATCTTGGTGTCCTTGCCGGCACGAACACGGTGTTTGCTGCGGCCAAAGCTCAGCGCCGTGCCCAGCCCGCCGCCGCCGCGCATTCCGCGCAGAAAGAAGAAGTAGATCATCGCCAGCAGCAGTGCAAACGGCAGCAGGTTCCACAGCAGCGGCAGCCACATATCGGGCTTGCCGCCCTTGATGACTACATTATGCTTTTGCAGGAGGGCCTGTAATTCCTTATCCCACATCGGCTGGATATAGACGACCTCAAAGCTGGTCGGATCCGTCGGTTTGCGGGATTCCTTGCCGATCTCGCTGAAAACACCCACGATACGCTCGTGTTCAATCTTGACGCTTTCGACGTGTCCCTGCCGAACGTGATTGAGAAAGTCGGGACTGTAATTGATTTGCTCGACCCGCTGCCACTTGTTTACGGTCATCAGCAGGGTGGTCGCGATCAGGGCAATCAGCAGCCAGCTGAACGGGCCGCGATTATACTTGCCAAGCCCCGCAGGCGGCTGCCCCGGGGTCTGCTTGTTTTTCTGTTGTTCTGCCATACGTTCCTGTTTCTTTGCTATCCGGTTAAAAAAACTACAGTTGACGGCTCACGGCAGGTCCGCCGCAGGCCGCCAACTATAAAGACTCATTTCATCACGGGTTTTACCAGGGTTTTTCCATCAATTCTACGACTTTTTGGGCGGCATTGTTCACCGCCAGCCCGATGGAGTAATCGAAGCTCTGTCCGAGCTGTGAGGAGTATGAAGCCGAGCCGAACACCACCTCGCGGTCAACAAGAATCTGGCCGGTCTTGAGATTCTTCCAGGTCACCGTCACCGCAACGGATGTTTCGTATTCCAGCGGCCGGCCTTCCCATCGTTCCGTGGCCAGGACCGCGGTTCCAATATCCATCCTGCCGCTGAGAATCGTGTCGGCCACATCGCGGTCGGACACAATCTTATACGGCGTCTGGGCCTCGATCCGCTTGCAGATGGCATCGGTCAGCGCAAACTCATGGCCTCGCCGGAAGCTGCTGGTTTCCATCATTTCCACATACACCGTACTGACATCGTCCCGATGCAGCCACGAATTGCTGTATCCCTGACAACCGCACAGCGAGACGGCCAGACCAACCAAACCTGCTATCGATACTATTGCTTTCATGTGATTTCCAAATTTATACTGATCGTATTTGAAGTTTTCCCGTTCGTCGCGGCTAAGTATAGTGGCATCAACCAGTTGCTGCTTTTACTCGCCGAATTATCGTACCCATTGGGGTATAAGTTAATCCTGGGACGTCTTGCCGAACAGAAGGCCAATGCCAAACCAGCTATCCAGAAATTTACAGCCGACATCAAAGGTCTTGCGCCGAAGCGTTTTTGGATACCGATATCCCTGCTGCTGCGACTGGACCGCCATATAGCCGGCTTCCGATTCCGGCCAGGTATCGATGACATACTGATAATACAGGTTCGCGGCCAGCGGATGGTCGGTACGGTCATAATACTGGGCAATCCAGTAGTTCTTATACGCCTGCTGCTGAACAATCGTCGCAATTGTACCCGAAGCATTGATCTGGGCGGCCTGCTGGGGATACCGCTTGAGATAATCCTCATAATAGGCCCGGGCGCTGATCAGCCAGGTGGCATCATATCGCGGCCCCTTATAGGCGGCATGAAGACACTGTGCCATCCGCAGCAGGGCCTGCTGGCCGACATCGCCGGTGGGCCATTTATCGGCCACTTCCGACCAGACTTCGTATGCCTCGGCGTACATCTTGCGTTTCTCGTATGCCTCGGCCAGCGTCACCAGCGCTCGCAGCCCCATGGGGCCGGTTCCCATGCGGTCTGCAATATCCCGCATGATATCCACGCCGTTGTCAAAGGCCGACAGCCATAAAATCCCCAGTACCTGGCGTTTCTGACCATTCAGAAACGCCGTGCCGATGGAATACAGCCGCTCATTGGCAATATCAAAAAACGGGCTTTCAGGCCAGTCTTTGACATATTTCTGGAACTGTTTGGTGGCCTTGGACCAGTTCTGCTTGGCGTACAGGGTTTCCGCCTCAATATACGCATCCAGGTCGTCCCCGGCATACTCCGCGTAATCCGTTTTGAACTTCTCAAGGGCATCGAGTGCCTCATTTTTGTCGCCGGCCAGAATCTTCTGCTTGATTTCCGCCAGCGCAAGGACATGCTGACCCTGCGGGTCGGTGGCCAGATTCTGCCATTGCCCCTGCGGGGTCAATCGTAACGTCTCCGCCCGGCCAGTACACACCGTGCATAGTATCAAAAGTAAACCAATCCCTGCTTTTCGCATATCCGTTCCCTTTACGGCTGATTTTTAAGGATGCCAGAAACAGAGGAATTATAACAGCTTAAGCGATGAATGCAAACGTGTTTGACAGGTTTTTGGATAGTACCCATATAAAGATTGCCACAGTCGGATATAAAATAGATAAAAAGCCCACGACAAATTGCGTGGGCCTTTATTGGTATGTCCATAAAACACTTGAGAATGTCTTAATAAGGTTGTTGTCGTGACAAACTCCTATTAATAGACTCACATAGTATTTATTATCTATTTTTGTTCTGCTTTTGACTCAGCGATACAATATAGATTCTGCTTTCCTCTGAGATAGATGCGGTCGCCGACAATGGCGGGGGATGCGTCAATCCCATCGTCCAGCTTATTAACGGAAAGCAACTTGTATTCATCCGAATTGCTCAGGACATAGGTTACCCCGTTGCGTCCGACGAAATAGACCCGGCCTGCTGCCCCCACCGGCGAGGCATACATCCCCTTCATTTCGCCGAGGTTCTGCTTGACATAATACGGCTTGCCTGTTTTGGCATTATAGCAATAAATATCCGGATTATTGACCGCATTGACATAGACCTTGTCCTCATACAGCAGGGGCGACGGCACATACGGAGTGCCCTCATTGACTTCCCAGGCAACCGCATCGGTGCCGGTCAGATCGCCGGTTTTGCCGAGCTTGATGGCCTGCAGCTTGCTGCCGCGGAAGCCGCTGGTGCAGAAGACCATATCAAAGCCCGCTACCGGAGTCGGGATGACATTTTCGGTCTGACCGCTGCATTCCCAGATTACCGTGCCGTCTTTGGGGTCATAAGCACGCGTCCGGTTGCGACCGGTGACAACGATCTGCGTCTGTCCGTCATGCTGCACGACAAGCGGAGTTGTCCATGAGGTCTTTTCGTCCCGATCCTGTTTCCAGACAGTCTTTCCGGTGTCTTTATTGAGTGCGGCAATAAACGACGGTCCTTCGTGATCGACTAATACAATCAGCAGCTCGCCAACCAGGGCGGGCGAGCCGCCTTCACCGAAACCGGCCCGAATCGTCTTTTGGGCTAAGTCCCGCTGCCAGAGTATTTTGCCGTCCATATCGAGGCAATACACCCCGCGTGAACCGAAATCCGCCCAGATTCGCTTGCCGTCGGTGACCGGAGAATAGGATGCGAATCCGTGGTCGCCGTGATGACCTTCATGCGGAACAACCTCGCAGACGGTGGTTTTCCAAATCTCCTTGCCGGTATTGCGGTCCAGGCAGACCACATTGAATTGATATATGGATGACGGCGCCCGGCCTGGACCTCTGCCGGGACGACCGCCGGGAGCCGACTGCGGAGCCGGTTCAGAGGCCGTAGCAGCGTCGGACTTTTTGCCGGTATCGACCGCGGATTGGAAAATAATCTTGTCCCCCGAGATAACCGGGCTGCCGTCGGACGGATCGCCTTCGAGTTTGACCTTCCACAGAATATTCTCAGTTTCGCTCCATTTAACTGGGGGATTGCCGTCGGGACTGATGCCGTTCATCCCCGGGCCTCGCCATGTCGGCCAGACAGGGTCGGCAGCATAGCACAAAGACCCAATTAAAGAGAAGATACATCCCGTCACGAGTTTTCCTGTCAGCCTGTCCTGCATACGATTCTCCTGTTCCAATGGTAATTAATACGAATTGGCCTCGCCATCGGCCAGGCCGTAGAAGCGACTCAGTTCGTCGTTGACTCTAAAGACGAAAAGCATTTCATTTATGTTGCACTTTTTTAGTGCAAAAACAGGGAATTTGTTCGAGAAAAAATCTGGAAATGGCTTGTTTATGACTTAATTATGGGAGACATTTAGTCCGGAGGTGCAAACCGTGCCATTTGCACACATAATACGAACGGCCGTTTCGTTGAAAACAACCATAACTAATGGGCGGTACAGGACTTGAACCTGTGACCCCCAGCGTGTCGAGCTGGTGCTCTAGCCAACTGAGCTAACCGCCCTAAAGAACATAAGTCTTTAGTGGGCAAACATATACACTATCTCGAACCATTTGTCAAGGTAAAATTAACAGGAAAAATAGCCCCAGCGGTTGTCCAGCGGTAAAGACATTTGTATTTTGACCTGACTTGATCTGAGCTTTTTGTTTTGGAGAAATGAAAAAGAGAGAAATAAGACCGATATTTTTAAGGTTTACAGACATATTATTATCCCACCATCAACTTATCCTGCTTAGACCTTAATTAGCTTCACAGACCTTGGCATATCTAAATGTTGGGTGAGGTCTCCCCGGACGCAGGGATTTAATACTGTGGAGTTGAATAGAAATATTCTCAAAATACTTGTTAAATACCTCAAGACATACATTTTGCAATTGTTCCGGATCCATCTGTACACGAGCATTGAATGTTAAATCGGCATTCTTTGATTTAATACATTCATCACCTTTTTGAATTAGAACCAGACCGTCAATAGCTGTTAAATTGGCTGTCATATTCACATCTCCAATAGATAGAAATAGTTTAACATGACCAATCTGAGCATTGACTGACTTCAATTGTTTTTGCAGAGCTTCCAGATACCTGCGGCTGAAGCCTACCCAGTCCATGTCTTCTTTGGTACTCAATCCAAAACGGGCATTCAGCCAGCCAAGAACTGCTTCTCCCTCCGCATACGTATCATAATCGATGTCGAGAATCTGCTTGCCAGATTTGTTGTCACTCATCACTTCTTCCAACCATCCATTCAGCCCATCTCCGCTTTTGCAGGAAATGAATGATATTTTTGTTTTTGGAAATTCATTTTGCAGGAGAGCCGTTAACTGCTTTCGATCACCAGAATCCAGCAAATCACTTTTATTGACCACAATCTGATCTGCTTCTTCGAGCTGCTTCCGATAGATATATGCGGCACTGGGATGTAATTGGCTTTGCCTTTTGCCCAGAATATCCATGGCTCGCATGGGATCAATCAGAACCGACAGGGGACCTATTGAAAAGACATTGGCGTACTTATCTTTGATTGGCTGGACAATTGTTGCAGACAAGTCCGTACAACTGCCTACAGGCTCGGCCAGCAAAACATCCACGGAGTTGGACTCCTGACACATACTCTGTGCCGCATCAATCAGACCATTAAAATTACAGCAAAAACAACTTCCCGCCACCTCTCTCACATTCAGCCCATGAGAGCCAAGCATTTGAGTATCTACCAGATCAGGAGCCTGGTCATTTGTAACAAGACCGACTCGCTTGCCTGACTTGATAAGCTCTTTTGCCGTTTGATACAAAAGCGTGGTCTTACCCGCTCCAAGAAATCCGCCTACCAATAACAACCTGACTGGCTTCATGGCATTCTCCTGAGTTTTGCTTCTTAATCCAATTCCAATAAGGACTTCATACATTGAAGCTCCTGTAATAGCCCCCACGACAGGAGCCAAAATATAAACACTAAAAAACCCTCCACGCGGGCCTGGTATCGCTATTGCCTTCCACCCAGCCATATAGGCAACCAGTCGGGGGCCCAAATCCCTCGCAGGGTTGAAACAGGCTTGTGTCAATGGGGCAATGACTGAAATGAGTGCGGCAATGGTCAGTCCAATCAGGACTGCCTGCCCTCCTTTGGGAGTCGAGTTCCCCTTATCGGTTAATGCGAAAACAAAGAATGCAAGCAGTCCTGTCCCTGCCAACTCTGCCATAAATGCAGTGGTTATGCTCACGCAATCCGGAGACCACCCCAGATTCTTTGCCACAGCAGGATTAGGGAAGTACTCACCATAAACCATCGCAGAGAGTTCACTGCCGGGTTGCCCCCGAACAATGCCGTTGCCTTGTTCAAATGCTCTCAAGGGCCCGCTGAAAATCACATAAAGCAGAACCGCCGCAAGTACAGCTCCAAGAAGTTGAGATGAGATATAGTGCGGTATCTTCCGTAAAGGAAATCCCCGTCTCAATGCAAAAGCAATAGTCATGGCAGGGTTAATGTGTGCTCCGGATACTGCCGCAACAGAATAAATTGCCAATCCAACTGCCGCACCCCAGACAACGGCAACCTGCCACAAACCACTCTGCACCCCGGTGAGAACTGCCGCATGGACAACACCCGTTCCGAAGAACACCAAAATGAATGTCCCCACCATCTCGGCAAGGCTCTCATACATCCATTCCCATCGGTTCATGTATTGTTCTCCACCGTTTTCTTGGCATGAACCAAAAAGTCGTCTATCA
Organism: uncultured Pirellulales bacterium; assembly: GCA_964630775.1. Lineage (GTDB taxonomy): Bacteria > Planctomycetota > Phycisphaerae > Sedimentisphaerales > Anaerohalosphaeraceae > Anaeroglomus. The sequence continues at coordinate 6,691 of CAZVYY010000011.1, read as the reverse complement.
TCTCTTGATACTCTGTAAGACTGTCCAGCCAGCGAGACAAGCATTTTTCCCCTCGATCTGACAGGCGGTATAGTCGTTTGGATGGCCCAGCCTGAGAATCGCTCTCTGTTGAAGAGAGTATCTCCTCTGCTTCCATTTGTTTGAGTAATCGATAAAGTCCAGTGTAATCCGGAGGCTGGTTCTGGAAGAATCTGAAAATCTGCAATTTTTTCTTAATGGCATAGCCATGCAGACCCTGTGATTGACCGTAAAGGACTGTCAGGATTGCCGGACGAAGCATCCGGTCAAGGGATTTGCCGGAACAAATACAGCCATCTAGTTTTTTCTTTCTATTAGACATACTCTAATAGTAGACATTTTTTCATATTAATCAAGCAGAAATTGATTTGAAAATGAAAAAGCATTTTGGACAGATATCTCTACTTTACACCCTCTTTCCCTATTCCCCCATCAACCGATCCAGCACCTCCACCGCCTTCTTTTTATTCGCATCACTTGCCTTAGAATAAAATTCATCTAATACCCTTATATCGCTCCAGCCCCCTAACTCCAGCAAAGTTTTATTATCAATCCCACTTTCAGCCAGATTACATGCCCGGCGTTTTCTTGTTAGCCCTTAATTACCTGCCCCATTAGCTGTATGTCATTATTATAAAAGCACTAAAGTTCTGCCTGGCCATTTCCGTAAAATGATTTTGTGCCTCAAAATTCAAAAAAAGATTGCATTGCAAGCTATCTTGTGATACATAGTAGTATGTATTGAAAGGAACCGCCATGTCTGACCTGTTGGATAACTGGACAATCCAGGCCCGAAAAGGCATTCTGGAGCTGGCCGTGCTCGCCGCACTGGCCGACAAGGAATGCTATGCCTACGAGCTGGTCAAGTCCGTTGCCCAGATTCCCGGACTGGTCATTGCAGAAGGCACAATCTACCCATTACTCTCCAGACTTCGTGCCCAGGGCATGGTCACCGCCCGCCTGGTCGAATCGGCAGAAGGGCCTGCCCGAAAATATTACAGCCTCACCCCCGAAGGCCGCACGACGCTGGAGATGATGGACGACTACATGAATACGATTCTCAGGGGAGTTCAAATGTTACGCAGCAGAAAGGATCAGCCATGAACCGATGGAGCTCGGGAGCCGTTGAGGAATGGAATGCGTTCTGTACCGAGGTGCGTCGCCGTCTGACCAACTCAGGCGCCAATCCCGAAGAGGTGATTGAAGACATCCGCGGCCATGTCGAGGCAGAACTGAGCTGCCGGAACCTGTCGGTGGTCAGCGCCGATGAAATCAAACAGATTCTGGCTCAGATTGGCTTGCCCGAGACGGCAGAGGGGTGCATGCCGGATGGCCCAAAACAGCAGCTCGCCGATGCCCTCCGCGATATCCCCGCTCGCTGCCCCATGCATCTGGTGATTGCGGGTGATACGATGGTTCAAAAAGAATTTCCCACCCATCCCGACGGAACACTGTCTCGTGTTGCCGATGCAATCCGCGCCATCCCCTGCACAGGCGGGGTCGATAATGTACCCGCCCTGGCCGCCGCATGGGATATCGCCAGTGCATCGGGCAAGTCGGCAATCGTCTGGATTCATTCCCTCCAGCCGCACATCTTCGAAGGGACCGAATCCCTCCAGCAGGCCTGGAGCCGTCGTCCAGCCGGCCCGAAACTGGTGGAGCTGCAGGTCCGCGCCGGCATGAATCGCGTCCTCGAAGAATTGGAAGCCGTCGGAAACATCCATTCCGTATCCCGTACCTCGGATATCGCCTCGGATGTCCAGCGGCTGTTCGGCCAGTTGCAGGGCACGCTGCCTGGTTTTGCCTTTGTCAGAGAAGCCATCGACCCCAATCAGCCAATGCCGCAGGATGTCCCCCAGGTCACATCTCATATCATCCGTCTCTGGGCCAAAGATCAGGTGGATAAGCTGATTCGCGGGATCGGGACTGCAAAACATGACAATGCTCAAACCATCGCCTGTCGCTACCAGCTTGTCACTCCCGTCAGCGGGGCGGTCGTGCTCGAAAACCGCCAGCAGTATGCCCAGAACAATCTCCAGCCGGTCGATCCGGAAACCGCCCCCGCCGTCCCCGAACCGACAACCCTGCTGCTGCTGGCCGGCGGTGCCATCATGCTCCGAAGCATCCGGCACAAAAGCAAAATCCGAGCTTAAATCGATATCAAGGAGGATTATATCGATTGAGACTGGTCGGAATAATCAAACGGCTGCTTGCCTGCTTTCGTGCGAAGTTCGGCCTGTATCTGCCGGAAAATGCTGGTCAGTTCCGCTGCGAACTCATCATCGGACTTGGCCTTGATATGCTCCGGGCTGATGGGGTCGCCAAACTGCACGCGGACTTTACCGAATTTGGGAAACTTCTGCGTCCGGGGCCACGCCTCGTACATCCCGTCAATCACCATCGGCACAATCGTCGCCCCGGTCCGCCGGCTGATCAGCCCGAAGCCCGGCTTAATCGTCCCGATCCTGCCATCATGGGTTCGTGTCCCTTCCGGAAACAGACACACCGCCTTATCCTGCTTGAGCACCTCGATAATGGTCTTCATCGCCGCAATATCGGCCTGCCCGCGTTTAATCGGAATGACATATAACGTACTGATAACCGCCCCCCAGAATTTGATATCCAGCAGCGTATCCCGCGGCACAAAATAAAACGGACGCCATATCCAGTTCTGACAGAACATCGGATCAAAGAAGCTCTGATGATTGCTCAAGATCAGCACCGGCCCCGTCCGCGGCACCTTCTCGCTGCCATACACCTTCAGCCGATACATCACCGCCACCACGCAGACCGAAAAATAATGACACAGCTTATGCCATACTTTTTTGCAGAGGCTGTCTTTCAATACAATCTTATCGGCCATCGATGATCTTCCTTGCGATCTGTTCCATCTGATTAACCACCTGGTCAACGGTTAATGTCGTTGTGTCAATCATAATACTGTCCGGCGCCGGCTTCAGCGGTCCGACCTCCCGAGTCTCATCCGAGGCATCCCGCACCTGCTGCTGTCTCAACACCTCTTCCAGCGAAATCATCTTGCCCGCCGCTGTCAGTTCCAGATGCCGTCGCATCGCCCGCTGCCGGGGGTCTGCCGTCAGGAAGAACTTGACCGCCGCATGCGGAAACGCCACTGTCCCCTGGTCGCGTCCCTCGGTCACGATCCGCTCGCATCCCGCCGCAAAGTCCCGCTGCATCTGTACCAGCTTTTCCCGCAGCGGTCCCGCCGAGGCAATATACTTGACCTGCTCGGTAATCTTCGGGTCGCGGATCTCGGCGGTCTTGTCCTGCCCGTCAATACACACCCGCATCTGGTCCCCCTCGGGCCGGAATTCAAACCGGCACACCTCAAACAGCCCGCGAACCTTCTCCGTGTCGGCCGGGGCTATCCCCCGTTCGACCGCCGCCAGCGTCACCGCCCGGTACATCGCCCCGGTATCCAGAAACACCGCCCCCAGCCTCCGGGCAATCGCCCGGGCGACCGTGCTCTTGCCAACCCCGGCCGGGCCGTCAATCGTGATAATCATGCTATCAGACATTGTTCCATTCAAGATAAAGTTTCAGGTTAATGAGGCATATCATACGCCCCCCAACCGGTTTTGTAAATGGCAGTCTGAACTTTTATCCCCCCAACACAGTAGTGTTTGACAGATAACTGGATACAATGAATACGACTTCTGTTTATGCAAGGAGATTGCGATGAACTTGGCAGCCTATTTTAGAGACCACGAAGGAACCGGCGTCCTGGCCACAGCCGATGCACAGGGCGTCGTCGATATAGCCCTCTATGCGACCCCGCATGTGGTCGATGACAATACTATCGCCTTTATTATGAGACCTCGCCTGAGCCGGCAGAACCTCGATACCAACCCCACTGCGGCCTATATGTTCATCGAAAACAGCCCCGGCTATCAGGGCAAACGCCTCTATCTGCGAATGCTCAAGGAGGAAAAAGATATCGACAAGATTAACGCCCTGCGGCGCAGTCATCATGGCGGCGATGAGGCCGCGGCAACCCTGGTCTATTTCACCGTCGAACACATCCGCCCGCTGGTGGGGGACCATGAATAGCTGGACCAGAACAATCCTGCCTATAGCGGTATGGGTGCTGGTTTGCATGGCAGGCGGTGCCTTGAGCGGCTATGTCTCGGGCACCGGCACCAGTGACTGGTATCAATCCCTGACCAAGCCTGCCTTTATGCCCCCATCCTGGGCCTTCGGGGTGGTCTGGCCGATCCTCTATGTGATGATGGGGATTGGAGCAGGCTTGATATGGAGTAAAGAAGTCCAGAATAAGCCTGTGCGAAACGCAATTGCATTATTTTCGGTCCAGTTATTCCTGAATCTGCTCTGGTCGCCGTTGTTTTTCGGCCTGCACCGCATGGGCTGGGCACTGGTCGAGATACTCGTACTATGGGCCGCCATAGCACTGACCATCCGGGCATTCTGGAAAGTCAGACCTATCGCATCCATGCTGCTGTGGCCTTATCTGCTGTGGGTCAGTTTCGCAACTCTATTAAACGCCTCACTTTACAGCTTAAATCACTGACGCCTGCCGAAGGCTTCCCGCAGCACCTGAAGGCTCTTGGGTAAGGCGGTCTTCCAGTCTTCCTTGCCTTCAAACTCCAGACTCACATACCCGCGATAATTGACCTTCCGGAAAATCTCGGCAATCCGCGGATAGTCCAGCTCCAGCGTGTACCAGAGCCCGCCGCCGTAGTAAGTCTTGGCCTGAATTAAAACGGTATCTGACGCCACCATCGCCAGCTTGTCATAGGGATCCTCAAGGAAATTGCCCGTATCCGCCAGGGTCTTCAGCCACGGCGAATTGATGGCCTTGCTGATGCGCAGCACGCCCTCCGGCGTCCGGCCCAGTCCCCAGTGGTTTTCCAGACCGAGGATAACCCCGCATTTTTCTGCCGTCGGCAGACATTTTTCGAGACTTTCAATCACCCACGGGAAAGCATCTTCGTCCGTATAGCCTTCCAGCGGCGGCTCTATGCCCCGCTTGGCCATAAAGGCGTCGAAATCCTCGACCGTTCCCCACCGCCCGGTGTTGACCCGCATACACGGGATGCCCAGCTTGTAAGCCAGCTCGATGCACTCGATGGTATGGTCGATATTCTTCTGCCGTTTGTCCTTGTCCGGCGAGACAAATCCCTGATGCGTGCTCAGGTTGCACAAATCCACGCCGTTGACCAGTGCCGTGCGTTTGAGAGTTTGCAGGTAGGAATTGGAGTTATCTTCCATCTGGATTTGCAGTACGTCCACGCCGTCAAAGCCCAGCTCCGCCGCCGACTGAATGCAGGCCTCGATGGGCATCTTGCTGTCCGGCATAAACCGCCAGAACGAATACGTCGATACCGCAATGGGATTAAATCCGCCGGCCTTGACCGGCTTGAGGGCAGGGGTCTTCGCGGCTGTTTCCGCACCTGCCTGTGACCCAATCGCCGCCAATCCCGCCGCTACCGTCGTCTTGATAAAATCACGTCGTTCCATACCAAAACTCCTGATTAGTGAGGTTCCCTTGTTTTCTCCCCCTAACAATAGTTTCTATTTCCGCCTTGTCAAGCGAATAACGTGGCCCAATAACGTGGCCGAAGCATCCCTGCTTCGGTTTCTATATTTATTTTTATCGCAGCCGTTGTTCTGTCTCCTCTGAAGCTGGAAGCTTCAGCTACGCTGCCCCCCATTCGCATCAGGCCGTTACCCGCGGTTCCCCTTTTTTGTTGGCCGCGGACCTGTGCGTCCGCTTGTTCCGGCCTGAAAGGCCTGCCTAATCCAGCCCAGGGCAACGCCCTGGGTTCTGTTTCCTCCTCATCCCAATCGCCCTGTAAGGGCAGCATAATTCCCCCTGTGAAATTTCAAATCTCAAATCCCACCATGCCGTCCACCCCGCCCACAAAGTCCATATAATCCAGCCCCTTCCCCAATCGTAAATCGAAAATCGTAATTGAAAATTTCCCCCTTCCGCCCCCGTGCCACGCATTGTCATTCCCGCGGAGGCGGGAATCCAGATTTACTCGATTCGCCCCTTTCGTGTCCACGTATGCCGCAAACAGCCCACCTGTCTTTATTCCATCAAACGGTACATTCGCCTGCGGTCGCCTTTTTATCGTCCGCTTGTTCCGGCCTGAAGGGCCAGCCTAATCCAGCCCAGGGCAACGCCCTGGGTTCTGTTTTTCCCATCCCCCCCCAATGGAAAATCGAAAATAATTCTTCGGTTCTTGAGTTCTTGTGTTCTTAGATCCTTTTTCTCCACATCGCACAAATTACGCTAACACTATCTTGCTATTCTGCAAAAAAATGAAAATTTTCTTCTCCTTGCCCGACCTGGACTTACAGCAAATCACCCCGCGAAAAATTTCGATTTTTCGAACAAAAACTGCAATTCCGCCCCCTCTATGGAGGCACATAAAAAATGAATAACACGCAAAGACAACCCAATAAGCGAATCGGCCCAAAAGTAGCTCAAGCCTCCGTGCTTGAGAGTAACTCAGTCTCCGCCCCCGGCGGTGGGTGGCACGATCAAGCTCCGCTTGGCCGTGGTGTATTTATAAAATGGCCGCCGCCTTAGGCGGCTTCCCAAATTCTTAGGTTCTTGTGTTCTTAGGTTCTTATTTTCTTAATATGACAGCGCTATAAGAATTCGATATTTTTGGCCTTTGCCATTTTC
>CAZVYY010000010.1:0-110699 GCA_964630775.1 uncultured Pirellulales bacterium | reverse complement strand
AAGAAAATGGCAAAGGCCAAAAATATCGAATTCTTATAGCGCTGTCATATTAATTCAATACTGAATATAGCCGCCAGCAGCAGAGTAAAGATTAACACCGGAAGGATTAACGACAGCGGTTCCTGCATTATGATACCGCCTTGACCATGTCGGGATGGGTGAGGTCTTCGGCGATGGATCCGCCGGGCGGGACGATCAGAAATTCGCGATCGTTCCAGTCGCCATCGACCATCCGCTGCATCAGGCCCGAACTGCCTTCGACGTGGTCGTATTGCCAGTGGAGGTATTCGGCACAGCGGCGGGTGTAATCGGACTGCAGGTCGGCGCCGGCCAGATGCCAGTCGATATAGACCGCCCAGTTATACTCCTTCATCCAGGTCTGTTCCATCTCGAGCAGATACTGGGCGTTGTCGGGGCCGTATTTTTCGGAATATTCGGCCAAGAGGCGTTCGTAGCGGTCCCGGCCGGGCATGGTGCCAGTGGCGATCCAGCCGTCGCTGTACCAATAGACGCCGCGGTGGGAGTCGATGTAGTTCTGGTAAGCGTCCCGCGAGCCGAGCAGCAGGGTGATGCAGTCGTGGGCGCGGGGCAGGATGGTCTTGATGGCCGCCCGCAGGCCGACGGTGCCGTTGCCGCACAGGCCGTAGCCCAGCAGTATTGCGTCGTAGGGATTTCCCTGATTGTCGCAGGTTTTGTCGAGTTCTTTCTGGACCTCGGCGCGAAGGATGTCCGGCGTATTGTGCAAACCCTGCGGCATCAGGAGGATATCCACGATATTGCCGCTGCGGGCCGCGACGGTGTACGCTTCTTTCTGGATGGCCTTGCAGACGATAAATTTCAGACGCATGGCGGAGATTGTAAATTGTCGATTGGAGATTGTAAATTGTAAATTCCTGTCCCGGGCGGATTTGCTGTGCTATCGTGTTTTTTATTTTACATTTTACATTTTCCAATTTACAATTTAAATATGTCCAATATCTCCAAACAGGTTATTTTCCGGGGACACGTGCAGGGCGTGGGATTTCGCTATACCGCCCGGAATATCGTGCGCGGTTATCGGGTGACGGGGTATGTCCGCAATCAGGACGATGGTTCGGTTGAGGCCGTGCTGCAGGGGACTGAGGCGGATGTTCAGGCGTGCATCGATGAGATTCAGGAGTATTTCGGCGGGTATATCCGCAGCGTGACTATTTCGCCGATGGTGTATAATCCCAATTGGACGGAGTTTGAGATTACGTTTTAGAAAAGGCTCTAAAGACGCATTTGTGTCGCCCCTGCTGGGGCTTGGTAGAGAAAGATATATACTGACCGGGGGTTTCCACCCCCGGCTATTTTATATGACCCCTTTGGGGTCACAAAACATGGATTTTTTTATATGATTCTCATGAAAACACGCTGTATCATATCGGTGGTATTTCTCAAAACAGTTTTTTGCTGTCGAGCAGGATGGTGACGGGGCCGTCGTTGACGGAGTCGATTTGCATGTCGGCGGCGAAGATGCCGGTCTGGACGGTGAGGCCCAGGCCGCGGAGGGTTTCGATGGTTTGTTCATAGAGGGCTTTGGCCAGTGCGGGCGGGGCGGCCTGCGAGAAGTCCGGTCTGCGTCCCTTGCGGCAATCGCCGAACAGGGTAAACTGACTGATCAGGAGGATGCCGCCGGCGATATCCAGCACACTGCGATTCATCTTGCCGCCGTCGTCGGCGAAAATCCGCAGATTGGAAATTTTGTCGGTGATATAGGCCGCATCCGCCGGGCCATCGTCGGGCCCGACTCCCAGAAAGACCAGCAGGCCCTGCCCAATCTGTCCGGTGCTCCGGCCATCGACTGTGACAGAGGCCTGTTTGACACGTTGTATTACGGCTCGCATAGTGTTAATTTTCTCATGTTCAGGATAAGCATACAGAAAAACACCGATGGAGGATTGCTGATTGGTTTTCGCTGTAATCCAATCAGCAATCGAAAATCATCCATCGGCGATTTAAATTACAACTCCCAGCCTTTGCGATATTCTTTGGTCAGATATTGATCGGCTTCGGGGTGGCTGGGGAATTTCATCTGTTCGCCGTCCCAGGTCAGTTTGGTCTGCATGCGTTTGGCGACATTGCCCAGATGGACCAGCTCGGTCAGGCGGCTGGAAATCGAGAAGTCGGAGCTGGCCTGTTTGCCCTGCTTGATGGCCTCGATCCATCCCTGTTCGTGGATGCCGTTGACACGGGGCAGGGTTTGCGGCGGTTTCTTGTAGGCCTGCATGGCGGTGTAGGGAAGCAGTTGCGGGCTGTTGCCGTAGGTGCCGCACATCAGGGTGCCTTTGTCGCCGCGGAAGATCACGCCGCCTTCGGCATCGCCCATCTTGCGATTTTCTTCCAGTTCATCAGGCCGGGCCGGCTGAAGGCCTTCGTACCAGGTCAGTTTCAGCGGGGGCATTCCCTCGCGGGCCGGGTAGCGGTAGCGGACAATCGAGGCCACCGGGTGGGTGTCTTCGTTGAAGTCCGTGACGGTGGCTTCAATGCTGGTCGGGTGGCCCAGACGCATTGCCCAGAACACCGCATCGAGGGTGTGGACGCCGCGGTCGCCCATCCATCCGCAGCCGAAGTCCCACCAGGGTCTCCAGGAGCCGGGGTGATAGCAGGGGTGGTAATCGCGCTGTTTGGCCGGCCCGAGCCACAGGTCCCAGTCCAGTGTTGCGGGCACCGGGGGTTTATCCGTGGGTTTTCGTCCGTTTCCGGGGCTCCACCAGGCCTTGCCCCAGGGATAATAGGTCTCGTTGCTCCAGGCGTCCACTTCGCGGATTTCGCCGATGGCGCCGGCCCATATCCATTCGCACAGCAGGCGGACGCCTTCGCCGGAGCGGCCCTGGTTGCCCATCTGGGTGACGACGCCGGTTTCTTTGGCGACTTTGGCCACGAGGCGTGCTTCGTGGATGGTGTGGGTCAGGGGCTTCTGGCAATAGACATGCTTGCCGGCCCGCATGGCGGCCAGGGTAATCACGGCGTGGGTGTGGTCGGGGGTGGCGATTAATACTGCATCGATATCTTTCTGTTCGTCGAGCATCTTGCGATAATCGCGGTAGCGTTTGGCCTTGGGATATTTTTCGAAGGTCTTGGCGGCATACTGGTCGTCCACGTCGCAGAGGGCGACGATGTTTTCGGTTTCCATGTTTTGCAGGTTGTTAGCCCCCATACCGCCGATGCCGATGCCGGCGATGTTGAGTTTTTCACTGGGCGGGGTGCCGCCGTCGGCGCCCAGCACGTATCGGGGAACGATGGTGAATGCCGCTGCCGACAGGGCGCTGGAACACAGAAAATTCCGCCGATTCATGGTTGTCTTATTTTGCATTTTTGTCTCCTCGCTTTCTTTATAATAATCACTTCCATTTCAGATTCGTCGCGGCCAAGGCGTTTCCATCCGCCAGCTTCGAGCACTATCTTACGGGTTCCTCTCCAAGTTCATTTTGGCGGACAAAGATATCCGTCGGGTATTATTCCCAAGTGGCGATTTTTTCCAGGCGGCGCACGATATCCAGATGCTGGGTGCAGGCCAGTTCGCAGCGGCCGCACTGGACGCAGTCTTTGGCCTGGGCCTTGCGGTCCACGAGGATGCCCCATTTCTTTTGAATGTCCAGACCTTTGGCCATTTCGCTGTCGGTTTTGCCGACGAGGACTTTGTCGTTGTAGTACTGCATATACGAAGCAATCGGGATATCTTTGGGACATCGGCCCATGCAATAGCCGCAGCCGGTGCAGAGGCGGTCCATATTTTTGGTGACATGGCGGCGGATGCGCTGGATATCGTCCTGCGAGAACGGTTTGGCGCTGTCGGCCACGCGGCAGGCGGTGTCGATGTGCTGGCGGGTGGTAAAGCCGATCAGGGTGACGGTAATCTGCGGACAGCCGACACAGAATCGAATGGCTGCTTCGGTTGCAGTTTCGCCGGGACTTGCCAGAAAGGCAAGCTGTTTTTCGTGGGTGGGGATGATGCCGCCGGCCAGCGGATTCATGGCGACTACGCCCATGCCGGCCTGATGTGCTGCTTCGACGCCTTCCCATCGATACAGGAAATTCAGGATATTGATTCCCATTAAAATCCCATCGAATTGGCGTTTGTCGATCAATTTGACAATCTCGGGGCCGCGGAGATGGGACGAGACGACGATGTGCTTAATCAGTCCCTTTTTCTTACATCGCAGCAGGCCTTCGTATTGGCCGCCGGGCCGCATGGCCAGGTCGTATTCTTCCAGACGGCGGATGCACCAGACATGATAGAAATCGATATAGTCGCACTTGAGGCGGGACAGGGATTTTTCGACGGCCTGAATGGATTTTTCTGCGGTGTCGTAATCTTCGGGCATGCCCTTGGTGGAGACATAGAACTGGTTGCGACGGGATTTCATGGCGGCAAAGGCCCTGCCGTAAATATCTTCGCTGCGGTCCTTGCAGTAGTCGGGTGCGGTGTCAAAATAGGTGATGCCCTTGTCGAAGGCATAGCGGAGCAATTCGGCGTTGGCCTCGTCGGTGCAATTGAGGTCAAATCGCATCCCGCCAAAGCCGATGGCGCTGACTGTGAATCCAGTGCTGCCGTAAGGTTTTGTAAGCATTTATGATTCCGATACAACGGATATAATTGTCGCTATGGTGTTATTTTATGATACAGCTTGAAATTGTCCAGATAAAAAGTGGTTGCCTTGTCTGCATTGCTGATAAATCCTACCCATTGCAGGGCATGAAAGTCCTTGGACAGCATCGGCATCTTTTCGACGCTTTGGGGCGTTTGTCCGGCAGGCGTCCAGGTGATTGACGATTGCTGCTGTTCGAGTGCCAGATGAAGTTGAAAATGAATCCATGTATCAGCAGGCAGGGCGACCGGGGGCTTGCCGGGAATGTGCAATTGTCCATCGCGAATCGACAGATTCGGCCCGGTCTGATACGGGGGCTTGTTGTAATCGCGTCCTTCGATGACGATGTCGCAGCCGTCGGTGACTTTCAGGTCAAAGCTGCAGTCGGCGGTGCCGTCGGGATAATTGCAGCGATAGACCAGGTGCGGATTATAGCGCTGGGACAGACCTGCTGCGTCCTGAATCTTCAGTGATTGTTTGCCGGTGGCGGCGGTGTCTGCGGTAACGCCAATCGCGTCGCCTTTGTTTTCGACATAGTTTTCGGCGGCAGGGGCGACGCCGGGGTCATAATCCTCGAAATCGTCGTCAATGGCCACCGGCGGCGGGGGCGGTGCGATTTTTAACGGTTTGACGGGAATCGACCGGGCGAGCCTGACCCAGTCCATCGGCCCATAGACGCCTGCATCGTCGGCCTTGAAGGCTTTGAATCCGAGTTTGAAGGCCGGTGAATCCGCGGCCAGTTTGCCATCCATTTTTGTAATATCAGCAAATTTCGGGTCGGCGATAATCGAATGCGTATCACGTCCAAGCTTCTGCCAGTCTTCAAAGGTTTTGCCGGCAAAATCAAACGTGCCGCCGTCGGCCCGGAAGTAGCAGTTGTTATCCATCTGCACCCTGACCCGATCCCAGGGGCCGTTGAGCAGGGCGCCTTTTTCGAAATAAATGATGTTTTTGTCGAAGATAAACGACAGATGCTCTTCGACACGCGTGGCCTGAAGCTGGGCCAGTTCGCTGTCGATGAAGATGTTGTTGTAAATATGATTTTCTTTGCCGTAGTGCTGGTGGAAACCGCCGGTCTTTGTGCGATAGACGAGATTATAGGCCATTTCGATATTGCTGCTGCCTTCGTCGGTGTAAAGTCCCCAGCCGCCGTAGGAAAAGGCATAGACATCATGAATGACGTTATGATTGACGGTGGTGCCTTCGGAGGGGCCGAGGGTATAAACGGCGCCCATATCGCTCAGGACGCCGTAGCCGATGTGGTGGAGGTAGTTGTAGTCGATGCGGTTGCGTTTGGCGGGGCTGTGGTCGTAGCCCCATCGCCAGCCGACCGAGACGGCGGTATAGTACAGGTCTGCGATTTCATTGTGGGTGATGATATTGTCGGGACTGTGGCCGATCCAGACGCCCACGGCACAGGGGAACAGATAGCCCATCGCATGCAGGATGTTGTTATCCACGAGGATATGGCTGGTCTGGTCGGCGAGATTGGCGGCGATAGCCGTTGAGCCGATTTTGATGCCGCCGGCGCCGGTGTCGGTAATGTGGCAGCGTCTGACAGTACATTTTGTACAGGCGTCACGGAACCACATTGCATACGTACCGATATGGGCGATGCGGCAGTCTTCGAAGAGGATATTCCGGGCCCCATCGGCATGGACGGCGGCGCCGATCTGCACGGCGGCCTGTGCCGGTTCGAAGCCATCCGGGCCGGACAGATACTGGCCGTGTTCAAAGGCCAGCCCTTTGAACTGGATGTGTTCGACAATCTGGTTGTCGGCTGGGCTGCCCTGGATGCGGATGAATTGCTCCAGCCGCGGGGCGATGACCTGAACTTTGGCCATGTCTTCGCCGGGCAGTGGTTTATAATACAGCCAGCCGTCGCGGGCCAGAAACCACTCGCCGGGGGTGTCCAGAAACGCCATCGCATTTTCAAAGAAAAACGGCGTGTCGGCGGTCATGGGATTCCACGACTTCATAGGGCCGCCTTCGATTCGCATGACGTTTCGAGGGGCGTCGAGGTCTCGCAGAAACTTCCGGGTGATATCCCATTTGTGATAAGCCACCATCTGTACATCTTTCCGGGCTTTCTCATCGATGCCGGCCAGTGCCGCGGTGGTGTCCGGGTGCAGCTTAATGGTCTGGACGGCTCGGTCGTTTTCCGTGCGGGTTTCCCGGACCGACTGCATATAATAATAAAACTCGTTGGGTGTTCGCGCCCGCACCGCCCGCCTGCCATCGACAAAAAGCTGCTCGAAATACCATGTGCCGCCGGCGACTTCGGGCAGGTGGGTCTTCCAGATGCCATCCTGATGCGGCTGCCAGTCGGTTACGGCCACGCCTCCACTGAAGATGGGTTTGGCGCCGGTGGCGGCCTGATAAACGACCGGCTTTTGCGGCTGGCCGGTGTCCAGTGCGGTCAGTTCAAGCGTCTGGGTCATCGTGTAAATTCCATCGGCGACGATGATGCGTACCGGGGTTTCGTTGGGTTCGCCGGCCCGCAGTTTGCGAATGACATCGCGTGCGGCCGTCAGCGTGGCCAGGGGGCCGTTGGATTTGTCGAGGTTGGGTTTGTCGTACATACCCGACCAGGCATCGTTGCCGTTGGGGCTGACATAGACGGTTACGGCTGCGGCGTGCGCAGACACGACCAGCATCACCGCAAGGGCAATGCTTGTGATGGGACATTGATGGGTCATGGGAGTTCTCGCTTTTAAGATTGAGTAACGGTGTGAACGGTCTTGCACCGCGGGCATTGTACTCGGTTGGTCGGCAGGTTCGGCGGCAGCTTGAGTTTGACGCCGCAGGGGCAGTCAATAAAGGCAAAGCCCTGCTGCTTGCGGATAAAGTCGCCGAAGAGAATACGCTGTTGGGCCTTGGCGGCGGGCTGGGGCTTCGGTTCGGACCTCGTGTCGGCCTGCCGGGTGGGGATGGCTTCGGAGTCTTTCAGGGCTGAGGCGGGAATGACGCCGGATTTGCCGGTTACCGAGCGATAGGCCTGGTCATAATCCTGATAATTGGCGCCGTGCATCATTGCCCGCAGGACACGAATGCGGTCTTCGGGGGCAGGATGTGTGCTGAACAAACTGGCCTGTCTGCCTCGAAACGGACTGGATATATACATGGGTGCGGTGACTTTGTTGGCGGTTTCCATGGGGATTTTGCTGCCGGCGATTTTTTCCAGGGCACTGGCCAGCCCTTCCGGATAGCGTGTCAGGCGGACGGCACCGGCATCGGCCAGAAATTCCCGCTTGCGCGACAGGGCAAAATACAGAATCTGGGCCATCAGCGGCGCCAGAATTGCAGCAATCAGGGCGATGATGATCATCAGGCCCTGGGCGTTATTATTGTCGCGGCTGGAGTAGCGTCGATGGGAGCCATACATCGTGCCCCGCAAAAAGACGTCGGCCAGCAGGACGATGGTGCCCAGCATGATGCCGGCCAGCGTGACAAACAGGATATCCCGGTGCACGATATGGCTGACTTCATGGGCGATGACGCCCTGGAGTTCGTCGCGGTTGAGTTTGGCCAGCAGGCCTTCGGTGACTGCGACGGCTGATTTGGAGGGGTTGCGTCCGGTCGCAAAGGCATTCGGCGACGGGTCGGGAATGATATAGACCTTGGGCATGGCCGGAAGCTGTGCGGCGATTTTCATTTCTTCGACGATGTTGAACAGCATTGGATGGACTTCGGGCGTGACTTCGACGGCACCGCTGGAGGCCAGCAGTATCTGGTCGCCCGAGGAAAAGCTGATGAGGGTCAGCAGCAGCCAGACTCCGCCTGCGATCAGGATGCCGACGCCGACGCCCTGCGGGCCGACGAAGGCATAGCCCAGCAAGCCGCCCAGAGCCAGCAGCAGGCCGGCCATGGCTGTCAGCAGGATCATCGAGTTGCGTTTGTTAATCCGTATCTGTTCCCACATCGATTGAAAAATCCGAAATCCTAAATTCTAAATTCGAAACGTGAAGTGAAGAGAAATCAGAATTTTACTTTGGGTACTTCGCGTTCGGCGGGGCTTTCGATTTCAAAGAAATCGCGTTTGGTAAAGTTGAACATCCCGGCGACGATATTGCTCGGGAACATCTGGGTCTTGTTGTTATAGGTCAGCACCGCGTCGTTGTAGGCCTGGCGGGCGAAGGCGATCTTGTTTTCCGTGCTGGTCAGGGTTTCCTGCAGCGACAGGAAGTTCTGATTGGCCTTCAGGTCCGGATAATTTTCCACGACCAGCATGAATTTGCTCAGGGCGTCGGTCAGGGCGCCTTCGGCTTTGGATGCCTCGGCGACGTTTTTGGCTCCCATTGCCTGACTGCGGGCCTGGGTGATGGATTCAAAGGTCTGTCGTTCGTGCTGCATATAGCCCTTGGCGGTTTCGACGAGATTGGGAATCAGGTCGTGCCGCCGTTTGAGCTGAACATCAATCTGCGACCAGGCATTGTCCACCTGGTTGCGTCCGCCGACCAGCCCGTTGTAAATGCCGATGACAACCACCGCCGCCACCAGAACCAGACCGCCCAGCAGCAGGAACATCATCATCATTGCACCTAATCCAGCCATTTTCAATCTCCTTTCGCAGTTTAAGGTTTTGCCGGCCTTGCATGAGGCTTGCTAAAACCTAAGATTTCATATCTCCAAACATCTCTTTTAACATCTGTACGACTTTTCCGTCCGGGTCCACTTGTCCGCTTTCGAGCACCCGGGCCAGTTCCCCGCGGTCGAACCATAAGCCGTGGGCCGGACAGCGATCCAGCAGAACCTTATTATGGACAGTGCCGACGTTGACTTTTTCCATTTTTTTTCGGCAAATCGGACATTTTCTCACGGTTTCAGTGCAATTTTGGGCCGCTGTAAGAGAAGACATCACCTGGCGGGCCTGGGTTTCATCGGACAGCAAAGTTTCTAATTCGCCGGCATCGAGCCAGACACCCCCGCATGCCCCGCAAAAGTCGATTTCGACATGCTCCAATTCGGCCGTAATCATGGGTTGTTTGCAATTGACGCAATCCATTATTATTCCTTTCGTTTGGATGGCGAGAGTAATGGTAGTTCTTTTGGCGGAGTTTGTCAAGGTTTACGCCGCCCAATGTCCTGAAATCCGATGCCGTTTTGTCTTGACTTTGGACGCAATCGCCATAATATTGTTCAAATTGTTACAGTAATTAAACTGCCTTGAATTTCAACCGACAACCCGGAAAGGTTGCCCATGATAGTCGATTGTCATACACATTTATATTCTGATGGGACGCGGATTTCGCCGCAGGAGCATCGCAGTGCCTGCAAGGATCTGGATGCCTGCATTGTTCTTGCCGGCTGTCAGGCCGACCGTCGCAGTGCCAATGAGGCTCTGTCCGACTATGTTCGGCAGAATAACAAAGCCGTTGGTTTTGCCACGGTGAACCCGACCGAAGACCCGGTGACGGCCCGGCAACTGAAAAAAGAGGTGCTGGATAAAGACCTTCGCGGTCTGGTATTATATTGTGCCGAGGAGCGGTTTCACCCTGCCAACAGCCGGGCGATGAATCTTTATGAAGCGGCGGCGGAGCTGAATCTGCCGATTTTTTTCCATAATTGTCCGCCGTTCAGTCAGCAGGCGGTGATGGATTATGCCCGTCCATTCCAGTTGGATGAGATAGCCCGGACGTTTCCGACGCTGAAAATGATTGTCGGGCGGATGGGATTTCCCTTTATCGAGCAGACCTGGTGCCTGCTGGGCAAGCACGAGAATGTGTTTGCCGATTTGACGATTATCCCGCAGAAGGTCTGGGAGGTGTATAATCTGGTGATGTCGGCGTACGAGGCCGGGGTGATGGATCGGCTGCTGTTCGGCAGCGGGTATCCGTATGCTTTGCCGCAGACTTGCATCGAGGCCCTGCTGGGCTTTAACAAGATGCTGTCGGATACGCATCTGCCGCAGGTACCGCGGGAAAAGCTGCGCAGCGTCATCGAACGCGACAGCTTAGCCGCCCTGGGCCTGAAATAAAAATCATATACCGTAAGACCGCTGTTTGGCGGTCTTTTTTTGTGCTATCAACTCTATTGATATGATGCAATCGTATGAGTCGTGAACATTGGGGAAGCAAACTGGGGGTAATTCTGGCCGTGGCGGGCAGTGCCGTGGGGCTGGGTAATTTTCTTCGTTTTCCGGGCATTGCCGCCGATAACGGCGGCGGGGCGTTCATGATTCCCTATTTTGTGTCTTTCCTGCTGCTGGGGTTGCCGCTGATGTGGATTGAGTGGACCATCGGGCGGTTCGGCGGCGGTTTTGAACACAGTACCGCCCCCGGCGTGTTTCAGACGATGTGGCGGAAGAACCGCTTCATCAAATACTTCGGCGTCATTGGCATCTTCGGCCCTACTGTCATTTTCATCTATTATACTTATATTGAATCGTGGCTGCTGGGGTATGGCGTTTTTTCCGTGACGGGACGTTATGCCGCCTGTACGGACTCGACGCAAATGGCTGAATTTCTCAAGGGCTATCAGGGGCTGGTTCACAATGATTATTTTTCCGGTCTTGGGTCGGCATATCTCTTTTTTCTGATTACGTTTATCACGAATATTGTCGTGTTGTGTTTTGGCATCCGCGGAGGCATCGAGCGGGTCTGCAAGTGGGGGCTGGTGGTTTTGTTTGGTCTGGCGGTGATTCTGGTGGTGCGGGTGCTGACGCTCGGGGCGCCGGACTCGGCCCGGCCCGAGTGGAATCCGATCGCGGGGATGGGCTTTCTGTGGAATCCGCAGTGGGAAAAACTCAAAGAGGCCAAGGTCTGGCTGGCGGCGGCAGGGCAGATATTCTTTACCCTGAGTGTCGGCTTTGGCGTCATTTTGACCTATGCCAGCTACCTGACTAAGCAGGATGATGTTGCCCTGTCGGGGCTGACGGCAGCAACGACCAATGAGCTGGCCGAGGTGATTCTGGGCGGCAGTATTGTGATTCCCGCAGCGTTTGCGTTTTTAGGTCCGCAGGCCACACAAGCCATTGCCGGGCAGGGGTTGTTTGACCTGGGCTTTATCACCATGCCGCTGATTTTTGAGAAGATGGCCTATGGAACTGTATTTGCCGCGATGTGGTTTTTCCTGCTGTTTATTGCCGGGGTGACCAGTTCGATTTCTCTGGCTTTGCCGGCGATTGCGTTTCTGGAGGATGAATTCAACCTGAGCCGCCGCGAGGCGATCATTATTTTTGCGACGATTACTTTTATTTTTTGCCAGCCGGTGATTTTCTTCCTGGGCAATGGTGTGCTGGGCGAGATGGATTTCTGGGGGACCTCGGTCAGTCTGGTGGTGTTTGGGACGATTGAGGCGATTTTGTTCGGCTGGGTTTTCGGGATCGACCGGGCCTGGACGGAACTGCATCAGGGGTCGGATATTCGCATCCCCGGTTTTTATCGCTGGATTATCAAGTATGTAACACCGCTGATGCTGCTGACGATTATCGGCGTCTGGATCTGGCAGGAATGGAAGTCAAAACTGCTGATGGAAGAGGTGGAACAGGCTAACCGGCCGTTTGTGCTGATGACCCGCATCGGCCTGATGGGCCTGTTTGCATTTTTATTGATTATGATATGGGTGGTCTGGAAACGACGCCATCCCTCGGAGGAAACCTCATGACGACGGCCGGATGGATTTTCATGCTGCTAAGCTGGGGAGTGATTCTGGGGCTGTTTATTTACTGCATGGTTCGTACGCTGTCCAGCGGGAAGCGAAACGACAAGTGATATAGTATAGTATAGGCTAAGCCGCGGTTTTGGGGATAATTTTTTTGGGGAAACGGTATTCTTGCTGGATTTTTCTCACGATGTGAGTTATTTTATTGCTGTAAGAAAATAAACCGTATTATTGGTACCGGATTGAGTCATGTCGCCTGCGGCAGGATCATCCATGCGTGTGGAGGTTTTTCATGAACAAGCGTAGTGAAATATCGGAATTAACCCAGGTCTCCCGTCGTAACCTGCTTAAAACCATCCTGTTTACGCCCCCGATTTTGATGTTCAGCAAGGGCGGTCTGTTTGCGGCGGAGGATATCCAGCCGGTGTTCAAACCCCGTATTGTTCCGCCTGGACAGAAGATTCGCGTGGCCCAAATCGGCGTTTTCAACCGCGGCAACGAGGTTCACAATGAATTTCGTCGATTTATGGATAAGCAGGTCGAATTTACCGCCTTTGCCGATGTGGCCTTTACCACGCATGATTTCAAGATGAAAAATTACCCCGATGTCCCGTGTTTCCGGGATTACCGGGAGATGTTCGAGCAGATGCATGAGAAGATTGATGCGGTGGTCATCTGCACGCCGGACCATGCCCATTTTGCCCCCGTGATGCATGCGATGCTGCTGGGCAAACATGTCTATGTCGAAAAACCGATGGCCCAGAACGTCTATGAATGCCGCCTGCTGGAAAAGACCGCCCGGGCGTGCAAGGTTGTTACCCAGATGGGCAATCAGGGCCATTCCGGGTCCGGCACGATTCAGTTCGGCCAGTGGGTCGAGGCGGGGCTGGTCAAGAATGTCAAACGGATTGACGCGTGGATGGCTAACAGCCGCCGCTGGCATGGCTGGACCGATAAAGCCTATCCGGAAGAAATCCCGCCGATCGGCTATGACTGGGATCAGTGGCTGGGTCGCCGGCCGTTCCGTCCCTACAGCGAAAAGCTAGTCAACGGAAACTGGCGCTGCTGGTTTGAGTTCGGCTGCGGAGCGATGGGCGACTGGGGCGCGCATATTCTCGACGCCGCACACCATTATCTGAAACTGGGTCAGCCGTACGAAATCACGACGGAACTCAAAGGCCCCAGTGACCTGATTTTCCCGCAAGGCTCGGTGATTACGTTCAAGTTCAAAGCCCGCGAGGGAATGCCTGCCGTCGAAATGAAATGGTATGACGGGCAGGGTAATGTGCCGCAGGCGCCCGAAGGCTATACGGAAAAGCTGGGCATGGTTGGATCGCTGATTTATACGGAGGATTATGTCATTCGCGGCGTCAGCCACGGTGCCGATTACAAAATCATCCCGGCTGCAAAGATGGACGAACTGGACAAGGCCGGCAAGCTGCCTAAGCCCGAAGGTCGGCTGCCGAATCATTTCCAGAACTTCCTGAATGCCTGTCAGGGTCTGGAGCAGGCCAACTCACGGTTTGAAATTGCCGCTCCGCTGGCGGAACTGCTGTGCCTGGGCTGTATCGGTCAGCGTTTCGGCGGCACGCTTCAGTACGATGCGGATGCGATGGCGATTACGAATCATCCCGAGGCCAATAGGATGCTCAAAGGTCCCGAGGTTCGCGCCGGATGGGAAGCCTACGACAAGCAGCAGCCGGTCAAGTCCAAGAAGTCACAGATTAAGTCGCCCGATGCAGTCGAATGGGAAAACCTGTTTGCGGACAAGACGCTGGCCAATTGGGAAAATCCCTACGAGTGGGGCAAGGCTGAGTACGTGGATGGCGAGGTTCACCTGACCACAGATAAAGACAAGTGGTTCCTCGTGACCAAGAAAGAGTATGCCAATTTTGTCTTCGAAGGCGAAATCAAGATGCCGGTCAACAAAGGCAACTCCGGCTTCATGTTCCGCTGCCAGAAGAAGAAAAATTCGGTCTGGGGGTATCAGGCCGAAGTCGATACCGCCGACCGCAAATGGTCTGGCGGCTTGTATGATGAGGGACGGCGGGTGTGGTTTATTTCGCCCAACCGCGACAAGGCCGGGTCAGAAGAAGAAAAGAATGCCTCCATCGCCGCGTTTCGTGCCCGTGCCGGGGAATGCTACAAGCAGGGCGAGTGGAACCGCTATCGTATCGTGTGCATCGGCTCGCATATTCAGATTTATGTTAACGATGTGCTGACCACCGATATTCATGATGAGATGGATCTGGCCGGTCATATCGGCATTCAGCATCACGGCGAAGAGGGGCTGGTTTATCAATTCCGCAACCTGCGCATCAAAGACCTCGGCGCCGGCGGCGAAGTCTATTATCCACACCGTGAAAATGCCAAGGCCGCGGCGGTTCCGTCCAAGATGGACGGGGCGATTTATGAGGCCGAATCCGCCAAAATGGTCAACTGCACCAAAGCGGATAATCAGGCCGGTTATCAGGGGACGGGTTTTGCTGATTTCGGCGATGCGGGAAGCTCCATCGAATGGGACAACGTGCTGGGCGACAAAGACGGCCAGGTTACGCTGACGTTCCGCTATGCCACGCCCAACAACCGGCCGTGCAATCTGATCGTCAACGGCACAGATGCGGGACGGATTGAATTTGCCGCGACCAAAGGCTTT
Source organism: uncultured Pirellulales bacterium (assembly GCA_964630775.1). Taxonomy (GTDB): domain Bacteria; phylum Planctomycetota; class Phycisphaerae; order Sedimentisphaerales; family Anaerohalosphaeraceae; genus Anaeroglomus. Next base: position 95,828 of record CAZVYY010000010.1, on the reverse strand, counting down.
ACCGACTGGAAGACCGTGGATATGACCGCGACGCTGAGAAAAGGTCAGAACTCCGTGAAGGTGGTGGCGATTGGCGCCGGACCGAATCTGGATGCGATGGCTGTCAAATAATCGTTGAGTTAATACGAAAACGGATTCAACGCCCGCAGATGGGGTTGAATCCGTTTTTTATACCCAACGGGTATGATTATTCCGCAAGCAAAAGCAGCACGTGGTTGATGCCACTGTACTTAGCCGCGCCGAAACGGAAAATTTCAAGCCCGATCCGTATATTTGGATTGGGATAATCAGCAAAATCAGGGAGTGACATTGTAGGAGCGATAGGGCGAGTTGGTTACATTCAGTACCTGCCGGATCCACACCCGGTAATAGGATGACAAGTCCCAGGTATTGCCCGCCGAGGCATAATCACAGAACCCAATCGGACGGGCTTTGCCTTCTTCGCCTTCGTGGGTGGTGCCCTGCACCATATCGACTGCCACGGCCATCCACACGCTATCCGGTTTGCCTGTCGCCGGTTTCAGAGCGATATAGCCATTCTCTACGCCGACGAAATCCCCGGCCCGGTCGATATTGCCGTCGTTAAACCGAACATCCCGCGCAAAGACAATCGGCCCGCGCATCAGGGCGACGTGGTTGTTTTCGGCCAGAACCCGTCCGCGGAAATCAAAGGCCGCCTCGATGGTGTCGCCGGCGTTCCAGGTGCGGCGGACGGACTTGAATGTCCCGGGGGTGATATCGTTGAGAGCTTTGCCGTTGATCTTGATGACGGTTTCTTTGCTCCAGCCGGGGATACGCAGGTTCAGCGTGAATTCCGCCGCCGCCTCGGGTGCGACAGTAATCGTCACCGCTGCGGTTTCCGGATAGGCGGTCTTCTGGGTCAGGGTGATTGTGCGATTGCTGCCGGGCAGTGATGTCTTGACCGTCGATTCCGCATAGAGATTGACATACAAGGCGTCCTCGCCTCGCATGATAATCGACTCCGGCACGGCCACGAATCCGCGCGGCCCGTTGGCGGCACAGCAGTTGATGGTCATTCCGCACTGGTCTTCGCCCTGAAAACGCACGCCTTCCAGCGGCGTATATTTGGCGAAGTACGAGCCGTCGGCCTTGAGTGCGCCCAGCAGGGCGTTATACACCGCCAGCTCCAGCCAGTCGGCATAATTGGCCTCGCCGGTCAGCGCCAGCATCGTCTGGCAGTATTTAATCCACGTCGTTGTCACGCAGGTTTCCATCGTGTGATATGCAGGTATCTGCTGGCGTGCCCGGCCGTGATACCAGCATTCGCAGGCCGACCCTGAGCCGGCCGCATTGATTTCCGTCGCAAAGATATCCTCCGCCGTCATCCGGCAGGCCTTGAGATAGTCGGGCTGCGGGTCCACGCGGTACAGTTCGGTCAGCCCCTGATAACACGACATCATCTCGTAGGCCTTCATGCCGTTTTCGAATGTCCACCAGGTTTTGGGATGCTCAAAGCGGTCGCCGACATGAATCCCCGCCAGGGCCTTGCCGATCAAATCCGCGCCCTCGGGTTCTTTCCATTGGGAGATAATGTAGTTGGCAAAGTCCAGATACTTTTTATCCTGCGTCCGGTTATACAGCACCACCATCGGCTCCAGTACCGAAGTGCTGGCCATGCCGTGATAGGTCCCGACGCGAAAAATATCCTTTTTGCCCGGGCCGACTTCGGTCATGAGGTTGTCGGCCACACGCACCGCCGCCTTCAGTGCGGTCTGGTCGCCGGACATGTCATAGTATTGCATCAGACCCAGCATCGTGTATTTGCGTCCCCAGATATCCCACGGGCCGCCGGTGCGGGCTTCTTTGGTATAATTGCCGATATAGCCGTCCGGGTTCTGGGCGGCTATCAGGCTTTTGACCGAGGCGGCGATTCTGGCCTTCATCGCCTCGTCGCCGGCATACCGCGCCCCCGGCACTGCCCCCAGCATCCACTTGCCCCAGAATTCCGTCTGCCAGTCGTTGGTGTGGGTCTGGGTCTTGAACGGCTCGACCAGGTACTGCGGGTCGATTCGCTTGACCCAGTGCTCATAGCAGGCGTTCATCTGACTGCCCAAATGCCCGCCGATGCGGACTTGTTCCTGTGGCATCATCTCCAGCGGTTTTGCCGCCTGCAGGGCTGCTGCCAGGCAAACTGTTACGATTCCAGCGACTATGTGCTTCATATTCTATCCTTTCGGCCTGTTGGTCTGTATTAGAGACGCAGTCATTTCGGCCACGGTTTCAAGAGTATTATTGTCGGCTATGGAATTCGAGGGTGTTCGGGATGCTTTATTTGCCCTTTGCTTTTCGTCCCCGGCACAGATACATGATAAACGACCACAGGCCGGAGAATTTGTATTCATCATCGACGTAGTGTTCGATGACATAAAACGCGAAATAATAAAATCGCGCAAAGCACCAGATTGCCAGCGCCAGCATCCCCGCCGCCTTCCACGTCGGGCACTCGATCAGCAGGATTGCCGAGGCCATCAGCCCCATCACCAGAAACAAAAACCCCTTCAGGTAAATCCATCGTTTATCTTTCAAATCCCGCACGGGCCGACTCCTTGAAATGACGGATTATCATTGCTTGTCTTTGTGCCTCAATCTCATCTCTCAGAGGATTCTATCCATGACAAGAGTGCTCTGTCAGAAAGGATAATCGTTATGTCTCGGATTGAGCCAATCTTCTTTCATGCTATCTATAATAACAGATTCTCGCCTAAATCAATCATTGAAAACGGTCCCCTCCCTCCCCGTATGATTCGCAAAATAAAACAGGCGGGTTTTTGAGGCCCGCCTGCTGGGTATTGATTATTTGAATCCTTCGATTGGCTTTGTGATGTACTTGTCCGTTATGGCCTTATCGAGGTCAACACCGTTGATATTGGCCAGCGTACACAGCCACGCCAGGACATCGGCAAACTCTTCTTCCTTGTTCTTCTGGTCATCACCGGCCAACGCCGTCGCCAGTTCGCCGACTTCCTCGACAAACCACATAAAGGTCGCCGGCGTCCCGCGCTCGCGGTCGCGGCGGCCATACTTATCCTGAATAAGCTGCTGAAAAGCCTTTAATTCCACGAAACCAGCGGCTCCGGTTTAGGCTTCCCAACCCAGCATCTTGCTCAGGCGGGCTTTTTCATAAATGACGCGGACTTCATCGGTCGCCTTGCGGCAGACGTCTTCCATCTTCTGGCTGAACGGAGCATTGTTGGTCTGCTCGGCCAGGTGCAGATGGCTGTGAAGCGGGCCGTCCACGGCTTCGATGATTTCCAGCAGGGTAATGCTTTCGGCCGGGCGAGCCAGGAAAAAGCCGCCGCGAGGTCCGCGTTTGCTGCGGAGCACGTTGGCACGAACGAGCTGCTGAAGAATCTTCAAGAGATATTCCAGCGGAATGTTGTATTCTTTGGATATACGAGCTGCCAGAACCGCGCCTTCTTTATAGTTCATGGCGATGTAACCGACTGCTACAAGAGCATACCCCGTTGATCTGCTGATTTTCATATTCAGACCTCCTGAATATTAGTTATGTTAAGTTTTTTGTTTACCGATTTATTATCGGACGACAGCAAGTCTTTATATGTGAGTGGACTAATCACCTATTTCTAATATACCTGCCTCTGTATAGTGTAATTATCAATAAAAAGTTCAAGAGTAGCAAGAGAAATTTTGTCGAAAAATAAAATTTTCTTTTATTGGACTATGTAACTCTACAATACCCCTAATTTCAACTGGATAAAACAGGTTTTCTTTTTTATGGCTTTAAAGCTTGACAGGTTAAGGGGATTAATTTACGATTTCCGGATAATTTTGACGAGGAGACTCATAATGGATCAATCGAATCCAAATCTGAGCATTGAATATATCGACAGCGTCGCCGTGGCGGTCCCGACAGATGCGAAAATTCTGGACGAAGACCAGATCCAGGCGCTGGAAAAGACATTTATGCCCCTTATTGAACAGACCAACGGTATCCGTTTGCTGATAGATTTTTCAAATGTGCAGTTTTTGACCAGCTCGGTGCTGGGCTTGTTAATCCGAATTAACCGAAAAGTCTTGCAGTCGGAGGGCCGGCTAAGGCTCTGTTGTATCGATCCGAAGATTCTTGAGATATTCAAGATTACCCGGCTCGATAAGGTATTCGAACTCTATCAGGACAGGCAACAGGCGCTGGAAGGTTTTTAAAAAAAATCCCCCTCCACTGCGGTTTTGCCTGTCGGATTGGGTATATCCGGCTAAACCGGCAAAGGCCGCAACGGGGTCATCCGGACAGGTTCCGGGCAGTCCAGCGTATCGAGGTTGCCATCCGATGAAAGGTGTCGTCAAAGGATGCAGTCAGAGACTGTCTATACAAAATCATGTGTCATTCCCAGCACGGCCGCTGCGGTGGGCCAGCTTTGCAGGGAGATTCTCGATACGGCCAAGGGACGCGGTTTTGGCGAGCAGGACCTGTTTGCGATCCATCTGGCCCTCGAAGAGGCTTTCATGAATGCCGTCCGGCACGGCAACCATTCCGATCCATCCAAGAATGTCACGGTTGAATTGCTCATAACCCCTGAAAAATTCGATATTTCCATCGCCGACCAGGGATGCGGTTTTGATCCGGAAGCCCTGCCCGATCCGCGTCAGGGTGAAAATCTCTATAAGACCGAAGGCCGGGGCGTACTGCTGATCCGGGCCTATATGGATATCATCGAATACAACACCATGGGCAATTGCGTCCATCTGGTCAAATACCGCGGCAAGGGGCTGCCCGCTATTCAGTAGGTGTTTTTGTCCGATAACCTTTACCTGCCCATCCAGCCATCTCAATTTTTTGCATAAATTCGTTATAATCGTTAATTTTGCCTAAGTTGCCCATCTTTTTGTCCGATGATTCTGCCGGAACATGAATCTTAATTTTTATAGGCAGAATATTATGGACAGTATTTATCAGGCATTATTCTCATCGTCACAGATATTGATTGACCAGATTGGTCGGACAGCGGTTTCGGACGAGGTTGGTTTTGGGCCGTTCTGGGTGCTGATGGACGGCCTAAAGACCGTACGGGCAGGCGACAAAGACAAGCTGTACGATGTGCTGGAAGATATGGAGCAGATCAGTCGGCTGACGGCCCAGGTTGATGATGGGTTTGAGCCGGCCATTCTTGGGGTGGATGGGGCGGTCGTGGCGGCCGGGCAGCTTTGTACCGAACGCTCGCATTGCGGATATATGTTCCTTGTGCTGCCCGGATACAGTCTGGATACGGCCGAGGCCAATGCCGACCTGATCGAACTGCTGATGTCGCAGATGAACATCATCGCAAGCCTGATTGAAAAGAATAACCAGCTTCATCAGGGCCAGCTCACGCGCATGGCTCAGAAGTCGCCGGTGCTGTCAGCGACACGATAAATTTTGACTTCGTTTGATAAAAAAGTCAAAAGGTAAAGGGCAAAAGGAAAACATATGGATTCCGCCGGGGGCGGAGGGTGAGTTATACTGAAGCAAGATGCTTCAGCCACGTTGACCTCAAGCACGAAGATTGTTTAGCCGGACACGGTCCGGACTCATGCCGCAGGGACTCGTACGGGGGTATTTTTCTACATTGTCAAAAACACATTAAGCGGAGATTTTCGTATTGCCATACAGGACAGAGATTGTGAGATATATCTGGTTTTGGTTATTCAAGCGGTGCGTTTAAACACGCTTTGAATAGCAACGTTCAGATTATATTGCCCCTTCAGGGCGACTGCTCTGGAGAGGGCCGGAGACCCAGGGCGTTGCCCTGGGCTGTTATAGGCTGGCCTTTTGGGCCGGAATGTTGTTTGTCACGCTTTTGCGAACCAGGATTTTGTGTTTTGGCAGGTTTTGACGAGCATGAGCATGACGGGGACTTCGATGAGGACGCCGACGACGGTGGCCAGCGCGGCGCCGGAGGACAGGCCGAACAGCATGACGGCCGTTGCGATGGCGACTTCGAAGTGGTTGGATGCCCCGATCATGGCCGAGGGGGCCGCATCTTCATACGGCAATTTCAAAACCTTCGACAGCCAGTAGCCCAGCCCGAAGATCAGGCAGGTCTGGATGAACAGTGGGATGGCGATCCACAGAATCGTCAGCGGATTGCTCAGGATGACCTCGCCTTTGAAGGAAAACAGCAGCACCAGTGTAATCAGCAGTGCGACGATGGTGATGGGCGTCAGGATATGCAGGAATCGGCTCTGGAACCAGTCAAGGCCTTTATGGGCGATGATCCATTTGCGTGAGATAAAGCCGGCGGCCAGCGGCAGGGCGACATAGATGGCGATGGACAGCACCAGTGCCTGCCACGGGACGGGCAGCCGCCCGACGCCCAGAAGAAATCCGCTCAGCGGGCCGTACAGGAACAGCATGGTCAGGGAGTTGATGGCGACCATGACCAGGGTATGGCCGTCGTTGCCTTTGGCCAGATAGCCCCAGACCAGCACCATGGCCGTGCAGGGGGCGATGCCCAGCAGGATGCAGCCGGCCAGATAGCTGCGCCACAGAGGGACTTGCAGCATTTTGACGCCGCTGGATTCAATAACAGTACCGACGCCGTAGGCGGCGCCGACGGGCAGGTCCAGGCCGAAGGGCATCTTGACGATGTCGGTGGCGTCGGGGCCGATGAGGCCGTAAAAGACAGTGCCGAGAAAGAACAGGGCGATGAAGTACATCGTGAAGGGCTTGATAGCCCAGTTGACAAACAGCGTCAGGCCGACGGGTTTGATGCTTTTGCCGGCCTGCAGGACTTCGGCGAAATCGATTTTGACCATAATCGGGTACATCATGAAGAACAGGCAGACCGCAATGGGGATGGAGACGACGGGGGCGCCGCCGACATCAATCGACATCCCATCCAGTGAGCGAGCGAAATTCGGGGCCAGCTTGCCCAGTACAATGCCGCCTGCGATACACAGAACGACCCACAGCGTCAGGTAACGTTCAAAAAATCCAAGGCCGGATGATTTTGGTGATTCACTCATTTTGATTTCTCCGCAGTCAGGTTGATGCCGATTTCTTCCATGACGATATAGACCAGCGGATGGATCGGTGCGGGGTAAAGCCCGGCGCTGTAGATGTCAAAGCGGTCGCCGGCCATGTGACGCAGGAGGCCTTCGGCCATCTGGCTGCGGCAGGAGTTGTGTTTGCAAAAGAATAAGACGCGTTGTTTTCTTGTCATAGGTCACCTCGTTTCCGGGTTTTCGGTGAGGGTTTCGGGCAGGCCTGCGACGAAGCTGCGAATCTGGTCGCGGACGCGGCGGTAGCAATCAAGTGCGGCCTGTTCGGTTTTGGCTTCTTTGGCCAGCCGCGGCGGGTCGTCGAAGCCGACATGGACGACTTTGGCCCGGCCGGCAAACAGCGGGCAGCTTTCGTGGGCATGGTCGCAGACGGTGATGACATAATCGAACAGGACGTGCTTGAGATCAGCGACGTGTTTGGAGCGATGGCCGGAAATATCCACACCTGCCTCAGCCATGACGCGGACAGCATTGGGATTAAGGCCGTGGGTTTCGATGCCCGCCGAATACGGCTCGATGCAGTCGGACTTGAGGTGTCGCGCCCAACCTTCGGCCATCTGACTGCGGCAGGAATTGCCGGTGCACAGGAACAGGATTTTCAGTTTTGGTTTTGCTTGCGACATAATTGCTCCGGTTCGATGGCGAGGACTTCCTGAAGACGCTGTCGGTCCCGACTGATTTGGTCGTCATTACGTAAGGTGCCGCTTATCCAATCAAGAGCTTGCCTGGCTTCGGGTGAGCTGTCTCCGTTTGACCATGCGAAATGCATCCAGCGACCTTTCTTTTGGCTGGTGACTAAGCCGGCCTGCTGGAGGATGGACATGTGTTTGGAGATTGTGGAGTGGGCCAGTCCCAATATTTCCACGATCTGGCACAGGCACAGGGGGCCATCGGCCAGGAGCATCAGGGCTCGAAGACGGGTTTCATCGGCCAGGGCCTTGGCGATGTAAACGGTGGTTTTGAAGGTGTTATTTTTATATTTCGTCATATAACGAAATATAATGTTTGCATCCGTGTTGTTCAATAGGGATATTGTTAGATTTTGATAAGGGAGGACGGAAATCTTTTTATCTATAACTCTGCAAAGGAGTTATGTTTTTTTATATAGTTTTTATGGGACGTAAAAAAATTCAAAAAAATCGGAAAAATACGTAGTTTCCACAATAGATTTAAAAATACAAAATTCGTAAAATCATGGAGCAAATAGCCCGAAGAATAGATAGTGTGTGAATCCTTCCGGAGAAAAGTGTTAAGCCGCAGAGGTAAGCCGGAGTCTATTTGCCAAAGAGCAAAGAGGATTTTTCCTCTTCATCAACGTGGTCGGACTTGCCCCTGTCAGGACAAGTCCGGCAGACTATAACCACAGAGGCGTGCTCTGTGATCGATGACAATTGAATAAAGGGAGCCATGATGAGACCAATTTTTGTTTTAGCAACGTTGCTGATAGTAAGTCATCTGAGCGTTGGGGGCCTGGTTGAGATCAATGATTTTTCCGGGCAGTATGCAGGGTATGTGCAGGAGGACAATTTGCAGGTTCCGTTCACGGACAATGTGAATCTGCTATATACCTTTGTGCACAGTGCCGCCTATACCAACGGCCAGAACTATGTTTATCTGTATCAGGTTACCAACATGAATTTCACCAAGGTGCTGCATCGGTTTTCGGCGGCGGACTTTGATGGGTTAAATTCAGGCACGGTAATGGGTTATCTGTCAGAAGACAGTGCGGTGCCGCTGGGATTCCTGGCCGGGGGGATTGAGCCGGTTTCGGGTGACATCTACGGCAAGACCTTTGGTTTTTCGTTTGAACTGCTGCCGATGCGGTTCAGTACGGTTCTGCTGGTCGAAAGTCCTTATGCCCCGTCGGTTATTACAGGATACTTGCAAAATGGCGGCCAGTCGTGGGGGGATGTGCTGGGAGCGACCATTCCGGAGCCGGCGAGCATTGGGCTGTTCATAGTGGGGACTCTTTTTGCGTGGAGAAAACGGAGATATACCCAACGGGTATGATTATTCCGCGAGCAAACGAAGCAAGTGGTTGAAGCTGCTGTACTTAGCCGCGACGAACCGGAAAATATCAAGTCGGATCACTATCATTTAAGCTTCGTATGATGTTTCATCACAGAAAAGGCCTGAAAAATCCCGTTTTCAGGCTTTTTTTATTCCTGTTATGATATTGCGTTTTTTATCACAATACAGGAGTGATGTTTTTTCTGTGTGCAAAAGAAGATAATATCGAAATTCCAAATCAGTATAAAAACGGGTCGTATCGGTAAAAATTCCTATACAGTCTTGCATAATGCTGGATGAGTTTGTTATAATGCATCCGGTAAATACCTTATCATGTTTAGGTCTTGCTGGATTTAGGAAATCTTCTAAGGGAATACGTCAGGACTTTCTCTGTGGAGTGAGTGTATGGGGTCAGATTCAAAACCGGATTGGGTTCCGGATGAAGATGGGTGTCGGAGTGAATCGTCTTCGGGGTCGCAGTCTATGCATTTCAATTCCCCGCCTGCGGATCAAAGCAGCCAGGGGTTTGCAGATCCCTTAAGTCAGGGTGTGGCCGAGCAGCTTCATTACTTCCGCGAACTCGTTGAATCTGTGACGGGCGGGCTGTTTGTCCTGGATGAACAGGGGCGTTTTGAATATGCCAACCCGATGGGGCTGGACACCATCAAGTGGCCTAAAGAGGAGGTGCTGGGATATCATTTTCTCAAGTTTGTTTCTCCGGATTATTATCTTCCGGCGATGAAGGCCTGGCAGGATGCTGTAGCCGGCAACAGCGGGACCTTTGAACTGGAGTCGGTGCAGGGCGATGGGGGCAAGCGGCACCTGCTGATCGGATATTGCCCGCTGAAACTGGGCGACAGCCGCAAATACAGCATTAATTTTCTGGATATCGGTTCTCTCAAGAGCCTGGAACATCAGCTTCGCCGTTCTCAGGAGCAGGTGAATTCTCTATATCAGCAGCAGAATCACTATTTGCGCCAGCTTGAGTGTCAATATTACAGCCTTCTGGAAAACGCCGGCTATATTGCGACGATTCTGGATGAAGAGGGTGTGTATGTGTACGGCAATCCTGTGGCGGAGCGATACCTGGGATTAAAACAGGGTCAGCTTGCCGGCAGGCATCTGGACGACGTGTTTGGCCCGGAGCAGGGCCGGCAGCGACTTGCGATAATCCAGGACATTCTGGCCGGCCAGCTTACGCATTTTGAGGACAAACTGGTGGTTGACGGCAAGACGCTGTATTTTGATATTCACTGCTGGCCGTTGCCCGCCGAGTGCGGACAGAAACGCAGGGTTCTGTTGTTTGCAGCCGATATTACCGAGGCAAAAAAAACGCAGGAGGCTCTGCGTCAGAGCGAGGAGCTGTTTCGGACGATATTTGACTCATCGAATGACAGCATCGTTATCTGGGATCGGGATTACCGGTTTCTCTTCAGTAACAAGGCCGCTCTGGCTGTCATGCGGCGGGAGCACAGCCAGGTGGTTGGTCACAGCCTGGATGAGGTACTGGCGTGGAACCCCGACTATCTGAATCTGTGGAAAGGTCGGATCAGTCAGGTCTTTGGGACGGGCCTGCCGGAACGCGTGGAAGACAAGCTGTTCTATGAGGGACAAGAGCATTATTCCGAGTCTGTCCTGTTTCCATTGCGCGAAGGGCAGGACGGCATATTTGCGGTCGGGGCGATATATCGCGACGTGACCGACAATCGCAGGGCGGTCCGGGCGCTGGCCGAAAGCGAGCATCGATTCCGCAGCCTGGCGGATGCGGCGTTTGAGGGGATTGTCATCCATGACCACGGGATTATTGTGGACTGCAATCAGCGATATGCGGAGTTTCTGGGCTTGAGTCGGGAAGAACTGGTTGGCCGCAACGGGCTGGAATTTGTTCATCCCGACGACCGCAAAAACGTCCCCGGTGTCGAGCAGCATGATTACCCGCATCTGTGCACTTCGCGGATGATTTGCGGGGATGGAAGCATCCGGACGGTGGAATATCAGGGACGCTCGATTCAGTGGGACGGTCGGCAGCTTCGGGTCGTCTCGGCGCGGGATATTACCGAACGTCAAAAAATGGAGCGGGAGCTGGCCCAGACGCGTCAGCGGCTCCAGGAACTGCATCGTCAGATGTACCTGGGTTCGATGAGTGCGTTTCTGGCGCATGAACTCAACCAGCCGCTGACGGTGATGGAATTGACGCTGTCGGAATCCCTGCGGCATTGTGAGGACTCTGACAGCGGCCGGGCCATGCGAAAAATCATCCAAAACAACCTTCGGCAGATTCAGCGGGCGACCGAGACCATTCAGAAATTCCGCCGATTCTTCAAGATGGCGTCTTTTGATACCGAACAAATCATCAGTATCGAGCCTGTTGTCCGGCGAATCAAAACCAGTTTGCAGGAACCGGCCCGGCAGGCACAGATCGACATCGTGCTGGATCCGTCGCTGAAGGACCTGCCGGATTTGATTTTCAGCGACCTGGCGATGGAGCAAATCTGCGTGGTGCTGATGCAGAATGCGGTGGATGCCGCCGATCCGCAGCGGCCCAATCGGCTGGTCGTCTCGGGCTGTGTTGTCGATCATGGGGTGGAGTTGTCGTTTTGCGATGACTGCGGGGGGGTGGCCTGTGAATTGTGCGACCGCATATTTGAACCGTTCTTCACGACCAAGAGCGGCAGTCTGGGGCTTGGGCTGGAAATTGTTCGGCGTATTCTGACGGCCTGCGGCGGGTCGATACGACTTCAAAATGAACAGGGCAAAGGCTGTTGTTTTATTGTGCGGATTCCCTTTACAGCCTCCTAAGGAGAACCAGTGTGAGTAAACGCGTGTGTTTTGTGGATGACGAAGCGGATGTACGGGATGCGGTGGAAATGACCCTGTCCAGTCAGGGCTATGCCGTCCGAAGCTTTGCCGGCGGGCCGGAATGCCTGGCGTACCTGGAGCAGCAGGATTGTGATTTGCTGATTACCGATATTCGGATGCCCAGCATGGATGGGATGACGCTGCTGAGTCTGGTTCGCCAAAGCCGCCCGACCCTGCCGGTGATTCTGGTGACGGGGGTGGGGGATATTCCGATGGCGGTGCGGGCGATGAAGATGGGGGCCTCGGATTTCCTGGAAAAGCCGCTGCGGCGGGACGAATTGCTGTGCAAAGTCGAGATGCTGATAAATCATGACTCCAGTCAGGTTAAACCCGCTCCGGTCATTCGCCGGGGAATTTTCACGGATTTGACCGACAGCGAATGGGAGGTCATGCGGCAGATTCTTCAGGGCAAAACCAGCAAAGAGATCGCCGATTTACAGGGCCGTTCGGTCCGCACCGTCGAAGTCCATCGCTCGCATATCATGAAAAAATACCAGGCCGACAATATTGCGGATTTATTGAACAAATACTGGAGTTCGCTGCGCTGACCGGGGCCATGCGCGGCAAAAGGAATTTTCTTTACATTATCAGCGAATCGGTTAGAATTTATCCAGTATATGGCAGGCTGGAATCTGAAATGAAGAATACCCAATACGCATGATGAGGTTGTATTCCCAACGGGTATGATTATACCGCGAGCAAAAGAAGCACGTGGTTGAAGTTGCTGGACTTAGCCGCGCCGAAACGGAAAATTTCAAATTTAGGATCAGTATAGACAATGTCCCTGACGTTTGAGCAGATACGCAGTTTTTTTCATATATATATTCAGATGCTGTTTTTGCTGGCGCCATTCTTTTCGTCGTCGATTTTTCTGATGATGTCCGACGGCATGGAGCCGCCGCAGCGCCGCAAGGCCGCGATTCGCACCTCGTTTGGGGTGCTGGCGTGCATTTGTGTTTTCTTTTTTTTCGGCAAGCCGCTGTTTTCCGTGCTGGGCATTACCCTGCCGGCCTTTCAGGTTGGAACCGGCTGTGTCCTGTTTCTGTCGTCGATTATGCGGGTGCTGGGCATCGGCATCCAGCAGCATCATCGCAATGAAAATGAGGATTTTGCCGTCGTGCCGCTGGCGATTCCGATTATCGTCGGCCCGGGTACCATCGGCGCGCTGCTGGTGCTGGGGACCGCCGTGGAGGGAATTACCGAGACCCTGGTGACGTTTGCCGCGGTCTTGTGCGGGGGGCTGACGGTGGCAGCGTTTATCCTGCTGGCCGAACGGATCGAACGGCTGCTGGGCCAGAAACTGCTGGCGACGATTATCAAAGTGACCGCCCTGATGCTGACGGCGCTGGCGGCACAGATTATTTTCAACGGCATCAAGGGATTTTTCATTACACCGCCGGCTGTCTAAGCGTTCACGGCGTCGGCCCCAAAGTGGATTGATTCAGAATCGAGGCATCAATGCGAATTATAGCTGGAACCAAACGCGGCATGAAGTTATTCAGCCCCGAAGGCATGGATACCCGCCCGATTACCGACCGAGTCAAAGAGTCGGTGTTTAATATTCTGTACAGCAAAGGCTACCTGGAGGGGCGGATTGTCGCGGATTTATTCTGCGGGACCGGCTCGATGGGGCTGGAGGCCCTGAGCCGCGGGGCGGCCTGGGCGACTTTTGTGGATAAGGACCATCGCGTCGTCGATATTCTCAAACGCAATATTGAGAAGGCCGATTTTGTCGGGCAATCCAAGGCGGTCTGTGCCAACATCTTTCGGGTGGGGGCGCCGCCGACGCCGGAGCATGGATTCTATGACCTGGTGTTTGTGGACCCGCCGTATAAGATGAGTGAGATATGCGGGCCAGAGTCGCAGGTGGGCAAGCTGATGGGGTTGCTGGTCTCGCAGGTACGGGACAGCGGCATGGTAATTCTGCGGACGCATGAACACGCCGTGGTTGAACCGGCCTACGGGGATCTGGTGCGGGTGGATCAGCGCAACTGGGGGACGATGACGGTTAATTTTTTCTGTAAAGGCCAGCTTGCAGGCAGTCCCGCAATGGATAGGCCGGATGCGGAGTGTGAGGATACGGACGACGACGATGAGCAGCACGAGGTTTGATTGTATCATCGTCGGCGGGGGACATGCCGGGGCGGAAGCGGCCTGGGCGGCGTCCCGGCTGGGTGCGGCAACGCTATTGATTACGATGAGCCGGGATACGATTGCCAGGATGAGCTGCAATCCGGCCATCGGCGGTCTGGCCAAAGGACAGATTGTCCGTGAGGTCGATGCCCTCGGCGGGCTGATGGGGCTGGCCACCGATGCAACGGGCATTCAATTCCGGATGCTCAATCGCTCCAAAGGGCCTGCGGTGCAAAGCCCGCGTGCCCAGTCGGACAAATACAAATACAAAGACTATGTCCGCAACGCGCTGGAGAATGCGGCGAACCTGACAATTGTCGAAGGGATTGCTGCCGAGGTGCTCACGCGGGACAACGCGGTAATCGGGGTGCGGTGTCTGGATGGGGCGCAGTATCAGGCCCCTGCGGTGGTGCTGACGACTGGGACATTTCTTCGCGGCATCATGCATCTGGGGGAAAAGCAATGGCCCGGCGGCAGGCTGGGTGAGCCGGCCAGCAATGAATTGTCCGACAGCCTGCGGAGTCTGGGGCTGACCGTCGGCAGGCTCAAGACCGGAACGCCGGTGCGGCTGGCCGGCGACAGCATCGATTATGACAAGCTCGATACGCAGCCCGGCGACGAAGACCCGGCCCCGTTTTCATTCCTGAACGACCGGATTGACCGCCCGCAGATTCCCTGCTGGATTACCTGGACCAACCCGGCGATCCATCAGCTCCTGCGGGACAACCTCAGCCGGGCGCCGATGTACAGCGGCCAGATTACCTCGGTGGGGCCGCGGTATTGCCCGAGCATCGAAAGCAAGATTCTGCGTTTTGCCGACAAGGACCGCCACCAGGTTTTTCTGGAGCCTGAAGACGAGGCCGTCTCCACCATTTACTGCAACGGCATCAGCACCTCGTACCCGGCCGATATTCAGGAACAGATGCTGCGGCTGATGGTCGGGACCGAGCGGGCGCGGATTGTGCATTATGGATATGCGATTGAATACGATTATTGTCCGGCCGCCCAGTTGAAGGAAAATCTGGAAACGCGGCGGATTGCGGGACTTTTTCTGGCCGGACAGATCAACGGCACCAGCGGTTACGAAGAAGCCGCGGGCCAGGGCCTGATGGCCGGGCTGAATGCGGCACGGAAGGTGGCCGGGCGTGAACCGCTGGTGCTGCGTCGGGATCAGGCGTATATCGGAGTGATGATGGATGACTTGCTGACCCGGCCGATTGATGAACCTTACCGGATGTTTACCTCGCGGGCGGAATATCGCCTGTCGCTGCGCAGCGATAATGCCGATTTGCGGCTGACAGGGCTGGGCAGGCAATTCGGGCTGGTCGATGAGCATCGCTGGGGACGTTTTCAGGAGAAGCTGGCCCAGATGGAGGCATTGCGGCGCATGCTCAAGACGACGCGGCGGCAGGGCAAGAGCCTGTGGGACATTCTCAAGCAGCCGCAGGCGGGGCTGGCCGAGCGGCTCTGGCTGGAGCCGGAGGTGGCGGCGATGCACTGTTCGCGGCAGGCGGTGGAGGCGGTGGCGATTGAGTCGCGGTACGAAGGGTATCTGGCCCGTCAGGAACGCGACATCGCCCACCTGCGAAATCTGGATAACATCCGCATCCCCGATGGACTGGATTATTTCGGCGTGTCGCATCTGCGTTATGAGGCCAAAGAGCGATTAACCGCCGTTAAGCCGCTGACGCTGGGCCAGGCCTCACGTGTCGGCGGTATCACCCCGGCCGATATTGCCGTGCTGCAGATTTATCTGCGCAAAGAGAAGGCTAACGACCCGGGAAGTGAGCCTTCAGATAGTTGACCACGCTGTCGTCGGTGTGGGGGCCGATGACTTCGCTGGCGACGGCTTTGACTTCCGGTTCGGCGTTGGCGACGGCGACGCCCCGCCCGGCCAGCTCAAACATGCGGATGTCGTTGATATGGTCGCCAAAGACGGTGAGATTATCTTTGGTAAAGCCGAACATATCCATCAATTCCCGCAGGGCGATGGATTTGCAGGCCTTTTTATCGTGAATCGTCAGCCACCAGTAGCCCGGCGAGTACGGGTTTTCGAAATAGAAATTTTCCAGTTGGCCCGAGAAGGTCTCGGCCAGCAGCGTGGAAAGCTGCCCGATGGATTCTTTGTCGCCCATGACCGCCAGTGAAATCACCTGTTCGCCGAATACCCCGGCGAGATGTTTCGTTTCCCGCAGCCGCTTGTCGCCCAGCAGCGACAGGGCCTGACAATACCACTGCATGGCCGGGTGCGAAAGCGTCTGGTAATACAGACAGTCCTCCTGTCCGTTGAAGGTGCACACAAACGGCCAGAGATGCTGCGAACGGATGACATCGAAAATAGCCCGTGCGACAGAGGGGGCCAGGCTGTTAATCACCAGATGCCTGCCGGTTTTGTAATCGGTCAGATAGGCCCCGTTGACGGCGATGACCGGCAGCCTGATGGGCAGAATGCCAAGCACCGGCTGAATCTCATTAATCGCCCGGGCGCTGGCCACGGTGAAATTCAGGCCGTCGCTGAGCAATTGTGTGAGTGTTTTCCGACTGAATTCCGACAGGGCGCCGGACCCGTCCAGCAAAGTCCCGTCGAGGTCCGAAACAAATAGCTGCTGCTGTTTCATGTCAATATACCGTGTAGTCCTATTCCTGCGGCAGGCGGGCCAGGTCGATATCCGCCCCGGACACCATCAGGATGTCGTCGTTATAGATAATCGTGTTGGGCATCGGCACACTGATGACCGTATTGATTTCGTCGCTGTTGGCGACATTTTCGCCGCGTTTGATGGCGACCAGGTTGATGTTGTATTTCTGCCGGAGCTGCAGTTCCATGACGGTCTGGCCGTGAAAGGCGGCCGGGGCCTTGACGCGGGCCAGGCTGTAGCCGGGGGCGAAGTCGATTTTTTCCTCGATGTGCGGGGCGATGAGTTTGTAGGCCCAGCGCTGGGCGGTCTCGATTTCGGGGTAAATGACTTCCGTGGCGCCGACGGCGGAAAAGACCTGCCCGGCGGTCAGGTTCTCGGCCCGGGCGTAAATCAGGGGAATGGCCATGCGTTTGAGATTGACCACCGTCAGAATTGCGGCCTCGAAGGCGTGGCCGGACTGGCCCATGCCGACGATGGCGACATCGACCCCATCGACGCCCTGGGCGCGGAGGGCTTCCTCGTCGGTGCTGTCCAGACGGACGGCGTGGCTGACCTCATCGCGGAGGTCCTCGATGATGTCCCGGTCTTTATCGATGGCGATGACTTCGGCGCCGCTCATGGACAGCGCCATCGCCAGTTTCTTTCCGAATCGTCCCAATCCAATGACCGCAAAACGCTTCATAGGAATTCCTCATATTCTGTCTATACGTTCGTGTTCTGCTTCAGCCGACCACCAGCGGTTCGGTCGGGTATTCATATTTGGCCGGCTTGACGTTGAACAGCAGCGCCGTCAGCAGGGTCAGCGGCCCCAGTCGTCCTGCCAGCATGCCTGCAATGATAATCCACTTGCCCGCCGTTGTCAAAGTCGGTGTAATGCCGGTCGAAAGCCCGACGGTGCCCAGGGCCGAGGCGGACTCAAACAGAATATCCAGAAAGGCGATATTGCTGTGTCGTTCCGTAATCAGCATCGCCAGAACCGCAATCAGCATCATTGACAGGTAAAGCATTAAAATGGTAATTGCCCGTCCCAGCACAACCAGGCGGATCGACCGCTTGAACATTTCCACCTCCCGGCGTTTCCGCAGGGTGGCCCAGGCGACCATGACAATCACCGCAAACGTGGTGGTTTTGATGCCGCCGGCACTGGAGCCGGGCGAGCCGCCGATGAACATCAGCAGAATCAGCACCAGTTTGCTTCCATCCGACAGCGCGGCAATGTCAACGGTATTGAAACCGGCTGTGCGTGCCGTGACCGACTGAAAAAACGCAGCCAGAATGCCCCTGTCGGCGCTGGGATTCTGCGAGCAGGATTCAAACAGCCACAGAAATACCGTTCCCCCGGCAATCAATATGGCCGAAACACTCAGGACAATCTTGGTCTGCAGGTGCAGCCGTTTGGGGGAAGCCGTGTGGAGCAGGTCCACAAGATGATGGCCTTTGCTGAACCAGGACCCGATGCGGCTGGTGATAATGTCGGCCAGGTTGTACAAAACGCTGAAGCCCAATCCGCCCAGAATAATCAGCGGGGCGATGACCAGGTAAACCTCCGGCATGGAGTGGAAATACATCAGGTTGTTGGAGTACAAAGCAAAGCCCGCATTGCAGAAGGCGCTGACGGAATGAAAAAGACTGTTGAACCAGGTGGTGGCTATGTCGCCGGGCGCCCCCGGAATGTTATTCCACATTGGAAACAGGCAGACGGCCCCGACGGATTCAATAATGATCGTAAAAGTAAAAATGAAACCGATCATCCGCACAATTCGGTGCAGGGTGTCGGCACTGATGATGTCCTGCATGGCTGCCGACTCCCGCACCGTCAGCGACTGGCCCAGCATTAGTCCCAGCACCGCTCCGAAGATCACAATACCCAGCCCGCCAAGTTGTATCAAAAACAGAATGACGACCTGTCCAAACATCGTAAAGTCCGAGCCGGTATCTTTGACGATAAGCCCCGTCACGCACGTGGCGCTGGTGGCGGTAAAAACCGCGTCGGTGAAACTCATCCGGGGTAAATTGTGGGCCTTGGGCAGCATCAGCAGACCCGCCCCCGCCAGAATCAGCGCTGCAAACACACTGGTCAAAGCCCGCGCCGGATTGTGCCCGGCAGAGGCAATATTGACCACGCTGCGGCACAGTTTATCAATGACCTGAAATGCCAGATAAATGCTGATGACATCCAGCGAAAACTCCCGCACCGAGGCTCCGGTGTACCACCGGCCCGCCCCGATAATCGCAAACAGCACCACCGCCAGCAGCGGAATTTCAAACCAGTACATCCGCAGATAATCCCGCTTGGTGACGGCATTAAAATAGCGAATAATCTTTTCGGCAAAGAAGAAAAAGAAAAGCCCTCCGTCAATATACCGCAGCATCATCCGCGGCATCGGCGGTACATCAAACCCAAACAGCATCACAAAGGTCGTGGCGACGACCAGAATTGCGACACAATTCAGGGCAATAACGGTCTTTTCGAGTGTTTTATTCTTATATTCAATTTTCATGGTACCAGGCTGTCTCGATGTTGCCGATACAGATTGTAGGATATTTGTACGATTTGATAGCTCTTTCTACCGGTTTTGGGGCGGAAAATCCAGAAAATTATCCCACGTCCACCAGCCCCAATGAGGTACCGAATTTTTCAATCAGGGTCTTGCGGAGTTCAGCGTTTTCAGGCCGGTTCAGGTTGGGGTCGCTGCCGATCATCTCAAACGCATCCCGGCGGGCCAGATTTAACAGGTCAAAGTCCTCCACAATATTAGCAATCTTCAAGTCTCCCAGTCCGTGCTGACGGGTACTGAACAGTTCCCCCGGCCCGCGCAGCCGCAAGTCCTGTTCGGCGATTTCAAAACCGTCATTGCTGCGGGTCATGATGGCTAATCGGTCCTGGGCAATCGGGTCGTCGCTCTGGGAAAACAGAAAACAATACGACCGATTGCATCCCCGTCCGATGCGTCCGCGAAGCTGGTGAAGCTGGGCAAGCCCGAACCGCTCGGCGTTTTCGATGGCCATGATGGTGGCGTTGGGGACATCGACGCCGACTTCGATAACCACCGTGGAAACGAGAGCCTGGATTTTTCCCGACCGGAAATCACCCATAATCTGCTTTTTCTGCTCGGTGGTCATCTGGCCGTGCAGCAAGGCGATATGATATTCCGGAAAGATCTTCTGGCTCAAAAACCGATGTTCATCCACTGCCGCCTTGATATCTCCGTTGGGGATTTCAGCGGTCGTTTCCGAATCGATGCGGGGATAGACAAAATACGCCTGTCGTCCGGCGCGAATCTGCTTGCGGATGAATTCAAACGCCGCCATCCGATCCCTGGGGTGGACATGACGGGTGATGACTTCCCCGCGGCCCGGCGGGCAATGCTCGATAATCGACACATCCAGATCACCGAAGGCCGTCATCGTCAGTGTCCGCGGGATCGGTGTTGCCGTCATTACCAGGCAATGCGGCGATTTGCCTTTCCGCAGCATGGCTCGCTGATGCACACCGAATTTATGCTGTTCGTCGATAATCACCAGCCCCAGATTATCAAAATCCACATCCTGCTGCACCAGCGCCACGGTTCCAACTACAATATCCAGATCGCCGCTGGCGATTTGATGCAGCAGCGCCCCGCGCTTGACCGCCGGCATTCCGCCAATCAGCAATCCCCGTCGGACCTGACTGTTTTTGAGGTATTTTTCGATGCTCAAAAAATGCTGCCGGGCCAGAATTTCAGTCGGAGCCATAATCGCCACCTGCTGCTTATTGGCAACCGCCACCAGCGCCGCATACAGGGCAACCACGGTTTTGCCGCTGCCGACATCGCCCTGCAGCAGGCGGTTCATCGGGACCGACTGATTCAAATCCGCGGCGATTTCCTCAATCGCCTTGTCCTGGTCGGCAGTCAATAAAAATGGAAACCGCCTGCGTATCCGATGGTCGATAGTCTCAGTGCAGGGCAGCGGGGTGGATGGGGCGGTATGGCGCAGATGATGACGCTTCAGAGCCAGCCCCAACTGCATCAGGAACAGTTCATCATATTTGAGCCGGCGTTGGGCCTTGGCCAATTGTTTTTCGTCGGCGGGATTATGAATCCATTCATACGCCTTTTGGCGACTAATGAGGTCGTTTTTTTTAAGAAAGGGCTTTTCGAATAGTTCCGGCATTAACGGACTTATAGTGTCTATATTAGCCTTAACCACGCGTTTGATTTGCCATGATGGCAGGTTGGCACTGGCCGGATAGATGGGGCCGCTGAATGCATCACTGTCGCGCGGCTGGTCGGGGTGCAGGATATGAAATTTCGGATTGCTGAACTGGAGTTGACGACGATAAAAATCGACTTTTCCATAAACCAGCAGAATTTTCCCCGGTTCGAGCTGATTAATCAGGTATTTGCCATTAAACCAGATGATGCGGCACAGTCCCGTCTTATCTGCTAAGATAGCTTCAAAAAAGGGTTTACGGCGATATGGCTGCCAGTCGGTTCGCTCGACCATCCCGACGGCACAGACCAGCTTGCCCGGCTTCAGGTCCCCAATCAGCACTGGCTCCGGCACAAACGACCAATCCCGCGGGAAATACCCAAGCAGGTCCGCGACCGTCTGCACACCCAGATCGGTAAACGCCGCCGCCCGCCCCGGGCCAACCCCTTTGAGGTATTGAACTGGAGTCGCCAAGTCTATTTTTTGATCCGTTTGGGTCACTTAGAATCCTTTCTGTTGCATCCGGAATCATAAATAACGACCCGGATTTTGGGAAGAAGTTTATCCAAAATTCAGTGTCTGGACGCTAGTATTGCCGGATTTCATGTCGAGAAACCGGTTTTTTTGCCGTAATACCATAGGATATGATACTATGGATGGCTATGCTGACTAAAGAACAAGTTGCCGGGCATTTATTGAAAGAACAGATTCTGCTGACTGCGTTTATCTCGTCGATTACACGGGATTACCAGTCGGCCGAGGATGTGTTTCAGGAGGTCTGCGTCAAGGCGATTTCGCTGGCCGAAACTTTCACGGATTTGGTACACCTGATGCGGTGGGCCCGCATGGCCAGCCGGAACAAGGCTATCGACTTTCTCCGTGCCAGCCGCAGCGACGGCCTTATCCTCAGCGAACGTCTGCTGGATATCCTCCAGCACGAATGGCCGACCCATGACCGCAAAGACAGCTCGGTAGCGATGGATGCTCTGGCCGACTGTCTCAAACGCCTGACCGAAAACAACCGCACGATTATCCGCTTGCGGTACTTCAACGGCATGAGCGGTATCGAAGTCGCCGAATACATGAAACGCAAGGCCGAAACGATCTATCAGGCCCTGGCCCGTATCCACAAACAACTGGGCCTGTGTGTCCGAAGAAAAGTGGCCCATGAACAATAACCCAATGACCGAAAAATCCGAACCATTTGAATTGCCGCAGGAGTTTGTCATTCGCCTGCTTCAGTATCAGGACGGTACCATCACCCCTGAGCAGATGCAGATTCTCGATGCGGAAATGCTTGACGACAGCCGCAAGCGCCAGGCATTCTATGAGATGCAGACCCGCGGCCAGTTGATCTTCGAACTCTATCGCCGCGCCGAAAGCCAGACCGACCAGCTCATTCAAAACGGATTCAAGCCTCCTCTGGCCAATCCTTCGCCGCCGCGTCGCAGGGCCATTCGACGCATGATCGCAGCCGCGGCGATGGTGCTGCTGGCGGCGGGGGTGCTCATTGCATTCTGGCCGACCCCGCCGGATATCGCCAAAGTGACGTATGTCAAAACCGCCCGCTGGGAATCGGGCCAGGTTCCCGAAGTCGGCCAGATGCTCAAGCGGGGCCCTTTTACCCTCGCTTCGGGCCGAATGCGGCTGCGGATGCCGGACGATACGGTGGTCATCCTGGCCGGGCCAAGCCGATTTGAGCTGATTGATGACAATACCCTCAAGCTCGAACAGGGCAAAATCAGCGCCAAGGTCAATAATCCCAGCAGCCTGTTTACGGTTCGCACCGCCATGATGGATGTCATCGACCTGGGAACCTCCTTTGGTGTCAAAGTCGCCAAAGACGGCCAATCCAGCGTCTCGGTTTTTGAGGGGGCCGTTGCCGTCAAGCAGCCCATCCCCAAATCAGGCGACAAAGCCATCCTGCTCAAAAAAGGCAGCAGTGCCCGCATCCGCCCCGGCCAGAAGGAACTCGAAACCGTGCCGTATGACCATGCCGAATACCGCGAACTGTGGCCGTTGACCAATGGCGTGGATGAATTGTCCGAGAAGGTTGAATTTGTGCCCCCGGCAGCGCCTCAGCCGTTTGAATTATACCGCAGCGATGAAAAATTGTTCCTGATGCCCGAACGCCAGAATCTGGTTCTCGAAAAACCGCTGCCGGTCGATATTAACAAACCCGGACGCTGTGAACGCTACACCCCCCAGAGCCGTCCACTGGTTGCCGCAGGCAAAAAGGTTAACAGCTACCTGCTGTTCTTCAATCAGGAAGGACCGAAAAACTGGAAAAACTACCGTAAGCTGACCGGCCAGATTACTTTCAGCAAACCCATCCTCGGCGTCATCGGCCATTATCAGAAACTCAAGGATACCGACGCCATCGTGGGCATCGAAGGTTTCGACTACCCGGTGTTCATGCAGCGGGAAAAAGACCGCGGACTGGATAATCGCAATCCCGGCGCCGAAGAGGAGATGGCCCATGATGTGATTACCATCAGTCCCAATCGGAAAGTTCTGTCGTTTGAAATCAGCAGCGGCCCCTGGATCGACCAGTTCCGCGTCATTGTCCAGGCCAATTAGCCCGCCGTGTCTGAACTGTGCCGGTTTATTGCCGCAGAAGCAATTGCCGAATTTCTCCGGGGCGGATGTTGTTTTCGTCGGCAACCTGTCGGATGGTTTGATCCGCAGAGGCCTTGATTCCTGCCTGGCGAAGCCTTTCCAGTGCCGTGTTGATATCCAGATTGGATTCCTGACAGACTTGTCTGAGCGTCTGTTGTCCAAATCCTCCGCCGCCCGCACCATCACCGCCGCCTCTGCTTTCACCTTGCCCTCCGCCTCCGCGACGCTGGCCGCGACCTTGGGCTTGAGTTTTTCCAGTGGCCAGCAAATACAGCTCTTCAGGGGAATAGCCGGCCTGCCGGGCTATCGTTCCAAAGATATCGTCCGGCCCGGCTGTAATTCCTGCGGTCTTGAGATTCCCCAGAACCGTATCAACTGGAATATCAGTCTGTTCGGCCAGTTGCCTGACAGTCAGCAATTCCGCATGAGGGACCGGCGGCTGTTCCGCAGTTTGTGAACCCCAACTGTTTTTGAGCGTTGTATTCAGACGCAGCAGGGAACTGAATGGAGCAAACGGTCTCAATGACCCCCACGCGGTAATGCCGCACAGTACCATCGCCCCAATCCATTCATATCGCAACCGTCGAGCGGACTGAATCCGGGATGCAAAATAATTGATTAAGGGCCTGATATTGAAGCAGATGTGTACGAAAGAAGCGATTGCAAACAGGGCGCAAAAGCAGATGTGCAGGGCCGACCATTCCTGTTTGCTCAGCCCCCAGACCGTCCAGTTGCTCCAGTTGGCCACGCGCCCCGGCGGAGTGACAAACAGCACTGCTCCGGTGACGACGGCAGCCGCAAATGAAAATCCCGTCAGAATCGAGACGAAAGGCCGAAAACGCAAGGCTGGTCGGGTTCGCATAAAAACTCCCTGATAAAAGAATTCTCTTGTTCGAATCGCATTAGAGAAGATTGCACTATTCGGTGCAATATGATTGTATCCCGTAAGGTGTTCCGGAATCAAGCAATAAATTCACAGGATGTTATCTGTCGTTGAGCCAGGAAGACACAAACAGGTTCAGGTCCTGCCAGTCGGTCTGTCCCGACCAGTCCAGGTCGGCGCCGCCGCACCAGTGATTGGACACATCACAGTTGCTTTGCCACCACATGCTCAGCCGGGCATAATCGTCCATATCCACAAAACCATTGGCCGTCAGATCGGGCGTTTTCGATGCAATCGTCAGACGGATATTCGGGACAAAAAGGCTCGTACTGGGCCGCGGCGAAGCCCCCGTCCAGGTCAGCGGGTCTCCATCGTCGGATGAAGCGTTTTTAGGGCGGTATCGCAGGGTGCGATTACCCCCCGGCGTGGAATAATAACACATGCCGTTGCTGGAAGAAGAACTGTTATAGAATGAGATATCGACCATCAGGTTCTGCAGTCCGTCATACACAAACGGGGTCGTGAAAACAAACTCATTCCACCCCGCCGCCGTCACTGTCTGGCCGGCCTGATAGACCACAGTCCAGTCGGTGGAATCCCACTCGGTACTGCTAAACGCAGTCAGCGCCGTAGGCTTGAGTCGGATGGTGAATTGATTCATCGTCTGGCCGGGCACCGTGGCGACATGCAGCGCCAGCGAATACAGCGTACAGGCCCCGCCGATTTCATCGGCCAGATAAATCGTCTGTGTCCGGGCCGCCAGACGCGACGTCGCCAGGGGATAATAATCCGTCCCCGTTCCCGTTCCAAGGACAATTTCGGGCGAAGGGGTATATACCGCCGACAGTTCAGTTGTCTGGTTTTTCAGGATGGTCACAGCGGCATTTGCCGGCGTAATCCATCCAATGGCGTTCTTGAATTCAACCGTGTAATTGCCGGTGACAATACCCGTTTCGGTATCTCCGCTGTTAAACCATGTCGAAGTCCCCGCGCGACGCCACTGGACATCGCCGGCCAAAGCCCCCTCCGGCCCGAGAGTTACACATAAAGACCCGTATGCAACAGGTGTAATATTAAACACGCCGCCGTGAATCGTCCATGTGTAGCCGCCATAGCTGACACTGCTCATCGTGTACCAGGCCGTCCCCGAGCCGGACCAGCCCAGATTCAGATGGATTTCATTGCCGTTGCGGTATCCGTCGCAGACTACCGCATGGCCGTTGGTGTTGTCCGCCGACCACATCGTGTAAAACACCGGCTTGCCGGCATCCACATCGGCGGCAATCTTGTTATACCATGCGGAGTCTGTGTAGCTGCTTTTATTCACATAATTATCGCAGGTACTGTTGAAATACATGCGTAACGCCGGGGCAATGTCGCCCGTCGAAGAGCTGGTTCCGCCGGCTTCAAAGTCCGAGTCCAATGCGACAGCACAATGATAAATCAGTTGCCCAACCGCCTGAATCTGTGCTATGGGGCTGGAGGAAGAGACAGCCGTCGGCATAGCCGCCCAGTCGTAATTGCCCATACCGACATCGCTGATGGAATACGTTCCCGTACACGAACCGGACGAATCCGTATAGGTGTGATCCCGGGTCACGGCGATTGGCGATGCATGATATCGCAGAATCTGGGCCAAAGCCGTCGCTCCGCATCCGGCATACGCTCGTCCGCTCGGCCCGCCGGCAGCGGTCGGACAATAGTAATTGTAGGGATAATTCTGATTCCACGAGGTCGCCAGGAGTACCGTATTGCTGCCGGCCGCCTGTATGGTGTTGGGGTCTTCCGTCTCAAGCAGGGCAGTCCATTGCAGATGAAATTCTGTCTCCTGCTCCGGCATCTGCTCCAGCCAGGCCAGGTCCTCCAGCATCTCCAGTTCAATCACCGCCCGAAACCCCGGCGGCAGTTGGTCAAACGAACTGTCCTCGCTGTACAGCTTGACCGGCGGTGCCTGGTCGTCCGCCGCCATCAGGATATACCCCTGCGGTTCCAGATGCACCACATACCCCAGCGTACGATTGTTCTTCTGCAAAGGGGCCAGACTGCGTATCTGTTTTCCCGGCTTCGGGGTCTCGGGGGAAACGGCTTGGGAAGGGTTGTTGGAATGATGGCGCAATGCAGTAACCGTCTTGCCTGCCCGACCGGCCTTTTCAAGAGAGATTGGAGCGGCACCCGCGGTCAGATGAAGTAAGAATAAAAAGACCCCCACAATGACGAATAACTGCCTTTGCATTACCTCATCCTATAAAAACGAAAAAAATAGCCGTAATAATTCTATATAATTAGGTCATATTATACATTTTAACACTTTGTTTGTCAAGAAAACTCGGCCCGGCGGAGAGGGTATGACTTTTCTGGTCTTGCTTCACAAGGATTTCATGGTTTTTTCCAGTTTATTTTTTCGCCCGGTTTAGGTATGGTAATCACAGAGAGTATTTGTAGATAAACTGTATTCAGTTTCTAAGAATACAAATGAAAGGGACACTCATGACAAAACACATCCGAATTATGCCCTGTCTGGACATGCAGAATGGTCGCGTCGTAAAAGGGGTTCACTTTGTGGATATTCGCGATGCCGGCGATCCGGTGGAATGTGCCATTGCCTACTGCCGGGCAGGTGCCGATGAACTGGCCCTTCTGGATATCACGGCCACCGTGGAAAAACGCAAGACCATGCTGGATGTCGTCAAACGGGTGTCCCAGGCGACGACCGTACCTTTTACCGTGGGCGGCGGCATCTCCGATGTGACCACGGCAGCAGCAGTGCTGGATGCGGGTGCGGATAAAATCTCGACCAGCAGCGCCGCGTTCCGCAAACCCGGGGTCATCGCCGAGATGGTCCGGGAATTCGGCCCCCAGAAAATCACGGTGGCCATCGATGTGGACCAGAATCCCGCCTTGCCATCCGGATATGAAGTCTTTATCGACGGCGGACGCACCGCGACCGGATACGATGCCCTCGAATGGGCCAAGCGGGTGGATGGCTATGGCGTCCCGGTGATTCTTCCCACCAGTAAAGCCGGCGACGGAGCCAAAACCGGCTACGACCTTCCCATCATTCGAAAAATGGCCAGTGCGACCTCAGCCGAAATTGTCGCCTCCGGCGGTGCCGGCAAGCTCGAGCATTTCTATGATGCCGTCCAGGCCGGGGCCACCATCTTGCTGGCTGCGTCGGTCTTTCACTTCAAGACCATCACCATCCCCGACCTGAAATCCTACCTCCGCGACAAAGGCGTTTCCGTGACCAGCTAAAGCAGGATAGAGCGTTGTATAGGTGATTCTGATCCTGAATGAAATTGTCCGCCCCAGGCACGGCTAAGTACCGTTTCAATACATCCCGCGGCCATCCTCGCGGCAAAATGATACTTGTTAAGTATGCTTTACATCATCTTCAAAATCGATGTGGTTTTCCTGACACCACTCGATGGCGATGGCTTTATAGGCATTGTCACGATAGGCAAACCACTGTTTTTCTATGCCGTATTCATAAACGGCGTCTTTGAATCGCCTGAAAGCATGCTTGCCTTTGAGTGTATAGGATAGGGCATCGAAAATCGTGACATCCTCAATGGTACTGACAAAGGATTCCATCATCTCATATTCATGAATATCCCACTGGGTGGGCAACTGCAGATAGTCGGTGTTGCTGTCATCGAGAATCTTTTTGGCGATTTCGATATTGTCTATCTGCCAGTCCGGGAAATCTTCGTCAGCATCATCGTCCTCTGCGGCGTTCAGGTCTTCCTCTGAGATGCTGACGACAAGACCTGTGGCACGTTCCAGATAAGATCCGGATCGATCGTTCTGAAATTCCAGGCCGGTTATAATTTCACTGAGCTTGACTTTCATTCTCGCCTCCGGTTTTTCTAAGAGCTATTGATCGGCCTCATCTCCGAAAGTCTGATAAAAGACGTCCGCCATATAATCACCATAGCCCCATCCGATCTTTCCATACACTTTATCCATCAGGGCTTTAAATCGTTGGCGATATTTTTCTCTTATCTCGGGATCAACCTTCTCCAGAAGCCTGACTGCCTGATTCATCATCGATTCCATGCTGTTATAAAACGCTTCATCGATGTCTCCGAACTCCATAGTGCAGTCTGTGCCGCATTCTACATAATAGACCGCCAGTTCCAGCAATCCCTCTGGCTCCCCGACGGCCTTTTTGTAATGATTGAATGCTTTTCTCGCTTCGCCCAACTGAATAGGCCTGTTCCATTCAGGATAGACACATTCCCGGATAGTTGACTTGTAGAATGCTAGTTCATCAATAAGGCCGTAGCGTGTCAGAATAAATGTTTGATTATCGGTATTCAGAGAATACAATTCTTCAATAAGGTTGACCATGGCCTTGCGATCTCGTTGCGACAAAACCTCTTTTACGACTTTCCATGGAACTTTTTGGATTTTAGATTTTGATTTTTTCATGGATTCTATGTGCTTTTAAATTTCTTCTTCAAAATAATCATGGTCCACTTTTTTAACTTCATATACTTTCGAAAGAGAGACTCCGACATTATGCTCAATCATCAGCTTTGTTAAAGTGTCCCCGTCAATCAAAATAATCTTGCTGTCAATGGCGTTTGCATAATCTATGGCTTCTTTTGAAAAACGGGACGTAGTAATATATATGCCTTTCTTTGCTCTCTTGCCCTGTAAGGCTCCGGCAAACTTTTGGATTTCCGGCCTGCCGATATTGTTGCTGTCCCATCGCTTTGCCTGGATGTAAATAATGTCTAAGCCAAGCCTGTCTTCTTTGATGATACCATCAATCCCCTCGTCACCGGCTTGTCCAATAGCCTGTCCTGCGTCTTTTCGAGAGCCGCCATACCCCATTTTGAGAAGTAAATCGACGACTAATTTTTCAAAAAACGCGGGCGTTGAGGCCTTTACTGTCTCAAGCAGTTCGCTGCCCAAGGATTCATTAATTTCTTCAAATGCGTCTTCGATCGTTTCTTCTGGATTTTTCTCATTGTTTTGAAGAGGGGGGTTCTCAGAGGCATTTTCTGTTTTTGAATTCTTTTGGTTCTTGAACTCGATAAATTCAGGATATTGCTGGAGGAATGCAAGGTCAATTTCAACAGGATTGGTTTGAAGAACCTGCAAGCCTCTGTCGGTAATTCTGAATATACCTCTTCGAGGAGAAATAATCAGTTTGCTTTTTTTAAGATAGGTTCTTGCCCAGCCGATTCTGTTATTCACGACGCTTTGTAAGCCGCTTGGAAGTTTAATTTTTTTCTCTTCTTCAGTAAGACTAAACTGTTCAGGCAAAATACGGTTTGCTTCTTGGATAGAATGCTCCTTGCCATCCGCCAAGAGCTTGAGAAACGGCAGCATAAACTGCTGATAATCGGGTATTGGCATAATCAAATCTCCTTACACTTTATCAGCAGTATATCCGCAGATGATAACAAGTCAAGATGAAGGTTATATATTTTGCAGCAATAGAGCAAGGAATTTAATTTCACTCATCCTTCGTCCATCGTCCATCATCAATCCTTCATGTAATAGCTCAACTGCGGCGGGTAGAAGTAGCCCATTGAGACCATCGCCACATCATTGCGATAGATGGGGGCCTGCATCAGGGTCACACGTCGATTTTGAGCGGGGATCGTCGTGGTATAAATTCGCAGTTCGCCTTCGACGACGGTAATCATCTCCTCCCGCCAGTCGCATTCTCAAATTCGTGCGGATTTTAACCATTCCATTCTGGGTTGTTTTCTGGTAGAACAGGGAGCAGCGGTCGGCCGGCTGTCGATGGTATTGAGACAATAAATGCAGGCGAAAGGAGCACTATGCAAAAGCTGTTGTTGTGTCCCCGGACAGAGATTTGTTTTGTCTATTCCCTGTATGTCGAGCAGACCCACGATGAAAGCGTGGGGATTATTGAGTTGGAAAGCATCGAAAATCGGGATTTCTATAGCTGTAAAGCCCTGAATGTCATACTGGAGCTGGCTCAGAAACATCAGCTTTCCCCGGAGACCTCCGCTCGCCTGCAGGGGATTATCGATTGCCTGCTGACCAACCAGGCCAACCGCGCCGTCGAAAAACGCCGCTCAGACTTTTAATCCTGCCGGACAAAGCCAATTTTACCCTTTCCGGAGTACTTTTTCCTTTTCTCCTTTGCCATTTTACTTTCTTACCAAACGAACCCAATTTGGCGGCTGTTAGCCGGGCGAATCAAACTCTAACACGATGCTAACACTATGCTAACATTTGACATAGACAATACCGGTGAAATGATATATTAATAGAACGATAACTTTTGCCGTTTGTCGGGCAGCGCGATAAAGGGAAATCCAATGGCTGATGAGAAAATACTGATTGTGGAAGATGAAGAAGATGTACTGGAGCTGATTCGGTACAATCTGGACAAGAACGGCTACCGCACCGAGACGGCCATGACCGGCCCGGCCGCCCTGACCAAGGCCCAGACGGTGGGGCCGGATTTGATTCTGCTGGACCTGATGCTGCCGGGGGTGGATGGGCTGGAGGTCTGCCGGACACTGAAAAAAGACCCTAAAACCAATGCGATTCCCGTGGTCATGGTTACTGCCAAAGGCACGGAAGCCGATGTGGTGACAGGACTTGAGATGGGGGCGGCTGACTATATCACCAAGCCGTTCAGTCCCCGTGTGCTGCTGGCCCGGATTCGGGCGGTGCTTCGTCGGGAACAGCCTGCCGAAGCTGCGGATAATCAGATACTGCGTATCCACGATATCGAAATTGATTCCGGCCGACATCGTGTGGCTGTGAATGGCAAAGATATTCCTGTGACCAGCACCGAATTCAGCCTTCTGCGATTCCTGGCGGCTCGACCCGGCTGGGTCTTCACCCGCTATCAGATTGTTGACGCCATTCACGGTTCGGATTATCCTGTAACCGACCGCTCTATTGATGTGCAGATCGTCGGACTTCGTAAGAAACTCGGCTCCGCAGGTAAAACCATCGAGACGGTTCGCGGTGTCGGTTATCGGATGAAAGACCAAAGCTGAACAAACCCCAACGGAAGCGCCCTGATGAAAAGACGATTGCTCTGGCAGATATTTCCATCGTACCTGGTAATTACGATTCTCGCCCTCGTGGCGTTTTCGATCAATGTTTCTTTTCTGGTGGATGCGTATCTGACTCGGCAGACCCGCCAGATGCTCGAGGTCCGCGCTCGACTGGTCAGTTCGGCGATGGAGCCTCTGCTGCAAGCCGGGGATTTGAGCCGGATTGATGCACTGTGCAAAAAGCTTGGGCAGGAAAATAAGACCCGCGTCACCCTGGTTGAGCCGACCGGCCGGGTGCTGGGGGAATCGGACAAAGACCCCCAGGCGATGGAAAATCATCTGAACCGCCCCGAAATTCAGCAGGCCATGACCGGAGTGATTGGTTACTCCGAACGCCGTCCCAGCACCACCCTTAAACAGCGGATGATGTATGTCGCTGTGCCCATTTTGCATGATAATCAGGTCGTGGCGGTAGTGCGTACTGCAATGCCGCTGGTGGAAATCGAACATGCCATCGGTTCCCTGACGCAGCAGGTGATTCGCTATGCGATGGTGATTGCCGCGGTTCTGGCGATGGTCAGTCTGTATTTTTCGTGGCGCCTGTCGCGTCCGCTGGCATTGCTGCAGCAGGGTGCCCGGCGATTTGCCCAGGGGCAACTGACGCATAAGCTGGACGTTGTCGGCCCGGGCGAAATTGCCGAACTGGCCGGTGCGATGAACACCATGGCTGAAGAATTGAACCGCCGCATCGAGGCCTCGACCCGGCAGAGCAACCAGCAGCAGGCGGTCTTTACCGCGATGCTGGAAGGGATTATCGCCTTTGAAACCGAGGGCAAATGCCTGATGCTCAATACCGCTGCGGCTCGTCTGCTGCAACTGGATGCCGACAAAACGACAGGCAGGACGGTGGGAGAACTCATTCACAACAGTGAACTGCAGACGTTTGTGCAGAATGCCCTGCGCTCGCCCAATTCAGCCGAGCAGTTTATCCTGATGCCGGATGCCGACCTGCGGCAGGATTGCTACCTGCAGGTTCGTTCCTCGGCACT
The DNA here is from genome assembly GCA_964630775.1 of uncultured Pirellulales bacterium. Taxonomy (GTDB): domain Bacteria; phylum Planctomycetota; class Phycisphaerae; order Sedimentisphaerales; family Anaerohalosphaeraceae; genus Anaeroglomus. The sequence goes on along the minus strand of CAZVYY010000010.1, from coordinate 63,424 downwards.
GCTGGACAGCGAAAACCGCCATATCGGGGCGCTGATTGTGCTCAACGATATGACGCGGATTTACCGGCTCGAACAGGTCAGACGCGACTTTGTCGCCAATGTCAGCCACGAACTCAAGACGCCGGTAACATCCATTCATGGCTTTATTGAAACGCTGCAGGATGGGGCGATTCATAACCCCGAAGACGCCAAGCGGTTTCTGGGCATCATCGCCCGCCAGACCGACCGGCTCAATTCGATTATCGAAGACCTGCTGCTGTTGTGCGAACTGGAACAGCAGGGCCAGTCGGTGCATGTCCCACGCGAGGTGTGTTCAATTCGGGAGATTCTTAATGAGGTTGTCGAACTGTGCCGGCACAAGGCCGCTGAACGCACTATTCGCATTCAGTTGACTTGTCCTGCCGACCTGAAGGCCTCAGTCAATGCGTCGCTTCTGGAGCAGGCGGTGGTAAACCTCGTTGATAACGGCATCAAGTACAGCAATCCGGATTCGGAGGTGTCGATTGATGCGATGGCCGAAAACGATCGGCTGGTGATTCGTGTGCAGGATAAGGGCTGCGGCATTGCCGCCGAGCATCAGGGGCGTATCTTTGAGCGATTTTATCGGGTCGATAAGGCCCGCAGCCGGCAGCTCGGCGGCACAGGCCTGGGCTTAGCCATCGTCAAACACATCGTCCAATACCACAAAGGCTCAGTCTCCGTCCAAAGCACCCCCGGCAAAGGCAGCACATTCATTCTGTCCCTGCCGCTGAATGTGTGATGAGTTATTTGTGCGATAAAAGAAGGGGCGGTTTTGAGGCCGCCCCGGGGAGACTTGATTGGGTTTGTTGCCGCCTGCGGATTACTTGCCGCTGTCTTCGTCCTGGGCTGTGGCGCGGGTTTGGCGGGGCATGGCGACCGAGCCGGTGCGGACCATGTTCTTGATGCCGTAGGGCCGGCACGCCTCGATGAAGGCCTCGATTTTGCTTTCGGGGCCGGAGACTTCCACCATCACGTACTTGGTGGCGATATCGACGACTTTGGCGTTGAACATCTCAATGAGGGCCAGCACTTCGGGTCGTTTTTCAGGCGGGCAGGCGACGCTGATGAGCATCAGGTCGCGGGCGACGACATCCAGCCCGGCAAAGTCCTGCACCTTGACGACGGTGATAATCTTGGCCAACTGCTTGCGGACCTGTTCGACCGTTCTGTCGTTGCCGATGACGACGATGGTCATGCGGGACAGCGTCGGGTCTTCGGTGCGACCGACAGTCAATGAATCGATATTGAAGGCCCGGGCGGCAAACATGCCGGCGACGTGGGCCAGAACGCCGGGTTTATTCTGCACTAATGCACTGAGTATATGTTTCATCGTTATTCTCCTGGGTTCTAATTATGCCATTTCGAAGATATCCAGACCGCTCATTTCGTCGAGGCTCTTGCCTGCGGGGACCATCGGCCAGACGTTTTCTTCGCGGTCCACGCGGAAGTCCACGACACAGGGCCGGGTTTCTTTGATCATCTTGTCGATGGTCGGGGCGACGTCTTCTTTTTTCTCGACGGTATAGCCGACGGCGCCGAAGGCACGGGCCAGGTTGGCAAAGTCGGGATTCTGCAGATAGCTGCACGAATAGCGTTTGCCGTAGAACAGTTCCTGCCACTGACGGACCATACCCATATAGCCGTTGTTGAGGATGCAGACCTTGACGGGCAGTTCGTACTGCACCGCGGTGGAAAGCTCCGTCAGGGTCATGTTGAAGGAACTGTCGCCGTCGATGTCGATGACCAGTTCGCCGGGTCGTGCCAGTTGAGCGCCGATGGCGGCAGGCAGGCCGAAGCCCATGGTGCCCAGGCCGCCGGAGGTGATGAACTGACGCGGACGGCTGAATTTGTAGAACTGGGCCGTCCACATCTGATGCTGGCCGACGCCGGTGACGATGGTCGCCTGGCCCTGGGTCTGCCGCCAGATTTCCTCGATAACGTACTGGGGTTTGATGCCTTTGGCATTGGTGTCGTAGCGGAAGGGGTGTTTTTTCTTCCAGACGGCAATCTGCTTGAACCAGTCTTCACGCGGACGGAATTCGACTTCCTCGGCCATGGCCTTGAGGACTTCTTTGGCATCGCCGACAACGGGGATATCCGCGTTGACATTTTTGGAGATGCTGGCCGGGTCGAGGTCCACGTGAATGACCTTGGCGTGCGGGGCAAAGGATTTGAGTCTGCCGGTCACGCGGTCATCGAAACGGGCTCCGACGGCAATCAGCAGGTCGCAGTTCTGGACGGCGTAGTTGGCATAGGCCGAGCCGTGCATGCCGAGCATGTCGAGCGATTCGTCGCGGCCCTGGTCATAGGCGCCCAGGCCCAGCAGGGTCATGGTCACGGGGATATTGGCTTTCTTGGCCAGTGTCCGCAACTCCTCGGCTGCGTTGGAGATAATCACGCCGCCGCCGACATAGAGCACGGGGCGTTTGGCCTCGTTGATGGCCTGGGCGGCCAGGCTGATTTGCCGGGCATGGCCGCGGGTGCGGAGATGGAAGCCCGGCAGTTCAATCGGAGTCGGCGGGGTGACGGGAATCTGGGCAATCTGCATATCGACGGGCAGGTCGATGAGCACCGGGCCGGGCCGTCCGGTCCTGGCGATATAAAAGGCCTCGCGGAACGCCTGCGGCAGTTCGGCGGGGTTTTTGAGAATCATATTGTGCTTGGTGATCGGGCGGGTGATACCGGTCATGTCGGCTTCCTGGAAAGCGTCATTGCCGATCAGTTCGGTCCGCACCTGTCCGGTGATGGCGACCAGGGGCACCGAATCCATCATGGCATTGGCGATGCCGGTGACGAGGTTGGTGGCGCCGGGGCCGGAGGTGGCGATGATGACCCCCACTTTGCCGGTGGCGCGGGCATAGGCATCGGCCATGTGGCATCCGCCCTGTTCATGGCGGGGGATGATGAACTTGATACGCGAGTCGTAGATTTTGTCAAACAAGGGCAGAACCACGCCGCCGAGGTAACCGAACATCACTTTGACGCCCTGTTCTTCGAGAATATCGACAATGTGCTGGCTGCCGGCTTTGGTGGGAGCCGTGTTTTGCGGTGCATTTTGAGTCATAATAGTCTCCTGATTTAAACAATCGGTAATATAGTCATTAATCGATGCGGTCTGTCCGGTTACTTTGCCTATCTGTTCAAACAAGGGCAATACAGCCGCGCCGAGATACCCAAATGCGGTATCGACACCCTGTTCCAGAAGGATGTTGATAATGGATTGACTGCCGAGCCATGTCGGCAAATAAGGTACGGCGACAGAGCCGCCGTAAGCGGTGGGAGTTTTCATTTGTGTTATTCCTGATGAACATATCCGTTATTCCGACGGCTGCGATTTAAGTGGGTCGTTCCGACCGACCTGCCAAAAGCCCCAAGCCTTTGACCTGCCGGGTACGGGGTTAATTGCCCGACCGCAGTGCCGTAACCACAAGTTTTGTATTTCAGGGTGCTGGCTATCCATAAGCAGGACAACCAGCAAGTATTTCATAATTATAGTCTTTTCGGCAAGCGAGTCAAAGGAAAATAAGGAATTCTTAATGTATGCCTGTAACAAGATATATATTAACTGAAAATAGATATGTAAAAAATGAAATATTTAATGAAACATCTGTACACTCTGTTTGTCTTGTTTATAATGAACGGATGCAATTCAAGGAGAGTTGAACTGTAAAATACAGGAAGGACGCGTCATGAAAAAGTCACAGTTTTTGCTGCTGGCTGGATGTGCTTTGATTTTGCAGGCTGTGGTGTTTGCGCAGCCGCAATGGCTCCAGTACAAGACATCGCTGTATATGGAGGATGAGTTTTCGACGTCCAGCAGATATTTTCCGCTCGAAAAGAAGCCTGCCGATGTAAGAATGCCGAAATTTGGTCAGTACGATCAGAAATTCGGCAAGTGGCAGCATAGTATGGATGGGGGGAAGGTACGGTGGATTGCCCTGGACCGGACTCGCAAGTCCGGATTGATGGACCTGCTTTATATTGATTCCAATGGCGACGGTCATCTGGATGATGAGAAGCCTTATAAGGGGGTTGTGTCGGACCGGTATCGGATGGCATTTGGGCCGGTGGCGGTGCATTTCAAGGGCGAAGACGGGCCGATTACCTACCATTTGAACCTGCAATATTACTCCTATGAGGAGCAAAGCTCATATCTTGTCATCTCAACGGGGTGCTGGTATGAGGGTGAGGTATTGATTGACGGCAAGCCGACCCGGGTTACGCTGATTGACTATAACGCCAATGGGACCTTTTCGGACAAGGCCGAGTCGTCCGACTGCGACCGGATATTTATCGGGCCGGAGTCCAGACGCAAGTCGTATTATGTCGGCAATTACCTGGAGCTGGGCGACAAGCTGTATCGGGTGACGATTGCCAAAGACGGGGCGACGGTTGAAATCACTGCGGCGCAGGATGCGGCTTATGGCAAGGTGAAGGTGCCTGAGACGATTACAACATTTACCGCGGCGGGGGTTAACGGGTTGTTTGAGCGAAAACCTGCGGCGGGCGAGGTGTCCCTGCCGGAAGGCCGGTATCGTGTTCATGAATGGACGATTGAACGCAAAGACGACAAAGGCAAGAACTGGACGTTAACCGGGAGCAATTTCCCGAATGAAAAGGCGTTTACGGTGGCCAAAGACGGGACGTCGGAGCTGGATATTGGTGAGCCGGCGATTTCGATGGTTTCTCATACGATTCGCAATAACGCCTATTATTTCAACCAGGAACTGGTCGGCAAGATGGGGGAATCGATCAGTCTGCGGGTGGGAGGCCGGCAGCCGGATGCACCGTCGCTGCATATTTACAGCAAAAGCGGAGAATATGACCGAACGTTCAAGCTGGAGTATGGGTGAGGCGGCACCTGTTCGCTCTCGTGGCGAGAGCCCAAAGAAATCAAACGTCCGTATTATATCGCATGTCAAATCAAGGGGCCTTTTGAGATACGCTCACAACGCGTAGTGATTAAGCCTGAGGGCCGCGGTATGCCTGCCGTGGGGCAGATGGCTTTGGATGTGAAGACTTCCGTTTCGGCGCTGTGCGGGGCCGGGCTTGGCAATGCGGATCGCGATCGGCTGCTGGAGCACAATACCCATCCCAATGCGATGTGGCTGAGCAAAAAGGAAGCGGCCGGCGAGGGGATTGTATTTGAGTTTGCTGCGGCCCAAATGCTTGAAAAGATTGCGGTCTGGAATTACAATCTGCCCAACTATACCGGCCGCGGCGTCGGCAAGGCGGATATTTCCGTCTGGACCGAGCAGGGCGGATGGAAGAGCCTGCTCAAGGGTGTTGAATTGGCCGAAGCGGAAGGCACGCCTGATTATGATGATCCAACGATTGTATCGTTTAAGCCAACGCTTGCGCAAAAAGTGCGTTTTGAGAACCTGGTGCCGATTCTGGACGAGGGATTTGTCGGTCTCAGCGAGGTGCGGTTCTTTGAGCCGTTTGGTTCTGCCGCGAGCAATCCTGAGCCGATGCCGGCGGCGGTGCTGCCGGCGGCCGGACAGGTTAAAGTGCAGTGGATGCCGGGGCAGGGAGCAGTGGCTCATGACATTTATGCCGGTACCAGTATGGAGACGCTGGCGCTGCTGGGACGCACGGAACAACTTGAGGCAACATTGTCTGGGCTTGTTCACGGGACGCGGTATTACTGGCGAATCGATGAGGTGGATGACAAAGGCAAAGTGACCCAGGGCAAGGTCTGGGATTTTGGTTTTGAAGAAGGCAGGCTGGCCGCCGGGTGGACGTTTGATCAAGTCGAAGACGGCAAGGCAGCCGATACTGCGGGGACTTTTGCCGCGGTGCTGCAGGCCGGGGCGCAGTGGGTTGAGCAGGCCGGCGGACGGACGGGTGTGATTGAGCTGGACGGCGAGAAAGGCTTTGTCCAGGCGGATCCGCTGAAGCTGAATACCCATTCTGTGACGATTACGCTGTGGCTGCGTTCCAACGGTGTTCAGAATGCCTATGCCGCGCTTGTGTTCTGCCGCGGGGGCAAAACGGTGTCGGGTCTGAACTTCAAAAACGACAACGAACTGGGATATCACTGGGATGACCAGTCGACGACCTGGCAATACGAATCCGGACTGATTGTGCCTCAGGACAAGTGGGTGTTTGCCGCTCTGTCTGTCAGGGATGACAGGGCGATTCTGTATCTGATGAACGAGGGTGAATTGAAAGCCGCTGTGCATGACGTTGCGCACGCTGCGGAACCGTTTGATGCACCATTGACCATCGGGAAAGATCCGGAAAGCAGCAGCAATCGGCATTTCCGCGGATGGATTGATGATGTTCGCATCTATAATTACGCACTCGATGAGGAGCAGATTCGTGCCGTGGCGGACAATAAGCCCTTTGCAGCCGCCAGGGCCGCAGCTATGCCGGTGCTGATTAATACCAAACTGATTGAGGCCGGGCAGGCTGCCGCGCCGAATGAACCGCAGGCTGAGGCCCAGGCGGAAATCCGGGCGGAAGCATCGGCGGAAAAACCGGCGTCCAGGCGTTCGGTCTGGCCGGTGATGGTGATTGTGGCGTTGATTGCTGCGGTTGTGGTTGCAACCCAGGTGCGAAAGAAATAATTATCCGTTATTGACCCTCCGATTATGGAAGGAGACATATATGATGCGGTATGGAATGCCGACACGTCGGCTGATGATTTGTGGGATGGTGCTTGGTTGGTGCGGGGCTGCGTTTGGGGCCGCGTACACGGGTAAGGCATTTTGCCAAAATGGCAATCCGCTGGGCGGTGTGGAAGTCAAGCTGTATCAGTTGTCCATGGACATGTCCACGCGAACGGTGAAGATGAATCTGCTGGGGCAGGGCCAGACCAATCCGCAGGGGGAATACAGCATCACCTCGGATGTGCCCATGGGTTCGGATACGCAGGCGATTTGCGGGGTTGCCAAGCGGTCGGACTATGCGTTTACCTGGGCGATGACGATGGGGCAGCAGGGGGCGCCGCTGGAATTTCACATGAGCGAACCGCAGACGCTGGCAGGTCGTGTGGTGGATGAGCAGGGCAAGCCGGTTGCCGAGGCCCAGGTGCGGCTGGTAGCGCTGGTGATTGCCGATGAGAAGGCTCAACCCGACACGGAACCGCGGATGATGATTAATTTTGAGCCGATGCCGTATTTTACGACAACGACTGATGCCGAAGGCAAGTTTGAGATTAAGGAATTGCCGGCGGGCAGTTCGGCGGAGATCCTGATTACCAAACCGGGGATGGGGCAGATATTAACGGCCAGCGATGACCTCAATCCGATGCAGGGATTTCAGTATAAAGTGGGGCAAAAGGATATTTCCTTTACGATGAGTAAGGGCTTGACCCTGTCGGGGATCGTGATGGATTCGAAGAATAAGCCGCTGGCCGATGTTTCATTGTCGGTGACACGAATCGGTCTGGATATCGATCCGACGCAAAAGCCGATCAAGACTGATGCGGATGGACAATTTTCGGTGAAGGATCTGGCGGCGGGAACCTATCGGGTGATGGTGATGAGTGACCAATGGCTTTGTGAGCCGCAGACGGTGGAGCTTAAAAGCAACATAGGCGTTCAGCTCAAGGCCAAACAGGGGACCATGGTGCGGATCAAGGCGGTGGATCCGGATACGCAGCAAGGTCGCGAAGGCATCCAGATGTATCTGAATCAGGATAACCAGCCGGGAGTTGGCGGCAAGACCAACAGCGACGGTGTTTTTGAAAAACAGCTTCTGCCGGGACACTATCGTGTGCAGGTTCAGGATGGCAATCGGTTTAAAAGCCAGGAATTTGACGTGGAGGAAGGCAAGACCACCGAAGTCTCCGTTGTTCTGGGGGCATCGAACAAGATAACCGGAATCGTGACCGGGCCGGACGGCAAACCTGCGGCCGGGGTTGAGATGAAGATTATGCCGAATCAGGGTGGTTCGGATTCATCAACCAAAACCGATGATAAGGGCAGTTATACGCTTCGCTGGTCGCCGGAGGATATGTCGTGGGTAGAAGGTCAATTTCTGCTGGTGGCCATCGACCGGGCTAATAAGCTGGCAGCGGTGGTGGATATTGATGCCGACACCAAGACAATGAATGTCCAGGTCAAGCCGGGATTGACACTGACCGGCAAGGTTGTCGATCCCAACAATAAACCGATTCCAATGGCTTCGATATCGATCCAGATTCGCGGTTCACGATGGTCCAGTACATTTGATAATAAGAGCATCACCACCGACAAGGATGGTGTTTATAAAGTCGAGTCGCTGCCTGCGGAAGGGACGTACTATCTGAGTATTTCCGGCCCGAAGGGATACGGTACGGGGTCTGTCAATCTGGAAGAGCCTGCCGAGGGCAAATTGACCGTGGAGCTTAAGGAAACGGTTTTGAAGATTGCCAACAGTTCTGTATCCGGCCGGGTGGTGGATGCCGACGGCAAGCCGCTGGAGGGGGCAAGAATTCACAGCTATGGTGAAGGCCAGCCTAATCTGAATGTTACAACCGACAAAGATGGCAAGTTTACACTTGGCCCGATTTGTGAAGGGGGTGTCCAGCTTAGTGTCAATTATAACCGGCAGAGTCAGTATATGTATGCCAATGCGTTTGTGCAGGCGGGCGATACAAACGTGGAAATCATGCTGACACCGGAAGTCAATTCAGGCCGGCGTGCAGCACCGAAACCCAAGTCGCTGGTAGGCAAAGAATTGCCGGCGGTGTTCAGCGATCCGAATCAGTTTGACGGCAAGGCCGTGCTGGTGTGTGTGTGGGATTATCAGCAGCGTCCCAGCCGATTTGCTGTCAGAGAACTGGCCAAGAAAGCCGAACTGCTGGCGGGCAAGGGTGTTGCCGTGGTTGTGCTGCAGGGAGAGCCGACGGACAAGGCCGCGATTGAAGGCTGGCTGAAGGAAAGTGCTATTGGCTTTAAGCTGGAGATGATTGCTGCCGATGCGGAAAAGACGCGGCTGGGGCTTGGAGTACAGGGCTTGCCGTGGATGATTCTGACGGATAAGACTCATCAGGTGGTTGCCGAAGGGTTTGGCGTGGAGGGGGTTGAGGCGGCACTGGAGAAGGTGAAGTGAAAAAGTTCGGAGTTGGTAGTTCATAGAAAAATGGATTCCCGCTTTCGCGGGAATGACAAAGATGAACGCTGGATTCCTGTCCCCACCTGTGCGAGGATGAGGCTTTTCGCGGGAATGACAACGGTAGATTTTGAGAGGACACATGAAGCGAATTTGTTTGATTTTGGCTGTCTTTCTATATGACGGGGCGATGGTATCGGCGGCGGAGTATGTCTTTGATCTGACATGGCAGGACAAGGGTTTTAGCGAGAACCTGCGTGAAGATCATGGCCAGAATGAGCCGTTTGCCAGGGAGCCTCAAAGTTCGGGCGGAAAGGTCTATCGCGGTCGAGTCTGGCTGGACGAAAAGGAACCGTCCGGGTTTATCTGGCTTAAGCAGGATAAGAAATTATATGTCGATCTCAATCGGGATGGTGATTTGACCAATGATCCCAACGGGATGTTGGATGAAAAAACCCGGGAAGGATATCCGAGTTCTGAGCATGAATTTGAGCTGTTTACGATTGAATGTCAGACCGAGTGCGGTACGCTTCACTATGTTATTGAGGCGAGGATATCCAATTACAATGAGTCTTATTTTTATCCCTATTTTACTCTGCGGTCCGGTTTTAAAGGCACCATGTCACTGAATGGCCGGGATTGGGAATTTTCGGCGGCCGATATGCCGGGTGCATCTAAGGCCCGGCGGTTTTTGTGCTGCCTGGCGGATTCGAAGGAGCAATGGTATCGTACCCGGTGGACGGTGCCGGAGATGATTTTTGTCGGCGGAGCGAACTATACGATCAAGCTGCAATGGGCTCAAAAGGATGGATCGCCGCTGCTTCAGGCGGTACTGGCGGATAAGGCCGTAGCGATGGGGCAAATGGAAATTCCGGGCAAGGAAATCCGGAGCCTGTCACTGGAGAGTGCCAATACCATTATTTTTCCGGAAATCAGCCAGACGCTGGTTGCGGTTCCGGCAGGCCAGTATCGTTGTCGAGAACTGAACCTGAAAGGCAAAGAAGGCCGGATAATCAGCCCCCAGCGTCTTGATAATCTTATGTGTACTGTGCCGGAAAAGGGTATCGGCCAGTTCAAAGCGGGGGCGCCGCTGAATCATACGGTGGATGTCTTTCGCTCTGGCAACATGCTGAAATTCAATTATAAACTGGTTGGCATCGGCGGGGAGGAATATGACGCCCGGCAGGTGACCGGATACGATGACAGCAAAAAGCCCAGGGTGGAGATTTATAAAGGCGACATGCTGCTGGCTTCCGGCGATTTTGAGTTTGGGTGAGGCGGCACCTGTTCGTACTCGTGTCGAGTACCCATGTATGCGTTTGGTGATTTGAAGATTGTGGCAGGCTGCGATATTGGCGCCCTTGGGCCCAAAGAAGGCCAGCCGATTATGTATTCCTGGAGTCCGCTGTATGCCGTACTTGGCGTACTGTTCTGGATTCCGCTGGTGCTGGCGTATGTCCTGTTTAAAGAAAACCGTCGGCCTGCGGCACTGTGGATTCTGCTTCCGGCGACAGGGTTCTATGCCGCAATTTTGGTTGTCGCGGCATTGACTGATATGCCCAGTGACATTCGCGGTCTTTTTGTTTCGATTATCAATACGATTGCTGTAAGCTTTTGCTTAGTCTGGCTGCTGGCCGGACGGATTGGCGGGCGGCATCGCTTTGTGACGGCCGTGCTGGCTCTGCTGATTTTTGCGGGCATGGCCGGACTGGCGCTGATCAATATTGGCGACAGCACCTATATGGCGGCGCTGGCAATTTTTACAGGCATTTCGTTTGGGGTCTATACCATTGCCTTGACGTTTGCGACTATTCTGAGCCGCAGGCGGATGACGGGGCTGCGATTTTCGCTGTGGGCAATCCCGGGGTGCCTGATTGGGACGGCTGTCCCATTTTCAGTGATTCTGATTATCGAAATGATGCAGTATCCGGACCGAGGGATTGTGTGGCAATTTTTGCTGCAAACGCTGGTCGGGGCGGCCTTTTTCTATGCGGCATTGCTGCCGTTTTTGATTCTGTTCTTTGTGAATGGATTCTGGCGGCAGCGGTTTGAGGCGATCTGCCTGCGTAAAAAAGCAGCGGTTGCGGAGACGGTGGATTTGCCACCGCAGGTTTAGTTGAATCTTGTGAATGAAAAAGCCCGGCAGAGGTTGAATCCTGTTGGGCTTTTTTTATGCCTTGTTTTCTTCCTGGGGCTGGTCGTCGAAGAGGAGTTTGGTTTGCAACGCTTTCAGGCCGCACTGGGTGCATTCGAGGCAGCGGATGCAGCGGTGATCGTTGGGCTGTTTGTCGGGCTGGATGCCATAGGTGCATAGCGTCCGGCAGCGTCCGCATTGAGTACATTGATGCTCCTTCAAGTCCATGGTGACCAGCGAGAAGCGGTTGAGGAAGCCGAAGATGGCCCCCAGCGGGCAGAAGATGCGGCACCACGGGCGTATGGTGATAAAGATGGCGACAAAAAAGGCCAGTACAATCGAGATTTTGATGGCGTTGGGCCAGGGGATGGGATTGCCGCCGATGGCCGCGGAGACGACATCGGGCAGGGCCTTTTCGACGCCGCCGGCCGGACATATCCGGCAAATAAACAGCGGGTGGCCTTCACCGAAGAAATACGGAATCGCCAGTACTGTCCCCAGCAGGACGACATAGCGGAAATAGCCCATCCATTGCGGAATTTTGAGCCGTGGGGTGGGGACTTTGGCGGCCAGGTCTTGCAGCAGGCCGAACGGGCACATCCATCCGCAGACGACCGATCCGAGCAGGGCCCCGACAGCAAGCAGCAGGCCGATGGCAATAAACGGAAACAGGTGCAGGGCCGAAAACTGGGCGATGACGCCGATGGGGCAGGCGAAGGTCGCCAGCGGGCAGGCGTAACAATGAAAGACGGGGGCACAGACGGTGTGCATCCGGAGATTGAGCGGATCCAGCCAGACCAAAAGAAACATCGACTGGATGGCGGTTCGCCACGCGATGAGTTTGGAGACGACGTTCTGTATGGGGGATTGTTTGGCTGTGGACACCACGGCCTCCTTTACTTGCCTCAGGTGGGGCAAGACTGGGGAGCCTCGCCGGTGTAGGTCATACGCAGTTTGCCGTAGGGGTCGCGGACCACGCCGCCGATGCTGACTTCTTTAATCAGCTTTGATTCGGCGGTCAGCAGGCCCTTGTCGTTGTTTTCGGAAAAGACCGGCTGGGCGTGAAATTTGGCGCCCCAGGCCAGCAGTCCCAATCCCACCACAAGGACGGCAATCACCACTTGTTGTCGCAGTTTAATGCTCATGGACAGCATTATATCCTGAACCGTTCTATCTGTCGATAATCAAAAATGGCGGAGGCGAATAGGAATCGAACCTACCCAGGACGGTCTTACCGCCGCTACACTGGTTTTGAAGACCAGGAGCAACACCAGTTGCCTGTCACCTCCGATAGCAAAGTAAAAAGTAAAAAAGGGAAAGGGAAAAAGGTAAAATCTCTCTGTGTCCTTTTTACTTTTCGCTCAGACTCTTATAGAACATCATAACAGGACTGCCGCCGAATGCAATCCCCATCCATGCGGCTTCGTCGATTTCGGGCTGGGAAAAGCCCATTTTTCGGGCCTTTTCCACGTGAATCTTTAAACACGGTTCGCATTTGCTTAACACCGATAAGGCGATATTGATTGCCTGCTTGGTGTAGGCATCCAGCCCGCCGGGCCTGCCGACAGCCGAGAGGAATTGCTTATACAGGTCTTCGGTGCCATTGGAAGCCGGGGCCGATTGGGTCGCGGGTGTCGGGCAGCAGCAGGCTTCCTGCGGTTGCGATTGCGGCTGGGGCTGTTTTTGCGGTGCCGGTTTGGCGGGCATGGTCCGTGTGCCATTGGTTTTGATGTGAATCATGCCTTTCCCGGCAATCATGTTCCCGATGACGGCGGCGGGGAGCCGGTGCTGATGCAGGGCATTCAGCAGGGCGGGGGCAGAGTCGGCGGCGATGGCGATGAGCAGGCCGCCGGAGGTCTGGGCATCGTAGAGCAGGTCGGCCATGTCCTCGGTGACTCCCGGGCCGGAAACGACGGCCTTACCGCAGGATTCCTTGTTGCGTTCGATGGCACCGGGGAAGATGCCCTGTGCAATATAATCCAGTACCCCCGGCAGCAGGGGGATATCGTCCCAGACCAATTCGGCGTCGAGGCCGCTTCTGCGGACCATCTCGGCCAAATGGCCCAGCAGGCTGAATCCCGTGACATCCGTGCAGGCGGAGGCGCCAAACTGTACCATCAGCTCGGCGGCGGTTTTGTTCAGGGTTGTCATTGACTGGGCGGCGGCGGCGGTGCTTTCGGCGGAGGCTCTGCCGATTTGGTTGGCGAATGCGACGATGCCGGTGCCCAGCGGTTTGGTCAGAATCAGGACATCGCCGACCCGGGCGCGGGCATTGGTCTTGACCTTGTCTTTGTCGATGACGCCGGTGACGGCAAAGCCCGCTTTGACCTGGGGGTCATTGATGCTGTGGCCGCCGATGATGGCGACGCCGGCTTCGTTCATTTTGTCGATGCCGCCGCGGAGGATGTCGGCCATGGCCTGGTCGGGGATGGTCCGGACGGGAAAACCAAGAACCGACAGCGCTGTCAGCGGTGTGCCGCCCATGGCGTAGATATCACTGACGGAATTGGCTGCGGCGATCTGGCCGAACAGATATGGATCATCGACGGCGGGGGTGAATACATCGACGGTCTGGACTAAGCAAGTGCCATCCTCCAGTTCATAGACACCGGCGTCGTCGCCGGCGGGGACACCGACCAGAACGTGCGGATTTTCGGGGAAGGTCAAGCCGCCAAGCACTTCTTTGAGAAAAGCCTGGTCGATCTTGGATGCGCAGCCGGCCTTTTCGACCAGTTGCGTCAGGGCCACCGGGCCGGTGGGGTTGTCCAGCCGCTCGCCGGCACACAGGCAGATATTTTTCTGTTTGAAGATGTCGCAGGGGCACGGTTTTTTCGGGTCGCAAATGCAGTGCCCCAGTGCGATGGAACGCTGCATGACACGTTTTCGTCGTTGGGTATCAATCATGGTATGGTATCCTTTATGCAATGAGATTTCGAATTTTTATGAACAGATCGGTGAACTCTTTATCCGTTCTATTTTTGGATTTGATGGAATTCGTCTGAATTTGTGCCAAAACGCGCCCCGGGGTTTTGCTGAACACTACAATACGATCCGCCAGCGTGATGGCTTCATCGATATTGTGGGTTACAAAAAGAATAGTTGTTCTACTGTTGGCCTGAAGCTGGATCAAGACCTGCTGAAGTTCCGTGCGGGTGTTGTCATCCAGTGAACCGAAAGGCTCATCCATCAGCAGGAGTTTGGGCTGAATGGCGAGAGCCTGGGCGATGGCAGTCCGCTGTCTCATCCCGCCGGATAGTTCGTGAGGATAGGCATTTTCGAAATCCTGCAATCCCACTCGCTCAATCCATTCCCGTGCAACAGCAAGTCGCTGCTCCCCGGATATACCGCGCAATTCCAGTCCGAAAGCAATGTTTTTGAGCACCGTTCTCCAGGGCAGCAGAGTATAATGCTGAAACACATAGGCCATATCGGTTTTAAGATTCAATTTCGGATGATATTGAATCCTGCCGGAAGTTGGCTGTATAAGTCCTGCAACCAGATTCAGCAGAGTGGTTTTGCCTGAGCCGCTGGCGCCCACGATCGTCACAAACGAGTGAGGCGGAATCGAAAGGCACACATCTTTGAGCGCTTCAAAGTCCTGTCCATGGTGAGACAGAAATCGCTGGTGTACCGCATCAAATTGAACCAGAGGCACTTGCTCAGCATGCGATGGATGTTGGTTTTCGCAGAGGGAATGGCTCACGGTTAAAATTCCCTGCCTTTCCAGTTTACGTAGTGAATCAGGCATCTCCGCATCAGGAACATCATGGCGGCGCCGACACTGCCAATAATCAGCATACAGCTTATGACCAGATCCATAGCGGCATTATCGGCGGCGTACATCAGCAGATAACCAATACCGCTTTGAACACCGACCATCATTTCAGCGGCCATAATGACGAACCAGCTCATACCCAGTCCCTGCCGCAGTCCGGTTACAATCTGGGGCATGGCGGCGGGCAGAGCGATTTTATAAAAAATCTGACCTCGCGAGGCCCCCAGTGTTCTGGCCAACAGAATAAAATTCTGACGTACGGTCAATACCCCGTCGAGGGTGTTGGTAAATATCGGGAAAAAGCCGCCGATGAAGATGACGAATAGCATCCCGAGCTGAACCTGGTCGAATATAGTATGGGAATACCGGATGCCGAATAGATTGGGAAGCGTTTTGAGTTTAAATACTGCGATGGCAAATGGCAGCCATACGACCGGGCACAGCGGTCGTATCATTTCCAGTATCGGCTCAATAAGACTTCGCAGTGTTTTAAACGAGCCGAGCAAAAGCCCCGATAAAATACCGATTGCGGCGGCCACTGAAAATCCGAGCAATACACGCAAAAGACTGACCAGTGTATTTCCCAGCAGTGAACCGGAGTTAAAATGGATTCGCATCGGATGACAAAGCTGTTCGGCAACCCGCATGGGCGTCGGCAGCAGCCAGGGTTTATTGATGTGCTGGCCGGCAATCTGCCATATCACTAAAATGAGCAAGGGGACAACCAGCCAGCCTGCCAGGCTGGAGGATTGTCCCCATTTTTCAGTATTATTTAATTTTTTCAAAACGCTGCTCCGCTGCATCCAGAAGGCTAAAGTCGTACACTTTCTCACAGGTCTCTTGCGGCGTCAAACCTTTCAAATTTCCTTTGAAATGTCCTAGTTTGTTCATGGCGATTATCCAATTATCCATTGACATCTGCCAGTTGCTGTCCCGGTCCATACCGTATCCGCTGGTGGGAATACTCATTTGCTCCACGGTCCGGCTGGTTCCCAACCAGTGTACCGCAGCATCGACGGACTTGTCAAGATTTCCATTGATCATCGCGGTGGCCTGTTTGCATAAAACCAGCACGGCAGTGATGGCCTGGGCTTTCTGCCGGATGGCGTCGGTGTTGGCCCCAATGCAGCAGCAGGGATGATTCTTGAAATTACCCGGGGGCAGGTCTTCCAGATCGCAGATGATTTTTCCGATTTTCTGGTCCACTGCAATGGCCGCGTGAGGATTGTTGCCGACATAGCCATCAATCAGATTGCTGCCCAGCGAGAGATTTAATTTACTCTCTCCCTTGACGTTAACCAGATGAACCTTGACATCCAGTCGGCCGGCATCTTCGCTGAATGAGATGCCCTCATGGGTTAATGCTTGTTCGAAGACCAGTTTGGCGACAGCAGCAGGATCCTTATAACCGATTCGGATCGGAGTTTGTGCAGCCAATGCCGTTTTGACAAAATCATCCCAGGTTGTAATTGGATTGGCGGGCGCGACCACAAACATATCGCCCTTGGAATGAAGCGGGCTGATGAGTTTGACGGGGGAGCCGCTGTCGGCCGCCGACATCACTGCCGGAACACCGCCAATCCCGATATCGATAACCCCCTGAGCGAGGGCCGTCGGCATTAAAGAACCTCCGCCAACCTTGATGATTTCGAGGTCTGCGATTTTAGTGCCTTTATCGTAAAGCTCATAAAATTTCTGGGCTTCAATGGTTTTCAGACGGATTCCCGTATCCGGAAATTCGTTCCAATAATCCAGTGCCACGTAGAGCGCCAATTGGTGATCGTGTCCTACATGGCCGATTTTCAAAGTTGTTACCGCCGCAGCGGGCGTGGCGGCAGGCGGCTGCGGAACATTTTTTTTACAGCCTGCCAGGACCAGGCAAATTCCGAACAAGCTGAACAGTATCTTCTTCATAACCAAAATTCCTTTCTGAGATTAAAATTGCTGACTAATCGAAAACATCAGCCCCACGCGGTCCCGATAGCTGAAGGTGGAATCCACATTGATTTGCAGTGCAGCTTTAATCGAACCGCCTTTACGATATTTCCAGATCAGACCAGGCAGGATGTCCTGCGAATGTCCGGAATCCTCCTTGTATAAATAGTTGTATTCGATGGCCGGCCAGAGGGTTTTCATGGTGGTAAAAAGAATTGCGGCGTTTAATTCCGTTTCGTTGTTATTGCCATCTTTTTTGTCCCATTTGTAGCCGGGGTTCAAATGCAGTGAAAAATCCTTCCATGCCTTTGACACTTCGGTGGTGACTTTGTAGGCATCATCATCGGTACCGAGCATCCGATCCGGATCCCCGCTGGGGAAATAATACCAGAAATCGACCGACACGGCAGGAAAGTTGTTGGTTTCCTTGATGATGCTCCATTTGTCGAAGATGTAGATGTTTCCGACTCCGCTGCTGTTGTTGCGAACGCTGCCGTAATTAAACCTGTTGTCGAAATAGGGAACCCCGATGGCTATCTGATGGTCTTTAATCCAGCCGTATCTGATGCAAAGAGTCCATTTGTCCTGATCTTTGTACTGGCCGGAAGGCATACTGTTGTAATGGCCCTGATATTTTTCTTTCTGGTCCATATCAAATTCCTGATATTTCATGCTGACTTGCCATTGGCCTACAGGCAGGATCTTGGCAGACCGGGCCTTATTGAAAAAGCTGATGCAATAATTATTCAGCCAGGGATCCAGGCCATCGGACTTATCCTGAACGGCAGGGGCGGAAGTGGATGATGGGATTTCGGCTAGTGCCGGCAGAGCCAGAAAGGCTGCAAGGGTGCACCACATAATGCATTTCATGTTTGATCTCTCCTTGTTTAAATAAAATAAACAGAGCAAGAACGTCTTATTCTGTCGATTGTCTTACAAAAGAAAATAAAATCTATTACTGATTCTCGATCATAGTTGCCTCGTTATGTTATTTCGATGAACCTGCCAATAACGCGGCGCCCAATGCCCCGGTGAACTGGGGGTGGGTGCTGATTTCGACCGGCCGGCAAAGTACCGATTCGAACGCTTCTTTCATTCCGGGTATCAGGGCGACGCCGCCGGTAAAGACAATCGGCGCGACGATGTCGCCTGCGGCCATGGCCGTCAGTCGGCGGACGATGGAGGCCTGAACGCCTGCGACGATATTTTCACGGGTTTCGCCCGCGGCCAGCAGGCCGACGATTTCCGTCTCGGCAAAGACGACACAGATGCTGCTGATCTGGGCGGGTTTGGTGCTCTGGCGAGCGACTTCGCCGAGCTGGTCCAGCGGGATATCCAGCCGCTGGGAGACGATTTCGAGGAATCGTCCCGTTCCGGCGGCGCAGCGGTCGTTCATCACAAAATCGCGGACCTTGCTGCGGCCGTCCAGACGGATGAGTTTGCTGTCCTGTCCGCCGATATCGATGATGGATTGGGCGGCGCGGTGCCAGTGGGCGACGCCGGCGGCATGGCAGGTGATTTCGGTGATAGTCATATCACAAAATCGCAGCAGGTGCCGGCCGTAGCCGGTGGCGACGGAGGCGGTGATGTCGGCGCGTTTGAGTTTGTTTTTATCGAGCAGCGTATCATACAGGGCTTGTGCTTTGTGCTCCTGATGGACGCCCTGGTCGCAGAGTGCCTGATCCACGATGGTTCGTCGTTCGGTGTCGAACAGGACCATCTTGATGGCGCGGGAGCCTGCGTCTATGCCTGCGGTAATCACGATTTTCTCCTTGTTTTGGCGGTTTCAATCAATGCTTCCAGCCGGGTCTGGAGCGAGGGGCGATACGAATCGCTCAGGGTCGGGACTTCAATTTCGATGGTCGGCAATCCGAGGTGGTCCTGAATCCATCGGCTGATGATTCTGCCCTCGGAGGCACAATGGCTTGCCCCGGGGATGCGGCTGATGACGACGGCTTCGGAGCCGAATTGACGAATCTTGCGGGCAATCAGTTCGGCACGGTCAAAGGCCGAACCGGCCATGGGGTCGGACAACGCCATCTGTGCCAGCGCCGTCAGCGGGTCATCCTGGTCGGGAATTGGTTCCAGTGCATGAGCGAACAGAAATTCGGTGCCGCAGAGTCTGCCGCCGCATTCTTCCAGCAGGTTCATCGCGTATAAATCGGCGACGGGATTGACCCAGAAGATGCGTGCGGCATCGGCGGGGAGGATGCCTGCGGTGTTGTCGATGCGTGTGCGGATTTCGGATAATAATACGTTGAGTATCCATTCAGTCTGGGCCATATCCGAGCAGAAATGGATCATCAGCATCTCGGCAATCAGCAGTTCCAGCGAACCCATCGGGGCGATGGTGGTGGTAAAGCAAAGCTGCTGGATGTCGCGGAATATCCGGCGGATATGGTTGACTTTGCGGATAGTCCGGCGGAGGTCGTCCGGATGCAGAGTTCGGCCTGCCTGGTGTTCAAGGAATTGCTGGATTTTCTGAAGCTGGCGGCGGAGGTGGTCAATCTGATACTGCGGGGTGGTAAAGCCGCAGGGCAGGACGACGGATGATTCTGTGGTCGAAGACGTTCGACGGTGGGGCATTTCCCACCAGAAGATGGAATGACCAAGGCTTTCGATCCGCTGGGCGGCGACGGAAAAATCGTCGCAGGTGGCCCCGACGCTGCAAATCAGTGCATCGGGAATCGGGAAATGCTTGCCGTTGACGAATGCCCCGACCATTGCACGCACCGGGCAGAAGGATTCGTCGAGGCCCTGCTGAGCGGCGATTTCGAAAAGCCCTTCGTGCATCTGCTTGAGGCAGGGTGTCCACCATGCTCCATCGGGATAAAACGCCACCATGTCATCGAAACTATTGACCAGAATGGGCACAGTGCCAAGGTCTTTCATGGTGCCGATGATAAGTTTGCCGTCGGTGCGATGCTGCCGCAGGCGATCTTCTTCGGTCAGCAGGAAATTCCACAGGTGCAGGGCGGCCGGGGAGTTGTCGAATTTCAGACACCCGAGGCGTTTGTCGCCCTGGTCGGCGTGACGCAGGAGGGGGCCGCCGTAGGCTGGCTCCTGAAGGCCCGTTGCTTTCAGTTGGGCGTAGCGTTCCTGCCATTGGGACAGGGTCAGTTGTGCCGGCTTACTGTTCATCGTCCCAGCATCTCCAAAAAGGCTTCCAGTCGGGATGACGCAGTGGCCTGCGGGCTGTCGTTCCATTCGATGGCCAGTACCGGCGGCAGGGGACGCCGGCGGAGCTGGTATTCGACACCGCGCCAGTGGTCACAGAAGGGATGACGAAGCAGGAGAATGCCATCGACGGCGGTGGTGTGCAATTGCGTTTCCAGCCATTGATAAAACAGATGACCCGGCCGGGTCCGAATCGATGGTGTCGTTTGCAGGTAAGCTGCGGCCAGTTCAACATAAGGATCAATTTTCATGGCCTCCGGATCAAGCGGCCTGCGGAATCGTCCGGCTGCATTTTCAGCAGCATTCAGGACGATAACACCGCGATTTTCAAGGCTTTGTTCTAATGCAGCAAGCTGGCATGCAGATACCGGGCCGCCAATCAGAGCGATTTTTGCCCGACCATGCTGCTGTGACTTAATACATTTAGAAAAAGGTGTGTCGGTCTTTATCCTGTCGAATTGTGCGGCATGGCCGGAGAGACGGCCGAGGAATTGTTCCATCTGCCGCAGTTCTTCGGCGAACAGCGAAACGGCATCGGGGCCGGTGGTCACAGGGACATTCAAGAGGAAGCCGTTGTTGCCGCCATTGGCCTGATACAAATCATACGCCCGCCGCATCTGGTCGCACAGGGTGGTGAAAATCACGGCATACGGCGACGTTTGTTTTTTTAATCCTGTCAGAAAGGTTTCGACGGCAAAACAAATGCCTTCGGTTTGGGCGGCGCAGAAATCGGCTGCCTCCGCGTCGAATCGGCGCGGGCGAAGACCGCAGGCGGTAATCAATTCCACCGGCACAAAAGGACAGTTGTACCACACCGGCATCATCCGCGGCGTCTTTCCTTTGCGGTTTCCAGCAGCGCCTCTACGCGCACCGCGATTCGCGCCGCGTCGGAGGGCGAATAATCGGTCACGATTTTCAGATACGGCAATGATTTTGCCTCGGCAATCTGACGCACGAAATAGGATTCCACATCGTAGGTCAGGCAGCCCTGCCAGACCAGGTCCACGATGCAGTCGGGCCGATAGTCTGCAATCAGGCGTTCCAGCAGCGACATACGGCCGTGATTTTGTGTCATCACCGAGCAGGGCAGATGGAAATACTTGCGTGCAATCGCTTCCAGCGGATCGGCGGCGGTTTCGTCCACATCTTCATCGATGGGCTTGATGCCGGTGCAGTTTTCCATGCAGACAATCAGGGCGCCGGCGGTTTCGATGATATCGACGACTTTTTCGGCCCCGTGAACCGTCGGAACACCGGTCAGCAGAACACGGACTTTGTTTCGATTGGCACAGCAGCCGCCGTTGGATTCGGCAAGGCCAATCAATCGCTGATACTCGGCCAGGTCCGCTTCGATACCGGAGATGATGCTCTTGAAGGTCAGCAGTTGCCGGCCTGTCCAGGGCGGGGCGGGCCGCTTCATCTGTTCGGCCAATTGACGTCGCAGGCGGCGTTCACGATTCATCAGGGCGATAGCCTGCCGCAGCTTATCGTCGGTGATGGTCCTGTTCAATTGCCCTTCCAGGGCCGCCCGGCACTTGGCCAGTTCCCGCAGCCAGTGGTCGAATGCATCCGGGTCGTCCGGCTTTTGCGGCAGTTCCAGGACCAGCATCGTTTTGTTTCGGGCCATCAGCTCATACATTTTTTTCTTGCCGTCGCAGGTGGTCTCGGCGATGACGACCGAGGCCATGGCCAGAAACGGATTTGATTGCGTCCGGTGATAGCCGTAGGTGGATTTGATCAGCGGACACAGTCCGGCGGGCAAATCCTGTTCGGCGGCGGCGATTTTTTCCTCCGACCCGCCGCACAGGCAGACCGGCACCGCTCCTGCCGCCAGAATCAGTTCCCGCGGCGTGTATTCACACATTATGCCCACAATCGGTACGCCGCTATTGTGCTGCCCGGTGGCGTACTCGTAGCAGTTGCCAATCATCGTGTCAAACCGACTGGCCGAACCGCCGGTTTTTTCTGTCGCATTGCACTGTGCCATGGCTTATCCTTTCTTTGCGACAAACAGGCCCTGAATGATTTTATCCTGCCGTGCCAGATCGCCGATAAACATCATTTCACCGGCCAGCCCTTCAAAAATTGCCTGGTCGAAATTGAGGATTTTCAGGGCGTCATAGGTCAACTGCTGGCTGACCATCTGAATATACAATTCGATACAGGATGCATACCGCCCCGTATTTTCGGCGGTCATAACCTTGCAGTTGTTTTTGGTTAACAGGGTTTTGTAGTCATCGACATTGGCCAGATTCGGAAACTTCATAAAGGTCAGAAAGCGTTTGGCCTCTGCATCGGTCATTGGCGTGGGCCCTTCGACCCAGTCGGTGAAAGCAATCGTGCCGCCGGGCCTGATGATGCGTGCGGCCTCGGCTATCATGGCGGGTTTATTTTCCACATAACACCAGGCATCTTCCCCCCAGACAAAATCAAAGGATACCGCCGGCAGGCCACTATTGCATACATCGGCCAGCACAAAGCGGATTTTGTCGTCGAGTCCCTCATCGATACATCGCTGTTTGCCGAGCTTGACCATGGCCTCTGTTGCATCGACGCCGGTCATTGAACCGACTCCGCAAAACCGCACCAGAAACCGCATCCCCGCCCCCGTGCAGCAGCAGAAATCCACCCCGCTGGCCCCGGGCTTAATGCCGGCCTTTTGTGCCAGGTCCATCGACGATGTCAGACCGCCGATGTGAATCTGCTGGCCCATTAATAATTCCCACAGACGCCCCTCGGCGCCGCTATAGACGGTTTGAACCTGCTGTAATCCCATATTATCCAGTGTTTTCATCGTGTATATCCTGTTCGATTAGAATTCATATTTCAGTTGTAAGGCCCACACATTGCTTTCTCTGTGATTGAGCACATTGCCGAAATTTGCCCACCCGCCGGCCACGGTCAGATGGCTGTCGACAATATACGCCAGACAGATGTCTGTCCAGTCATTTTCCGCTTTAATCAGGTGTTTGCCGCCGGTTTGGCATTGGTCTATCAAGTCGGATTTCTGTCGGTATTCCACGGCAAACAGCAGTTTGTCAGTCAGAAAATAGACAAAATTGCCTTCAAAAGTGGTGGCGCGTTCACCGGCAAATCCCAGCAGGCCGGTATGGATTGCATCACTGTTGCGTACGCCGGCCGAGACGATAAACGGATTAGGCAGAACCCCCTGAATGGTCTTGGATGCAACGGCGGTAAATTCCGTGCCGTAGGTGTGGTCGGCGCCGAGGTTGTTACAGGCCCCGTTGAGATTGCGGTTGATGGTGGACAGGCCGTCATTCCATTTGAAATGGCTGCCCAGTGTAATTGCGGGCATCCAGTCGGAATCCAGTCCGCCTTCGGGGATGATATTGTATCGCAGATTAAAATTGTGGACATAGACCTCGTTCTTTTCAATATCGGGCAGGCCCGCCTCTTTGACATCGTGGGGCCAGTCACCCAGGCCAATGCGTTCCATGGCATAGCCCAGTTCAATCGGGCCGAACAGGTTTTCGGTCACGGCGATGGACTGGTAATCCTTGTGCTTCATATAAGCACCCGAAATCGAAACGCTGGGTTTGCCAAAGATTTCCCCCTTTTCCGCCGGGTTGGCCAGATACGCTGTGGGGGTGGTAAAAATACCGCTGTAGCCATGGACACAGTGTGTCGGCAGCGGAGGCGTTGTTTTTTCCGCTTCCGCCTCCTGTCCGGATACATTCAATGTCACCAGATTGAATACTACCACTCCAATAAGAAACCTCATATTACCTCCCTGATTTGTAGAAATAAAAAAAGGCGGATTAAGACCATCTTAATCCGCCGGTTATCTCGATATCGAAGATTTTATTGATTGATGTTATCTGATGAGAGCCGAATTCCTCCGATAAAGGCTGTGCAGCCTGACATGATATACAGACGACAGGCCGCTGCCTGTGAAGATTTCTGGCGCTCGACACGAGTACCGGCAATCCTCCACTCACCCGTATTCCATGGTGAATGCAGGGCGATAAGGCCTGTTTTGTTGATTGATTATCGTCATATACTGTTATAGACCTGCCAACCGCAGGTTTGTTTCAAAAATTATTTCTGTTTTATTTCATGCCAATTGGTATCCTGTTTAAACGTAAACGGCGACGCGGGCACCAGAATCTCCACGCGGAATTTTCCGCTGAATCCGTTGGGTACTCGCCACGAGTACCGGCATGTGCCGCCTCACCCAAACTCCAGGGATCCGGAATGTAAAATCTGACCGGATTCATCATAGATGACAATTCGAGGTTCTTCCTGACGAATTCCATTTTGTTTTATTGCAAGGCCGTATTCTTCACGGTCCTGCCCAACCAGAAAAGCGTTGATATAAACCCTGTCTTGTCCGTGATGGGTAACATCCGTACGAATACTGAAAGGCGGACCAAATGTTACAGAAAGACTTTCGTTGGCGCGAATTTCAAAATTGGCCAGGCTGTTTGATGTGTCAAAATCCGCAATAAACTGCCATTCGTTCTGGTTGGGGTCTATGATCTTCAGGTTGGCCGTCAAAGGTTTGTATCGTCCTGCCGGAAGTAAAATTTGATTGGAAAACTGGATTATATCCGCTGCTGCATCCGAATACAGCAGGCAGGACAACTCCATATTGGGAGGTATCTTCAGGGTTCCCATTTCCGACTGAGCCGCAGACAACGTCAGCTGTCGGCAATCATCAGATGTCGAAATCTCATAAAAATGCCCCCTGATTTTGATATAACGTCCTAAAGGAAATTGTTCAGCAACATTGTCGGTATTCCAATTTGAAAAGTACATATCCTGGTTTATGTCGATTGAGAAAATATCACATTTATAGTAATAAAAATCGCTATGGCTCCAGAACCGTGTTTTCAAATGTCCATCGTAATCGCCATCGGTGATTCCGACCCGGTAAACTTTTCCGTTTATGCGAATTTTTCCGACGTATGCCTTTTCAGGCCAGACATACAAATAATCACCTTCTTCGTCACAGATAAAACGGAATGGTGCGGATTGGAAATCAGGCGATTGAATAGATGCGGTATTAAAGTAAAAAAAATCTTCGTCGAGGTAGTCGCATCGTTTTAGAGTACCCTTAAATGGTTTTTCGTCGGACAGTTTTCCATTGAGATTCAAATCCATCCAAAAGGTCATTTTTTGCGATGGAACGAATTGGCACACACCAACGATTTCTTTTTGGCCCAGCGGGATAAGAAAATAGAAAATCTTGTCCTGAGAGCTTTCGATAGTCGGGGAGATGTCAATAATTTGCTCCGGTTTTGCGAGTTCAGGGGTGCAAAAGATAATAGAATGGACAGAAAAGCTGTTGTCGATCCCAATGGAAACAGGTTTTAAGCGGCAAATCCCTTCCTGCCGCGGCATGGAAAACCAATGCCACATCGCTCCACCCGCTGCGGCAACTATGAGTATTGCTAAAATGTAAGCGGCTTTTCGTTTCATTGGTCTAAGACTTAATGATCGGTTTCAATGCTTCTTTCTATCGTATTTCGTGCCAATTGGTATCCTGTTTAAACGTAAACGGTGATGCGGGCGCCAGAATCTCCACGCGGAATTTTCCGCTGAATCCGTTGGGTACTCGCCACGAGTACCGGCATGTACCGCCTCACCCATACTTCAGCCGGTCGGTGGCTAATACCTTGCCTTTTTCGTCCAGAATCCGAATGCCTGGGGCGGGCTGACGCTGGCCATTACGATACAGGGACGGGCCGTAAAGTTCACCGCCCTGACCGACATATTGATAGCTGATCAGATAATCTCCGCTGGTTTTAGAGCGTGTTGCCGAAGTTCGAATGCGGATAGCCCCGCCCACCTGGAGCGTTGTCGTTTTATCGGGCCGTATCGTAAAACTGCTCATGGATGAAGGGTACCCGGATGCCGTCAGATTCCAGATGCCTTTGCTGTCCCGCTGAAATGTTTCCAGCGACAGGATGCGGTATTGCCCGGCCGGCAGTTTCCAGGATTCGCTTCCAAACAGTGTCTGACCCGCGATATTGGACCACAGCCGCAGGCGAACATCGGTTCCGTTGACAGCAAGAGTTCCATAATCCATTTTTGCCGGGGTCAGCCTGATGTCTTTGCCGGCCGAGTCGAGTTGGATATCAAAATAATTGTCGCCCAGTCGGACGGTTTTGGTCAGGGGCAGCAGACCTGAGTACCGCTGGGTGTCCGGAGATCCGTCCTTGCAGACAAAACTGATGGAATCCAGCCCCGCCGGACGCAACTGGCTGGTAAAGGGGCTGATGTCGTATCGGCCGTCGAGATTGCCGTCGATGACCGAAACCGCATACGTGGCTCCCGCAAGCAATAATTCTCCCCGCAGGTATTGAAAGGGATAAATCGAGAGATTGTCGCCTTCGGTGGTGGAGACATGAAAGGAAACGTCGATTTTCCGGCTGCCTTCCTGACGGGTGAGCGTGACCGGGCCAAAGCGGAAGCGGTCTGTGCCGAACCAGCCTTCCGGAATGGATTTGGCAAGATGGGCTTTTTCATCCGAAAAACGCAGGTCGCCGTTGGTGTCGGCAAACAGAACATACGGCGATTTGAGGTCGGTTCGGGCATCCACCATGATAAACCGGTCTTCGGTGCCGATGCGTAGGGAAAAATACCGAATATCCTTGCCGGCCCCCATCGGCAGGTCCTTGATTTCGGACGGCGGGTTTTCGAGCGATTCCAGATATTGACTGGCGGATTGTTCGGCGGATTGCTGTTTGCCGATGATATGCGTTTCGAGGGTGCAATAGCCTGTGGCAGGGTCGGTTTTGTCCGCTTCTGCCGCGGCCCAGACGATGGCACAGCAGGCAAACAGACATCCCGACAAGACAGGCAATCCTGCTCCTGCGGATGGTTTGAAACACCGGTTCATTTTTGCCTCCATTAAAACTCCTTTTCCAGAGTCTTGAATTATACCGCCCGCATCCCCCTGGTGTCTAATGAAAAATCCCTGCCCGGATAATGCGGGCAAATCCTTGCAAAACCGCGATATCAGCCATACAATAGACATAAAATTTTGATGAGGAAGGACGTGGTATGGCGGAGCAGATTCAGACATTATTACGGCGGCTGCCGTCGGTGGATACAGTCACCCAGCAGGTTCGGCAGGATGCCGAGTCGGCAGGGATTGGGCTGGCGATTCTGGTAAAGCTGGTTCGGGAACGGATTGACTCCTACCGGCAGGTATTGCTGGCTGGCAAGGCCGGACAGGCGGATGAACCGGCGGTTGCGATTGCGGCGGGGGTACGCAAAGATATTCAGGCCTTATCCGAGCCGTTTTATCGGCGGGCGATCAATGCAACGGGGATTGTCCTGCACACCGGCCTGGGCCGGGCGGTATTGCCGCAGGCGGCATTGAAACAGATTCAAGAGCATCTGGGCGGCTATTCGCTGCTGCAGGTGGATATTAAGGAAGGCAAGCGGTCCAACCGCGATGGACGAATCGAACAACTTCTGCGGCTGCTGACCGGGGCGGAGGCGGCGACGGTGGTCAATAATAATTCCGCCGCGACGGCCATCGTGCTCAATACGGTGGGGGCGGGCAAAGAGGTGATTGTTTCGCGCGGTCAGTTGGTTGAAATTGGCGGCTCGTTTCGCCTGCCGGAGGTGATGGCCTTCAGCGGAGCCAGACTGGTGGAAGTCGGCACGACCAACAAAACCCACCCCCGGGATTATGAAAATGCCATCACGGAAAATACCGCCGCGATTCTGCGGGTTCATCCGAGCAATTACAAAATCATGGGATTCACCGAGGAAGTGCCGCTGGAAACGATGGTCTCGATTGCGCACTCGCACAACCTGCCGCTGATTGACGATGTCGGGGCAGGCTCCCTGATTGATTTTTCACGGTTCGGGTTTGAGCCGGAACCGACGCTGCTGGATTCGATTCAGCAGGGGGCCGATATTGTGACTTCCAGCGGCGATAAATTAATCGGGGCCTCGCAGGCGGGCATCATTCTGGGCAAGGCCGACTGGATTGCCCGAATTCGCAAAAATCAGTTTGCCCGTATTGTCCGGGTGGATAAATTCACCCTGACGGCACTGGAAGCGACGCTGACATTATTCCTCGACGAAAAGGCGGCATTTCAGGAAGTGCCGACGCTGCAGATGATGCTGCGAAAGCCCGATGAGCTTGAAAAACAGGCTCGGCGTATTGCTGAGGCATTGAGCAAGGCATTGCCGAATGCAGTGATTGCCGTCCTGCCCGGATTTTCGCAGACCGGCAGCGGGTCACTCCCGACGCAGAATCTGCCGACGACGCTGGTTGGTATTTCCAGCCCGGAGATGACAGCCATTACAATAGCCAATCGCCTGCGGCTTTATTCGACCCCGATTTTTACCCGCATTCAGAACGAGCAGATTCTCATTGACCCGCGGACGCTGCGGGATGAGGATGAGACGGTTCTGATTAACGCCCTGATCGGTATTCTGGCCGGAGAAGGCCAGCGATGAGTCGGATTAATATCACACTCGGAACCGCCGGACATGTCGATCACGGCAAGACCTCGCTGGTCAAATGTCTGACCGGCTGCGAGACCGACCGGCTCAGGGAAGAAAAAGAACGGGGTATGAGTATCGAACTGGGCTTTGCCCCCTGTACGCTCGGCGACCTGGAAGTCGGCATTGTCGATGTCCCCGGCCACGAGCATTTTATCAAGACGATGGTAGCCGGCGCCACCGGCGTCGATGGCGTCATCTTTCTGGTGGCTGCCGATGACGGCATCATGCCGCAAACGCGGGAGCATCTGGATATCCTGACGCTGCTGGGGATTGGGCACGGTGTGGTGGCCCTGACCAAGGTCGATATGGTTTCGCCTGAACAGGTGGACAAGGTTCGCGGCCAAATCCGGGAATTTCTGCGAGGCACCTTCCTGCAGGACAGCCCCATCTGTCCGGTGTCGAGCGTCACCGGCCAGGGCTTTGATGCCTTTTACGGATGCCTGATGGAGATGGTTAAAAGCATCCGCCCCAAACCTGCCGACGGCATCTTTCGCCAGCCGGTGGAGCGGGCGTTTTCCGTCAAGGGATTCGGGACGGTCATCAGCGGCATTCCCTGTGCCGGGCAGGCCCGCGTCGGCGACGAAGTGACGCTGCTGCCCGAAGGCAGCAAAAGCCGCATCAAGGCCATTCAGGTCTATGGCAAAACGGCTGAGGTGGTGCAGAACGGCCAATGTGCCGCACTGAGCGTTCCGCAGATTGATCACCAGGTTGTCCATCGCGGGCAGGTGCTGACGATGGGTGATTATTTTGAACCCCAGCGGTGGTTTCTGGCCTCGCTGCGGATATTACCACTGGACACGGTCCGCATCAAAAACGGCATGGAAATCAAGTTTCACACCGGCACCGCCGAGACCCCGGCGACCTTGTATCTGCTCGAATCGGATGAGGCTGCTGCCGGCACTGAAACACTCGTACAGATTCGCACGGAGCATCTTCTGGTTGCAGGCCCGCGGGACCGATTCATTATTCGTTCCTTATCGCCGGTCCGTACAATTGGCGGGGGATACATCGTACGGGGAGGGCATCATAAACTCAAGCGCACGGATGCGGCAGTGGTGGAAGACGCCCGGCGCTGTGCGGCCGCCGTGTTGAATGAACAGGACTTTGTCGCTTATGCAATTCGCTCCATTCCCGCCGGCGCCGCCAGGCTCAGAGACATTGCTTATCAATGCAAAATGCTGCCGTCTGCCGTTCAGCAGATTTTCGACACACTCCGCCAAACCGGCCTGATTCTGCAATTGGCCGACGGATTAGTTGCACACAGCGACACGGTCAGCCAGCTCGAACAGCTCCTTTGCGGCTGCATCGGTCAGTATCATGCTGCTCATCCGGAGACCCCGGGGATGGAGCCATCGGTGCTGCTGGAACGAAGCGGGCTTGATAAGGCGATCTTTGATGCGATGGTGTCCCGGCTGCTTGAGCAGAGTAAAATTCTCACTCGCAAAGACAGGCTGGCTCTGCCGGGATTTGTCGAACAGTTCAAAAGCCCTGAAGCCGGATTGATGGGACAGGTCGAGTCGCTTTTTCGGCAGAACCTGTTCAGTCCTCCGTCGTCGGAAGAACTGGCGGTCTTTCTCAAGACGCATGTCAGCCAGATTGAAAAAACAATCATGCTGCTGTGCGACCAGAAACGGCTGTATCGTGTCGAGCTGGGAATGTACTTTCATGCCGACGCCATCGAGCAGGCCAAACAGCGAATTGCCCATCACGTTAAAACCGAGGGGCAGGGACGCCTCGAAAGCGTGGACTTCAAGTATCTGATTGACACGACCCGCAAATACGCCATTCCGCTGCTGGATTATATGGATAAAATCGGTTTTACACGCCGTGTGGGTAATACGCGATATCTCAAAGCATGACCATTCTCGTTCAGAAAGGGATAGAATGAAAACCATCGCATTATGGACAAGCCTGCTGACCATAGGATTTATGACGGTTCCGGCTCTGGCGGAACGGACGACGGTTGTTTTTAATAACGACTGGCTGTTTGCCAAAGACAGCCCGGACGGTGCGCAGGATGTGACGTTTGACGACAGCCAGTGGCAGAAGGTTCGCCTGCCGCATGACTGGGCCATCAGCGGGCCGTTTGACCCCAACGGCAATCCCAACACCGGCAAACTCCCCTGGCAGGGCAAAGGCTGGTATCGCAAGCATTTTGATGTCAAAGCCGAAGATGCGGGCAAGTGCGTCTATTTTCTGTTTGACGGCGTGATGGCGATGCCGACGGTTTATATCAACGGCCAGAAGGCCGGCGGCTGGGACTATGGCTATAATTCATTTTGGGTGGACGCGACCCAATATATCGCCTTCGGAAAGAAAAATGTCATTGCCGTCGCAGTGGATACAACCCGTCACGGCAGCCGATGGTATCCCGGGGCAGGTATATATCGCAAGGTGCAGATGATTACCGCCGATGCCCTGCATGTGGCCCCGTGGGGAACCTGCATCCGCACGCCGGAGGTGTCCGATCAGGCCGCCGAAATTCAGATTCAAACCGTCATTGAAAACGCCGCCGACACCGAACAGACGCTGACACTGGAGACCAGCATCCTGGACCCATCCGGCAAATCCGTTGCCTCGCTGAAGACTGAAAACGCCAAACTCTCCGGCCCGCAGCAGGAATTCACCCAGACCCTCAGGCTGGCCAATCCCCAGCGGTGGGATATCGACACACCACGCCTGTACACCGCCAAAACCACCGTCCGTCGAAACGGAACCGTATGCGACACCTATTCGACCTCGTTCGGCATTCGGACGTTTCGATTCGATGCCGACAAAGGCTTTTTCCTCAACGACCGCCCGGTCAAAATGAAAGGGGTGAATCTGCATCATGACCACGGCGCCCTGGGGGCGGTTTTTCTGCCCCGGGCGATGGAACGCCAACTGGAAATCATGAAGGACATGGGCTGCAATGCCATTCGCACCAGCCACAACATGCCCGCCCCGGAGTTGCTGGATTTGTGCGACCGGATGGGCTTTGTGGTCTTCGATGAGTCCTTTGATAAATGGACCAACACCGCCGATTTCCATCGCGGCATGGACCTGGCCGAATTCGGCGAGCGGCAGATTAAAAACTTCGTCCTGCGCGACCGCAATCACCCGTCCATCGTGATCTGGAGTGCCGGCAACGAGATGTCGGATATCGAGACCAACAAGGCCCCTCAGGCTCGTCAGAAACTGGAAATGATGGTCGGCTTTTTCAGGAAATACGACCCGACCCGGCCGGTCACCATCGCCTGTCATATTGCCGGCGGCGGATTGCTCGACTGCAAACTCTATGATGTGCTGGACATCCAAAGCTGGAACTACGGCCGCAAGTATGTCAAGGCTCACGAAGTTGCCCCGCACCAGCCGACTATCTGCAGCGAGTCGGCCTCGGCGTTAAGCACCCGCGGGCATTATGAACTGCCGCACCCGGCCAAAAAAGACATCTTCTCCCAGTCCGGCCAGATCAGTTCCTACGACCATCATGCCGCAACCTGGGCGGATATCCCGGATACTGATTTCAAGGGCGTTGAGGATTATCCGTTTGTCTGCGGCGAATTCGTCTGGACCGGCTTTGATTATCTGGGCGAGCCGACGCCATACCATGAAGACAAAATCAACGGCCAGCCGCTGCGATGCACCACCGCCCGGAGTTCCTATTTCGGCATCGTGGACCTGGCGGGTCTGCCCAAGGACCGCTATTACCTGTATCGTTCCCACTGGGCGCCGGACAAAACCACCATCCACATCCTGCCGCACTGGAACTGGGACGGCTGGGAAGGCAAGAGGGTGCCGGTCTATGTCTATACCAATGGCGATACCGCCGAACTGTTCCTCAACGGCAGGTCGCTGGGCAAAAAGACCAAACAGCCCGCCTCGGACAACGCCATGGATCGCTATCGCCTGCGGTGGGAAGAGGTGGTCTATGAATCCGGTGAACTGAAAGCGGTTGCTTATAAAGACAATCAAAAAATCGGCGAAGCCGTGATGAGAACCGCCGGCAAGCCCGAACAGATTCGCCTGACTGCCGACCGCCGCGAAATTGCCGCTACAGGCGATGATTTGTGCTATATCACTGTGGAGCTGACCGATGCCCGGGGGACCCTGTGTCCCAACGCCGACAATCTGATTCGCTTTAAGGTGGAAGGCCCGGCTGAGATTGCCGGGGTGGACAACGGCGATCCGCAGTCGCTGGAACCGTTCCAGGCTGACTTCCGCAAGCTGTTTTACGGCAAGGCGGTCCTGATTCTGCGTTCCATCGAGGGCCGGGCCGGAACCATTACCGTGACCGCCCAAAGCGAGGGGGTCCAGTCCGGGACTGCACAGGTGCAGAGCCGATAAACATTACGGTGAATCGCAAGACAAATAAAAAAGGCCGGGACAATCTGTTCCGGCCTTTGTGTTTTGAGCGAGTTCGCCTACTTCTGAATCCTGGCTAAAATCTCCTCCGGAATGTCAAAGTTGGCATAGACTTCCTGAATATCGTCATGGTCTTCGAATTCATCCATCATGGCCAGTAGCCGCTGGGCGATTTCCGGGTCGGTTACTTCGACGCGATTCTGCGGAATCATCGACAGTTCCGCCATCTCCACGGGAATTTTTTTGTCGGCCAGTGTCTTTTTAATCTGCTCGTAGGCCGACGGAGCACAGGTGATCTCGAACAATTCACCGGTGTTCTGCATATCATCCGCCCCGGCCGACAGCGCGATATCCATCAGTTCATCTTCGCTGATGGCGCTGGTCTTGACGCCGATAACGCCTTTCTTGCTGAACATCCAGCCGACGCATCCGCTGGCGCCCAGGGAGCCGCCGCGACGTTCGAAAATCTTCTTGATTTCAGGTGCGGTGCGGGCGCGGTTGTCGGTCAGGCCCTCCAGCATCACCGCCACACCGCCGGGGGCGTAGCCTTCATAGAGCACCTCTTCATAACTGACGCCGCCCAGTTCGCCGGTGCCTTTTTTGACCGCCTTTTCGATGGTGTCTTTGGGCATATTGGCGGATTTGGCCTTGTCGATGGCATACCGCAGCGTCAGGTTGGCTGCCGGGTCGCCGCCGCCGGCTTTGGCCGCTACGATAATCATGCGGGCGATCTTGCTCCACAGTTTGCCGCGTTTGTTGTCAATCGCCGCCTTCTTGAACTTAATGGTTGACCAGTGTGAATGTCCGGACATAAACTAAAAACCTTAAAAACGATATTGACTGATTAATGGATTACCTTGTTTAACGCATACGTAAAGATACCCGATGCCCCGGCCCGTTTGAGCTGCGGGATCAGGTCTCGTTCGACTTTTTCTTCCACGATGATTTCCACCGCCACATAGTCCGAATCGGCCAGTGAGGACACCGTGGGGCTTTTTTCCGCCGGCAGCACGGCCAGCACGCTGTTCAGGTCGTTCTTCTTGACGTTCATCTTGAGCCCGACGCGGCTCTTGGCGTTGATGGCGCCCTGCAGCAGAATCTGCAGGCTTTCGATTTTCTGCCGTTTGAACGGGTCCTGCCAGGCGGTGTGGTTGGCAATGAAGCGGGTCGTCGACGTCAGGATCGTATCGATGATTTTCAGGTTGTTGGCCTTCAATGACGAGCCGGTCTCGGTCAGCTCAACGATGCCGCTGACCAGCCTCGCCTTGACTTCGGTCGCTCCCCAGGAAAACTCGACCTTGACGTTGACTTTTTTCTGCTCGAAATAACGGCGGGTGGCGCCGACCAGTTCGGTGGCAATCAGGCCGCCGTCGAGGTCTTCGGGTTTTTGAATGGCAGACTCATTCGGCACCGCCAGCACCCAGCGTGTGGGGTTGGACGTTGCCTTGCTGTACAGCAGTTCACAGACTTCATGCACATTGGAATTGTTCTCGATGATCCAGTCGTACCCGGTGAACCCGGCATCCAGCACCCCGTCTTCCACATAACGGCTCATCTCCTGCGCCCGCAGCAGAATCAGCGAGATTTCCGGGTCATCGATTTTGGGAAAATAGCTGCGGTCGGCCCCGCTGATGCTGAAGCCGGCCTTTTCAAACAATTCAAAGGTTGCTTTTTCCAGGCTTCCCTTGGGAATGCCCAGCTTTAATATACGATCTGACAAGGGTCTATCCTTTCTCTGATGCACCGCAAATCACCTCGGCAGTGCCGGGCGGGGCGGTGCGTGTTCTATTTTTTCTTTTTCGCCGGAGCTTTCTTTTTCTCGGTCTTGGCGGCGGGGGGAGTGCCTTTTTTCAGGCCGCCTTCCGTGGCCATCCGCAGCAGTTCATAGAACTCCCATCCTGCGGAGGCCGGAATATGTCGTTCAAGAAATCCTTCGATTTCCTCCGGCGCGGCCTGCGGGTCCACAAGCTCTTCGCTGCGAAGATAATTCAGCATCGCCTCGTTCAGCGGCACGGCATGACCGCCAAACGCCGCCAAAAAGCAGTAATTCACGGCAAAACGCGATGTTCCACCCAGTTCCTCCAGTTCCTTTTTTGCCTGACGCTTGCCCTGTTCGTCAATGCCCTTGAGACTCAGAGAGTCGTATTTGTCGAACAGCGCCGTCAACAGACGGGTCAGATTCTCGGAGACCTGTTCGCCAACCGGCGTAAAGTCCTCCAGAATCTCCTGGATTTCCTCCACCCGGCAGACCCGCAGATCATTGTAATCGACAAAATGCGCCAGCAGGTTCTTGTACACCTTGCGGGCATGCTTTTCAGTCGTGTGCTCGCTAATCAGGCCGAAGATCAGCGCATCCAGCGGGTCGTCAAAATCCGCGGGCTTGATTTTCTGGCCGTTCTTGACGCTGCGAACAAACTTGTCGATT
Source organism: uncultured Pirellulales bacterium (assembly GCA_964630775.1). Classification (GTDB taxonomy): domain Bacteria; phylum Planctomycetota; class Phycisphaerae; order Sedimentisphaerales; family Anaerohalosphaeraceae; genus Anaeroglomus. The sequence goes on along the minus strand of CAZVYY010000010.1, from coordinate 28,078 downwards.
TTCATCCCGTATTCTTTGCTGTTTTTCATAAGCCCTGTCTCCGCTTGAGTCTCAGGGGATACGTTAGTTTCTGTCGTCGTTTCCATTGTGTTGGTCATCGGTGTCGCTGAGTTCATCATCCGTGTCGTGTTCCTTATCCTTTTCCCTGTATTCCTGGGAGGCCTGTTCAATCAGTTCCAGCGTGCGCAGCGTTTTTTGCATCGTGCTGTCCAGCTCAAACCGCAGATGCGGACAATGCCGGCTGGTCAGTGCCTGTCCCAGATACCGCTGGATAACCCCCGAGGCGCGCTGAACGGCGTGAAACGAGGCTTGCCGGGCTTCATCGTCGCCGGCCAGAATGCTCAGGCTGACCAGGGCGGTTTTCATGTCCGGCGCCACATTCACTCCCGTAATGCTGATAAAACCGGTCAGGCGAGGATCACTCAAATGCTGCTGAATGGTCTCGCTGACCGAATCCCGGATTACACGGGCTACTTTCTGTAATCGTCGATTTGCCATAATAGTATATCTGCTGAGCTTACAGCGTCCTTGCCACTTTGATCATTTCATACGCTTCCAGGACGTCATCTACCTTGATATCGTCGAAATTGGCGATCTTGACGCCGCATTCAAAGCCCATCTTGACTTCTTTGACATCGTCCTTGACATGCTTGAGCGATTCAATCGAGCACTTGTCCTTGACGACGATGTTGTTGCGAATCAGCCGCAGTTTCGAGTCACGGTTGACCTGACCGCTGGTCACATAGCAGCCGGCAATCGTGCCGATACTGGAGACCTTGAACGTCTGGCGAACCACCAGCCGACCCAGCGTTTTTTCCTGGATTTCCGGTTCCAGCATGCCGACCATGGCGGCCCTGAGGTCTTCGGTAATCCGATAAATAATATTGTACAGGCGGATATCCACACCCTTGCTGTCGGCAATCTGGCGGACATGTTCATCCGGCACGGCGTTAAAGCCGATGATAATCGCCCGCGACGCTTCGGCCAGAATAACATCGCCTTCGGTGATGCCGCCAACGGCGGCATGCAGTATTTTCACACGCACTTCCGGCGTGCTCAGGTCGCCCAGGTATTTCTGCAGAACCTCGACGGACCCCTGAACGTCGGCTTTGATAATCAGGTTGAGTTCCTTGACATTGCCGGCCTCGATCTGGCTGAACAGGTTGTCCAGCGTAATCAGCGAGCGTTTGGCCAGCGATTCCTCACGCATCAGGTGCTTGTTCTCATCGGCGGCCTGTTTGGCCTGGTTAATATCATTGAGCTTGTAGAACCGGTCGCCCGCCTGCGGCACTTCATCCAGACCGGAGATTTCCACCGGCATCGCCGGGCCGGCCTTTTTGACGCTGCGGCCGCGGCTGTCGGTCAGTGTGCGGATGCGCCCGTAAGCACTGCCGCAGACGACTATATCGCCTTTTTCAATGCTGCCTTCATGAATCAGCAGCGTGGCGACCGCACCCTGGCTCTGGGTCATCCTGGCTTCGATAATCCAGCCCGTGCCGTCCAGAGTCGGGTCGGCCTTGAAGTCCTTCAGTTCCGCGATATAGTCCAGGTGCTCGATTAATTCTTCGATACCCTGACCGGTCGTGGCGCTGGTCTTGACGATTTCCGTATTGCCGCCCCATTCGGTGGGAGTCAGTTCGTGTTCGGCCAACTGCCCATAGACCCGATGGATATCTGTGCCCGGCAGGTCGATTTTGTTCAATGCCACAATAATCTGCACCCCGGCGGCCTTGGCGTGCCGGATGGCTTCAATCGTCTGCGGCATCACGCCGTCATCGGCAGCCACGACCAGAACGACAATATCGGTCATGTTGGCCCCGCGGGCACGCAGGGCGGTAAACGCCTCGTGGCCCGGCGTATCGAGGAACGTAACTCGCTTGCCGTTCAATTCCGCCTGGTAAGCGCCGATATGCTGGGTGATCCCGCCGGCTTCGCCCTTGGCCACTTCGGCCTGACGAATCCGGTCCAGCAGGCTGGTTTTGCCGTGGTCCACGTGCCCCAGCATCGTAACAATCGGCGGACGTTTCTGCATCTGCTTGCGTTCGCGCTGTTCAAACTGCTGCTGAATCTGCTCCAGAATAGTCTGTTTCTTCTGAACAATCAGTTCAGTGCCGAATTCCAATGCAATCAACTCTGCGGTATCGGTCGATAACGCCTGGTTGGCCGTCACCATCACGCCCTGTTTCATCAGCCGGGCAATGATATCGCCGATTTTGACACGCAGCGCCGAAGCCAGTTCCTTAACGGTAATCGGCTCGGAGATCGTGGCTTTTTCCGGACGCTCGACCTGGGCGGCCTGCTCTTCGGCGGTCCGGGTTTCGATGCGGCGCGAAGGACGAAAACGCGAAAACTCGCCGCTGGCCGCAGCCAGTCGAGCCTGACGTTCCTCGATATCCTTGGCACGCATCCGTTTGGAGCCGCCCTTGCCGCCGGCTTCTTCGTCGAAATCGCCGCCTCTTTTGCCTTTGTCCTTGGTCTTTTTCGGTTTTCCGCCGGCCAGTGCAGGCGGCGGCGGTTCGGCCTTGCCGAGCATCAGCTTCTCACCGCTGCCGGCAGGTTTGCGTTTGTCTTTTTCTCGCTCGTGTCCGCGGGCTTCACGTCCGGCCTTGCCTTTCTTGGGCGGACGCAGGGCATCTTCATCGGCAGCCTCGACACGTACCACCGTCGGCCCGGACAATTGCACCGGCATCGGTTTGTGCAGCATCGGCCCGGCCGGCTTGATATCTTTGGGAATCACCGGCACATGCATCACCGGCGTCGGGAAATCCTGTTTGACAGCCGCTTCGGGCTGCTCAACGATTACTTCGGCGGCAGCCGCAGGGGGTTCCATCGGGGCGGCGGGCTGAGCAGGAGCCTCCTCAACCGCACTCGGCGCGACAGGTTCTGCCGTCACCGGCAAAGCGGTCTCCGCCACAGCCGGCACAGCGGTTTCTACGGTCACCGGCGGCTCCTCGGCCACCGGTTCTGCAGGCGCCGCAGCCGCAGCGGGCTCAGGCTGCTCTGACTCAATCGCCGGCGGCTCCTCGGTAATCACCTGGGTTGCAGTTTCACCGACGGCCTCGCCCGCTTCCTGACCCTCGCCTTTTTTACGCTTGACCCGAATCTTATCCAGATCGACCGGCTTGGAGGTTTCCACTGCGGTAGTATGTGATCCCTCGCTGAACCACTCACGAACCGTCGCGGCCTGACCGGCGGTCAGGGGGGACATGTGGCCGGTTTTCATCTCCATGCCTTCGGCCAGACATTTTTCTACGATGGCCTTGCTGGGAACACCCAGTTCCTTGGCCAATAAATATACACGTGTTACTGCCTTAGCCAAACCACATCTCCTAAAACAATTCTGTGCGTCTTGCCTGGTCCGGATTTCGGTCCGAATTACTTGCGAGACCGCTTCTTTTGCTGTTCTTTAATCAGGCTTTCCGCCTGCGTCGCTTTGCCCTCGGCCGCGGCCTGCTTGGCCGCCTGGGCGGCCGCCTGAATAATCTGCCCGGCCCGGTCCTGATCAATGCCCAGTTCGGCAATCAACGGCTCGGTGCCGACATCTTCCAGATCCAGCGCCGAAATAATCCCCAGCGCCAGCAATTTATCCACAAACCGGTCATCCATGCCGGGAATATCCTTCAGCGTCGTCGCCAGACGCTCCACCTCGCGATTGTATTCCTCCGGTGTCAGGATATCAATATCCCACCCTGTTAGACGAGCCGCCAGGCGAACGTTCTGGCCGTGTTTGCCGATGGCCAGGCTCAACTGGTCCTCAGTCACCACCACCGTTGCCTTGCCCAGCTCAAAGCAAATCGCAATCTCGCTGACCTTGGCCGGCATCAGGGCATTGGCAATCAACGCCTGCGACGAATCGCTCCACTTGACAATGTCAATCTTCTCGCCGCCCAGTTCATCCACAATATTGCGAATCCGGCTGCCGCGAATACCCACGCAGGCACCCACAGGGTCCACTTTGTCGTCGGTGGATTCCACCGCTATTTTCGTCCGATACCCCGCCTCACGCGCCAGGGCCTTGATTTCAATGATATTTTCCGCTACCTCCGGCACTTCCTGCTCAAACAGCCTGCGGATAAATTCCGGGTGGGTCCGCGACAGGATAATCTTGACCTGATTATTGGTTTCCCGGACATCCAGAATCATGCAGCGAATCCGGTCGCCGGGATGATGTGTTTCTCCGGAAATCTGCTCGGATTTAGGCATAATCGCCTCGACCCGGCTGTTCAGATTAATCACCAGAACCCCGCCGTCATACCGACCGGCAATCCCGGTGATAATTTCCCCTTTTCGCTGGGCATATTCGGAAAAGATACTCTCGCGTTCGTCCTGACGAATCTTTTGAATCATCACCTGCTTGGCCGTCTGGGCGGGAATACGTCCCAATTGACGAATGTCAATCTGGGCGTCATCTTTCCATGCGGCAATCTCACCGTTATTGCGGTCGATACGCACCACAACCTCGACTTCGGCACCTTTAAGCGCACTGAAGTGCTTCCGGGCCGCAGAGATCATCGCCGCTTCAAGGTCCTGGAAGATGGACTCTTTGTCGATGTTTTTGTCCCGTGCGATGTTCTCGACAATTCGCAATAATTCCTGATTCATCGTATCGTTTTCCTTGTTTGACCAGTAATCTGAATTTTCGACCGGCGGATTTCTGACCGGCCGATACATAAATAAAAAAAAGTGGTACCCTTCAGGCTGCCACTTTTCATCGCTGCAGAATAATCATATCCCCGCCGAACAGACAGGCGTTCTTCTTGGCTGCGTCTATCCAGCCATTACAACGCCCTCCCTGTCGCAGGGGCTATTCCGCCGCTTCCCTGAAGACAATTATTATACAAAAATCGCGGGCGCAACCATTGCGCTGCTGCATAGCGAATTGTTCCACTATGCCCAATCACGATTTCTAAGTCCCGTTCTTACCATAACTTAAATTCCTTATCGCCGGATTTCCACAACGCCGGCACGTCATTATTATATCCACGACTTATCCAAAGTCAAGCTCCAATGCAGACTGCAAAAAAATTGCACAACATTAAACAACGGGATTGCCAGAGCCGTTTTTCAGAAAGATCAATGTGACATTGCAAATGGATATATTGAGTCTGAATAGTGAAAAATAAGTGGTTTAATCTGCTTTTCTTTTGACTTCGATGGCCTGTTTTTTGTAATTATATAGGAATAACAAATCCCTGGAGAGGGTTCAGATGAATGCCTGATGCAAAACGTACAATATGGATTGTACTGATCGGGGGTGTATTATCTTTTCCTGTATATGGATATGATTGGGTGGATAATCCGGGGAAAGGGTCGCCCCAGGATCCGTATCAAATCAGTACCCCGGAACAACTGCTGGCAATAAACGCGGATTTAGACCTGCTGGACAGTCATTTCATCCTGACTGCCGATATTGACCTGACGGGCGAGGTCTTTCAGTCCGCGCTGATTGCTCCGGATATGGATATATATGAGCCGGAATATCAGGGTATTCCGTTCACCGGCACCTTTGATGGTCGGGGCTTTGGTATTTCCAATTTGTCATTTGAAGCAGACCAGGCAGGTCTTGATTTTCTGGGTTTATTCGGGGTTCTCGGCAATTCCGCCGTCATCCGCAACCTCGAGCTGTCGGCGGTGGATATCTATGCCCCGGTATCCTTTTATGTCGGAGGACTGGCCGGCCGGGTGTCGTCCGCTACGTTAATCCAGTGCAGTGTACGCGGACAGATAATCGCGGCGGGATTGGCTGGCGGGCTATTGGGGGATGTTGAACAAACCACCATTCAAAATTGCAGCTTTTCCGGTTCGCTGAGCAGCGGAGACTACCCCTCATCGTATTTGGGGGGCCTGATTGGTCGAGGTTTTGCCGCGACAGTGGAAGGCTGCTGGATGTCAGGCACGATGACACTGGGACAGGGATATGTCCAGGCAGGGGGACTGATTGGGGGAGTCTCCAGTTCAGCGGTCCTGTGCTCCTATACCCGCGTCGTGATGACCTGTGGTGCGGATACCGCCCAGATTGGCGGTCTGGTGGGGGTGTTTGATTTCAGCTTCATCAATAACTGCTATTGCACGGGGAGTATTGATGCGTCCAATACCTCACAGGATATCGGCGGGCTGGTGGGCCAATGCGATTCCATGCTCTTTGAGATTAAACACTGCTACAGTGTCTGTCGTGTCACCGGCGGCGGAAGCAATGTTGGCGGATTCATCGGCTATTGTTTTCCCATGCTGGTAAATCAGTGTTATTTTCTTGAGGCCGGCGACGGCGGCGGGCCGGACAATGGCCTGGGCGTCCCGCAAACCGCAGCACAATTAAAGCAGACAGCAACCTATGAAGGCTGGGATTTTGTCGGCGAAACGCTCTATGGCACCAGCGATGTCTGGCGGATGTGTGTCGATGGGCTGGCCTATCCGCGTCTAAGCTGGCAGTATGCCCGCCGGGGTGATTTTGTCTGCCCCGACGGCATCAACTCCGGGGATTTGATTGCACTGTCATACAGTTGGTTAAGTTCGGAATACGATGGAATATATTATCGCGTTTCCGTCGATGCCGATTGCAGCGGCAGGATTGACCTGGCGGACTTGACCATCATGGCGGCTCACTGGCTGTCGTATTGACGGCTTGCCCGCCCGCGCCGACGGGCCAGATGGACGGTTATAATACTGATTAACGTACTGGCGGCGATGCCGAACAGGGCTGTCGCAACATCCACCCACCAGATGGGTTTATCATAATACACACTGCCGCCCAGAACCGCACCCAGCAGCAGCAGCGGCGGACAGATCGCCCACAGCGGCCACAAAGGCCGATGCCGTTCCAGCCCGGGTTTGCGGTCCAGGTATTGAATCCAGATCAGTGCGGCCGCCGAATACGCCGTCAGGTGAAACACCGTGTTCAGATGGTATTGCGGATACAGCCCCAGCAGATGCGACAGGTTGGTGATGGCAAAGATAAAAATAGCCGATACCGCCAACAGCGCCGGCCAGAAGCTCAATATCGACAAAATCACCAGCCCGATGGCCGCTCCTTTGAAATCGCTGACCAGGTCCAGCAGTTCCATCTGGCGTCCCATGCGGCTCTGGAGCCATTCGTCAAAGGCACCGTAGCAGACAACAATAGCCAGAATAATCCAGGTCTTGGGTTTGTTCCATCGGACCTTTTCGTAGGGACTGACGGCCAGCCACACAAAGAATACCAGAATCAGGTACGCCAGCAGATGCATGGTCTTGTCCGACATCCCGCTTTGTCCGGCAATCTGCGGTACCGGGATATGGGTCAGCACAAACAGGGCCGGCCAGTATATCCCCAGCGACATTAAAATGTATTTATGGCGTTTCAGCAGAGGCACATACTCCTGGTGTTATACGATGGATTATCAAGGATTCGGATCATAAAATCCCGGGTCCGGATTAGACGGAGGCGTCGGCGGAGTCGAATCGGGTGAAGGTGTCGGTTGTGATGACAGCGTCGGTTCAATATCGGGGGCCGGGGTCGGAACCACCTGTGGAGCAACGGTTGATGCGGCAAACACATCCCACTGCGGGCCGTACTGAGCCAGATACAAGGCTGAATACGAGCGAAGGAAAACGTAAAACGGCAGCAGCAGAACAGTTCCGATATAAGGAATGGCCGTAATACAGCAGAAACAGCAGCAGGTCGCAAATCCCAGCGCGGCAAATATCGCCATGAAGCCGATAAACAAGACCAGATAAAACAGCAGATAAACAAAGAACCGCCCGAGGTTGTCTTTGAGCAGTCCCCAGAACATCCTCCATGCTTCCATACATCGCAGATGATGGATATACATCACCGGCACCACGAAATGCTCGGTCAGTTTGGAAATGATGCCGAATACGATCCCGACCAGAATTGTCACTGAAGCCAGCAGACAAATCATCCCTATCGCCGCCGCCAGCAGTTGCCCGGCTTCATGAGCGTGGACAATCGGGATAAGGACAACGACCCACCCAATGACCAGCGGAATCATGCAGACCATATACAGCAGCCCTACGCACAGTTTGAACAGAAACAGACTGTTGGCCTGTGCGGCATAATCCTTCCAGGGCTGAACAATCAGGTCGGTATTGCGGGCGACACCGTTGAGAAACATAAATTTGCCGCGGCATCGCAAAAACAGAAGCCCCAGCGTAACGACCAGAATGATGACTGTAATGGTTAATGCCAGCGGAAGAATCCAGTGCATATTGGCTTCAAAGAAATGCCGGACTTCGTGTTTTGAGGGAATCTGCGGTCTGCCTCCGCCATCACCGCCTCCGCCGTTTCCTCCTCCGCCTTCCCCCAGAAACGCCAGCCAGGCACAGAATCCCAGGGCAAACCACTTGCCGATATCAAACGGCGAAAACAGAATCTTCCTGGTCTTTTCGAAGGCCTTGTTGACCGGGTCGATAACACTGATGGATTGAGTTGTTATCTGGTTCATACGACTGCTCCTTTGGCTTTGCCTATGAACAACGTGCTTGGGTCCGCCGTGCGGACCGCTGCTGCGTTTATCGTTCCATGGCTCATCCGTCTGTCAATCAGAGCCTCACCGGGACGCCTTTGCCGGCCAGAAACTGCTTGGTCTGGTCGATGGTGTAGGTGCCATAGTGGAATATCGAGGCGGCCAGCACCGCGGAGGCCTTGCCTTTGTCCAGCACCTCATAAAGGCTGTCTAATGTTCCTGCACCGCCGGAGGCGATGACCGGGATATGCACCGCTTCGGCGACCGCACGGGTCAGTTCGATATCATAGCCCGCCTGTGTGCCGTCGGCATCCATACTGGTCAGCAGGATTTCACCGGCCCCGAGTTTTTCCGCCCGCACGGCCCATTCCACCGCATCGATGTCGGTCCGTTCCGTGCCCGCCTTGACACAGACGACCCATTTGCCGTTGCGGGTGAGGTCTTTGCGGGCATCGATGGCCAGCACGACGCACTGGGCGCCGAACCGCTCGGCCGACTCCCGCAATACATCGGGATTGTTGACCGCCGCGGTATTGATGGAGCATTTATCCGCGCCGCTTCGCAGCAGCAGGCCAATCTGGTCAGCACTGCTGATGCCGCCGCCGACGGTAAACGGAATGAACACATTGGCTGCCACCTTCTCGACCAGCTCGACAATGGTCTTGCGTGAGCGAATCGTGGCGGTGATATCCAGAAACACCAGTTCGTCGGCGCCCTCGGCACTGTAGCGGCTGCCCAGTTCCACCGGGTCGCCCGCATCCCGCAGGTTTACGAAATTGACGCCTTTGACGACGCGATTATCTTTAACATCCAGACAGGGAATGATGCGTTTGGTCAGCATGGCTGCTTGGCCTCCTGACAGATACCAACGAAATTCCGCAGCACCGCCAGCCCGTCATTGCCGCTCTTTTCGGGGTGGAACTGGACGCCGAAGATGTTGCCTTTCTCGACGGCCGCTGTCAGCGACAGACCTTCGTATTCGGTTGTGGCAATACTGGCGGCGGGGTCTTCCACCTTCGCATAGAACGAATGGGCAAAAGCGAAATGCTTGCCCTGTTCCATCCCGGCAAACAGCCGCATCCCCGCGGCGGGAATCACCTTGTTCCAGCCCATGTGCGGGATGGTTCTGCCCGGCGGAATCGGGATGACGCTGCCGCCGATCAGACCGAGGCATTGGTATTCACCCAGCTCGTAGCTCATCTCAAACAGAATCTGATAGCCTAAACAAATGCCCAGAAAGGGCTTGCCGGTGCGGGCCTGCCGACAAATCAGCTCGGCAATCGGAGCAACCCGCTCCATTGCGTAGCCGCTGGCACCGACCCCGGGCAGAATCAGCCCGCTGGCCTGTTCGATGTCTTCGGTGCGGCAACTGACCACAATATCGGCCCCAATGTGTCGAAACGCATTGGTCACGCTGCGGACGTTACCTACGCCGTAATCAATAATTACAAGCATTCTATATCCTTGGTTGCAGGCTTAAGTTGACGGTTTCAGACCTCACCTGCCAATCATCAAGACTGTCCCCGAAGGGCTCTTGTTCCACAACGTTGGAATTTTGGATGGGTGAGATCTGACTGAACGGGGGATATTGTATCCGGCCAGGGGCTTTTTGGCAACTGCAAACCGAAAAGTCGAGCATGGTTATCCTTTATTGCATCCGCTTCCTGACCCGAATCGCCATCACCTTTCGGGTGTCGGCAGTTACCCTGCATTGTCCCGCCCGGCGGACAGGTGCCAGCCAAAGTACCCCTTGCTGGTCGGCAATGACAAAGGCCTGCCTGCGCAAGGCGGCATCGGTTTGTGAATGGGTCAAAAACCGGCTGACCCGTTTGGGGCTGGTCAGCCCCATCGGCACAAAGCGGTCCCCATTGCTGCGAGGCCGGGCAATCAGCGGCCAGGCCAGTTGGTCCATGTCAAACCATTGAACGGTTGGATCGCTGGCGGCCTTAAAGGCTTCCAACTGCCCCGGTACAAGGTCAAGGCATTGCGACTCGATGAGCCATGGGCCAAACGGAATCTGACCCTCCTGCGGTATCTCAATTCCCTCGGCGGGTAAGGATGTTTCCGGGCGGTCTCGATAGGTAAACAGCAGCGTCTCGCCTTGCCGTCGAAGGCGGCACCCTCCCGGCAGGTCGATCTGCTGTGCTGCGGTCTGAGCGGCAAGGGCAAAGACCTGCTGATAATGCGCTTCGGTTAAATCCCGCCGGCCGCATCCGAGTCGGTCATAGACTCTGCCCAGCAGTTCTCCGCCGACAAAGGGGCCGCTGTCAGTGATGGCCCTTGCCCAGAGGGAAACGACCTCATCAGTTGAGGTGGTGACAGCCTCATGCCAAAGCAGGTCAGCTTTCTGCTCAATGCGGGATTGCATGGCCGCCGCCGAGCGGTGCAACTGCTCCAGCTTCGAGACGACATCTGTGCAGGTCTGTTCCTGCAGGCAGGGTAAGAGGCGATGCCGGACCCAGTTGCGGCGGAAGCCCAGGTCTGCGTTGCTTTGGTCTTCGCGCCAGGTCAGGTGATGTTCCATACAATAGGCCGTGATATCCCTGCGGCGTGCTGCCAGCAGGGGGCGTATCCATTGCAGGCCGTTTCGCTGGGCGACAGGGCGAATTCCGACCAGTCCGCTGAAGGCGGTGCCGCGAAGCAGCCGCATGAGCAGTGTTTCTGCCAGGTCGTCTTTATGATGGCCTGTGGCGATGGCCTGGCAGCCGGCCTGTCGAGCCATTGCTTCAAGGGCCGCCAGACGCAGGTGCCGCCCGGCGGTCTCTATCGAGAGCCGGTTGGTTTTGGCATAGCCCATGACATCCACACGCTGGGTCAGGATGGGCAGGCCATATCGGGCCGCGAGGTCTTCGACGAAGTGCTGGTCAGCGTCGGACTCGGCCCCGCGAAGCTGATGGTTGACATGGCCGCAGACGAGCCGCAAGGGGGCGGGGGCCGCAAGCTGCTGCTGGGCCAGCAGCAGGTGCAGCAGGGCCACGGAGTCGGCCCCGCCGGAGACGGCGACGAGGATGCTCCTGGTTGATATAAGACTAAGTGTATCCAGTAAGGTTTCAATCATCGTGGTCTGCCAACAAAAAAGGCCTGAGACAAACGCCCAGGCCCTGATGTTGCGGTTAAGTCACGGGGTTATTTCTTCAATACGTCCGTGGCGGCTTCTTTCAACGAGGGGTCGGCCTTGGACAGCTCGATTATCCGACGCTGGGCGAATTCGGTGTTGTCTTCATAGCGGGACTCTTTCTGGACGGCCAGCTTGTACAGCGCCAGGGCTTCTTTGCGCATCTTGAGTTTCTGGTCCAGGATATACGCGGCACGGTAGCGTGCGGGGAAGCTGGTATTGTCGTTCCACTGGAAGCATCGCTGGTACATGACCGCGGCCAGTTCATAATCCTTGAAGTGTTCATAGATGCGTCCGGCGCGGAAGGCGGCTTCGTCAATGCGTGTGCTGTTGGGGAATTCCTTCATCAACTGGTTGTAAAGCTGGAGCGACTGGCGAAGCTTGGCCGAGTCGGTGATGATGAAGTAACCGCCGGCTTCGAGGTACAGTTTCTGGGCCTGCTTGTAGAGGGCTTCGGCACCTTCGATGGTCTCGGTGGCGCTCATGTCCTGGGTGACGTATTCGCCGGGCACGAGGTAGCGGTACTGGGCCATCTGACGCAGGGTTTTGAGTTCATTCTGTGCCCAGCGGCGTTTCATCTCGTTGCCGGTGGACTGGTAATAGCTGATCATTTCCTGCAGGGCCATCTGGTAGCCGGTGCGTGCGGCGGCGACTTGTTCGACGACATCGACTTCGCCGGCGTCGGGGGTCAGGACACCCTGTTCGGCAATGGTCTGCTCCTGGGGGGTTAATATCAGATGTGCGTCATCGACTTTAGGGTTGGAGCATCCAACGAGGGCAGTGATTGCCAGCAGGGCCAATGAGGCCGTGGTGATCAGTTTCAGCATATTGCGTAACTCCTTTCATTGTATCTAATTACGTTCATTCAGTCCGTTTTTCGAAGCCCCAAATTGGCTTCGTTTGGTTTTTTTGTCTGACGGGTAAAGGCAGAACAAGACCTGTACCCGAAGCAATCCTGATATATCGGCAAAACAGGCAAGGTTTGCCCAAAAATTTCAGGTTGGTGACGGCATATCACAATACCATCTTCCCTCGTGGTGTCAATGGCCAATGGGCTGACCGCTTTCTGCAAATTGGGTTCGTTTGGTAAAAACCAAGTATGCAAGAATACATGGATACAAGTATGCAAGAATATTGAATTTGGGTTTGTTTTGTAAAACACCTTTGCTCCTTCTGTAGGGCGTTAAACAATCCATAAAAGCTCTATTATAGCTCCTTTATTCTTTCTGCCTGTCCTTCCTGAGCAGGCCTTATATCTATGTCGGATGGGGAGGAAAAGTCGCTTTTATTTTTTAAATAATTTAAAAAATTATAAGACAATGGAACTCAAGAACTCAAGAACCTAAGAACTCAAGAATACAAGTGTACAGGAATACAGGTGTGAGGGGGGTTAGTAGTCGAGGTAGTTGACGCCCTGGCTGTCGGTGCCGGTCCAGTTGAGTCTGAATTCGCAGGTCTCGCGTTTGAACAGCCAGCCGGTTGATTTGTCGGCTTCGGCGGCAAAGTCGGCGACTAATTTGACGTCCCGTTTGTCGTTAAAGGGATTGACGGGCATTTTCATGAAATAAGGTCCGCAGGTAAAGACCGCGGTTTTGGTGGTATTGGTGGAGGAGACGCCCTTGACGTCGGTGGTGCAGGTAAACTGTTCGACGACCTTGGCTGCGGTGGCGTTGGTCAGGGCGCCGATGGGGTTGTAGTAATAGCCTGGCGTCAGGCCGTTGTGGTCGAGCTTAAACAGCTCGGTCTGGCTGCGGAGGCTGCGGAGCATGTCCTTGGCCGCGGATTCTTTAGCCAGTTGCGACTGGTTCTGGAACATGGGCAGCGCAATGGCGGCCAGGATGCCCAGAATCGACACCACAATCATCAGCTCAATTAGTGTGAAGGCTTTACGGTTCATATTATCAGACGTTTCGGTCCAAATCGCTTGTTTCTTTATCAAAATATAATGAATCTTTCGGAAACCGTCGGAATTTTCAAAAATTTTTGTACGTATTTTTACGTAGAAAAAGGCTGTTTGGGGTGTCTTAATAAATTCTTTACAAGACGGTCTGATAATGCTGTAGTTATCAGGCTTGTTTCGGTCGTTTGCCTTTTGGTTGTTTTGAGTTTATATTTTTTGTATAGAGAAGAAGTGTTACGAGAGAAGAAACTTTAATTCGGGGGATTTATGAAAACCAGGCAAGTGCATCTGATCATCGCGGCCGCGGCTATCCTGTTGACGAGTACGGCGGTCAAAGCGGACACCACAGCGTACGGAGAATACTACTACGGCGGGGCTGTTGTTGATATTGACCGCGTGGTCAACGGCTATCTGTGGATTGAAGATGCCACGGTGAATCTGTACAAGAATGCTCATATCAAGAATGCTCTGTATGTGGGGGATGTGTTCTCCACTTCCGGGGCGGTGCTGAATATCTACGGCGGCAAGATTGATGACGCCCTGTACATCTCGACCAGTTATAACGGCCTGCCTGAGGCAACGGTTACGGTGTATGGCTATGGATTTGCCGTAGCGGGTGTGCCTGTGGCCGAGAGGACGCCTGAATTGTTTATTCAAAACAAGGTTCTGTCGGGCTTTTACGCCGACGGCACTCCCTTTGCGTATAAGGTGGATTGTTTTGCGGAAGGCACCTTTAAGCTGACTCTCAAGCTCGGATGGATATTGAGCGAGCCTGAGATGGTCGTTGCGCCTGAAGCGATTGACTTCGGCGCTGTCAAGATCACCGAATCGGTAACCCGGACGGTCTCTGTGGCCAATACGGGCACCGCGAATCTGATTGTACAGTCCATAGGCTTCGCCGAGGGCAGCAGTGCTGAATTTGCCTGTGCTTCAGTGCCTCAACTGCCTACGACGATCGAACCCGGCGCCAGCATCCCTGTTGAAGTCGTATTTACGCCTGCTGCCACCGGCGCGGCCCTGGCTGTCCTGATGATTGGCGGAGACCATGTAGATGCCGCGCAGATTATGCTGACCGGATCGGGCATCAAGCCCGTCATCGCCGTCGAAGCTTCGGCGCTTGATTTTGGTCAACTGGACCTGGGGCAGTCTGCGGTCGGGACGCTGCGGATTTCCAATACCGGTGATGCGGACCTGGTGGTGCAGTCGATGGAATTTGCCGGGGCCGGCAGTGCCGAGTTTGCCTTCGTGGCGGCACCTGTGCTGCCTGTGGTGATCGCGGCGGGTGCCAGTGCTGAGCTGGACATTGCTTATACGCCCACCGTCGAAGGGGATGCAGAGGCCGTGCTGACGATTGTCAGCGATGATGTGGATCGTCCCGCCGTGGACGTGGAGCTCAAAGGCAAGGCGATTAATCCCGTCCAGACGCCTCTGGAACAGATGGATTCCATTTTGAAATTTTACGACCAGGGCGTCAAGAACAAGACCATCAAGGGTGTCGGTCCCAATCAGAAAGCCGCACAGGCCCAGGTCCATGTTGTTCAGCAGATGCTGGTCTGCACCCGCTGTCTGATCAAGGGCGGCTACGGCACGTGGGCGATATGGGGGCTGTATGATATCGAAAAGAAGACCGACGGCAAGGGCTGTCCCAAGGATATTCTTCAAGGTTCTGCAGTGCCTGAACTGAATTCCAAAATCGACATGCTGATCAATACCCTGAAAAAGAAATAAGTCCGACGTCTCAAAAGCGTGTGAAGCGGGGCTGCATGGCTCCGCTTTTTTTATGCGCGCGAGAGGGGGCTATTGTCCGGCCTGGAGGGCCATGCGATAGGCCTTGATGTAGCCTTCGACCATGCCGCTGACGCTGTGGCGGGCACGCAGATAGAGGCGGGCCTGTTCGGCGAGGCTGCGGGCCTGTTCCGGGAACGCCAGCAGGTGCTTGAGTCCGGCGTAGATGCTCATCGGGTCGGAGGGGTCAAAGACCAGGCCTGTTTTTTCGTGCTGGAGGAGGCCGGTCATGGTATCCATGCATCCGCCGACGGCCAGGCCGACACTCATGGCTTCCATCAGGGCCAGGTTGCAGCGTTTGCGGTCTTTGATATGAATAAAGATATCCATTCCCTGAAATACGGGGCGAACCGGACGCAGCGGGGGGACAATCGTAACGGTTGCAGTCAGGCCCAGTTCCCGGACGCGTTTTCGAATGGGCCGTTCGGCAGGGCCTTCGCCCATGATGCCCACCGACAGGTCGAATCCATCGGCCAGGAGGTGGCGGACGGCATTGAGCATCGGCTCGAAATCCTGGACCTGATTGAGCGATTCGCAGATGACGATGCTGGGCATCTGGTCCGGGACGGCAAAACAGGCGGTGTCATCCTCCACGAAGGTGCCGAGGGGGATATGGATGACCCGGGCGGGCTGAACGGGTCCGGTCATCAGGCTGCCGTAGATGGGGTCTGAGGATGCGGCCAGTACACTGCTGCGGGGGATCTGGCCAAGGGCTGTCCGTGATGGCGATTCAAACAGCGTTGTTACGGTCGGGATGTTTAGTTCCTGGCAGAGGTATTGCGCCAGGTGCCCATCGCCCGGCCAGAAACCATGCAGGAGGGTGGGTTTAAAGCGGATCAGTTTGTCGAGCAGGATTTGTCGGTTTTTGAAATTGAGTAATTTCAGCTGGAATTCGGGATAGCGGATAAACTCCACCGATGGATAGAGTACGTTGTTTGTATCCTGGCCTTCCGGTCCGACCAGTACCGCCCCGTAGGCTGAACCGGTCAGGCCGACCAGGATTCGCCGGACGCAGCTTCCGTAATAGCGAAGAGTCCAGTCATCGACCAGAATCACAGGCCTGATGAGGGCGCGATCCGCATGCAGGGTGTTGGCGTTTTCAGTCATAGTCGGTTATGCAGCTTATTTGCCGCCGCTGTCGGCCAGCATGGTCTTGAGCAGGTCCAATTGGCCGGGTTTGATGTGATAGCTGTGGGCGTCGTCGGGGAATCGGCCTGCGGCGACCTGCCGGGCGTATTTTTCGAGGGCCTTGCTTATTGCGGGAGCCAGGGCGGCGAAGGCTTTGGCGAATTTCGGCGGCTGCTGGCTGAGGCCCAGGATGTCGTGAATAATCAGGATTTGCCCGTCGCAATCGGGTCCTGAGCCGCAACTGACCACAGGAACGGGTACTTGCTGGGTGACCATAGCGGCGACTTCGCGGGCGGTGCCTTCCAGCAGGAGCATGGACGCCCCGGCCCGCACCATCTCGTCGGCGAGGGTAATCAGTTCATAGGCCTGTTCGGCGGTGGTGCCTTCGGCCCGCAGTGCGCCCTTCATCACCGAGCTTTGCGGCCGGATGCCCAGGTGAGCCATTACGGGGATGTCGGCGTCGCTGACGGCCCGGACGATGTCCAACTGCGAGCGCTTGACCTCCAGTTTGACGATCTGGGCGCCGGCCTGCTGGATGAAGCGTCCGGCGTTGCGGACGGCATCGGCGATGCAGGTCTGATAGGACAAGAACGGCATATCCGCCACGAGGTAGGTCTGGGGGGCCGCCCGCCGGACGGCCTCGGTCAGCGTGACCATGAAGTCCATCGTTACCGGCAGGGTTGAATCGTGCCCCAGCATCATCTGGGCGACCGAGTCGCCGACCAGAATCATCTCTACCCCTGCGGCCGCAACGAGGCGGGCCGTGGCGTAATCGTAGCAGCTTACCGCCGAAAACGGCTTATGCTGCTGCTTGGCCGCCATAAAATCCCTAATTGTCATTCGTTCTTTCATAGCCGGCAATTATACCCGATTCCGCACCACTATACAATAGACAGCCTTGCGGCAATTCCGGGGCTTTTTATGGGGTGTTTTTTTTGTTGACGAATCTGCTCTGAAAAGGTAGTTTTTGGAACAAGTCTGGCTCTGGGAGAGTCTTGTTTTCAGGAAAAGAAAGGAGACCGATATGCCGATTTTATTTGGATTAGTGATTCTGGGGCTGATTGTGCTGGTCCCGGTGCTGATGTATAACAGTCTGGTCGGCAAACGCAACCAGGTGGCCAGTATCTTCGGTACGATGGATGCGATGCTGAAAAAGCGGTGGGACCTGGTGCCGAATCTGGTAGAGACGGTCAAGGGGTATGCCCAGCACGAAAAGTCGCTGTTTGAGAACGTGACAGCGGCCCGCAGTCGGGCGATGGGCGGTCAGATGAGCGCCGATGAGATGGTGCAGTATGACAACGCCGTGTCGAAGCTGGTGGGAGTCATGCGGGCGACGGTCGAGAATTATCCGCAATTAAAGGCGGGGGAGAATTTCCTGCATTTGCAGCGGACGCTCAATGAGCTGGAAGAGCAGATTTCCGCGGCCCGCCGGGCGTTTAATGCGGCGGTGACCGATTACAACAATTCCGTCGATATGTTCCCGACCAATATTATCGCCTCGATGTTCGGCTTCCATCGCAAGGGGCTGCTGGAGTTTGAGGCGCAGGCACGTCAGAATCCAACGATTGGCTTCTAAGGCAGACAAGGGCTGGAGCGATGAAAACACTGGAACAGGTGCGGGAGTTTTATGAGTCGGAGCTGAAGCAATCTCTTGCGGCGATGGAGCAGGATCGCCAAAAGATGATTTCCAAAGCCATGACCGTTGCCGGGATTATCGGGGTGGTTGGATTAGTGGGCGGATTGTTAATCACGCAAATGGGTGTCCACAACGGGGTGCTGCTGCTTATTGTTCCTGGGATTTGTATTGCAATCGGGGTGGGGGCCTTTTCTGCTGCCAATAAGAATTACAAAACAAGGTATAAATCACTGATTATCCATAAGCTGATTACCTTTGCTGGGCCGGGGTTGGAGTATTGGCCCGAAGGGGGAATCAGCAAAGAGATTTTTACGGGTTCGAGACTTTTTACGCATTCCATTGACCGTTATCACAGTGAGGATTTGGTGCGGGGCAAGGTGGATAAGACGGAGATTTTGTTTTCGGAGATTCACGCCGAGTACAAGACGACCTCCGGGACGGGCAAGAACCGGCATACGGAATGGCATACGATTTTCAAGGGGCTGTTTGTCGCGGCCGATTTCAACAAGCATTTTCGCGGGCGGACGGTGGTCCTGCCGGATACGGCACAGAAGGCCTTTGGATTGTTCGGCCAGACGCTGCAATCGTGGAATCCTTCGCGAGATGAGCTGATTCGGCTGGAGGATGTCGAGTTCGAGAAGGAGTTTGTGGTCTATGGCACCGATCAGGTGGAGTCGCGGTATATCCTGTCGCCGGCTTTGATGGAGCGGATTCTGGAGTTCCGGCGGCGGCTGCGAAACGGGCTGTACCTGTCGTTTGTCGGTTCGAAGGTGTATGTGGCGATTCCGCTGGAGACCAACCTGTTTGAGCCCAAGACCTTTTCATCCGCGGCGGGCTTTGAATCCGTCAAGGAGTATTATGACCAGCTTCGGTTTGGTCTGGCGATTGTGGATGAGCTGAATCTGAACACACGAATCTGGACGAAGGAATAAGAAGAAGATTCAAAAGGTAAAAGTCAAAAGGCAAAAAAGAATTTAGTGTTTGGTTCGTGGCCGGATTAGAAGAAGATGGATTATCCTATTTTCGGTTTGGATAGCTTTTCAAATTGCTCATCAAGAAAGATGTATTTTGACGCCTTCTTTTTGTGCGATGGCGATAATCGGCGTTCCTCCATCCGTCAGCCACTGAATTTGTCCGCAGGGAATGGGTTCGATCCGGCTGTCTGTGCGTGCGGCGACGTGCCATAATTTATGCACCCACTGTCGGTCTTTCATATTATCAAACAACGAAGAAACAACGATCAAATCAATATCACTGTCCCTGGTGGCTCCCCCCACAGCATACGAACCGAACAGGACACCAAAGTTCACAGGAATGCCTGCGTCCGCAAGGCTGTGCAGATAGCGCTGGATACTGGTTATAATTGCTGCGTCAGCCATTGGTAAACCTCTTTTATTCTTTCCATGTACTCTTTTGCGTTTGAAGGCGAAATTGGAGGTGAAGATGTTGGGTACCTGCCTTCCAGGTTAAACTCGTTCATTTCCGCCAGCAAATCCCGCCGGTCATTCTCTAATTTTAGATCGGCGTACTCCGCCAATCTGACGAGATTATGAATTTTGGGGGCGATTTGCCGGGTTGTTTTACAGATATGAGCTTTCAAAATTTTTTCAATGGCCAAGTGGGCAAAAAACAATCCATGACGCGTTTTGTCGCTGTGGACTAACTGTTGGGCAACGTCGAGATCTTCGACAGCCCCTGTTTTCCAGTAAGCAATATGTTCGTCGATATTGACCATAAAAAAATCCCTAAAACAAACATGATTATAGGGATTTTACAGGGATTTGTAAAGGACGTTTCCCTAAAAAAAGGATAAGCGGATAGAATTTTGCCAAATCTGGGGTACAGAGTTGAGAAAATCCGCGGGGGTGGTATAATTTGCCGCCATGACGATGGATCCGAACAACCTGACGCCGGCGATGCGGCAATATTTTGAATTCAAGAAGAAATATCCCGATGCCATCCTGTTTTTCCGGATGGGGGATTTCTATGAGACGTTTTATGAGGATGCCGAGACGTGTTCGCGTGTGCTGGGGCTGGTGCTGACCAGCCGGAACAAGGGCAGCGACAACCCGGTGCCGCTGGCGGGGCTGCCGTTTCATGCGGTGGACGGCTATCTCAAGAAGATGATTCTGGCCGGGTATAAGGTGGCCGTCTGCGAGCAGATTGAAGACCCCAAACAGGCCAAGGGGGTGGTCAAGCGGGATGTGGTGCGGATTGTGACGCCCGGGACGCTGACCGATGATATGCTGCTCAACGAACGGGAGGATAATTTTCTGGCCGCGGTGTATCTGGGGCGAAAAGAGGCGGTCATAAGCTGGGTGGATATCTCGACGGGGCATTTCTTTATCCAGTCGATGCGGGATTCGCAGGTGGTGGATGAGTTGATTCGGCTGGGGGTGCGGGAAGTGCTGCTGGCTGAGCGGCGGGCGGAACTGTTTGCGGGTGAGCAGAAAAAGCTGGCCGAGCAGATTCGCCAGCTTTCCGGGGCGATTGTCAGCGAGCGGCCGGGCTGGTATTTTGATCCGTATGGCGCCCGGCAGAAACTGCTCAAGCATTTCGGTGTTTCGACGCTGGAGGGATTCGGGATTGCCGATGATTTTGAAGGCGTTGCGGCGGCGGGGGCCATTCTGGAATATCTCGACGAAACGCAGAAGGTTTCGCTGGGGCATATCCAGTCGCTGAAAAAGATGACCCGCACAACGTATCTGCAGATTGACCAGACGACGCTGCGGTCGCTGGAGGTGCTGCGGACAATGCGGAGCGAGGCGGCCAAAGGGACACTGTTGGACTGCATCGACAAGACGCTGACGGGGATGGGGTCGCGGCTGATGCGGTACTGGATTTGCATGCCGCTGTGCGATGTGGCGGCGATTGTCCGCCGGCAGGAGGCTATCGGGGAGCTGGTCGAAGAGGATCAGGTCTGTGCGGACTTGCGGGGGCAGTTGAAGGGGATTTTTGATCTGGAACGAATTGTTGCCCGTATTACGACGGGCCGGGCGGCGCCGCGGGATATGGTGGCGCTGGCGGCGACCCTGCGGACGATACCGACGCTGCGACAGCGATTGGCCGGGTGCCGGTCGGAATTGCTGGGGACGCTTGCCGGCGGCTGCGACAGTATGGACGAATTGGCGGATCTTTTGGAGCGGGCGATTGAGCCGGAACCGCCGGCGCATCTGCGGGATGGGGGCGTGATTCGCGATGGGTTCGATGAGCGGCTGGACAAGTATCGGTCGATCTCGCGCGATGGGCAAAGCTGGCTGGCTCAGTATCAGCAGCAGGAAATCGAACGGACGGGCATTGCCAATCTGAAGGTCGGCTTCAACAAGGTCTTTGGCTATTATATTGAAATTAATCATTCGCAGGCCGACAAGGCGCCGGTTGATTATGTCCGTAAGCAGACGGTCAAAAACGCCGAGCGGTATATTACCGAACGGCTCAAGGAATACGAAAACGAGGCACTGGGGGCTGCGGAAAAGGCGCTCGATTTGGAAGTCCGGCTGTTTGAGCAGCTTCGGACGCAGGCAGCGGGCTTTACCGGGCGGCTTCAGGCTCTGGCACAGGTCATTGCTCAGGCGGATTGCCTGGCGGCGCTGGCGTACCTGGCCCGGCAGAATCGCTGGATTCGTCCGACGATGACCGAGGGACGGGAACTGGTGATTCGCGATGGCAAGCATCCGGTGCTGGCGCAGATGCTGGGGGCGGAGTTCGTGCCCAATGATGTCCAGCTTGGCGTCGATGGGGCGGATGCGATGATTATCACCGGGCCGAACATGGCGGGCAAAAGCACCTATATCCGCCAGACGGCGCTGCTGACGCTGCTGGCCCAGACGGGGTCGTTTATCCCGGCGGCTGAAGCGACCATTGGTATTGTGGATCGAATTTTCACGCGTGTGGGGGCGGCCGATGAACTGGCCCGCGGACAGAGTACCTTCATGGTCGAGATGACCGAGACGGCCAATATCCTCAATAACGCCACCGACCGATCGCTGGTGATTCTGGATGAGGTGGGACGCGGCACCAGTACGCACGATGGCCTGAGTCTGGCGTGGGCGATTACCGAATACATTGCCAACAAGATCAAGTGCCGGACGCTGTTTGCCACGCATTATCATGAACTGACGGCATTGGCGGAACTGCTGGCCAATGTACGCAATTATAACGTGGCCGTGCGGGAGTGGGCCGGTGAAGTGGTCTTTCTGCATAAAATCATCCCCGGCGGGGCGGATAAGAGCTACGGGATTCACGTGGCCAAGCTTGCCGGGCTGCCGAAGGATATTATCAAACGCAGCACCGAGATTCTGGCCGATCTGGAAAGCACCTTTACACAGGAGGCCCACGGCACCCAATTAGCCAAGCACAAGACCGCCGCCGATGAGGACCTGCTGTTTATCCGCAAACACAAGACCGTGCTGGATAAGCTGAGGGAAATTGACGTCAACCGCCTGACGCCGATTGAGGCGATTAACCTGCTGGGCGAGATTCAAGAGCAGATGGAAGGAGAGTAAGGCGGTCTCTTGACGTTTTGTCGATTAGGCGATATACTGAAGACAAAATCGGAGTTATACCCAACGGGTATGATTATTCCGCGAGCAAAAGAAGCACGTGGTTGAAGCTGCTGTATTTAGCCGCGACGAACCGGAAAATTTCAAGTAGGATTAGTATATTATGGTGAAGATTATCGACGACAATAAAGAGCGGATGGGTCGGTTGTGTCGGCAGTACGGTGTCCGGCGGCTTGAGGTGTTTGGCTCGGGGGCCGACGCGGGACGATTCACTGAACATAGCGACCTCGATTTTCTGGTGGAATTTTTGCCGATGTCGCCGATCCAGCATTCTGACGCCTACTTTGACCTGCTGAATGAATTGCGGCGATTGTTCGAAAGGCCGGTGGATTTGCTGGAAATCAAGGCCGTCAGTAATCCCTATCTGATGGAAAGCATTAATCAAACCCGGGTGGAGTTGTATGCGGCCTGAATTGAAAAAATTTCTTTACGATATTCAAACTGCATGCAAGGCGCTGCAGGAGTTTCTGAAAGACAAAACACTGGACGATTATTGTGCAAGCGATTTTCTCCGATCTGCTGTAGAATGAAAGCTGATGATTATTGACGAGGCAATCAGCCAGGCTTTCCGAAAAGATCCATCGCTGGAAGAGCATATCCCCCAAACCCGAAGAATCGTAGATTTCCGCAATATTCTTGTGCATGGGTATTATGCTATCCAGAATGAGACGGTCTGGGGTGTTTTGCAGAAGGATGTGCCGATTCTGTTGAATCAAGTCGATGAGTTATTAAGTCAATAGCAACCCCTATGAAGCTTACCAGATATATGGCACCAGTCTGTAACGCGTTTTTTGGCAGTAGTCCTGATAGCCCGGCAACTGGTCACGCAGCAGGATTTCTTCCCGCAGGAGCCTGAACACAATCAACGGGGGCAGGAAGGCAAACGGGATTAACGCCCAGAAAGAGCCGAGTGCCAGCGGGGTAAACAGATAAAATACGATGGCGCCCAGATACATCGGGTGGCGAACGAGGGCATAGGGGCCTGTGGAGATAACCTGCTGGCCCTGTTCGACTTCGATGATGCGTGAGGCATAGGTGTTTTCCCGGAAGACGAAAAAGATCAGCATATAGCCCAGGAAGATAAACACATCTGCCGCAAAAACAAAGGCCGCGGGGACAGCCGACCAATGGTAGCGATGGTCCAGGCCGGCCATCATAAGGCCTGCAAAAAATAGAAGACTCATCAGCCGGACGATCCATTGCTGGATTTTTTGTTTTTCGCGTTTTCGGGCGCGTCGCGACAGCAGGGCGGGGTCATGTTTCCATAAATAC
This sequence comes from uncultured Pirellulales bacterium, assembly GCA_964630775.1. Classification (GTDB taxonomy): domain Bacteria; phylum Planctomycetota; class Phycisphaerae; order Sedimentisphaerales; family Anaerohalosphaeraceae; genus Anaeroglomus. The sequence continues at coordinate 4,218 of CAZVYY010000010.1, read as the reverse complement.
ATCAGTGTAGCCATGGATGGGATGGAAATGAAACCATAGTAAAGCCACCCCTGCCAGTAGTGAAAGGTTCCGGCAGGCACAAACAGAAGCACTGCCAGGATAACGTAGAACAGACCCGCCCGGATTAACAGTCGTCGTCGGGTTTTGTGAATATCAAATTGGGGTTTGTTATGTTCCATAGGTATGCTTTTGCCGGGTTTTTATGTGAGTTGCAGTATGTCATTTTTTCGCTGGGGCCAGCGGGTGATTAAGTTGTCCCGGCTGCCGTGTTCATAGTCTTCGTATTCGAATCCGGGGGCGACGGTGCAGCTCATCAGGCACCATCGGCCGGCGTCGATGAGCCGTGCTCCCTGCCATGTGCCGCGGGGGACGATGACCTGGACCTGCTGGCCGTGCAGGATGTCGGGGCCGATGATGATTTCGCGGCTGCCTCCATCCGGACACAGCCACAGCATCCGGGCCGGATCACCGAGATGATAGTGGAATATTTCGTCGCTGCGGACGCGGTGCATCTTCGAACACGACTCTGGCGTCAGGAGGTACAGAATGTCCGTGCAGTGGCAGCGGTCGCCGGGGTAGCGGCTGTCCAGGCCGGAACGGGCGATTTTCTCGGCGGCCCGATAGGTCTCCACGAACCAGCCGCCTTCCTGCCCGAGCGGCTGCATGCCAAAGTGGTCGATAATCTGTTGTGCGGTATAGCTGTTCATCATTGCGGCCAGTATAGCATCGAGCCGTGATGTCGTAAAATAAAAAAGGCCGGACACAAAGCCCGGCCATTCTATAGAAAATCGGCGAGAGCCAAAGGGTTTAGCGTTTCGGAGGATTGAACGCCTGAATATACACTTGTTTAATCTCGCCGAATAAGGGATATCGCGGGTTGGCCCCGGTGCACTGGTCGTCAAAGGCCATTTCGCTAAGCTCGTCGAGGCTGCCCATGAAGGCCTTTTCGTCCACGCCGGCGTTCTTGATGCAGGCCGGGATGTCCAGTTCATATTTGAGCTTGTTGATGGCTCCGATCAGGCTTTCGACAAGCTGGTCGTCATTGGTGCCGGGCAGTTCCAGATACCGGGCGATGCGGGCGTAGCGGGCCTTGGCGTTGGGATATTCGTACTGCGGGAAGGCCGTCTGCTTGCGCGGCGCGTCGGTGGCGTTGTAGCGAATGACCTCATTAATCAGCAGGGCATTGGCCAGGCCGTGCGGCAGGTGGAACATTGCGCCCAGCTTGTGAGCCATCGAGTGGCACAGGCCGAGGAAGGCATTGGCGAAGGCCATCCCCGCCATCGTCGCGGCGTTATGCACTTTTTCGCGGGCCAGTTCATCCCTGGCGCCGTTTTTGTAGGCTCGTGGCAGATATTTCATCAGGATGCGGATGGATTCCAGTGCCAGGCTGTTGGTGTAGTCGGTGGCCGTTACCGCGGCAATTGCCTCAATGGCGTGGGTCATCGCATCGATGCCGGAATAGGCGGTCAGGGTCTTGGGCATACTCATCACCAGCTCGGCATCGACAATCGCCATGTTGGGTGTCAGTTCGTAGTCAGCAATCGGATACTTCCGGCCGGTCTGGTCGTCGGTAACCACCGCAAACGGCGTGACTTCGCTGCCGGTACCGGAGGTGGTGGGAATCGCTACGAGAATCGCCTTCTGGCCGAGTTTGGGGAACTGATACACGCGTTTGCGAATGTCCATGAACCGCATGGCGAGGTCATCAAACTCCACCGCGGGGTGTTCGTATTGCAGCCACATGATCTTGGCCGCATCCATGGGGCTTCCGCCGCCCAGCGCGATAATCACATCCGGGCCGAAGACATTCATCTGCTGGACACCCTTACGGATGGTGGTCAGGTCCGGGTCGGGCTTGACTTCGTAGAAGATATCGCTTTCGATGCCCATCTGTTCGAGTATCTGGGTGACTTTGTCTGTCATGCCCAGTTCAAACAGGGGCTTGTCGGTGACGATGAAGGCCTTTTTCCTGCCCGCCAGATCCGACAGGGCTATTGGCAGACAGCCGCGTTTGAAATACACTTTCGGGGGGACGCGGAACCACAGCATATTTTCGCGCCGCTCGGAGACGGTTTTGATGTTGAGCAGGTGCTTGACGCCGACGTTTTCGGAGATGCTGTTTCCGCCCCAGCTTCCGCAGCCGAGTGTCAGCGACGGTTCGAGGCGGAAATTGTAGATATCGCCGATGGCGCCGTGGCTGGAGGGCTGATTAATCAGGACGCGGGCGGTGGACAGGTGTCGGCCGAAGACCTCGATGCGGTTGTCATTGGCCTCATCGGTATAAAGCACGGCAGTGTGGCCCATGCCGCCGAACTCAACGAGTTTGGCAGCGACCTTGACGGCGTCATCAAATGCAGGGACGCGATACATCGCCAGCACCGGCGAGAGTTTTTCGAAGCTGAACGGTTCGGTCACGCCGACGGTTTCGACTTCGGCAATCAGAATCTTCGTTTCTTCCGGCACGACAAAGCCCGCCATCTGGGCGATTTTGTGTGCGGATTGTCCAACGATGGCCGAATTCAGCTTGCCGTCCTTGACGATGGTCTGGCCGAGGGCGGTTTTTTCCTTGCCTTTGACGATATAGGAGCCGCGACGCAGGAATTCGCTGCGGACCTGGTCATAAACGCCTTCCACCACGACGACTGATTGTTCGGAGGCACAAATCATGCCGTTGTCGAAGGTTTTGCTGAGCAGGATGGAGTTGACGGCCATCTGGATGTCGGCGGTTTCGTCGATGACGGCGGGGGTGTTACCGGCTCCCACACCCACGGCGGGTTTGCCGGAAGAGTAGGCCGCCCGAACCATTCCGGGGCCGCCGGTGGCCAGAATCATATTGACCAGCGGATGGGTCATCAACTGATTGCTCAATTCCACGGTGGGCATCTCGATCCATCCGATGATGTCCTGCGGAGCGCCGGCCTCGACCGCCGCCTGGAGGACGACTTTGGCCGCTTCAATGGTGCACTGTTTGGCACGGGGGTGCGGCGAGAAGATGATGCCGTTGCGGGTCTTCAGGGCCAGCAGGGCCTTGAAAATGGCTGTCGAGGTGGGATTGGTCGTGGGGATGATCCCTGCCAGAATCCCGACCGGCTCGGCGATCTTCTTGATGCCGAAGGTTTCATCGTCTTCGATGATGCCGCAGGTAGGGGTGTTTTTGAATTTATTAAAGACAAATTCGGATGCGAAATGGTTTTTAATAACCTTATCCTCGGCGATGCCCATGCGGGTTTCCTGGGCGGCCAGTTTGGCCAGCTCAATGCGTTTGGAGTTGGCTGCCATGGCTGCGGCACGGAAGATTTCGTCCACCTGTTTCTGGGTATAGCTCGAATAGAGCCGCTGGGCGTTTTTGACCTTTTGAATTAGAGTATCTAATACCGCAGCCGGAGTTGGTGTATTGTCGATAACCGCTGTCTGTTCTTTGTTTGTCTGAGTAGTCATTGTACTTTCTCCTGAATATAGTATATAGTGAAACGTCTCTGAGTAACAATCTGACAGGTAATTGTTCACATCAGTAAAATTATATCGATATATTACAAGCATATATTAATTGAGTCAATAGTAATTGTGAAAAAATTCATTATAAATATTATTAATATATAGATGTGGTATCAATTTGTATATATGTTGTAACATTAGTATCAATAAAAACGAAAAAAAATTTAGTCAAAACCGGTGAAAATCGTGTTATAATGCCCCTCATGCAGTCAAAATGCTAATAAAACAGGTGGATTGCCATGGCAGGGACAGGCGATGCGTGATGAGAAAATGCTGAAGATGCTGCTGCACATCACGGGAGGCGTGATGATGGCGGCGATTGTCTTTGTTTTTTGTCCATTTTCCTGGATGCAGGCGATCCATAAAATGATTGGGCTGGGGGAACTGCCGTTTACGCCGTTGATGGCGTATCTCACCCGGAGTTTGTCCGGCCTTTATGTCCTTCTGGGTTTTGTTCTGGTCTTTATCGCTCGGGATATCCCGCGATATCTGGAGCTGCTGCGAGCGTTGACCTGGCTGAGCCTGGCGGCTTCGGTGTGTCTGGCAGTATATGATTTTGTGATTGCGATGCCGCTGTTCTGGTCGTTGTCGGAAGGGCCTGCGACGATTTTGTTGTGTGGTGCAATCCTGATGTTATGTCGAAAAAACACCTGAAAACATACATTTTCTTAATATGACAGCGCTAAATTTGCTCAAGAGATGTGAAGCTGTTTGCCGATGAAC
>CAZVYY010000009.1:92500-111222 GCA_964630775.1 uncultured Pirellulales bacterium | reverse complement strand
TGGAAGCACTGGCTTCCGCCGCTTAATACGTTATGAAAATGTGCGAAAGTTTACCTATCCAGTATATTTAAAAAAACAGGTTGTCAAATCGGTAAAATAAGAATTATATAGAAGAATCATGCGAAAAATGAGCTTCAAATTAACAGGACTGATTTTACTGCATGGATGGCAACAAAATCTGTCGCAGGCGGGTGTTGCTGCGCCTCGGACGGAACACGTCTATCGAATGACCATGCGATTGGAAATAATCACACGAAAATACACCATTTAAGGAGATTTATCATGAAACTGAGGCTTTTGTGGGGGTTGTTGTGTATCGGAATGTTATGCGGCTGGAGTATGGGGGCCGATGCTCTCGAACAGGGTTTTGACGTCCCGCCTGTCAAGGCCCGGCCGCATACGTGGTGGCACTGGATGAACGGCAATATTACCCGCGAGGGTATTACCGCGGATATTGAGGCCATGGCGCGGGCCGGCCTGGGCGGCGCTCAGATTTTCAATGTCGGCGACGAGGGCAGCGTGGATATCCCGACCGGGAAGATTATGTATCTCAGTCCGGAATGGCTGGACATGGTCCATCATGCGGTCAAGGAGGCCCAGCGGGTCGGTATTGAGCTGTGTTTCCATAACTGTGCGGGGTGGTCCAGCAGCGGCGGGCCGTGGATTACTCCCGAGTTGTCGATGCAGCGAGTGGTCTGGACGGAAATGGAAGTCACGCCGGAAACCGGAACAATCAAACTGGCACAGCCGCAGGCCAAACTGAATTTCTATCGCGATATTGCGGTACTGGCGTTTCCCACTCCCGCAAACAAGTCTTTCCGGATTAAAAACGCCGGGGCGAAAGCAGGATTTGACAGTCCGTATGGACTTCAGCCGGAAATCGAAGAAATTCCGTCAGATGCCGTGATTGCCAAAGACAGCATTCTGAATTTAACGGATAAAATGGATGCTTCAGGTCAATTAAACTGGAAAGCTCCCAGCGGTTCATGGACGATACTTCGCATCGGCCATACCACCACCGGCAAGACCAATCACCCCGCCCCAACATCGGGCCTGGGTCTGGAATGCGACAAGCTCAGCCGCGAGGCACTGGATGTGCACTGGAACAAGGGTGTGCAGCCGGTTCTGGATAAACTCGGATCCCTTGCGGGCAAGGTACTCAATAACGTGCTGATTGACAGCTATGAAGTCGGACCCAACAACTGGACACCGAAGATGCGGGCCGAATTCCAGCAGCGGCGCGGATATGATTTAATGCAGTTCCTGCCGACGCTGACCGGACGGGTTGTGGCCAGCAGTGCCGTTACGGAACGGTTTTTGTGGGATTACCGGCGGACGTTTTCCGATTTGTTTGCGGACAACTATTATGGCTATTTCGTCGACAAGTGCCACGAACGCGGCTTACTGTGCTCGGTCGAACCGTATGATGGCCCGTTTGAATGCGCGGCCGTCGGCGCCAAGGCCGATATCGTCATGGGCGAGTTCTGGATCGGCGGCGGGATGAATCATACGCTGAAACTGGCGGCATCGGTAGCCCATACCCACGGCATGACCTATGTCGGGGCGGAATCATTTACCTCGGCTCCCGACCAGGGACGCTGGCAGAATTATCCCGGCTCAATGAAGATGCTGGGCGATAAGGTCTGGTGCATGGGCATCAACCGCTATATCTTTCACCGCTACGCGCATCAGCCGTGGCTGAATGTGCTGCCGGGGATGACCATGGGACAATGGGGAACACATTTTGAACGAACCAACACCTGGTGGGAACCGGGCAAGGCGTGGATGCGATATATTGGTCGGTCGCAGTTCCTGCTGCAGCAGGGGCATTTTGCGGCGGATGTACTGTTTTTTGTCGGCGAAGCGGCACCCAACGGTTCGGTTGATGATAGCGAACTGCGGGCAGCCGGGTATGATTTTGATATGTGCGGCACGGATTTGATTGACAAGCTGACCGTGGACAAGGGCATGATCGCCCTGCCGGATGGAATGCGTTATCGTCTGCTGGTCTTGCCGCAGACCCGCTTTATGACGCCCGCGCTGGCACAGAAGATTCGGGATATAGTTCGCGATGGAGCGATCGTGCTTGCTCCGAAGCCGGAACTGTCGCCCAGCCTGGCGGGTTATCCAGAGTGCGACAGCACTGTCAAGCAAATCGCCGACGAGGTCTGGGGGCCTTCCAACCAGGGTACCGCCGGCGAAAAGGCCTTTGGCAAAGGCCGCATCATCTGGGGACGCAGGCCCCTGCAGACGCTGCGGCAGATGGATGTCGCAGCCGATTGTATCGCTGCAGACCCGAAAGCCCCCATCACCTTTATTCATCGGACAACAAAAGACGCCGATATTTACTTTGTCTCGCATCAGGATGATTCATCACGCATGGCCGAGGTCTTCTTCCGCGTCAGCGGCAGGCAGCCCGAATTGTGGAATCCGGTCACCGGCGAGATAACTCCGGCCGGACTCTGGCGTGCTGATTCACAGGGCACCCGCGTGACCCTGCCGCTGGGGCCTGCGGGGTCGGTGTTTGTGGTGTTCCGCAAATCCGTCAACAGCGACAAAATCACCGTGGCCGGATTACAGCAGGATACGCCGGTTACGATTGCCCAGTTACTGCCCAGACCTGTACAGAAACTGGAGATTCTTGAGGCGCTCTATGGCGTGGTTAGCTGTGATGGAGAGGATATGGTCGATGTGACCGCAGAGCTGACCAAACGCGTACAGGATAACAGGCTGGATGTAATGGCTTCCAATAGCCTGGCAGGTGACCCCGTGCCGGATGTTGTCAAGAAACTGTACGTAGAATATGAATACGACGGCAAGACTGCCCGGGCCGAGATCGGCGAAAATCAGCGGCTGGTGCTGCCGCCGGCGGGAAGTCCGGACGGTCGGCCTCTGCGGATTCTCATGGCCGGCTACGGCCTCCTGCCCAAAGGCCAGACATGGCTGCCGGAGCGCAAGGCCATTGATGTGACCGCCAAGACTGCGGCTGCTGTGAAAGATAATGTTCTGAAAATCCGGGCGACCAATGACTTTGCGGGCAAAGACCCCGCCTATATGGTGCCCAAACGGATGCTGGTCAGATACACCCTCAACGGCCAACCCGGCGCAATTAATGTCAGTGAAAACAGCGAAGTGGTATTGCCGCCGCAGCACTGGCAGCCAGCGGCGTGGATGCCCGAATTGACTGCGCAGAATAAGACCGTGGATATGGTGGCATGGGATAACGGCCGGTATGTCCTGCAGACCTCCATCGGAACCCAAAAGACCGTAACCGTAGATACGCTGCCCAAGCCGATTATGTTAGACCGGCCCTGGACGGTGGAATTTACCCCCGGCTGGAACGCTCCGGCTAAAATTGAACTGCCCACACTGATTTCGTGGACACAGCATACAGACCCGGGCGTGAAATACTACTCCGGCACTGCGACCTATCGGACAACACTGAATCTGCCTTCTGATTTTGTCACCTCGGCAGACCGCATTCGGCTGGACCTCGGCGAAGTCTGCATCATGGCTGAAGTCATTGTCAACGGGCATAACCTCGGCGTACTGTGGTGCAATCCGTATCGCGTGGATATCACCGATGCGGCCAAAGCCGGCGACAACACGCTGGAAATCCGCGTGACCAACCTGTGGGTCAATCGGCTCATCGGTGACGAGCAATATCCGGACGATTGCCAGTGGAAAGGCAAGCCGCTGAAGGCCTGGCCTGACTGGTTCGTTGAAGGTAAACCGCGTCCAGTCCCACAGCGACTGACCTTTACCACATGGAAGCACTGGACCAAGGATGATCCCCTGCTGCCGTCGGGATTGCTCGGGCCGGTGTATGTGAGGGCGGGCCAGCAGACTGAAATCAACCCTGCAAAATAATGGCTAAGATTACGATTGGCTCAGATAAAACACCAACACAGCCAATCGTTCGCCTTGTTCTTCTAACCGGAGAGTCTTCTCTTTTGAAACTCTCCGGTTTTGTTTTTGGCTATGCCGCGTGCAGCCCCTCCCCAAGACATCCATAACGTCTTGCAGGTGAATTATTTAACACTCACAAGAAACCCATCTTTCTTATTCGCTTTCATCGATATTGTCCATATTCCTGATAAGAATTGGTGTATCATTTTGATTAGACCCTGTTATAATAGTCGTTTTTGGACAAATAGACGAGACGAATGAGTGATTTCCAGATAATCAGTGAGTTTAAACCGCAGGGGGATCAGCCCCAGGCGATTGACAAGCTGGCCGGGTGGCTTGAGCAGGGAAACGCGTTTCAAACCCTGCTGGGCGTCACCGGCAGCGGAAAAACCTTCACGATGGCCCATGTCATCGAGAAGCTCAAACGCCCTGCGCTGGTGATTTCCCACAACAAGACCCTGGCCGCCCAGCTCTATGAGGAATTTCGCCAGTTATTTCCGCAAAACGCCGTCGAGTATTTCGTCAGTTACTACGATTATTATCAGCCGGAAGCCTATATTCCCCAGCGGGATATCTATATTGAAAAGGATGCCGCACGCAATGATGAGCTGGACCGCCTGCGGCTGTCAACCACAACCAGCCTGATGAGCCGGGACGATGTCATTATTGTCGCCAGCGTATCCTGTATTTTCGGATTGGGTTCACCCGAAGATTACAAGGCCAGTGTCATCAGCCTCCGCCTCGGCGACGAGGTTGACCGAAACACACTGCTGGGCCGGCTGGCGGATTTGCAGTACGACCGCAACGACATCGATTTCAGCCGCAGCAAGTTCCGTGTTCGCGGCGATGTGGTGGAGCTGTGGCCATCCTATGAATCCTACGCGGTGCGTATCGAATTTTTCGGCGACCAGATCGAAAAACTCAGCTATATCAATCCCGTCTCCGCCGAAATCCTGGCCCAGGAACATCAGATTTTCATCTATCCGGCCAAACACTATATCATGCCTGCCGACCGTATCGAATCGGCCTGCCAGAGCATTGAGCAGGAACTCAAAGAGCGTCTGCTGCAATTGCGGCATGAGGGCAAGCTGCTGGAAGCCCAGCGTCTGGAAGCCCGAACGCTGTATGATCTGGAGATGATTCGCGAAGTCGGCTACTGCAGCGGCATTGAGAACTACGCCCGTCACATGGCGGGCCTCAAACCCGGCTCCCGGCCTTATACCCTGATTGATTATCTGCCGGACAATTTCCTGCTGTTTATCGACGAATCCCACGTAACGATTCCCCAGCTTCGCGGCATGTTCGCCGGCGACCACAACCGCAAGCAGGTTCTGGTGGACCACGGCTTCCGCCTGCCCAGCGCCATGGACAACCGCCCGCTGCGATTTGAAGAATTTTATGAACGATGGAAGCACGTTGTCTTTGTCTCGGCAACCCCGGGACCGTTTGAACTGGACTTATGCAAAGACAAGGTGGTCGAGCAGATTATTCGTCCGACCGGCCTGGTTGACCCCGAAATATTCGTCTATCCGGCCAGCGACCAGATTCAGCACCTGATGGGCGAGGTGCAAAAACGCATCCAGTCCAAAGAGCGGGTTCTGGTCACCACGCTGACCAAACGGCTGGCCGAGGATTTATCGTCCTATCTGACCGGCAAGGGAATCCGCTGCCGATATCTGCACAGTGAAATCGAAACACTGGCCCGGGTCGATATTCTGCGTGACCTGCGGAAAGGCGAATTTGACGTCCTGGTGGGGATCAACCTCCTGCGGGAAGGGCTTGACTTGCCGGAAGTGTCGCTGGTGGCGATTCTGGATGCGGACAAGGAAGGCTTCCTGCGAAGCGAAACCTCGCTCATCCAGACCATTGGCCGTACCGCCCGTAACGTCAATGCCACCGTATTTCTGTATGCCGACAAGATAACACCGTCGATGAAAAAAGCCATTGACGAAACGGCCCGACGGCGTACAATTCAATTAGCGTACAATCAGCAGCACGGTATTACCCCCCAGACCATACGCAAAGAGATACAAAAAGGCCTGTCGGATGAACTTGCAGCCCGGAAACGCGCCCGCGAAGCCATTTTGCTTGACGAAACGGAATTTGACCAGACTGAAATGCTGGCCGAACTGGAACGCCAGATGTTTGAGGCCGCGGAAAAGCTGGATTTTGAACGGGCCGCCATGCTGCGTGACCGTATTCAGGAAATCAAGGGAATGCCGGCCATTCAAAGCAGCTCCGCTGCCCCGGCAGCCCAGGATAACAGCTCAAGGAAAAACAGGTCGATGAAGACCAGAAAGAGGTAACACATGGGAGAACGCGCAACACGAAGAGCCATCAAACCGCTCGATATGGAAAAAGTACTGCCGCTGATACAGATGGCGGTGGAAGAAGATTTCGGCCAAGGCGACCCGACCAGCGAAATCAGCATCCCCGAAGACAAAATCGACCGGGCCTACATCGTCACGCGCGAGGAAATCGTCGTCTGCGGGATGGAACTGGTCAAGCACGTCCTGAAGCTTTATGATGAGCGGCTCAAACTGCGTGTTCTGATTGAGGATGGACATCGCGCCAACGTCGCCAATCGGCTTGGCGTCATCGAAGGCCCGGTTCGCTCGATGCTGTCGGCCGAGCGCGTCGTGCTGAATTTCCTGCAGCGGCTGTGCGGCATCAGCACGATGACCTGGAAATTCGTCAATGCCGTCCGCGGCACCAAAGCGAAAATTTATGACACCCGCAAAACCATTCCCGGCTGGCGGGAACTGGAAAAATATGCGGTCCGATGCGGCGGCGGCTACAACCACCGCATGAATCTGGGCGAAGCGGTTATGTTTAAGGATAACCACTGGACGGAATTGGGCGAAAAATTTGAACCCAAACTGCACAAAATGGTCCAGCAGGCGATTGAAAATCCAAAAGTCAAATATGTCGTCGTTGAAGTGGACCACGTCGATAACCAGCTTGACCGTGTTCTGACCATTCCCGGCATCGATGTGATTCTGCTGGACAATATGGGCCAGTGGCAGCTCAAGCACGCGGTGGAAATGCGCGATCACATGTGCGGCAAGAAGCCTTTGCTGGAAGCCAGCGGCGGCGTTACCCTGAATAATGTACTGGCTATTGCTGCCTGCGGCGTGGATCGGATCGCCATCGGGGCGATTACCCATTCGGCGGTTGCAGCCGATATTGGCCTGGATCGATAAACCTGATTGCTGTTTCGCGGTTTGACTGCAATGTCTGACCAATTAAATAGCGATTTAATCCGGCAGGATATCACGACCCGCAGGCTCGGCAATTCCGTCCTGATTCTGGACTGCACCGAAAGTACCAACGACATCGCCTGGCAGCAGATTGTCCGGGCCGATTGCGACGGCCTCTGTGTACTGGCCGAGCAGCAGACCGCCGGGCGGGGACGACGGGGACGAACCTGGCTAAGCCCCAAAGGCCAGAGTATTCTCTGTTCCGTCGTCATCCGGCATACTGTCGCAGCCCCCCCGCTGACGCTGGCGGCGCCGGTGGCCGTCGTGGACATGATAACGACTGCCTGCGAGCTGCATCCGATTATCAAGTGGCCCAACGACATCCTGCTGAACGACCGAAAAACCGCCGGTATCCTCGTCGAATCCCGAAAAATCAGAGAACAGACATGGTCGGTCATCGGCATCGGAATCAATGTCCACCAAAGCCGGCAGGCTTTTGCCGAGGCCGTTGACCTGCCCCCCGCCACCAGTCTCGATATCGAAACAGGACAATGTCTCAATCGCAATCGACTCGTACGCTGCCTGCTGGAAAAACTGGAAACATGGGTTGCTGCGGCAGCGACTAACCCCGATAGCCTGCTCCACCAGTGGCGTAAATATAACCGGCAAATCGGAACTCGCATCGAACTGGAAAGCGACGGCAGACCTTATCGGGGCACCTGCATCGGGATCGATCCGACCGAAGGGCTGATCGTGCAGCTCGAAGACGGCCCGATTCGAATCTTCTCCGCCGCCCACAGCAGTATTCTGAAAATGAAGTCACCCCAAAAATAAAAAAGGGAAACCCTTCCCGAAGGAGAATTTCCCTTTCAGATACAAATCCAATGATAACAAATCAAAAGTCTATCGTCGGCTTGATGGTGCCCGCCGGACAGAGTCCTCTTTATGCTGTACTTCGGCATCGCCCTGCAGCACTTTCATCGCCTTTTTGACATCCGCGACCTTGAGAATCCCGGTGGTCCGCCCCCCCCTGGCCCCGGCGGTCACATAGGCATAAGCAATATTGATATGAGCCGACGCCAGCTTGGCCGTAATATCCGCCAAAGCCCCGGCCTTGTTGGGCAAATTCACGCACAGCACATCTGTCTCGCTGAACTGCATGTTGAGCTGGGTCAGCACCTCACGCACGCGCTGATGCGAGGACCCCACCAGCCGCATGACACCGTGTTCGGCAGAATCCATCATCGTCATGGCAACAATATTAATTTTAGCCACTGCCAGGGTGTTCAGGACGCGGGCCAGGACTCCGGGTTTATTGACCATAAAAATCGAGAATTGTGTATCCAAATGCACTCTTGTACCCTTTCAAGCCCATCATGGTTCATTATGACCGATTCGCCGTCAGCCTTCTGCAGGCCGGGCCAGGGCCTTCAGGGCTGTCTCGGTATCGGGGTAAAAATCAAACACTTTATCCAGACTGGTAATCCGGAATACACGCGTCAAATTCGGATTGATGCCGCTGATGACCACCGTCCCCCCGCAGTCTTTGAGCCGCCGCCACACATCCACCAGCAGCCCCAGCATCTGCGAACTAAAAAACGAAACACGGGTAAAATCAATGACCATCCTGGAGGGTTGTTTTTGCAGGATAATGTCGCGGAGATCATGGCCTAATTGTTCCAGATTCGCCGCTGCCCCAATAGCCGGGGCGTCAAATCGGACAATCAGGACCTCGCCCCGCGTTTCAAGCTCCATAATTCGTTTATGTTCCATCAATCCGTTTCTCCTGATAGAAATCAGGATACCACATTCAGATTAAAAAGTCAATGTGCAGCACCTCGTCCGCTAATTGTCAGCCGATTTTATCGGCTTTCCAGCAGGCCGCAAGATGCTGCGTTGTCTTGGCTTCCAGCTTCTGGTCGCTGGTTTTACAGGACTCTTCCGCCCACGGACAGCGGGGATGAAAATGGCATCCCCTGGGGGGCCTGGCCGGGCTGGGCACCTCCCCTTTCAGCACAATCCGGGCATGTTTTTTCTGCGGTTCAGGGTGTGGTATGGCACTGAGCAGAGACTTCGTATAAGGATGAATCGGTTTGCTGTAAAGCTCATCCCGGCGGGCATATTCCACAATCCGCCCCAGATACATCACGGCAATCCATTCGCTGATGTGCTCCACCACCGCCAGATCGTGAGCGATAAATAGATACGTCAGCCCCAGTTTTTCCTGCAAATCCTGAAGCAGGTTAACAATCTGCGACTGAATCGACACATCCAGTGCACTGACGGGTTCATCGCAGACGATAAAGTCAGGATTTACCGCCAGGGCGCGGGCGATACCAATACGCTGCCGCTGCCCGCCGGAAAACTCATGGGGAAACCGGTCCGCATACCGCCGCGACAAGCCGACCTGCTCCAGAATTTCCGAGACCCGGTCCCGCCGCTGTTTGCCCCGGGCAATCCCATGCACCGTCAGCCCCTCGCCGACAATATCCTCCACCGTCATGCGGGGATTCAATGAACCGTAAGGGTCCTGAAACATCATCTGCATACGGCTGCGAAGCGGCTTCATCTGTCCTATCGGACAGCCCAGAATATCATGACCGTCGAACGTAACCTGTCCGGAGGTCGCGGGAATCAGCCGCAGCAGCGTCCGGCCGACCGTCGTCTTGCCGCAGCCGCTTTCCCCCACCAGCCCCAGCGTCGAGCCTCGCTGTACGGAAAACGAAACGCCATCCACCGCTTTAACAAAGCCAACCGTCCTGTTCAGCACCCCCTTGCGAATCGGGAAATGCGTCTTGAGGTCTTTGACTTCCAGTACAATTTTTTGGTCCGGCATACACTATCCTTTCTTGCAGAATCAGCCGGTTATCGTCGATAGCCTTGGGCATACCAGCAGGCCACCGCATGGCCCGGCTGGATTTCCTGCAAAGGCGGCTCACACGCCTGACAATGCGGGTCTTTGGCCCCAATCGGGCACCGCGGATGAAACTTGCACCCGCCGGGAAACGCCACCGGATTGGGCACCGACCCTCCGATGACATCCAGACGCTTGCGCCGCTGGCCCAGTCGCGGCAAAGACCGCAGCAGGCCCTGTGTATAAGGATGCCGCGGAGACGCAAACAGGCTGTGCACATCCGCCTTTTCGACCACCCGCGACGCATACATCACCACCACCGTCTGGGCCGTCTCAGCCACCACACCAAGGTCGTGGGTAATCAGCAGGATACTCATCCGGTTTTCGTTTTGCAGTTTTTTAAGCAATTCCAGAATCTGGGCCTGAATCGTCACATCCAATGCCGTCGTCGGCTCATCGGCAATCAGCAGGCTCGGCGAGCACGACAGTGCCATCGCTATCATCGCCCGCTGCCGCATCCCGCCGGATAGCTGGTGCGGATATTCCTGCACACGCCGGGCCGGGTCAGCAATCCCCACCTTGGTCAGCATATCGACCGCCATATCCCACGCCGCCTTGCCCTTGATGCCCTGATGCAGACTAATCACCTCGACAATCTGGTTGCCAATGGTAAACACCGGATTCAAACTGGTCATCGGCTCTTGAAAAATCATCGCAATATCATTGCCGCGAATGGCACGCATCCGGCCCTCACTCATTTCCAGCAAATTCTGACCTTTAAAGATGATTTTTCCGCCAATAATCTTTCCCGGCGGGTCGGGAATCAGCCGCAGAATCGACAGCGACGTCACGCTTTTTCCGCAGCCGCTTTCCCCCACCAGCGCCGTCATGTGTCCGGCCGGAATATCAAAACTGACATCCTGCACCGCTTTGGCGACGCCCTGCTGCGTAAAAAAATGCGTCGAAAGATTCTGCACTGACAGCAATATCTCGTGTTCACTCATCGGATTAATCCATCCTTAATTTCGGGTCCAGACAATCCCGCAGGGCGTCGCTGAAAATATTCAGCGCCAGCGAGATAATAAAAATCGCAACCGTCGCCGCGGCCATTTCCCACCAGACATCGCGCGCCAGCTCCGTACGCGCCGCATCGATCATCGCCCCCCAACTGGGCTTATCCGTCTCGCCCAGCCCCAGAAAGCTCAGAATCACCTCGGCATGAATGAAGCTCACAAACCGCAGCGAAAAGTTAATCAGAATAATATGAAACACATTCGGCAGCAGGTGGAAAAACAGGATACGGAAATCCGAACACCCCATCGCCCTGGCCGCCAGCACATATTCACTTTCCTTGCGCTTGATAATCTCGCCGCGAATCAGCCGGCACAATCCCACCCAACTGGTCAGGCCAATCGCCAGGTACACCGACACCGACCCCCGCAGTTCCCAGGGCCCGATATGCGCCCCCCGCAGCACCACCGCAAACGCCATCAGCAGCAGGATATACGGGATTGTCCCCAGCGTCGTATAAAACCACACAATCGCATCATCCACCCAGCCCCGGTAATACCCCGCCAAGGCCCCCAGCGGCACACCGATTAAAATACTGATAATCGACGCACAGAAGGCAACCATCATCGCCGTCTTGGCCCCGTAGAGCGTCTTCCGAAACGTCGATTGCCCCATGAAATCCGTGCCCAGCAGACACCAGCCCTTCTGGCTTTCGGTCTTCATTTCGGGAACAAATTCATAATGCGCCGCAGGCTTCTGGTAACTGGGTCCGACGTGCTCGTTCCATTGAACAAGCGGTATCTTCCAGCCAAAGTGCGTCACCAGGATATCGCCAACCCAGATAAAGGCCGCCAGACCCGCATAGATAGCCACAATCCAGAAGCATAGCATCGCCAGCTTGCGTTTTCGCAGACGACGAATCGCATCCGACCAGTACCCCCTCGGCTGCATCAACTCGTTTTGTGTCGTTATTTCTGTCATCTTCTATTCAACCTGTTATCTGTCTTGGCCCGAAGGGCTTCGTCACTTTTTCCTTTTTACTTCTGCCTTTTACCTTACTTCAGGCTGATTCGCGGATCCACAAACGCATAACAAATGTCCGCAAGCAGAGTAAATATCACAATCAGCAGCGAAAAAATAAATGTCATCGCATTAATCACAAAGAAATCACGAGCCCCGATCGCCTCAATCATCAGGTAGCCCAGCCCGGGAATCCCGAAAAACCGTTCCAGCAGAAACGACCCGAGAATCAGGTGCGGTATTGTCAGCACCACGTTGGTAATAATCGGAATCATCGCATTCTTGAGCACATGCTTGAACAGAACCCGGGTCGTCGAAAGCCCCTTGGCAAACGCGGTGCGGACATAATCATTGCGCATCTCATCGAGCATAATCGTCCGATAAAACCGCAGCTCTCCTCCCAGCGAGGCCAGAATGCCGATCAGGATCGGCAGCCCAACGCTTTTAATCATGGGCTCTTCCGGCAAATAAATAATCGGAAACCAGTCCAGCTTATAGGCAAAGAAATACTGCCCGAAAATAATAAAACTCAAATAGGGAATACTCATCCCCGCCACGCAGATCACCACCGCGCTGACATCCCATATCGTACCCCGGACATAGGCGATAATCAGGGCCAGGCTGACAGCGGCAATAATTTCCCCGATAAACATCGGTACTGTCAGCATCAGCGACGGCACGATTCCACGAAGGATTTTGGCGCTGATGCGCTCCCGGTCCATCGCCCGTCCGAAATCAAAAAACAAAGCCTTCTTGAAATGATTGACGAACTGGCTGTCCCAGGACCAGAACAGCGGCTTATCCAGCCCGTATTCATGCCGGATTTCGGCGATTGTTTCCGCGTCGGCGTTTTTGCCGGCAATCTGCTGGGAAATATCGCCCCCGATCAGCGTAAACAGGGTAAAGGTAACAAGCAAGACCCCCAGCACAATCGGGAACATATAAAGCAGTCTGCGTATGATAAAGGCGGTCATTTACCCTCCTTTTTTGAGGAATAATTCCTGTTAAAAAATTGTTCTCTCTGCTCGACGTCCACCCGGTGGTACTTCAGCACCCCATACCCGAAGACAAACGGCTTGTAATTTTTATACCAGTCATGGCCCAGGTAAAAAGTGATACGGTGCGTCATAAACGCCGCCGGGTAGTCATCCAGGATCATGTGCTCCAGCTTGCGGTACCATGCAAGCCGCTCCGGGGAATCCTGCATCACCGACACCTGTTCATACAGGGCGTCGAATTCGGGATTGGAATAAAAGAATTTATTGCTGCCCGGCGCAAAATACTTGCTTGCAAACATCTCCAGAAAATCCATGGCATCCGGACAGCTCGCCGAAACACCGCTGATAAACATCTGGCACTGACCCTTGTTCTGTTTTTCCATATAGGTCGGAAAATCCATGTAATCCACCTGAATCTGAATCCCCGCCTGCTCCAGCATGCGCTGCAGAAGCTGCCCCATCTGCTTGGGCAGCGTATCCGTCCCCGGCATCGCCAGGGTCAATTTGGGAATCGGTTTGCCATAAATCGCCTCCGCCTCCTTCAGCAGAGCGCGGGCCTCGTTCAAATCAAACCTGGAATAGCCGTAATCAGCCATATTCGGATCGTAGGAATTCAGCCCCGGCGAAACCAGTCCATGAGCCACCTGCACCCTGCCGTTAAAGAGAATGTCAATATACTTCTGCCGGTCAATCGCCCGACTGATTGCCTTGCGAAGCGGAAGATTCGGTCCCAGAACCGGGTCTTTCATATTAAATCCCACCCAGAACGTGGAAGGATCATTGAATATGGTCAGTTTGATTTGCTGGTCCTGCATAAACGACGCCAGTCGCTTCTTGTCCGGCATCATCACTTTATCAAAATTATCCTTGGGGATATACATTACATCCAGCTTGCCCCGCATAAACAGCAGCCAGTTGGGCTGATCTTCTTCGATAATCCGGAAAATAATCCGATCGGCAAACGGCACCGGCTTGCCCGCATCGGCGAGCAGGCCGTTGACCTGGTCTTCAGGCTCGCCTTCCGACGGATACAATTCCCCGCGCCAGTTCAGATTTTTTTCAAGCTCAATATACGAACTGCGCTGCCAGGTCTTCAGCCGGTAAGGCCCCGTGCCGACCGGGTGCGACACAATATCGACACCATAATACTGCACGGCTTCAAACGGCACCGGCGACGTACAATAATCGTTCAGCGCCAGTTCCAGAATCTGCGGCCAGGGCCTGGTCAGTTTGATTTGCAGCGTATAATCATCCAGTGCCTGAACCCCCTCCACCGGCCTGGAATAATCCACATCCCATTCTTTCTTGAATCCCTTGGAATACTCCCGAAAATCGTTGAGTCCCACGATGCGGTCGTCAAAAATACTCCAGTTCTGGCTGGCATATTTGGCATTGGCCAAGCGTTTGAATGCATACACAAAATCCGACGCCTTGAGCTCTCTGCCCTTGCCGTCCGGAAAACAGGGATCATCCTGAAAACGAATCCCCTGCTTGATGCGAATAGTGTACGTCATCCCGTCGTCGCTGATAGCCGGCATCGACTCGGCCAGCAGGGGAATCAGTTGATAGGGACGCTTCAGATAATGATACACATAAAGCTGCTCGCACATCTGGGAAACCACCATCGCTGAATAAATATCGCGGGTATTGGTCGGGTCCAGCGTCTGCACCTTGCTGATCATCGGACGGCAAATCACCATCTCGCCGTCCGCCGCCGTCTTCCTCTTCTCGCAGCCCCATACCGCCGCCAGAATACAACAGATCATCAAATAGGCTTTTGTCTGTCTCATCTCACCGATATTTCTTTTTATACGCTTCGCGTTTGGACGGGTCAATCCGGTAATATTTGGTCATGCCCCACCCGGACATCTCATTTTTATAGGAGTTGGGCTTGACGTTGCTGATCCAGTCATGACACATAATAAAACTGGCCCGATGCAGGGTAAATGCACAAGGCAGGTCGTCGTTGATAATCCGCTGAGCCTCCTGATACAACGCCGTCCGCTCCGGGCAGTCCGGCATCACGGCGATTTTCTCAAAAATCGCATCAAATTGTGGGCTGGAATAGTGAAACTCATTGGGGTAAGGAATATTCTTGCTGTAAAACAACTGCATAAAACTCTCGACATCCGGATAATCCGCCGACCATCCGGTAATCATTAACTGCATATCCCCCTTGCGCATCTTTTCCAGAAACGTCGGCCAGTCATACAATTCAATTTCCACATCCAGTCCGATGGACTCAATGCACCGCTGCATAAACTGGCACATCTGGCGCTGGGTTGAATCCGTACCGCCGATGGCGACACGCAGCCGGGGAATTTTCCCGCCGGCAATGGTTTTGGCTTCCTCGACAAAACGACTCGCCGCCGCCATATCATACCGGGAATTGGAAATGGCGATGATATTCGGATCATAGCCCGGCATCACCGGCGGAATAAAACCAAAGGCCTCATGCGCCCTGCCGTCAAAAAATATCTTGATATATTTTTTCCGGTCAATGCAGAAGCTGATTGCCTGACGCAGCGGTTTATTGCCTTTCAGTACGGGATCCTGCATATTGAATGCCACCCAGAACGTTCCGGGCTCATCAAATTCCATCATGCGAATCTGACGCGAGGTAAATTCCTCGCTCAAATTCACTCCCGAGGTAAAAACCTGCCCGTAATTATCCTTGGGAACCCCTGCCATATCCAGATACCCCTTCAGAAACAGCCGCCATCGGGGCTGGTCTTCCACCACAATCCGCCAGATCACCTTGTCCACAAACGGCAGCGGCTTGCCCGCATCCTCCAGCAGTCCGGCCTCCTTGTCGCCAGGCCCGCCTTCGGTCGGATACCGATCGTAATAACGAGGATGCCGTGAGGCCTCCACATACGCCCCCGCCAGCCATCGATCCACCCTGAACGCCCCCGTCCCGACCGGGTGAAATCCAATCTCCTCGCCATAATACTCCACCGCCTCCCGGGCCACCGGGGCCGTGGCAATATACGTCAGCCAGAACACAAGCTGCGGCCAGGGTTCGTTTAATTTGATTTGCAGCGTCGTATCGTCCAGTGCCTGCAGACCCTCAACGGGACGGTCATAATCCACCTCGCCTTTCTTGCAGGTCTTGGTATATTCCCGAAAGGCATCCAGCCCGACAATGCGACGGTCCAGAATCCACCAGCTCACCGAACGCGTCTTGATATCCGCAATCCGCTTGAACGCATACACCACATCGTCAGCCTTCAGCAGCCGGCCTTTGCCGCCCGGAAAACACGCATCATCGTGGAAATACACATCCTTGCGAAGGGGGATTGTATAACAGGTGCCGTCCTCGGAAATCGTCGGCATGGCCGCCGCCAACTGGGGCACAATTTCATAGGGACGCTTCAGATAGTGATAGTCATACAGCGTATCGAATACATCCGACGCCACGCAGGTGCCGGTCGTATCCCGGACATTCATCGGATCCAGGGTCTGCACAAACGCCCGAAGACGCTGCTGCAAAACGATCCCGTTGTCCTGGGCCTTGTCGGTAGTATCTTTGCACCCCGAGACAGACAATACCCCCGCAGCACTCGCAAAAATAACCATCAAGGCAATCCAAACCGGGTGGCCGCAGGAGTTCTTCTTGTCGTGGTGATACAGCCAGGATACTCGCATTGATCTCGTTCAATCGTGTTACGGTTGTGCGGCTGCTTGGGGTTGAGCCGCCGGCGGTGCGGGAAGAGGCCGCGGTGCGGCAAGACTCTTGCCGCTGCTGTCTTTGCCATAATCAAAATTCATTCGGGTCGAAAACTCCCCGGCTTTGCCCGAGGTCCCAAACAGGGCCTCATACACTTTATCAATCGGCTGAGCACGCTGCAGCTCATTACGGAACCGGTTGGTCGAACCGGGAAGCATTTTTTCCATCACGCCCGCTTCGACCTCGCAAATCACGGTTACCAGTTGATCCCGCGATGCCCCAGGCAGATTCGTTCCAATCAGGTAACGCTGCACCACACAGGAATAAAGCTGCCCGAAACGTCCAAGCAGTTCCTGGCGGGTCGCCGCCGAAGCCGTCTCAAATACCAATCCGCCGATGCTTTTCAGGACTCCGGCATCCGCTGCTTCATCGGTCACGGTCCATTTCATATACGCATCGATCCGCTTGTCCGCAATCGCCAGCAAAAGACTGTTGCCGGACGCATTCTTGATGCCCGCGGCAAATTCCGCAATAAACGGAAGCACAATCCCATCATCATAGTGTTTAATATATTCGCCCAGCGAAGTGACAATCTGCGAGGTCAGCTTCTCATCCCGGGTGATGTCAGACATCAACTGGCTGACAACCCGCGGACTGGTAACCGCCCGCACCGCCCAATACCGCACCATTCTGTCGTCATGATTCAAACGCGTCATCGCCAGATCCGCCAGTTCCATACGACCCAGCTCGGCAATCAGAATCATGAAATTCCGTTCGATCCGCAGCTTTTTGGCATCATTATTGTCCCACCCGGCCACCGTCTCCAGCGCCGACTTCAAGTGAGCATTCGCAATCTTGACGTATGTCGAAGCATAAAGGCTCAGGTCTTTATCCCCCTTCTGTTTTACCAGGTCTGAACGCAACTTCACGATTTCCCCGGTATCTTCAACCAGCATCATGGAATCAAGACTTTTTCGCCAGAATTCATCGATGATTTGTTCTGCCGCCTTATCTGGTTGGGCATTGGACTGGAGAAATTGTGTGCGGACTTGTTCAACACTGCTCGTATCAACAGCCAACGCAGTAAAATTGACAGTCAGAATTATCATACAGGACAAACATGATATACTTTTAATCATAATACACCCTTTATCATTCGACTATGGCAATTCTAAATAAAACCGCCGGAGTTGCTGAAGTTTTTATCGACCTCGACTGACCCTGAATTTGCGGTCAAAATGTCAAAAAAACTTTGCGTCAAGATACTCCGCGCAGCCGGGCCTGTCAAGGCAAATCACGACAAGACAACAGGATAAATAAAGACTGGTCTGATAATATACCCTATGATTGACTGTTAACTTGGGGATTGATTCTGTCACAGAATTTACAGCTTTCTATGTTATTTGCCGGCGATATTTAGACGATTAAGATTTCGTCTGGAATACCCATATTTGCTTTTAAAAGTGAACATTGTTTTATATGATAGGGTATATATATTCCGGATATGTTTAATTTACAATTATATTTATTTTGATAAATTGATTATAAGATTATCCGTTTTGGACAGGTTGCTCGAAAGAAGGATAAATGCTTAAAAAAATTGGTATTATAATTTTTTTATGTGTTGTGTCGTCATATCCCCTCCGATATGTCCATGCAGATTCTGCGCAGGATAAACCATCCAAAACGTCCGATCCAAACACGCCTGTCGTCAACGCTCCAGTAGAATCGGACAACAACGCCCCCCCCGACCCCAATCAATCCAATACGAACAGCGTATCCGAAGAACAGGACAATATGACCTTGCCCGGCCAGTCTCCGCTGCCGGAACTCTATAAGGCCTGTGAAATCATCTACGGACAGTATGTCAACGACAAAGGAGAGGTTAATTATTCGCTTTTGCGACGCAAACGGTCGGATTTAAATAACATTCTCTCCTATCTCAAAAGTGTCCATCCCGCCCAGATTATGGCGATGAACGATGACGAAAAACAGGCCTTTTGGATCAATACCTACAATTTATGCACCCTGAAATTAATCATTGACAATTACCCGATTCA
>CAZVYY010000009.1:0-87500 GCA_964630775.1 uncultured Pirellulales bacterium | reverse complement strand
GAAACCACTCCCTTGCAGTGTTTCGCGGGACGCCATTACTTTTCTCACCCACACGTCAGCTCTGTTACCGCTAACGAGAAGACTAAGTTTACTCAGAATAGACTTTTCGTCAAGGGCTTTTTTGCAAAAATTTATTAAAAATTTCACTTCAGCTATAACCTGCTGAAAAATAAGCATTTACACAACCAACAAAATTCACCTTTTTCGTCGGCAAACGCTCATCCTCGTTTTTTTGCGTTTTTTGTAACCGTTCACGGTATTTAATAACAGATTAAGGACGGATGCTCGACGGCGGTTTGGAAGAATTGCTCGAATCCTTCTTGAGCCGGGCAATTTCCTCCCGAAGCGTTTTAATCACTTCTTTGAGCGTCTTGCCCAGGGACTCTTCCAATTGCTTGATCCGCTGCTTCATCTGACGAAGCTCACTTTGTTCATTCGGCTTTTCCTCACACACACCACCTTCGAACATAAATGATTCTTGCCATACTTGCAAAGCCAACAGGAAATCGTCTTGCCCCCCGAAATCCCATAATGCTGCCTCGCCTCATTAATACTTCTAAACCGTCCTGACTCTAACTCATTGATTACCTGATGCTTAAAACTCAAACTGTAGCGTACCGCTGTATTGGGAACCATTCTACTCTCCTAAGCTAAGGTTTACACCTCTTATGTGTCAACTTATCTCAGGACCACACAGACGTTGCTTTTTGCCCTTTACCCCTTGCCGTATGACCTTCTATTTGGCCATGACGCTGGAAATGCGGAAAACCGGCAGCAGCAATGCAATGGCGATGGTGCCGATGACAAAACCCATGACGGTAATCATCAAAGGTTCGATGACTGTGGTGGCGGCGCGGATGGAATTTTGGAGCTTCTTTTCCAGAAACAGAGAGACTTTATCGCAGACGCGCCCGATCTGGCCGGACTTTTCGCCGGCACGCAGCATCTGGATGATGCCCGGGGCGATCAGATGGCTGTTGGGTGCGATAACGATGGCATCGGAAAGCTGGTAGCCGTCGCGAATGCGGGCATCGACACTGTCCCACATTCCGCGGAAGTAATAATTATCGCAGGAGGTTCGCATCACGTCGATGGATTCCAGCAGGGTTACACCGGTATTGACCATCGTCGCGAGAATACGCATACTGCGGGTCAGGACGCTATCGACATACATCGTGCCAAAAATGGGGGTACGAATCATCATCCAGTCGATAATTTTCTGGCCCGACGGAGTCTTCTTCCAGGCGGAAAAACCGAAAAAGGCCACAACACCAAAAGTGATCGCAGTCGCCAGGAACATCGGGTCGGCCAGCAGGCTGCTGCATTTGACCAGGGCCTGGGTCAGTATCGGCAGCGCCGCACCGCGGGATTCATAAATACGGGTAAATCGCGGCAGCACAAAGAACATCAGCGAGCCGGTCGCGGCCACAGCCATCAGCAGCATGATAATCGGATAAATCATGGCGCTTTTGACCTGCTTGCGGGTGTCGGCGTCGGCGTTGAGGTAGCCGGCCAGCACATCCAGCATGTGGGACATCCGACCGGAGGCTTCGGAGGCCTTGACCATACTGACGAACATGGTGTCGAAAATACGGGGGTAATTGGACAGCGCCACCGAAAAGCTGTCGCCGTTTTTGAGGCGTTCGGCGATCTCTTCGACAACCAGCCGGAATACGCCGGGCTTCATCTGCTCGGAAATGGCCGTGATGGCATCGCTGAGAACCACCCCGCTGTCGAGCATGACCGAAAGCTGGGTGGTGAACATAATCAGTTCCTGCGAGCCGGCACGGGCACGGGAATACATCGACTTTTTGGAGGGCTGGGCCGCTTCACGGGCCAGACCTGCAGCGTGGACATCGCCTGCCTTGCGAGTCGGTCTTTCGAGTGTATTGGCGGAATACGGCGTCATAGGAGTCCTCGGTTATTCATTGACGTTGGCCACGCGAAGGATTTCATCGATAGTGGTGATGCCGGCGGCAATCTTATCCACACCGTCCACATGCAGCGGCCTCATGCCGGTCTCAATCGCCGCGTTGCGCAGGGCCTTGAGTGTGGCTCCCTGCACGATCATATCGTGAAGCCGGTCATCCGGAATAAACAGTTCGTGGATGGCGATTCGGCCGACATAGCCGGTGTTGCGGCATTTCTTGCAGCCAATGCCGCGGTAAAATTTCGGGACGGAACCGAACCACTTTTCGACCATGCGCCGAATCGTCGGAGCCGGTTCGTATTCTTCCTTGCAGTTGGGGCAAATCTTGCGTACCAGACGCTGGGCCAGGACACCGATGAGCGAAGCGCTGACCAGATAGGGCGCAATGCCCAGGTCCACCAGACGGGTGATGGCGCCGGGGGCGTCGTTGGTGTGCAGGGTGGACAGCACGAGGTGGCCTGTCAGCGCGGCCTGCACGGCGATGGAGGCGGTTTCCTGGTCGCGGATTTCGCCGACCATGACAATATCCGGGTCCTGACGCAGGAGGCTCCGCAGGGCGTTGGCGAAGGTAAAGCCTGCGGCATCATGGACTTCAAACTGGTTGATGGCGGTGATGTGACATTCCACCGGATCTTCGACGGTGCAGATGTTGACCTGTTCGTTGTTCAGTTCGGCCAGGGCCGCGTAAAGGGTTGTATTTTTTCCGGATCCGGTCGGGCCGGTCACCAGCACAATGCCGTTGGGGGCATTGATGATTTTGCGGAAGCGCTGGAGATTTTCATACGAAAAGCCCAGCGATTCGAGATTGGTCAGGATGCGGCGGGCGTCGATGACACGGATGACGACCTTTTCGCCGAAGGTGCCGGGCATGACCGAGACGCGCAGGTCGATGGGCCGGGACTGCATCAGGACGTGAATGCTGCCGTCCTGGGGGAGTCGGCGCTGAGCGATATCCAGTTCAGCCATGATTTTGATGCGCGAGACGATGGCCGCGTGCATCTGGTACGGCGGGCGGATTTTTTCATACAGGCGACCGTCAACACGATAGCGAACCCGCAGCTTCTTTTCGTCCGGTTCGATATGAATGTCGCTGGCGTTTTCGTGGACGGCGTTGTAAATGAG
The DNA here is from genome assembly GCA_964630775.1 of uncultured Pirellulales bacterium. Classification (GTDB taxonomy): domain Bacteria; phylum Planctomycetota; class Phycisphaerae; order Sedimentisphaerales; family Anaerohalosphaeraceae; genus Anaeroglomus. Next base: position 84,448 of record CAZVYY010000009.1, on the reverse strand, counting down.
ATAATTAACCAGCTTGACGACGGGCGACTGGCCGGCGACTTCCTCGAGGTCGGAAATATCCTCGGGAAGATTTTCGATCATGGTGAAGTCGTCAAGGGCGGAATCGTCGATGATGTCGTCGATGACAAAGACATTGGCCGCCGGCATATAGGTTTGCAGCGTGGCCCGGATGTCATGGGCGGTGGCACAAACCACCTGAACACGACAGCCGGCGAGGCGTTCGATTTCGTCGATGAGGAAGACGTTGGACGGCTCGCTGAGGGCCACCGTCAGCACGCCGCGGACTTTGAACAGCGGCAATACGGCATGTTCTTCGAGGAAGTCTCTGGGCAGCAGTTCAACGACGCCCGGGTCGCACAACTTTGGGCTGACCGGGGCATAGGGAACACTGTAGGCTTCGGCGAGTGCGGAGGCAATCTGGTTTTCGGTGCAGAAACCCATTTCGACGAGCAATTCGCCGAGCAGTTTTTTATGCCCGGAGTCGCGCTGCTGGGACAGAGCTTCTTCGATCTGCTCGGCGGTGACAATCTGCCGGCCCAGCAGGACCTGTCCCAATTGCAGTTTTTTGATGGATGCGACTTCAGACATTCTTTGCGATTATCCTCAGGCAAAACTTTTGACGGCTTCGGCCAGGTCCGGATAGCTGTCGAACTGGCCCAGCAGCCGGGTAATTTCGAGAATTTTGCGGCAGTTCTCATCGAGGCCGGCCAGCTTGAATTGACGCAGACGGTCATGGCACTTGTCATTGAGGTCCAGCAGGGCTTCGAGCGTCTGACTGTCCAGCAGGACGACCTTGCTCATATCCAGCACGAGGCCCTCGTTTTTCTTATCAACCAAAAGCGTGTTGACAGCATCCTCAAACGACTTGAGGGCCTCCTGGGTGAATTCACCCTGAAGGCTGAGGATAGCCACGGCATTATGGGTCTGGACATCAATTTTCATCGCAGCAGGACTCCTACGGCCATCGTGCCGTATTCCGAGAAGTTACTGTAGTCCCAGGTTTCGATAAAGCCATCCTGAATAATATGCCAGAGCTTGTCGATATCGCTGTCGAGGAAGACCTTGGCGATATCGGGGTCAAACTGGGTGCCGGAGGCTTTTTGGATTTCGGACAAGGCCCGCTTGAGGCTCATGGCGTCGCGGTAGATGCGTTTGGAGGTCATGGCGTCAAAAGAGTCGGCCAGGGCGATAATCCGCCCTACCAGCGGAATGTCGTAACCTGACAGCCCCTGCGGGTAGCCTTTGCCGTCGAAGCGTTCATGGTGATGGAGGACGCCGGCGACAATGGATTTCATCTGAGAAATCTCCGAGAGAATCGCTGCACCGATGCGCGGGTGAGCCATAATCACGGCCCGTTCCTCGTCGGTCAGTTTGCCTCGCTTGCGCAGGACATTTTCGGCGACACCGATTTTGCCAATATCGTGCAGCAGGCCGGCCAGATAGACATAATGGATGGTATCTTTGGGAATATCCTGAACATGGCTGAGATGTTCGGCGATCCAGCGTGAGATAAAGGCCACACGTTCGGAATGGCCGCGGGTGTACTGGTCTTTGGCATCAATCGAATTGGTCAGGGCCTTGAGCGAACCGACGAAGAGGTCTTTGAGGTCGGCAAAGAGACGACCGTTTTCGATGAAGACAGCACATTCATTGGCGACTGAGTTGAACAGCTTGATGTCGGTGCTGTCAAAGTCGGGTTTATTGAGGACGTTGGTGGCGACCATCAGACCGATAACGCGGTCGCCGCCCGTCAGCGGGACGGCAATGATATTTTTGACATTGGTCGGCCAGGTGTATTTGAACGGTCCATATGCATCGCTGTCCAGCAGGGCTTCTTTGCCGTCGGCCAGTTCGGAGGCCAGATGGACCTGCAGGATATCGGCCATATTGGAATCGATGGTGACATAGCCGCAGCCGGCGGTGAGGACGAGTCGTTTCTGGCCGTCGATTTTTTTGTCCAGATAGATCGCCAGACCTTCAACACTGACCAGCCCGGTGAGCTGGTCGCAGGCATATTGCAGGAACTCGGCGTTGCTCTGTGTCACCTTCATGTGGGTGCTGAGATTATAGAGCAAAACGATTTGTTCATAGGTCTGCGACAGTTCGGTGGACAGTTTTTCGATCCGGCCGGACTGGAGGTCGGTATTTTCATATTCGGAGCCGAATTCGTCCAGTTGGGCGGCCACCCGGTCCTGCGGGGTATCGGCCACGATTAAATCGATTAATTCTTTTTCGTCCAGTGCATGGCGACGGCAATAGTCCTGAAGACGGGGGTTGAGCGGGGCTTGTCCGGATGTGCCGGCATCGAGAACAACCACCGCTTCGGGCTTTCCGGCCCGATAGAGCATCCGCATCCACAACCGCGAAGGGCTGTCGAGCAGGCGAACCCCCTGAAACGGCGAAGCCATCGCCTCGCTGACCAGCGTCGTCAGGATTTCGGCGGCAGTCTGTCCCTGCCGGGCCTCGGCCTGAAAGATACAGGCGGGCCGGTCATCAAATACGGCCAGGTTCAACCCCTGCCGGTTTACGCTATGCGCCAGGCGGTTGAGCAGTGCAAGCTGCGAAGAAGAAATCGTATGTTGAACCGTGCTGTTCATCCGTCATTTATCCTGTGGGTTATCGTATCAGCGTCAGGCTGATTCCATTACGCATGGACTGTCTGCTTCAAAACCTCTTCCACCGTCTGAAGCACTTCACGGGGGCTGAACGGCTTGCTCAGGCAGGCAGCGATATGGAGTTTCTGTTTCTGCTGGTCTTCGATGGCAAATCCGCGTGCCGTCAGCATAATCACGGGGATGGCAGCGGTTTGCTCGTCGGCCCGCAGTTTTTCGATCAGTTCCAGTCCGGTCAGGGCGGGCATCTGATAATCGGTTACAATGATATCAGGCTTGTGCTGCACAGCGAGGGTGTAGGCCGCGGCACCATTGTCAGCGGTCAGGACATCAAACCCGTTGTTTTTGAGCTTGATGGCAACGACCTGCACAATATGAAATTCATCATCCACAACAAGCGCTTTTCTATCAGCCATAGTTTATCTCCGATAAAATCGTTAGCGGTCAGGCTATTGAGGCGGTTTTGGAGGACGCGATGGGCAATACAAACCCGAAGGTGCTGCCCTGTCCCTGTTTACTGCGTACAAATACCCTGCCGTTATGCACTGTTTCGACAATTTGACGAACGAGGTTAAGGCCTAAACCAGTGCCTTTGGCGAAATTTTTATTGGCCTCAACCCGGAAGAATTTTCCGAATAATTTGTCCATATCCTGTTCCGGAATGCCGATGCCGGTGTCGGTGACTGAGACGGTGATGGTGCCGTCCACATCGTTCATATCGAACTGGACGGACACGCTGCCGCCTGCGGGCGTGTACTTGACGGCATTGCTGAGCAGATTCACGACGACCTGCATCATCATATCCCGGTCGGCATAGACCTGGTCGCAGAGGATGGGGGCCGGTGCGGTCAGGGTGATATTTTTTTCCTGGGCATAGCTTTGCATCATCTCGACGGCATCACGGATAATCAGGGCCAGGCTGAGATTCTGGCGGTTGACTTTCATGAGGCCGGATTCAATGCGGGAAATATTGAGAATGTCTTCAATCAGGCGATTGAGCCGCTGGGCCTGTCCCTGAATGATTTCACAGAACTGACGGATGGCCGCCTCGTCCCGGGCCTCGCCGTCCACCAGCATCTCGGCATAGGCGTTGATGGAGGCCAGCGGGGTTTTCAGCTCATGGGAGACGTGGCTGACGAAATCATTTTTGGCCTGAGAGATTTCCTTTTCACGGGTGATGTCGTGCAGGACGGCGACGACGGAAATGACCTGGCCGCTGTCATCGAGAACCGAGGACAGCAGGCAGTCAAACCAGGCGGTCGAGCCGCTGCGGTTCAGCGACAATTCATGACGGACATGGCGGACTTTGCTGGAGCGTGCACGGATAATCAGGTCCGCCAGCGGATTGTCGGCCAGATGGTCTTTGAGCGGTTTGAGGGCGGCTTTTTCGGATTCAAAGCCGAGGAGTTTTTCGGCGGCGGGATTGGCCAGAATCAGGCGATCCTGATCATCGCAGACCAGGACTGCATCATGGATGCTGTTGAGGATGGCTTCAATGCCGGACTTGCGGCGGCGAAGCAGTTGGAGCTGAAGACTGAGTTCCTGGATTTCGCGGCGGGCGTTCTGCAGCGGCTGAAGTGTTTTATCGAGGCATTCCCGCACTGCCCCGGCCAGAGGCTTCAGGGCCGGGGAGCGAAGCGAATCCAGAATCGGACGATCCGTGCGGAGTGTCTGCGTCATTGTCTGCACATCGGCAGCAATGTGAATCAGGCTGTATGCCAGGCCTGCGGCGGCAATCAGTCCCAGAATTCCGCAGGCCAGCAGGATGGGGCCGGGCAGCGATACCACTGCGGCGGCGATACTTCCGCCGCAGGCCAGCGCCAGAGCCGACAGGCATAATGCCAATGTCCCTTTCATACGCATTGTTTCCTGTTTTCGCAATACGCGGATCGTGCCGTGTTCATCAGTTGGTGTTCTGATTGATGAATAACGCCGCCAGCGGGCTTTCGGGGCAGATTTGAACCGCTTTATCGAAAGCGGCCTGAGCCTGTTCCATGCGGCCCATCTTCAGGTAGCAGCGACCGGCCATGAAGCAGGCAAATCCGCCGACCTGGGGGTCTCCGGACAAGCGGGTGAACCGTTCGAGGGCCGACAGGTATTTTTTATCGAGGTAGTCGGCACTGCCGAGGATGGCATCGGCCTGGGGACAATCATGCTTGTAGGACAGGGCTTTCTGAGCGGAATAGCGTGCCCGTTTCAGATCGGCCATGCCGAGTGCCGCCTGGGCCATACCCAGCCAGACATCGGGGTCGCTGCGTCGCATTACGCTGAGCTTATCAAAGGCCCCCAGCGCATCCCGGTACTGGCCGGCACTCAGTGAGCAGGAGGCCAGCAGGCGCAGATAGGTTTCCTTCTGCTGGTCATTGGCCATTTCGACCAGCTTGTCATAGATATCGGCGGCATCCTGCCACTGGCCGCCGGCGACATAAATCAAAGCCAGAGCACTCATGACGTCCTGATTTTTGGGGTCGGCCATGGACGCCCGGCGATAGAACTGAATCGCCTTTTCTCGATTGCCGAGGCGATTGGCGGTGGCGGCGGCGGCACTGAGCAACTGCACATTTTTGCTGTTGGAGGCAAGCTGACTATCGAGGCAGCGAGCCGCTTCCTCGGAACGTCCCAGCACATTCATTGTGGCGGCCACGGCCAGGGTATATTCAATGTTGCCCGAATCGCAAGACAGGGCTTTCTGATAACAGTCGAGGGCCAGAGAGTGATTGTCTCCGGACTGTGCGACAACACCCGAACCAAACCAGGCCTCGGCCAGATTGGGGTCGCAGGCCAGTGCCCTGCCGAATGCGTCGCGTGCGGGAACCAGTTTGCCTTCGGCCAGCTCGATTTTGCCCAGCAGGCAATAGGCCGGGGCATTGGCGGAATCGGCATTGAGAACCTGGGTGAGGGATTTGCGTGCTTCGGGATACAGCCCCTGATCAAACTGGACCTGTGCGGTGGACAGTTTGACCGGCGCGGCGGTCTCGTCGTATTTTTCCTTCAAACCATTGGTGCTTTGCTGTTGGGTTTCACACCCGGTCAGCACGACCAGCAGGCATAATCCAATATATCCGTAAATTGTTTTTTGTATCGCTGTCATAGTTCCATCTCCTGATCCATCATCCTGACGGATGATCAGGACGCCGCGACAGTTCCACTGCCGCAGCGCCCTGAATAGTGCTCAGCCCAAAGGGCTTTATTTGCTTTATCTATTGCAACCAACCACTTACCGACGCTGCCACTTGCCGGATTCTTCCTTTTCCAGATTGCCCAGCATGATGCGTTCGATCTGATTGACCTGGTCAGGCTGCGTTTCCCGGATAATGCGTTCTTTGAGGCGGATGGCGTCGAGGTAATTGCGATCGGCATCCCAGAACCAGTAGCCATCCAGCTCGGCCAGCGCGGCTTCTTTGTTGCCTTCGTTGTAGAGCTTGACGGCGTTGGCATACCGGATTTCATCCAGCCGTGCCCGGCTGAGCCAACTGAGATTCTGGCGGGCCTGGGAGGTCAGACGTTCGACATCCTGCATACGGGTGGCGCCATCGGCCTGCTCAGGCTCATTGATGATATGGGGCGTCAGCAGCACGATCAGCTCGGTGCGTTCGGAACGGTCATCAATGCTCTTAAATAGCATTCCAATCAGAGGAATATCACCCAACAGAGGCACCTGGCTGGTGGCTCGGCTGGTTTTTTCCTGGAACAGACCGCCGAGCACGATGGTCTTGCCGTCACGGACCATGACGTTGCTTTTGACTTCCGTTGTCACTTTTTTGGGAATTCCCTTACCATCAACTTCACCGGTACTCTGTTCGGGACGAAGTTCCATGCGGATCAGGCCATCGTTGCCGATGAAGGGGCGGAACTCCAGAATGGTACCGCTTTTGAGGAAGTCCACCTGCTGGGTGGCACCGTCGGCATTGGTATTGGTCAGGGTCTGATAGCCATCTTCACGACCAATAATCAGACTGCCGGCCTGTTTATTGAGGGCCATAATCTTGGGATTGGCCAGAACCGTCGTATCGGTTATTTCTTCGAGTGCACGAATGAACACGCGGACCTTGTCATTCAGGATACCGATATTCAGACCGCTGGTCGTGGGGGCACCCTGGAATCCCGGGGTTACCATCCCGGCCATGCCGCGCTGGGAAATGCCTTCGTCGCCGATGGTGGAGACCAGGCCGCCCATGGAGTCGAAGTCGATGCCAAACTGAGTCGTTTCATTCAGGGTGGCTTCGAGGATGGTGACTTCAATCAGGATCTGAGGAGGAGCCACATCGACTTTTTGAATCATTTCACGAATGGCCTTGATGTTTTCGGGATAGTCCGAAACCACCAGCATATCACGGATGGCAAGGCTGTTGCCGCCATCGCCGGCCTTGGTGTCCTTGGCGGCGGCGGTGGTGATGCCGATCTGCCCCATTTCACTGAGCAGAGGTTTGGCCAGCTTGCCGGCTTCTTCGGAATTGATGTAATACAGGGTGATGGTATCCCGATCCAGACGGGTCTTGTCGGCCTTGTATTCTTCCATCGTATAGACACGGATGAAATTGCCCTTGACATCGTACTTGTGTGTGCCCAGAATGGCCTGGAGGGCTTCTTCAAAGGTCACATCATACAGCGTGCCGACGGTGACATTGCCGTTGACTTTGGCGGAGGGGACGATATTCTTCTGGTACATCTGCGCCAGCATTTTCAGCGCATCGGCGATAGGCATGTCCTTTTTGAACGCTATCGTCTGGAGAGACTGCGCCGAGGGGGCCGGGGTAATCATTTCCGGCTGCGCAGGGGCGGCAGGCTGTTCGACTGCGGCCGGCTGTTCGGGGGCTGCCGGCTGTTCGGCAGCAACAGGCTGGGCATCGAACACCACCGCGGGCTGCTCTTCGGCGAATACCATCGCCGTCAGCAGCGTCAGTGCGATCAATCCGATCGCGGTTAACCATCGATTTCTCGTTTTGTCGTTTGCTTCACGACGCATAAGACACCTTTCCTTTCTTACTGACCCGACTCAACCTCGGGCATTTTTAGTTCCACAACATAATCCTGCCAGGCTAATCGAACCTGGTTTGCTTTAATTGCAATGACGGTCACGACAACGACTTCGTTTTGAATCCGGGCACGCAGTTCGGAGCCTTCGGATACGACGGCACCGTTGATGCAGGCTTTTTCGGGGACGGCCTGCGTATTTTTAATAATGGCTTCGAGTGTAAACGCCTGTGTGACGGCGTCCTGGGATAAACGGGGTTTTGCCTGTGTTTCATCAGACTGACTGGTTTTGGGCGTGCCGGGGCTGGATTGTGACGCGGCCCACTCAAAGGCCGTCCAGCGGTCGGTTTTGAAATAATCCGATGCTATGGTATCGTGCCGGCCGGGAATGCGGCTCAGGGCCACCGGCTGAATTTGCAGTTTGGCTTTGACGACGTCGTCCTGGGTTTGGACCGTCGATGACGAAGCGGCCTGGGCGGACGCAGGACCTTTGCGGAGCAGTGCCCTGCCCCACAGGACCACCATCACCAGGACCAGGACCACCGCGGCGATGGTTTTAGGCTCGAGGGTCTGCATGGAGCCGGTCAGGCCGATTGGATTCGATTTTTTATTGGATGGTTTCATTGCCATTGTAAAGTATGCTAAATAATTGAGCCTGCTGAATCTTCATTTTGCGTCCGATAAAACACCTGGGCCTTGGCCGTCATGGTCAACTGGCCGGAATAGTCCTTGTCATTGGCCAGGTCCATCTGCTCGATCCGGACCAGACGGTCCATGCTTTCGAGGGCGCTGACAAAGTCGAAAATGTCTTTGAGCGAGCCGTTGCACTGGATATCCAATGCCACAGAGTGAATGATTCCGTTTTGCGTTTCGGTGCCGGGTTTGACCTGCTGGTCGCGCAGGTTGTGGCGTGTCATGAGTTCGGCAATCTGCTGCCAGAGCGCGGCAAACTGGCGGTTGTCCGGCACACACCGGTCAAACCGCTGAGCCAGCGGCTCCAACTGGTCGGTTTTCTGCTGGAGGGTCTGAAGCTGATCGGAACATTGCTGGACCTGTTCCATCGTGACCGCCTGACGTTTGAGGGTCTGGGTGATGACGTGTTTCTGCCAGGCAATGGGGATGTAACCGAAGACCGCCACCCCGGCACAGACCAGGGCGCCAATCACCAGAATCCAGATTTGTTTTTTCTCAAATAACGGCATTCTGAACGACTCCCCTATTTGACGATTTCATAATCGGCCAGCACGCAGCGAATTTCAAATTCGGTGGCACTGCACTCGCGTATTTTGATATTTTTGGAATAGCCGGGAATGACCTGTCGAAAGTAATCGGACTCTTCCAGGGAAGCAATCAGGCCGGCAACGACCGAGCCATCGGCGGCAATGCCCTGGAGGACCACTTCGGTCTGTGTGGGGGTCGCCTGGGCGGGATTGCCTCTGGCATTCTCGACCGCTCCGAGGCGGATCATGGGGCCTGCGGCGGCGGTATTTTTTTCCTTCGACTCGATGGGGACATTCTGGATGCTCAGTTTGCTCAGTACCACATTGGGTCCGACACAGGCCGACAATTCGGCCAGAACCGACGCAAAAGGCGTTCGGGGGGTGACGGAATGCAGCATGGAGGCTTTCTGATTGAGATTGTCCCAGCGGAGCTGAAGCTGTCGGAATCGCTGAATGGTCTGAATCCCGTTGGACAGATTATCCCGCATGGTCGTCAGTTCGGCCCGCGCCGTGGCGAGGCTGTGTCCTGCGACGAAACATCCCAGCGCGATGACGGCGGCCATGGCACTGAAGATCAGATATTGTCTGTGGTACCACAGCTTGCGCTTGCGGCCTGCACGATACCACTGGGGAATAAAATCAATTTCGGTCATACGGTTTCCTGAAAGACCTCATCCTGTTGGATTGTATTATCGGGAACATCCAGCCCGCGGATGGCCAGGCCGACGGCAACCGCCCATTCGCACATCTGGGGATTGCTGCGGCGATCCAGTCCGACCTGCTTGAGGTCGAATCCGCGAAGGGGTTCGGCGATGCGAATCTGCAGGCCAAGATGGCGGCGCAGGGCGTTCATGAGCGTGGCTTCATACGCCTCGCCTCCGGCGAAGACCGCCTCGGCAGGCCGCTGGCCGCGGAAGGTGACGGCGTAATACTTGAAACACAGGGCTATTTCGCGGGACAGGGTTTCCACCGCATTGTTCATCGCATCGCTGACGGCGTGGGTGGTTTCCTGGTCGATATCCGCCGAATCCGGATTGCGCAGCCTGGAGCGGAGCATCGCGGCTTCTTCGGGACGGATCCCGAGGCGGCCGGCGACTTCTTCGGTCAGGTGTTCTCCGGCGATGGGGATTTGCTTGATAAACAGAATCTGATGGCCTTTGCCGATGATGACCGTCGTATAACGGCATCCGAGGTCCACCAGGACACTGACCATATCCTTGTCTTCACGCCGGCGGAGAGACAACTGAAAACCGCGGAACAGGGCAAACGGCACGGTATCGAGCGTCACCGGCTCAAGGCGGGCTTCTTCCAGCATCGCCAGATGGTCGGCCAGGGCGTCGCGTTCGACGCCGAAGAAGATGACTTCGTTTTTCATCTGCTCGCCCTGAAAGACGCTGCCGGCAACCATATAGCGTAATTCATCCACATCGGGTTTGAGGCCGAAGCGGGCGGCGACTTCCGTCCGCATGAATTGTTCGATGTCGTCGGGGTTGTCGGTATCCAGTCGCAGGCTTTTAATTTTGATGACATCGCCGGGCAGACAACTGATGACCCGGCGGCCTGAAAAGTCGGCACGGGACAGCATCTGGCGAATGGAGGAAACGATGAACTCCCTGCGTGCGGCGGGATCGCGGCTCAGGGTCGGATCGATGACCGCATCTTGGACGGCAACCACACGGATGCCCTGGCTGTCACGGCAAAGCTGAATCATCTTAATGGCGCTGTGCCCGATGTCCAGACCAATCGGCTGTATTTTAGATGAATTCATCAAATTCCACATCGTTTATTGTTACCTTTATCAAGGCTGATTGATGGTTACATATCCGGTCACAGGTTCGACATCGACATACAGGGTAAAGGCTCCGCCCTGCAGGGTAATGCGTCCGCTGGTCAGGGCCGTACCGGTGCCGATGCCTTTGAAAGGAGCACCGAGGTAATTGAACGTGATGGCGTTACTCGCATCGGCATCAAAATTGGCCGAGGCAATATCGACCTGACTGAGGCGGGAGTCGTCGTCGAAAGTGACCACATAATTCTGGCCGCCCCTCAGGGGATTGGCAATGACATTGTTGTCCGAAGTTCTGCGTATTTCATAGGATTCGCCAGCGGGATTGAAAACCACGGAATAATTGGCCTGGCGGGTCACAGCCAGCCCCCGGGCATAATCGAGGTCGGCGGCGATGGTGTTGGCCGCGGAACGGACCTGCATATCGGCAGCCGAAGACAGCGTGGGGACCACAATCATGGCCGCCACCGATAGAATCACGACGACCACCAGCAGCTCAATTAACGTAAATCCCTTTTTTTCATGGTGTTGTAAGGTTTTGTTTTTCATTATTCTTACCTGTTTCTTTCCTTGCCGGATTCAACAGACAGCCCCGCACACGCGATGTGTTTGCGTCAATTCAGGCGAACAAATCAATTCTGTCTCATACGTGCCTGTTTTATGGGGCCTATACGATGTCACATCTATCGAATCCTGAGGGTGTTTCGACATTTGGTTTACCCGGCTTAACCGGGTCTGTACGAAAACTGGATTAATGGGAAAATCGTTCGGCCGGTCGGAATCCGGCCGGGAAAAGTGCATAACGTGATATGCAGATATGAATTATGTGAATTCCGGCAGGATTAAAGGCTGTTGAGCGGCTGGACAGGCTTGTCCCAGCCCGAGAAAGCATCTTGAATTGCTTGTCCATCGAGCCAATCAACACTGAAAACAGGGCTGGAGTCAGCAACATGGCACAAGGCGAGCAGAAATCTCTGAAAACCGCACAAAGGTATGGATAGACTGTGTCGTGAACCGGACGGGCCGGACAAGACGTAAAAAGAATCCCTTTTCTGGGCAGAAATACCATCACTGCCCCCTTTGCTGATTAATTACCTGGGTTGCGTTATCGGACGTTACTGCCGATTGATTGAATTAAAGGTTGTTTTGCCGTCGGCGATGAGATAAACCACTTTGGCCGACAGATAACTTCTGGCTTTCTTTTCGGTTCCAATCTGATAATAGGCCTCGCAGGTCACCGGATATGTGCGTTTGGCTACTGTTACAGTGGGAGATTGGATGTCCAACTTATAACAGATGCCGCTGAAATCAGAAAAAACTCTATCCTGAGGCCAGATAATATTGTGGGGAGCATTAGGATCACTCTGAATGAGTACTCTCGCATACTCTATACCCTCCCACGCAAGATGATAGGACCAATTGTATGGTTTTAAATCTCGAGTGAATTTCAATTCCAGCCCGATTGAATCAATTTTCGTTTTGCCATCAGCGTAAATCACTTTAACCCACAGGTCACTTTGTGCTTTGTTTTCGGTTCCAACTGGATCATATACTACTCGACAGGCTACCTGATATAGACGGTCAGAGCCTGTTTGAGGAATTTCTACGGTATGCAGTTCATAATAGAATTCATTGCTGGTATCAGGTATGGGCCATACGATATTATTGGGGTCGGGCGTATTGGGATCGCCCTGAATCAGCGCCCTGGCGTGCTCCAGGCCCGACCATGCCAGATAATCGGATTGATTGCGCAGCTCGAGATTCCGGCCTGAGGCCAGCGTCATATCGGCACGATAGAGATACCCCATCGATATGGTTGTGACAGCGATCACGATAAACAGCGTGGACAGCAGGACCGACCCATTTTGCCTGCGACCACGGCGTTTTTTATTCTTGCCATGCCGAACTGCCATGACTGCACCCCCATAGTAAAAAATTCTAAAAACTAAACCTAAATTCTAAAACCTAAAATCAAAATGCTAAATCCAAGAACAAATTCAAGCACAAACATCATTGTCTCAAACTGAAGCTGGACGCTTCAGCTACGTTACTTTGCCAACCCCCATAGATGCGAGTAATTCGTTATCCCCCCGGCGGATATAATCATCCATCGTCAATCGAAATTGCATTCATCGTAGCCCAAGCCTCCGTGCTTGGGGTAAAAATCCATGCCGCAGGCATTCCAATAAATTTGGATACGCCTTCGGCGAAACTGAAAACCAGCAAGCTCAGAGGCTTGCTCTACTAATTTTTCCCCCGCAGCGTGCCGCTGATGGTATAGGTCTGGGGCACGCCGTTTTCAATCACATCAAATTTTATGGTAATATGTTTGACGAGGGCTTTGTCCACATTGTCCAGATAGAACTGAACATTAGAGCTTTGTTTATAATTTTCCTGAAACCCGGTGCCGCTGATGATGATCCAGTCGCGGGTGGCGCTGGTCCGGACATAGACATATTCTGTAGCGATATCGGGCAGGCCGTTGTTATTTTTATCCAGCCATAGCGTCAGGCCCTGGCTGTCAATGCCGGCGACCCGGTTGGCCCGCATGATCAAATCCGACAGGCGGGTCTGGAGCTGAAGCAGGTAGGCGCCGTTGCGTGAGACCTGGTCATTGGCGGTCTTGCCGGCACTTAAGGCCCCTGCCATCGTGGCCGCCGCAGCCAGGATAATGGAAGCGACCATCAGCGCCACCAGCATCTCGGCCATCGTAAAACCACGAACTTGTTTTCGTTTTTGAACCATATCGATTATACACATTGTTTACTTTAGTGTTTGTATTTATCCCCAATCAGGGTACTCAGGTGAGCCACAGGGAGACCTTTATAGTCCACATCCACAGTCATCCAGATGAGTTTGACTCCAGCCACCGTGACATATTCACTGGACACCGTCCGGCTCAGCCCCGCATAGGCGTTTCCGGTGATGAGGCTGCCGGTACTGTCGGTCAGCATGCCGGCGGATTCAGTAACGGTTTTGCCGACATAGACGCTTTCCAATACGGCAAAATCCAGTGAAGCCAGATGCTCGATTTTATCGGCCGCCAGACGCGAGGCGATAATCCGGCGCTGGGCTTCGGTCTGGACTGACGCGGCAGCGGCAAAAGAGACCAGTATCCCCGAAGCGGCAACGGCGAGAATCACCATCGCCATCATTGCTTCGATCAGTGTAAATCCCTTACTCGCACGGGCTGGTTTGTGTTTTTTCACAGCGATTACTCATTGCTTATCAATTCAAAGATTAAAAATTAAAATGTAAAATGACAAATCAAAATTCAAAATTATGCCGCCCCTGCCGGGGCTTTATAAGGATAACACCCTTTTTCCGGGGGTTTCCACCCCCGGCTATTTTATCAAACCCCTCCGGGGTCAAAATAACAAATCGATTTTCACTGAACCTATTGCTTTTAAATATAAAACGACTACATTTAACCCCATTCTGCAACAGAGAACAAAAACAGGCGGCCCCCCCGGACCGCCCGACGATTTATGTCTTTAATAGACTGTATGAAATTGATTGTCACAGGCTCGAAAGTCACCGGTGGCGGAGTTGAACCACCAGGCGGTGCCTTCGGTGCCGTTGGGCAGCATATTGGGATCATGGACACAGGTGATGGTGTTTCGCCGGTCATCCTGACTGACAAACGGATTGCCGGGAAACGGCCGCAGGTAGGCACTGGCTCCTGCAGGCCCGGGCGAGGTCAGGTCCCGGACGAAAAGATCCGGGCGGACCGGCTGGCCTGCTTTTGCCTGGCCGGGCAGAAGGCCCTCATGGTCGGCCTGGTATAAATCGATGGCACAGCGGACCAGGTACAGCGTATCGGATAACTGAGCCAGCCGCCCTTCACTGGCGGCCCGGCCAAACTGCGGGACCACCACCATTGAGATGCCCACAAACACCACAAACCCGATGGCGATTTCCAGCCATGTGGGTTTTGGATTTAATTTTGGTGGATTCGATTCCATAGACCTCGCGCCCCATTAATAAATTGAGAATTCTGCATTGTAAATTGAGAATTGAAGCGTTCCCATCATTCACCTTACTGCAATTCGCACATTTTATCCTCAATCCTGAATTTCAAATTTATGACACAGACAACCCGGATACAGGCCCTTCGGTGCTCATGTTTCTACCCATACAATACTTTTAGCAGCACTGGAACGGCCACTCTTATGGATTCCCGCCTTCGCGGGAATGACAAACGAAGACTATCACAGCCCAAAAGAAAACCGGCCGGGAGATTGCTCTCCCGACCGGATGATTTGGCTTAAATACTCTTAGTAAGCCTGGTGTGCAGCACTGTCAGGTGTCGAGTCTGCACCCGCACTGAATGTCCAGGTACTGCCATCGGTGGTATAAATCCAGTCGGTTCCGAGCGTGTTGCCGCCTGTGAAAGGATTGTCAGGAACCTTGACCTGAATATAGGGACCATAGATGAAACCGTTGGCGACATCTTTGGTGGCATTGGTATTGCCATTAATATCAGAGAACTGTGTCATCTGAGCCTTGAAGGTCGCATCGACATCACTGGGGGTAACGTCATTATGCTGAATCTTATACAGGGCGATCTGTGAGCGAATGCTCTGCAGGTTGCTCTGCAGACTGCTGACCTTGGAATCCGTGCTGGCCTGGCTGAACTGAGGTATCACGATGGCGGCCAGGATACCCAGAATGACCACGACGATCAAAATTTCAACCAGTGTAAACCCTTTTCTTGCTCGTTTCATTGTGTGTTTCTCCTTTACTTGTGTGTTTCTTGACATTGTTTTCGGTATCGATTTTTTGAGTCCGGCCACCATAGGCCGGGCCATTTTTGACGCTTTACTATTTTTTTGCTTTGGAATGCCGAAGGCCCTTGACCCGCCAGTCGCGGGTCAGCAGGGCCGGAGGCTAAGATTGAAAGTCCGGCCGAGTGGCCGTCCTTCTATTAGTCTTTTTCGTGTGTCCATTGGACACTGCCGGGTCGCCTATTCATTTGTCAAAGAACGCATTAATTACTTCTAAACAAAAGGTAAGAAATAAAATGGGCGGGTGGCAAATGAAGTGTGAAATTTTTTGAAGAAATCGTGAAGATTTTTCAAAGACCGATAAAAACAGGTATACAGGTATGCAGGTATACAAGTATATAAGAATGTGCTGTTTCTAAGCCATTAAATTAGTTGAAATCCACAATGCTGCGGTAATATAAGGTCAATAATTTGCTGACTTCTTGAATCAGTTTGAGCAAATCCGTCGTTTGGCAATATCCAAGATCACGTGATAAATATAGATAGTACCGCGTTTCTTCCAGTGAGCTGTGAGCTATCGTCAGAAACCGCTGTTTTTCGGCTTTGGTTGTTTTTCTGAATCCCTCGGCTATATTAGCGGGAATAGAAACCGCCGAGCGGCGCATTTGTGCTACAACGCCATACAATTCTTCTTTGGGAAATTGTTTTGTAATTTTGTAGATTTCAAGAACGAATTGGTGTGCTTTTTTCCAGACCAGCAAATCTTCAAACCCCTGCGACGACCCCATTATATTGTCTCCTTGCTTTTTTGTATTCCTTCTATTCTTGTATACTTGTATACCTTTATACCTGCATACTTCTTTTCATGATTTCTGTCGGATTGATGATGCGTATCCGCCGCTTGTCCTGGCCGGCGTGGGACAGTTCAATCCGCAGCAGGTCCAGCCCGGACAGGGCCGGCAGGACTTTATCGGCCCACTCGACCAGCACGATCGCATCCGGCCGGCAGAAGTCCTCGAAGCCCAGCAATTCAAACTCCCGCAGGCTGTTGAGGCGGTAGGCGTCAATATGATACAGGGTCAGGTCGCCGTCTCTGGCGGCGTACTCGTTGACCAGCACAAACGTCGGGCTGCACACTTTGGTCGGGTCGGGGGCGTTCAGGCCGATGGCGATGCCCTTAATCAGGTGGGTCTTGCCGCTGCCGAGGTCGCCAATGAGGGCAACCACCTCCCCGCCGTGCAGGGCCGAGGCCAGCTTCCTGCCCAGTTCGATGGTCTCCTTCGCCGAGTTTGTGATGATTTCAATGATCTTTTCCATTGCTATCTGTATTCTTGTATTCCTGTATTCTTATATTCTTGTTGTTCACAAATGATCAAAGCCTTTGGGATCCAGCGGGACGATGCGGCCATCGGGCTGCTTCAGTTCCATCCGGCCGGAGTCGGTCACAGTTCCCACGCGGATAAGTTCGCTGAGGGGTTGTAGTTTTTGCCATTGGTCGGGGGCGACGGTAAAGAGCAATTCGAAATCCTCGCCGTCGTTTAAGGCCGCCGCCAGTGGGTCGGCGGATTGTCGGGCGGCATCGGAGATCGGTACGCGGGCGGCTTCAATCAAGGCTCCTACCCGGCTTTGCGTGCAAATCCGGTTCAGGTCGGTGCTCAGGCCGTCGGATAAATCCATCATCGCGTGAATGCGGGACAGCCGGGTCATCTCGTAAGCCAACTGCACCCGCGGCACAAACGACAGGTGTTTGCCGGCCAGCGAGCCCCCCAGCGGGCCGGAGACACAGATATAATCTCCCGGCTTTGCCCCGTTTCGCCGCACGGGGGGATGCCAGGCAGTCGGTTTACTGAGCATCGTGACATTGACCGCCAGCCGCTGGGACGGTTCGGCCCAGGCAGTGATATCGCCGCCGATTAATTCGCAATCAAACATTCGCCCTGCCCGAATCAGGCCGGCATGCAGGGCTTTCAATTCCTGCTGGCTAAAGCCTTTGGGCAGGCCGACCGCGCAGACCGCACACAGGGGAATCGTTGCCATCGCCGCACAGTCGCTCAGACTTGCGGCCATCGATTTATATCCCACCTGCTCCAGCGTCGCCGTCCGCAGGTCAAAATGCACGCCGTCCAGCAGCATATCGGTCGTAATCAGCACCGACGCCCCGCCGTCCAGCGCCACCTGCGCCATGTCGTCGCCGATGCCGATCGGAAAGCGTGCGGGGTTGATTTTGCTCTGAGCAGCGAACCAGGCGGTAATGTTGTCTTCTTTTGGCATACGTTTAAGAATATGAGGATACACGGATACAAGGATACATGTTAATTCGGCGCAATGACTTTCCTGAAATACAATGTTAACAACTTACTAACCTCTTCCAGCAGCTTCATTAACTCGGAAGGCTGGCAATATCCTAAATCGCGAGACAGCACTAAATAATAGCGGGTTTCTTCCAGGGAACCATGAGCAATCGTGAGATAACGCTGTTTTTCGGCTTTTGTTCTTTTTCTGAATCCTTCAGCTATATTAGCCGGCACAGAGACAGCAGACCGTCGCACCTGCGATACAATTCCAAACAATTCTTCCCGTGGGAAACCTTTCGTAATCTTATATATCCCAAGCACAAGCTGATGAGCTTTTTGCCACACAAACAAATCCTCGAAATTCTTCGCCGGATTATTCACTTTTTGCTCCTTCGTTTATTTTTTATTCTTGAATCCCTGTATCCTTGTATTCTTATATCCTTTGATTATAACTTTTTCAGTCTCTCCCCCCAATACTTCACCTGCGACATCGCTGAGGCACAGCCGCCGGAGCCTTCGGTCTGGTACGATTGGCACACGCCGGCGGGGTTGAGCGTCTGATAAACATCCTGCTCGATTTTTTCACAGGCCGCCTGGAACTGTGCCAGCGACAGATCCGCCAGCTTTTCCTTGCCCTCTTTTTCGCACAGGGCCACCAGCCCGCCGACGACGCCATGAGCCTGACGGAAAGGAATACCCTTGCGGACCAGATACTCGGCCAGGGCCGTCGCATCGAGAAAGCCGCGATCCAGCCCCGCCGCAATCCGGTCGGTGTTGAACGTCGTATGCGAAACAATCGCCTCGGCCATCCGCAGGCACTGACTGACCACATCCGCGGCCTTGAACACGTGCAGCTTGTCTTCCTGCAGGTCGCGGTTGTAGGTCGAAGGCTGGGCCTTGAGAATCGTCAGCATCGCCATCAGGGCGCCATAGACCGAGCCGGTCTTGCCGCGAATCAGCTCCAGCATATCCGGGTTGCGCTTCTGCGGCATCATGCTGGAACTGGTGCAATAGGCATCGGCGGTGCGGATAAACGAAAACTCCGACGCGGTATAGAGAATCCAGTCCTCCGCCAGCCGCGACAGGTGGGCGGCGATCAGCGACCCGCAGAAGATAAACTCCGCACAGAAATCGCGATCCGCCACGGCGTCGATGCTGTTATAGGTGATGTCGGCAAAGCCCAGGTCCCGGGCCGTCTGCTGCCGATCCAGCGGCAGGGTCGTCCCCGCCACCGCCCCGCTGCCCAACGGACAGACATTAAGCCGCTTGCGGCAGTCGGCCAGACGGGTATAATCCCGCGCCAACTGCTCCACAAAGCTCAGCAGGTACGCGGCGATACTGACGGGCTGGGCCCGCTGCAGATGGGTATAAGCAGGCATGATGGCTTCGGTGTATTTGGCGGCCAGCGTGACAAAGGCCCGCTGCAACTGGACAATGTAGCTCTGGATCGCCTCGATTTCATCCCGCATCCACAGGCGGATATCGGTGGCAACCTGGTCGTTGCGGCTGCGGCCGGTGTGAAGCTTGCGGCCGGGGTCGCCGATTTTCTTGATCAGGGCCGACTCGACGGCCATGTGGATATCTTCCTGGGTCTTGTCGAAGACAAACTTGCCGGCGGCAATCTGTTCGGAAATCTCGACCAGTCCGGCCTGAATCGCCTCAAATTCCGCCTTGGTGATTATCTTCTGGGCCGCCAGCATCCGCGCGTGGGCAATCGAGCCGACGATATCATATTGATACAGCCGCCAGTCGTACGACAGCGACTCCACAAAATCCACCGCCAGTTCATCCGTCGAACCATCCAGCCGATGCTGCCAGCTTTTTTCCTGCTTGGTCATACCAGTATCCTTTATATAATACTATAAACATCAAAACGATAACAGATTATATTGCCATCGTCAGAATTTCTTTTCCTGAACAAGGCGTTCTTCTTTGGGTCGGCTTTTCCAGCGGCGGTGCAGCCACCAGTATTGGGCCGGGTCTTTGCGGATGAAATCCTCGATGGCTTTGGTGTATTCCTGCGTCACCCACCGCAGCGGGTCGGGCTTGTCGGCCCATTCGTGCGGGTAGATAATCCGGGTTGGCTCCATCTCGAAGAAAAATTTCTTGTAATGCTGCCGGCAGCCGCCAACAACGATCGGCAGATTATACTGCATCGCCACAAGGCCAATGCTCTTGTAGGTGCTGGCCTTGCGACCGAAGAAATCGACAAACACGCCCTTTTTGCCCGCATCCTGGTCGGCGATAAAGCACAGCGTCGCCCCGTCCGCGGCCAACTGGTCCATCATCTCAGCAGCGCCTTTTTTATAGATAATCTTCTGGCCCCTGCTCTCGCGGACGCTCATCAGCCAGCGGTTGATAAATGGATTATCCAGCGGCCGGGCGATGCTGTAAATCTTCAGGCCGTACAGGCTCATCAGGTAGCCGATGATTTCGAAATTGCCGTAATGGGCCGTCACCATCAGCAGGCCCTTTTCCTCCTTCATCATCCACTTGATCCGCTCGATGTTGCGGAAGCTGAACATCGTCGGCCAGGTCTCCAGTTTCACCAGCCGCGGCGTAAACAGCACATCCATCACCATCATCACAAGCTGCTCAAACGAACGCCGGCCGGTTTCTTCCAGCCAGGCCTCGTCCTTGTCCGGGAAACTGGCACGCAGGTTGTCCAGTGCGCGCTGGCGACCGCGATGATAGCGTTTCCACATAATCCGGCCAATCCAGCAGGCCGTCCGAAGATTTGCCTCTATCGGGAAACAATAAAACAGCCCCGTCAATACCCGCACAAAAAGATATAACAGGTAATCGGTAACGACATTGCCTTTTTTCTTTTTCTTTTTTTCCTGAGTCATAACTGGCGGCCATTATCCCCCTAAATCAGGCTTTGTCAAGTCCGGTTTCCGATCCACAAAGACATAAAATACTGGCGTTTTTCTCAGATTTCCGTATATTTAAACCCCCGACGAGTCATCTATATTTACAGGACAAGCAGTTGAGGGATGTATGGCCTTGAATCTGAATCGCAGAAATTTCTTGAAATGGACTGCCGCGGGCGCTTTTGCCGCGGCGATGCCGGAGTCTGCCCGTGATGTCCAGATGCTTGGCCGATTTACCGCCACTCCCGCGAAAAAACTGAATATCCTGATGATTTTCATCGACGAACTGAACACCTGGATCGAGCCTTTGGCTGGCCACCCGCAGGCCAGAACCCCCAACCTGATGCGGCTGGCCCAAATGGGTATCGTCTTTGAACGCGCCTACAGCCCCGCTCCGCAGTGCAATCCCGGCCGGACCGCCATCATGACCGGCCTGCGCCCTTCCAGCAGCGGCATTTATGAAAACAATGTCTGTTTTCGGGACAAACCCGACCTGAAAGAACGCCTTACCCTGCCGCAATATCTGCGGAAAAATGGCTACAAGACCCTGACCGGCGGCAAGGTCTTTCACCTGCCGCAGGGCAAGTTTGCCGACCCTCAATCGTGGGACGTGATGTATCAGCAGCGATGCGGCACCCCCGCCCCGGCCAAGGAAAAACAATTCGCCCACCGGCTCAACGGCAAATTCAGCAGTTCGTATTATAACTCTGCCATTGATTGGGCGCCGCTGGAGGTGGATGCCAGCAAAACCGAAGACTGGAAGACCGCCCAACTGGCCGGCAAACTCCTGCAGGAAAAACACAATAAACCCTTTTTCCTGACCTGCGGATTCTTCCGTCCGCATTTGCCGTGGTATGTGCCGTCGGCGTATTTCGATATACACCCGGCTGACAAAATCGTCACCCCGCCCTACCGCCGGGACGACCTCGACGATATCCCGATGGCCGGACGACGATTGGCCGGCGGCTCGGACTTTCGCCTTATTCGAGATAACGGGCTATGGAATAACGCTATTCAGGGCTATATGGCCAGTGTGTCTTTTGCCGATGCGTGTGTCGGGCAGGTTCTGGATGCCCTGGAAGCCGGCCCGTATAAAAACGACACCATCATCGTCCTGTGCGGCGACCACGGTTTTCATCTGGGCGAAAAAGATCATCTTGAAAAAAACACGCTGTGGGAAGCGGCCACGCATACGCCGCTGATGGTCGTCGCTCCGGGCCTGACCAGTGAAGGCAGCCGGTGCAGCCAACCGGTCAGCCTGCTGGATATTCACGCGACACTGATGGAACTGGCCGAAACCCCCTCCCGCAAGGACATCGACGGACGCAGCCTGGTGCCGCTGCTGGACAATCCCGATAAGGAATGGAACTATCCGGTCCTGATGACTGCCCGCTATAACAACCATGCCGTCCGGGATTCCCGCTACCGCTATATTCGCTACTCCGACGGCAGCGAGGAATTGTACGACCACACCGCCGATCCCAACGAATGGACCAACCTGATCCCGCGTGAACAATATCGGCCCATCAAGGACCAACTGGCCCTCTGGCTGCCGTCCCGCAATGAGCCGGAGTTCGTCCCGCCTCAGCCCAAAAAAGAAACACCCAAATAATCAGAACGCATAGATATCCATCCAGTGATTTGCAAACACCGCCAGATCACCGATGTCCACCGCCTGATTCTTCGGAGCAGAGATGTCGCAGGCCGGATTGTAATGGGCCTGCCCCTGCCGGCTCATCCACGCCGCGGATAACAGCATCAAATCCGGCAGCTTCACATCGCAGCTTGCATCGAAATCGCCGACCATCGGCTGAATGGGCAGCGTGCCGATCAGTTGAATCGAAGGCAGCCATCCGCCGCCGTAATAATAACCACCATTATACCAGAAATCCCACGTCAGCGGACTGGTATGCTGAGGATTCTCGGTCACAATGGTCGTGACCCGCGAATCCTGCACATCATGGAATAAATACAAGCCCGTATCCCCCGAAATCTCTGTATTGCTGAAACTGAAATCAATCAGCAGATTGTTTACGCCGTCATACAGAAATGGCGTCTGGAAATGGAAGTTGTACCATCCCTCCGCTGTCACCGTCACATCACCCTGATAGACCATCGTCCAGCCGGTGGTCAGGAAATCCGACACTACATCTTCGTAATAGGACATCGTCGTATGCTGCATCCGAATGGTCCATTCATCCAGTGTAATCGGCGTGGAGAAAAAATAGACCGCAAGGTCCGTGATATACTTTGAGGCACCAATATCGCTGTTCAGATACAGCGCCTGCGACCGCGCCGCATAACAGGTGGTATTAATCATGGTATTGGTGCCAATATTGCTGTCGGTGCCGAACCCGGCGGTTACGGTATTATCGACATTGAGCGTTACCGCGGCGATATTGGAGTCTCCGCCGGTTGGACTGACGCCGCCGTCGTTGGCCTTAAAGGTAAAAATATCCTGCCCGCCATAATAGGGACACGGCGTATAAACCACTGAGTTGGCACCTGCCGCCAGCGGCCATGGCGATGTCGTAATCGATCCATAGCCCGGCTGACTCAAAAATCCGTGCTCCGGCAGCGACACAATGATATACGTCAATTTGTCCGGCGGGCTGTGCTGGTGGTCGTCCAGTGCCTCAAGCTCGATTGTCACGGGATTCATTGAAGTGCAATCCACCGTCGCATCCATCACCGTCGGCGGCGTGGCATTGGTCGCCACAAAGGAAATCCCCCAGATATTGCCGCTGGCCGCGTTCCAGTCCTGCGATTTACCCGTCGAGGCCGTTTTATCCGCAAAGGCATAGCCGCTCTTGACCGCCGAAATACGGAAAGAGGTATTGGACGCCAGATTTTTCAGGGCGAAAACGCCCCGGCTGTTGGTGGTTGTCTGCTTGACCGCAGTCGCCCCCTGATAGGCCGTTACCGTAACCCCTTCCAGTGGCAGCCCGGCCATGCTGGTAATCCGCCCGCTGATGATTTCGCCGGTCCCGCTGACATAGATATTATACACACAATCGGTCATCGCGTTGAACGTATAGCCCGCGGTGAAATTCGGCAATTGATACCAGGCATTGTCCAGCCCGCCCCAGCCCATATTCAAATGATGATACATCAGGCCGGAGTTGTAGCCGTATCCATCGACCACGACGGCATGGCCGACTCCCGGGCCGCTGATTCCCAAAAGCACCGGCAATGCTGCATCCAGATCGGCATTGACCATCCCCCACAATCCCGCATCCCCGGCGGACGAAAAACTGTTGCTGAAAATACTGTTGCTGTAGCCGAATGTATTTTTCAGAGCATCATTGGCAGACCCCACGCCGGCACCCGAACCGGTCGGCGTATAGCCCATCCCGACCGATAAGCCCGCATCGTAACACAACGCCCCGATGGCCTGCCGCTGGGTCAATGTTAATCCCCCGGCCAGTGGATCATACGGCATCTCGTTCCAGCTATACGGACCGCCCGCCCCATCGCCGCCCCGGGTGTTCCAATACTGCTCTACATCATTGACATGGATCTTGAACGAATGCACCCCAATACCCGCCGTCGGCCATGCATAATGCCGCATCAACTGCGCCATCGCTGTCGCCACACAGCCCGTCGGATATTGGTTGGGTGTATAGTAATTATAACAGGGCTGCCCGTCCACTTCGTCCTGCCCCCATTTGACCTGCAGCAGCGGTGCCACACGGACATCACTGACCGAGGTCATCCCGGCCGCTTGAATTTCCCCCTGTTCAGCCGTGGCCGCCGCGGAGCCAATTAATCGCCGCCATAAATCTTTATTGGCCGCTCGCGTATCTTCTTGCTGCACTGAATTGCTGTCAGCATCCCCCGCCAATGCCGCCACACGTACACACGCAAGCCGTTCCTGCATATCCTGCCGCAGCAGAACGACCAGCGGATTATCCGGGGCATCCATAAATCGCCCCGTCTCCGAAAAGGCAATCACCGGTTCAATCGCATCATCCGACGAAAGCACCACAAATCCCTGCGGTTCCATTTCGACGACGTAATAGAGAATCCGACCCTCTGGGTCTGAATAGGATTTAACCTGACTGGTTTGCTGGCTTACATACTGTTCCATCGGGGCGGGATTGCCCCTGAGCCATCCTCGGGCCGCAAGTTCCACCTGCGATTGCTCGACCGGCCCGGCCCACGCCGCACAGCAAAACACCCATCCTATGAATAATCCTATCTGTCTCACACTACCCTCCGCTTTATCGTAAACCTTCTTTATTTGGATATGCCGCATAGATACGGATGAAATTATACCCAATTTCACATCCCGATTCAATCGAATTTGGATGCCTGCCGCCGGCACCCGACTTTTTGCCTCTTTAAATCGCTTTTTTCTTGTCAATTTCGGTCTTTTCTGCTCAAATTTAACTGTTTTCCGTTAACAACTGTATGAAATCGATTTCGAACACGGTGGACAACCATGGCCGAACCTAAAACCATCATTACCGTCGGTATCTGCCCAGCATGGGATGTCACCTGCCGGGTGGATGGCTTTGTCTGGGGCGAACATCAGAAAATCGACTCGCAGACCCTGACCTGTGCCGGCAAAGCGATGAATATCTCCTCGGCACTGGCCTGGATGGATATCCCCAGTATCGCCGCGGGCCTGTGGGGACAGGCCGACTTCCAGCAGATGCTTGCCGCTGTCGAGCCGCTCAAGCCCCGGGTGGAGATTCGCCTGACCGCCGCCCCCGGCACCACCCGCCACAATATCACCCTCATCGATACCCGCTCGGGACAGGAAAGCCATCTTCGCGCCCCCGATACGCTGGCTAACGCCGCCTCGCTGCGGTCGCTGGCCGACGACCTCGATACCCTCGTCCGGCCCGGCAGCCTCGTCGCGCTGGCCGGCTCTTTGCCGCAGGGTGCCCTGCTGGATGAATGCCTGTCCATTGTCGCCCGCCTGCGCAGCCGCGGGGCTTACATCGTTCTGGACACCAGCGGCCCGGCCCTGAAAAAAGCCGTCCGGCAAGGCGGACTCGAACTGATCAAGCCCAATCTCGACGAACTGCGGGAACTGCTGGACGAATCCATCCCCGATACGGAGCCGGATATCATGGAGGCTGCCCGCACCCTGTGCCGGCAGGTTCGCATCGTTTTAGTCAGCCGCGGTGCCCGGGGCGCCATCGCCGTCACCCAGGACAAGGCCTGCTCGGGCCGCATCGTCAACCCTCCGGCCCGGGTCGTCAATACCGTCGGCTGCGGCGATACCCTGCTGGCCGGCTTCCTCGCCGAATCCGCACAGGGCAGCGACCTCGGCCCGGCCCTCCAGACCGCCCTCAAAGCCGCCTCCGCCCGAGCCTTCGGCCTCCTCCAGACCGCCCCCTGGCCCGCAGCCCGGGACTCATTGCAAGTCGAAATCACAGAGTTATAACCTCGATACACGGAGCTGAGCACGATCAGGGAAGATGAAGGAAGGAACCCATCATGAGCATAAAACGCAAAACAAATAGCAACTGGCACTGTTTTCGTTATTTCATTTTCTAACGTAGCCGAAGCATCCCTGCTTCGGTTTTTCTGACTCCCTCTGAAGTCTGAAGCTGGAAGCTTCAGCTACGTTTCCGCTGCATACTTTATCACGCCTGCTTTTTCTGCCTGTACGTCAAAAGACCTGTTTTTTCTATGCCGATCGCCGGGCATAATACCTATTTTATGCTTTGAATAAAATACCCCACCCTGACCTGTGCATATGGTGTTTCTCCTATGTACCCTAAAATCCCTGTCAGGGTCACTTCCTTGTTAGCATAATTTTCTTCAGATAAATTATAACTCCCAATATCCCAAATACCCCCGTTAACATCTGCAATAACCGGTCCACCTTTGGAACCAAATTTTACAACCCCTGTAATCCTCACCTTTTTTCCGATATAATCATTATAATGGTCCTGTGGAATGGTTAAAAGGTCGATAGGTTCTTTGTTTATATCCTGAACCTTAAACGACTCTTTTCTCGGTGGTTCGTTATTTTCCTGATAGCTGATTTTAACGACGGAGGCGTTTGCATCCGGGGCCTGCTGGGGCAGGTGGATAATCACCCTTTCGCCGTCGGCTTCGATTTTCAAGGGCGTTTTTGCATCGGCCAGCAAACACACTTCGTTAACCTGGGACTTCCGGACAGGCACAGCCAGCCGCCCATCTTTGGGCCAGTCAAACACATGCGCATAAATCACACCCGGCCTGCGGGTATAGCGGCCCCATGCCGGCGCCTCGAAGGGGCTGGCAGTGGTGTCGTAAATCGCCTCGCTGTTGACATCCATCCACCGGCCAATCGCCTGCATGGACCTGACGCTTTCTTCCGGAATCGAGCCATCCCCTTTAGGCCCGATATTGAGCAGATAGTTGCCGCCCTTGGAGACAATATCCACCAGATTCCGAATCAGCGTTTCATCCGACTTCCAGGCCTTGTCATGCACGGAATACCCCCACGTGGTGTTCAGGGTCATGCACACCTCCCAGTCCACGCCTTCGACACCGGTCGAGGGAATCGTCTGCTCCGGCGTGGTAAAATCGCCCTGCTGGTAATTCCAGGTCTTGAGCCGACCCACCGAGTCGGTGGCTTCGATATCCGGAATATGATAAAGCCGATTGTTCGAGATAATCCCGGGCTGGAGCTTTCGCACCATCGCCATCAATTCATCCGCCCGCCAGAACGGACCTTCGTTGCCTTTCTTGGAATAATCCCACCAGATAATATCCACCGTGCCGTAATGACGCATCAGCTCTTCGGCCTGGTGATGGAGGTAGTCAATGTAGATCGCGTGGTTTCGCGGCCCGTTGGGCGAAGGTTTATCACGAAGCGGATGCGGCAGTTGGTTGGCCGCGGTATAGTCGTACTGCGGATGATGCCAGTCAATCACGGAATGATAGAAGCCGACCTTGAGCCCCTCGGCACGCACCGCATCGACGATCTCGGCACAGAGGTCACGCCCCACCATATCTTTGGCATCGTAGGTCGTGTATTGGGAATCGAACAGGGCAAATCCCTCATGGTGCTTGGTGGTAAAGACCACATAGCGGCAGCCGGCCTGCTTTGCCAGCCGGGCCCATGCGACCGCGAAATCTTTTTCGGGCTGAAAACGCGGCACCGCTTCGTGGGCATACTCCCACGTGTCGGCGCCAACATAATTCTGAATCCATTCCATGCCGCCCTGCGTACCGACGGCCTTGTCCTTCCAGGTGCCCGCCAGGCCGGAGTACAGCCCCCAGTGAACAAACATCCCGAAACGCGCCTGCCGCCACCAGGCCATGCGGGCATCGCGCTGCTGTGCGGTTTCTTTTTCCATGGATTTGTCCTCTTGTGCCCAAAGCGGCGTAATCAGCATCTGCATCACCATAACGCCTGCAATCAACACCATTGTAATGGTTTGCTTTTTCATACGATTGGCACCTTTCGCTGAAATATCATTTTCCGTTTCGCCACAGCCACAGAACAACTCACGCCTTCGCGCTTTTTATAGTAGCTCAAGCCTCCGTGCTTGAGGTCATTGAGCCTCGCCGAAGGCGAATCCGCTTCATTCTTCATTCTCAATTCAATATTCTCGATTCCGCTCCCTACTGCTCTTCCAGCATCTTTTTACTCCGCAGCAGATGGTGATAATGCTGGGCAAACCGATGTGCCTCATCGCGGATATACTGCAGCAGCTTCAATGCCGCCGACGTCCGCGACAGGCGAATAGGCTTATCGCGTCCGGCCATGAACAGCTCTTCTTCCCGTTTGGCCAGTGACATCAGGTTCGGCGTCGTTGCCCCCAACTTCGCAAACGCCTCCTGCACCGCATGAAGCTGCCCCAGCCCGCCGTCAATCAGCACCAGGTCCGGCCACAACTCCTCCCCGTTGACCGCCCGCTTGTACCGCCTGCCGACCACCTCCTGCAGACAGGCGTAATCATCCACGCCCGTGACCGTCTTGATCTTGAATCGCCGGTAGCCATCCTTGAACGGCTTGCCGTCGATAAACTGTACCATCGAGCCGACCATCTCCTGCCCGGCCAGATGGGCAATATCAAAGCCCTCGATAATCCGTATCGGCCGTTCGCTTTTGAGCATCGCCTGCAGCGTCTCCAGCGCTTCGGCCGGGTCGGTCCGAAACGCCTCCGGCTGCACATCCCGGTCGGCGGTGCCCCGCTTATCGAGGCTCTCGATCTGGCGAATCCGGTCGCGGTACATCGCCGCCGTCTCAAAATCCAGCCGGGCCGCGGCCGCTTCCATTTGCTTCTTGAAATCGTTGAGAATCCCCGAGCGCTTGGACTTCAAAAACACGACCAGCTCGGCAATGCTCTTTTTGTAATCTTCTTTGGAAATTTTGTCCGCACACGGCGCCGAACACTGCCGAATGTTATACAGGATACACGGGCGGAAAAACCGGCGTTTCTCATCCAATGCTGAAATCTCAAGCTGGCAGGTGCGAAAACGAAAGATTTTCTGCAGCACCACAAACACCGCCCGCAGGTCACTGACCTCCGTAAACGGCCCAAACAGCCGATTTTTCGCATCAGGATTCCGCGTGATATACACCCCCGGAAAATCCTGCCGGCTGGGAATCTCAATATAGGGAAACGTCTTGGCGTCCTTGAGGTCCGTATTATACGGAGGATGAATATCCTTTATCAGGCGGGCTTCCTGCAAAATCGCATCGACCTCGCTGGCCGTCTGCAGATACTCGACCGTCTCAGTCTTATCAACCATCTCCACAATCCACGGCCCCCGGCTTTCGGCCAGGTTCGCCGACGGCTGAAAATAGCTCCCCGCCCGGCTGCGCAGATTCTTGGCCTTGCCGATATACAGCACCCGGTCGCTTGCATCTTTCATAAAATACAACCCCGGCGCCGTCGGAAATGCCCGGATCAGCTCCCGAATTCGTTCCAGCCTGTCATGTTTCGATTCTGCCATGCCGGGATTGTACCGCATTTGCCCCCATCAAACCAGCCCCCGCTTCTCCAAAATCAGTATTCATATAATGACTGATAAAACAGGATGATTTTGGAAAAATTGCTTTCCCTGAACCGTCTAAGAGCATAGAGTACCTTAAAATCCAAAATGTGGAGATATGCGACAATGAAAGCCTTGATTATCCTGCTATTATGGTCAATTTTGCTGGTGTTATGCGCCCCGCTGGCCCTGCTGGTACTGATGCTCTGGCCGGTCATCTGGCTGTTGTCGATTCCCTTTAAAATCATCGCCATCGCCGCCGAGGCCCTGCTTGCCCTGGTCCGGTCGATCCTCTTTCTCCCCGCCAGAATCCTCGGCTACCGGGAATATCCCTGAATCTCACCCGCTGACTATTTTAAAAAAGCGAGGCCAGTTTAGATTTCATGCGCAAACTTATAGAAATATAGTATCGCAGACAGAAAACTGGTCTGCTTGATATAGTCCAGACACACATTTTGATCCTGGGGTTTTACTACTCTGAAGCGGCTTATGAATTCTTTTATCCCGGCGGTATTTAAATAGGTGCCCAACTGTGGATATGACGCGAGAATCTCGTCAATATCCTTCCACAATTCCTGATTCTGCTGCATCATGTAAAATTCAAACATCTGCTGAGGTTCAATCTGTGATTTCTTATGGAACACAGCCTTGCACCGTCTTTTCAACGCCCAGAGCTTATAGGACATCATGGGCAGTTGTGTCTTTGGAATATAGCCTTTCAGGTATTCCCCGGTATTGGCATAACAGACGTGCCGTATCTGCGGGAGGCACTGATAAATCATATACTTGTAAAAGGCCTTCTTATAAATCCATGTGGCGGGCAGTTTCAGCATCAGGTCATTATAGGCATAACCCAGGTGCGGATACAGACGCGACATGGTCGGATGACTGTTAATCACACCGCTGCAGGAAAAGGCCGGATTATACTGGACCATCCACCAGGCGGTTACCTTATGTGTGGCCGTCGGGCCCGAGGCATTGGCATAGGTTTCCTCCAGCAATTGCTGCATCCTGGGCACATACTCATCGATCAGAGCCGGAGCAAGGAACTGGCGAAACTTGTTGACCCAGCCCTGATGGATCGTGGTATGCGATTTGATGAACTCCTCGGTTCTGGACGGCAGCGTATAATAGAGGTTGGGGATATATCCGCCCGCCATAACATCCCCCGGACTGCCGGTCAGGCAAAACTCCTTATTCATCTCAGGAAACCGCATGAATTTTGCACTTGCGTGCATGCCGGTCACGTTGCCTGACAACAGGAAGATTTCACGAGAGAACATGGCAAGATCCGACGGCGGCAGCATGATGCGATCATGCGGGAAGCCATAGACGCGGCAAATCTCTGCGGCACACTCATACTCTCGATCCTGCTCGGCATTATAAGACCCGACCGTATAGGCCGGGAACAGGCTCGGCTCAGGAATACTCCCGGCAATCAGCCGGCTGTCCAGTCCGCCGCTGAGAGCCAGTATGCCCTGTTGTGCAATACGGGCACGTTCTTCCACCGCCTTTTTGAAGGCGGCAAAGACGGTCCTGGCAAATTCCGGAGGATTTAAATCATACGAAACATCGTACTGAAGCTTCCAATACGGCTGGCAGGAAATGCCCTTCTCTGACAGAACCATCCGGCTGGCCGGGCGCAGCCGCTGGACCGAATCCACATGCGTACAGGTATCCACAGCGTGTAAAAACATAAACAACTGCAGTAATCCGAGGGGGTCCAGCTTCACCGGCATTTGCGTCAGATGCATAAGCATCGGCAAATTACTGCAGAAATACACCCGTTCTTGCGTCTTGAAAAGATATAAAGGACGAGCTGCAAATCGGTCGTTTATGACATGCAGTTGGTGACGGCGGTTATCCCAATAGACTGCATTAAACTCGCCCTCGGCACGGGTCAGCAATTGGTCAAAGTCATTTGGCAGCGGCTGCGGGAGACGCAGCGAAGCCTTGTCAACATCCCAGTCCTGCCAGTGATTCAAAGTCAAATAACCCAGCGAGAAAAACAAGTCCTGATTGTCCATTCTGGCCGCGGTAATCATGCTGCGGGCATGAGCCTTCCCGCTGACAAACAGGTGTCCGTACTCGTATTCTTCAATCAGAATGGAATCGGACGCGTACTGGGGTTTGACGGATGCTTGAAATGCCTGAAGTTTTGCGCGGATTTGCGCAGGTTCCATTTTGATCTTATCCGCAGAAAAATAGCCGCCTAAAATCCTCATACCTGATACCCTCAAGAACAAGTCATCTTACTGTCCTCTTCATGCGCGGAGAATTATATCCGGGCCATCTGTGAAAAGTAAATAAAAAAATGTTCATTCCATTCCATTTTTTGCTTGATAACTTTCACGATTTCCATGACTGTATTTGCCTGGTACAGAAAATCCGAAAGCTTATATCGATGCCATTAAAGATATTCAATCTCAGTCGTAACCGATGGGTAATCCTTGCGGCCGCCATTGGTGTGCAGGTTTGCCTGGGGGTGATTTTTGCATGGTCGGCCTTTGCAACTCCATTGACTAAGGCCCCTTTCGACTTTTCCCGTCTCCAAACCCAGATCCTCTTTTCAGCGGGTCTGGCTTTTTTCGCCCTGGCGATGGCTTTTGGGGCTAACCGTCTCCAACAGGCTATCGGCCAGCGTCTGGCCATCTGTTTGGGCGGATTGATTCTTGCAGCGGGGTATCTGCTGGCCGGGTTTGCCGGGACCAACTTCTGGCTTTTGCTGTTGTCGGTTGGGATCCTGTCCGGCACGGGCATCGGTCTGGCCTACGTCCACCCGATTGCCATCCTGGTCAAATGGTTTCCGGATAAAAAAGGGGCTATCACCGGGATAGCTGTCGCGGGCTTTGGGCTGGGAGCAATGTTGTGGATTATGTTGACCGGCGGCTTTAAGCTGGGCGACTGGTTCAATCTTACTCCCGGCTGGGACGGCCTGTATGCCGACGGCTGGACGGTTAACCAGGTCTTCCGACTTTATGGATTGATTTTTGCTGTTTTTATCCCAATCGGCTCCTTTTTCATGGTCAATCCCCCTGCCGGGCAGCTTACCAGTACAGCTAACAGCACATCTCATCAGCCTCTGGCCAATATAGAACTGACCACCTCGGAAATGATATGCACAGCTCAATACTGGATACTTTTGAGCGGGTATGCGGCAGGGACGATGTCCGGGTTGATGGTTATCGGAATTATCAAGCTGTTCGGAGTTGATACCCTCACCGGCAACGGCATCAGCCAGGTCCAGGCGGCTGCGATTGCAAATACAGCAATGGGCTTCTTTTATGCGATTACCAATGCGATTGGACGCATCGCCTGGGGCGTGATTTCCGACCATCTTGGACGTAAATACTCGATTATCCTGATGAGTGCTTCGCAGGGCCTGATGATGATGCTGTTTTACCCGATCGCCCAGTATGAATGGGGGCTTTATATTGGTGCTGCGTTGATTGGCTTTAACTTCGGAGGCAACTTTGCCCTGTTTCCCGCGGCGGCGGCTGATTATTTCGGGACCCACAGCGTTGGGGCCAACTATCCTCGTGTGTTCCTCGGCTATGGAATTGGCGGCATTTTGGGTCCGATTCTTGGAGGATTCATGGGCGACCGCAAACTCTGGCTTGCGGCGTTTATTCCCGCTGGAATTGTGTGCCTGCTGGCCGCGATTGTGACGACCCGGCTCAAACCAGTTAGCCGACCCGGAATCGCTGTTTAAGGGGTATGTGTACACGGTTTAACCACAACAAGAAAGCCTTATTTGTTCAATAATTGGTACATTTATCCTGCTTCCATTTTGCCTGAAAAATTGGCATAATTTATAGTGTGACAAGTAGTTAAGGGGCGAAATCGAACGATTTCAAATTGCGGGGTATAATGTGTAAAATAAGACTATTCCTGATTGTTTTAAACGGATTCATGCTGACTGGATTGAGTGCCGATACGGCCTATGCGGTATCGGGCGTAACGTTGCAACAATGGGGGCAGGAAGCCACAAGCCAAATACGAACCGACTTTCGCCTGTCGAGCGGTTTGTATGCCCAATCGCTGACCGAACGATTCCCGGCGTATGCCTGGGCCCAGGGGATTCATTTCAGCGCTCTTGTGGCCGCAGCCAAGGTCAATCCATCCGCATATCTTGCAGAGGCCGAATCGGTTGCCAACAAGATGCACAGCCAGTACTGGTGCACATCCAACGGCAAGTCAGGCTACAACGCCAGCGCCAACAATTGCGGCGACCGCTATTATGACGACAATGCGTGGATTGCCCTGGCCCTGATGGAACTTTATGAGATTACCGGCAACACGACGTATCTGGATCGGGCCAAGGCGGTGGTTGTATTCTGTATGAGCGGGGAAAACGGCCCCGGCGACACACCCAACGGCGGCATTCGCTGGCATGAAAGCGGCACCTGCGGAGCCAATGTCTGTTCGACAGCGCCGACGTGTCTGGCTAATCTGATGATTTATCAGGTCACGGGAATCCAGCAGTACCTGATTGACGGCCTGCGGCTGTATAACTGGATGCGAACCTCCGGTGTTCAGGATTCCGTGACCGGGCTGTACTGGCAGAGCATCAATTGCAGCGGTGGAATCGACAAGGGTTTTCTGGGCTATGAGACCGCCCCGCCGCTTCAGGCGACCATCCGACTCTATCAAATCACCGGCGATGCCGGCTATCTGACGGAGGCCCAGCGACTTGCGTCCGCAATGGAAACGCACTTTGTCAACGGCACCAATCACAATCTCAGACAATCCGGCAAGTGGTGCGGCCATGATATGACCAATGCCATGGTCGAGCTTTATGACGTAGATCGCAATCCGCGCTGGCTGAATGTGGCGGCGGGCTATCTGGAATATTTATACCTCTATTGCAAAGATGCTTACGGACGCTATCCCACGGACTGGTACAACACCGGCGGCGGATCGGCTGAACTGCTGGATAATGCCTCTGCCATGCGTTCATTCTGGAAGATGGCACAAACGCCGGGCGGGACTGCTCCGACTTATCCTGTGATGTTCTTTGAAAATTGCAGCTACGGCGGCTGGTCGGCGGGATTCGGGACGGGGTCTTATACGCTGGGTCAGTTAAAGGCCTGCGGTATTCCCGATAACAGTATTTCATCGGCAGCGATCGCATCGGGCTATCAGGTCGTCTTTTATGAGAATGATAATTTTCAGGGCGCGACGCTGACTCGAAGTGCCAACGTGTTGTGTCTTTCCGATAATGGATGGAATGACCGGGCCAGTTCGCTGCGTATCACCGGCTGCAATCCGACAGGCATCACGCCCTATCTGTCGGTCAATGGAAACCCGCAGGCTCAAACCGCACGGGCCAGCCTGGATATCGGAGATACAGTAATCCTCAGCCCGGAACCGGCCGCCGGCGGAACGTGGTCATGGATCGGGCCGGCGGGATTCAGTGCGCCGACGCGGGAAATCACCTTATCCAACATTCAATTCTCGCAGGCCGGCGATTATATCGTAACCTATACCAATAGCTGCGGGGCACAAAGCAGCCAGGTCTTTACCCTCAGCCTTGTGCCGGCCATTACAATGTATCAGAATTGCAGTTACACCGGCTGGTCAGCGAAGTTCGGTGTGGGAGCCTATACCGCGGCGGATATCATAGCCGCCGGCGGAAAGGATAATGATGCATCCTCGGTCCGGATTGAGCCGGGTTACCGAGTCACGTTTTACGCCAATGATAATTTCGGCGGCGCGACACTGATTAAAACAGCCGAAGATTCCTGTTTTGTCGATGACGGATGGAACGACCGGCTCAGCTCGCTGGTGATTGAAGAAATCGCCGAGCCTGCGGGCTATTGGCAGATGAATGACGGCACCGGCCTTACTGCTAAAGATGCTTCGGCGTTCAACCGGCACGGGACGCTGTTCAATATGAATTCCGATAATTGGGTCCCGGGCAGACGCTGTGCGGGGCTTTCATTTGACGGCGTGGATGACTATGTGGAAATCAGCGGATTCAAAGGGGTCGGCGGGATGCGCGGCCGAACCTGCAGTGTCTGGATCAAAACCACCGCATCCAAAGATAATCCCATCATTACATGGGGCAGCCCGCTGGCGGGACAGAAATGGATGTTCCGCATGGACCCCGATGGCACACTGGCCGTGGGCGTCTGGAACGGCTACATTAAAACTCAGCGTAAAATCAACGACGGGCGATGGCACCATGTAGCGGCGGTTCTCATCGATGATTATACTCCTTCGGTCAATGAAATTGAACTGTATATCGACGGTGAAGCCGAAACCAGCCCTTATGCCAGTAATACCCAGGCTGTCACTACAGCCCGTGCAGCCAACGTTTTGATTGGGGCTCGCATTGACGGCTTATCCTCCAAAAGCTTTTATGCAGGCTTGATCGACGATGTGCGGATTTACACGAGGGCCTTGAGTGCCGCGGAAATTCGGGATATCTATCGTGCAGACGCCCTGATTGGTGATCTTTCTTCGGATGGCATGGTTGATTTTGCAGATTTTACCTCCATAGCACAATACTGGCAGAAGGCCGGAAGCTGCAGCGGGGATGTGACCTGCGACTGCGCGGTTAATATGGACGACTTTATGATTCTGGCCGAGGAATGGCTGATGCAGATTGAGTAGCATGGTAATGGATTTAAACCCCGGAGAGTGCGAATGAGATATTCGAATCGATATTACACAACCCTGTTGTTATTGAGCATCGGCCTGATTTGGCTTTGGAGTGAACCCGCTGTTTATGCCGGTCATTCGGTACTGTACAGCGGCGGGCCTTTATACAGCAATGCAGGCACCCACCGGGATATGATTCGTGCATCAGGCTTTACCACCATCATCTTGTGGACGATTCATGTCTATCCCGATGGGGACCTGGTACTCAACGACCAGAAGATCGTTGATGACGGCAAGTATGTGGGGCGAACGGCCTGGCCGGGAGAGGTGGCGGCATTCAAAACCGGAACCACATCGGTTAACCGGGTGGAAATCTCGATTGGATCCTGGGGCGTGGCTGATTTTGAAACCATCGAGACTCTGATCGCCTCGCAGGGCACCGGCCCCGACAGTATCCTGTATCGCAATTTCAAGGCCATTCGTGATACCATCCCGGCAATTGATGCGGTCAGCTATGATGATGAGAGCAATTATGACGTCAATTCCTCAGTCGCTCTGGCCGTGATGCTCAATGATCTGGGGTTTAAAATCACCCTGTGTCCTTATACTCGATCCAGCTTCTGGAAATCTGTTTATACCAATACGAATGCTCAGCGGCCCGGAGCAGTGGACCGGGTTTACCTGCAATGTTATGCCGGAGGTGCGGGGAATAATCCGGGGACATGGAACGGCTATTTTGGCGGGCTGAAAGTCACTCCCGGTCTGTGGTGTTATTCCAACGGGCAGACTCCATCTCAAGTCGCCGCCAAGATGAGTACGTGGAAATCGGCGTATGATATTGCCGGCGGGTTTATGTGGTTTCTGGATGATATGCTGCCGCATGTCGGGACCTATCCGGTGGCGCAGTATGGCGACGCAATCAATGATGCGATGGGGATTATCGCCTACAGCGGCGAGGTGGTCCGGCTGCATCAGGACTGCGACTACGGCGGGTGGTCGGCGGGTTATCGCGTGGGAGCTTATACCGCGGCCCAGATTGCCGCCGGCGGCGGAAAAGACAATGATGCATCCTCGATACGGGTTGCACCGGGTTATACCGTCACCTTGTTTGCCGACGACAATTTTCAGGGGGCGACCTTAGTCAAGACCGCCAATGATTCCTGTTTTGTGGATGACGGCTGGAACGACCGGGCTTCTTCGATGATTATTGAGGCACAGACCCAACCTGCGGCACACTGGCAATGTAATGATGCAGGCGACCTGGTTGCGGAAGATTCCACGGCTCATAAACGCGACGGGACATTAATCAATATGGATGCCTCCAATTGGGTGCCTGGAAAACGGTGCGGCGGGCTGTTTCTGGATGGATTCAATGAGTACATCGAAATCAAAGGCTTTCGGGGGGTTGTCGGCGGGCGTACATGCAGTGCGTGGATTAAGACGACCGCGAGTGCGGATTGTCCGATTGTGACCTGGGGCAGCCCGACGGCCGGACAGAAATGGATGTTTCGCGTGGATCCGGACGGGACACTGGCCGTGGGAGTCTGGGGCGGATACATCAAGACCCAGCGAAAAGTCAACGACGGTTCATGGCACCATGCGGCAGCGGTTTTAGAGGATGACGGGACACCGTCAGTCGATGAAATTGTGCTGTATATCGACGGGACCGCCGAAGCCGCCCCTTATGCCAGTAATACGCAGGCGGTTTTAACCTCGGATGAAGAGAATGTTCTGCTGGGTGCCCGGATTGGTGGCAGCGCAACCAACAGTCTGTTCGAAGGCACGCTGGATGAAGTGCGTATCTATCATCGTCCTCTGAGCAGCCTGGAAATACGGAATCTGTATCGGGCCGATGTCCTGGTCGGCGATGTGGAATGGGATGGCGATATCGATATGGCCGACTTTGCAGCTTTAGCCCGGGCCTGGCAGAAAACCAATAGCTGCGGCAGTGATTTGACCTGCGACTGCATCGTCGATATGAATGATTTTATGGTTCTGGTTGATGAGTGGCTGATGCAGATTCCTCTGGATTAATGACATCAAATACCCGTTTATACCGTGTTTTCGTAATTGCAGTTGGGATTACCTGTCAGAGACCCAGATAGCAGCTATGGCATCTTCATCACCAAAGCCTTCAGAAATGGCCGGGCCGGGATTATTGGCATAATACCATCGCAGGCTGTCTTTGGGTGAGCGGAGGGTGCGGCTGCCGGGCATCTGGAGCCAGCCGTTGGGGTCGGTTTTGCGAACCCAATCCCATGCATAGCGAAGCCACTGGGCACGATAGTCTTTGCTCTGGTGGGCAAACCAGGTAATTTCATCATAGCCCCAAATCCAGATACTGCCGGATTTGGCCTGGCCGGGCGTGGAACTGACGCCCCAGTTGTCGATTTCCACTAAATACGGCAAGTGTTCACATTCCCAGCCGCTGAATGTCCGGCCGCCTTTGCTTCGGCCATAAATACCGTCGGAAAATCCGACTTTCAAGATCGCTTCCTGGGGTTTGTCGGGGACTTCCATAATTCGCAGGGGGAAGGAGTGAAAATCCAGAAGTAACTGGCCGTTTCGCACGATACCGCCGCTGGGGACATGGCCATCGCAAATGACCATGTGCCTGCGGGCGTGTTTGGCGGCGTAGGCCCGGACCATCGCGAAAACCTGCGACCAATGGGTCAGGCCGGGATCGTTATTATCCATGATTTCGACCTGGCCGAAGTGGATCGCCTCAAAGCCAGCATCGAGATACGAGGCCGCCTGGAAATAGAACCACAGTTTCGTTTCCGGCCGGCTGATATCGGGTACTGAGGAGTTACGGTTCCAGTCACGGCGCTGGCCTTCGGGGTAAATCATATCGGCATAGCGGAAATTTCGCTGTTCCACAGGCCGGTCGAATGCGGCAAAGACCCAGTCGGGGATGGGAACCTGATCGACCTGTGTGGTGACGATTTCAAAGACGCAGGCCTGCAAGACCATGTCCGGGTCAGCGGCATGGGCTTTGGGCACCTGTTCTTTAGCCCGCTGGAGATTGGTCAGGATGTTGGCTTCACCGCCCCACAGGCACAGACTGCGGCCAATAAATTTGGCGCCGATGCTTTTGAGCATTCGGATATTGTCGTCGAGATTGCCGACGCCGTTGA
This sequence comes from uncultured Pirellulales bacterium, assembly GCA_964630775.1. GTDB lineage: Bacteria > Planctomycetota > Phycisphaerae > Sedimentisphaerales > Anaerohalosphaeraceae > Anaeroglomus. The sequence continues at coordinate 45,267 of CAZVYY010000009.1, read as the reverse complement.
ATATGCCTTCCATGGTAATGGCACGGGACAGGTAATTTTCCAAGACCTGACGCGAAATAGTCTTGTCAAAGTGATAATCGCGAGAAGAGACGGAAGCCTGAGATGAAGATGTTTGAGGAAACTGATCCTGCGATTTTGAGGCGTCGGATGCTCCGTACCCCATACTGCCGACAAAAAGGCATATCAGAAAAGTACTAATGACAAATCGCCCTGGTTCCACACTTTCCCGATTCACAATCAACTGTTTATAGATAGTCATCGATACATCTCCCTGATTTTCAGTAATGGTGATATAACAGTAAGACATAACCTGCGGCAGATTGGGTTACATCAGGGCAGAAAAAAGGACTCACGTTATTAACGCAAGTCCTTTTTTTTGTGTAATCGATAGAACAGATACAGCTTGGGCGGGGAACGTTCGATTAGTCAATCGGACGCAGGCCGCTTTCCAGCCAGCTTGCCGCCAGCATGGCCAGGTCGGCCATATCCACCACGCAGTTGCTATTCAGATCCATGGCCGGCTTGTCCACACAGACTTTTTTGCCGGTCACATCATAATAGGCCTGGATGATCTCGTCGGCACTGAGGGCATAGTTGTAGATTCTCATATCGTCCGCTTTGCCCTGGAAACGCTGGTCGGCGGAGCCGCGGCTGTTGATGGCCAGCATATAAACCGGGTATTCCCATGCGGCGAAGTTTGTTAAGTCAAATGTCCCATTGCCCTGAGCCAATCCGTCAAAATACGCGACCAGTTGGCTGCCGTTGTTGGTCACTGTGACCCAGTGCCATTCGTTGTCGGCTATCGGGAGATTGTGGATATTGACAGCGCGGGCTGCGCCGCCATTCTGGCGGATAAAGCAACTGATTGAGCCGTCGCCGGTATTGACGGAGAACCGAAGCCCCGTATTTGTGCCGGTGTTGAGTGTACCGAGGAGGACACCGCCCTGGCCGCTGCTCAGTTTAACCCAGCAGGAATAGGTAAACTGGGTCAAGCCATTGCCAAAACCGGCCCTGGGATAGCTGTCGGTCGTCAGTGCGAAATAATCAAAGCCGTTGGGTTCGGCAGCATACGCCTGGCCTCCGGCGGTCACGATGCCTTCGGAATAGCCCATCGAGGAGACCGGTGAGGCGTGATTGGTGCCGGCGGAATCCTGGCCATTATTTTCAAACGGGTACCAGGCCAGGAGCTGCTTGAGCTTGAGACCGGCGACATTGGACGATACCGGAGTGCCGCTGCCGTTGGTTACGACACAGTAATAGAACCCTTCATTGGCAATCTGGACATTGGGGATAGTCAAAGCTGCAGAGCCTGTCGAAACCTGAATATCATCATCGGGCGTCGTATTGGACGCATCCACCGATTTGTACCAGGCAAACTGCGGCAGGCTTACGCTCTCAACGCCGACCTGGAACTGCGCAGCCGCGCCTGCCTCGGCAAATACGGAGACGGGGTGGCCGGTGATGACCGGAACCGATACGAGCGTCGAGAACGACCAGACCACGCCGGGATGAACAATCGTGACCATGCCATTGGGCTCATGGGCATCTACCCGCCAGTAATAGGTGGCATCATAATCCAGTGAAACCGTATAGGGAGACACCGCCGTACCGTTTTTGATTTCAATGATATTGCCGGGCGCCGCGAAATTCGGCTCGGATGTCTGTGTCGCTTTACGCAGAACCAGATTATAACCCGCGGGGGTATAATTCCGGGGAGCAGTCCATGAAAGCGTGGTCGTCACTGCCGGATTAATCGCATTGCCCAGCGGAAGCGGATTGGCGGCCACGTCACCGAGACCGTCCGCATACACCGCGGCGACCTCGCCGGCGGTCAAAGCCTCATTCCACATCTTGACGTCATCAATCAGACCGTCAAACGGGTCGGTCAGAGTGGTTCGACGATTGTTGCTGCCGACGGCCACCTGGTCGGTCCCTGTGTAATACGCCTGGGTCACGGATGCACTGGCGGCAAGCACGCCGTCCACATAGACATGGCGTGATGCGGCATCGGGGTACACCGCCACAATATGGTGCCATTTGCCGTCCGCTTCCGTGGCGGTCGTCCCTCTGTCTTTCCATGCCGCAGCGGTATCAAAGTCAGGATTTCGATACGCTGCGTTCGCGTTGCCGTTTTTCATGCCGGTTTGCAGATACTGACTGTCTGTACCTCGTTTGCCCATCCAGACGGCACACCGGGTTCCGGTTGTGGTTGTGGTTTTAACCCAATAGGAAACCGTAATCGGGAGATTCGTAATTTTGGAGGTCACCGTACCCACCCCAAAATCCACCCAGCCGGCACCGGAAAACGCAAACGCACCGCCGATTTTGCCGGCCTGATTCCGGTTCACAGTGCCCACAATCGTGCCGTGAAAGTTGTTGCCGGAACTGTCCAGGACCGGGCCGCTGGCCTCGTCGAAGGTCCAGTGAGCAACCATCGCCGCCTGGCTGACCGACATTACGGCAAGGACAACTAACATTAAACTCATCATTCGAAGCAGCTTCATCATAATCCTCTCTTTCAAAAAATATTAAATATTGACTGGAGTTAGTTTATATTCATTTCAAACAGCAGAAATGGCCTGGCAAAAAGGGCCCAGTCATACGCCCGCCTGTCGTCCGATTCCGTAACCACAAGCGTTAAAAACCGATCTTGTTCACTGAGTTCTACATCGATTTCCAAGGCGCCCTGCTGATACGAAACAGAATTCCGATTAAATCTTTCTTTGCCGTCAATCAGAACCCAGCAATTGACTTTGCCCGAATTGATGCCGGCGTTGGGATCAAATGAAGGAATCTGAGCCAGCGTTTCCGAGACGCCGAAAAGTGATGTAAATCGCAGGATTTTCCCGCGGGGAATCGACTGGCGAATGGCCTGGAGGTCAAACGTAATGCCCTGATTGGAATGGATTGATATCGCCGGGTTCCGGGGCGTTCCATAGGTCTGGCCATTGAGCTGAAGCTGATGCTTGAGCGTCTGATCTGAAGCATGCCAGGCTCCATTGAAGATATTTCCCCAGAAGACCTCACGCCCGTTAACAAAGCCATCGAAGGTGTGACCCGCCGATGTAATTTGCACCGGCCCCTGCCGGCTGTCGGGTACAAACACCCCATCAATGAAGGCAAGGCCGGGGACCTGGTTATAGACCCCGCCGCCGGTTAATATGCCGGGGATTTTACTCTGTACCAGCTCGGGGGCGTGTGATTCAAACCACCGGCCGGTATTGGTTTCAATCCCGCTGTCAAGCTTTCCTGTTCCAAAACCGTTCCCGCCGCCCACAATATCCGCCAGGTTGATATAGGGCTGCCCCCGCCATATCAGATTCGCGGATGAATCAATGGAGCGAACAAAGGCATCCGTGCGAATCGGTACGATTTCTGTTATGCCGGTATCCGCATCATACCGGACCGCTTTATTCTCAGCCAGCATCTGACTGGACTTGGCGTTTGTGCCGGAACCTGCAAATAACTGAACCTTGCCTTTGAATACATGCAGCTCGGCTGAACCGTTTATATCCGCCTGTACGCCGAAATCCGTTCCCTGATCGATAAAACGAGCCGTTGGCGTTTCAACCCGGAATCCCAGCCCCGATTGCGGAACATGACTGAACAGCTTGCCGTATTCAAAATACATGCCGGACCGCTCAACGGTGAACTGTGCAGGGGACTCGACCAGCACTTCCACGCCGTCATCATACTTTATTTTTACAATCCCCTTATCCAGACGCAGCGGCATGTGATTGGTCCACAAGCGATCGCCATTTTTGATATTCATGCTCGAATCCGCCCACTGGACATCGATCTGGTCAATCAGGGTCGCCATCTCAACGCTGTGATGCTGAGGCGCGAACCGGACAAGCAATACAAAGAACACCAGTGCTGCCGCGCTGCATATCGCCGTAATCAGGCTCAGTTTATTGATTCGGGCGGGAACTTTTTCATACGCGACTTTCTGTATTGGCTCCAGTTTGGATTTTATCTGCTGTATTTCGATATGAGGAGCCGTTTTCTCATGCCGGACCAGTTCCGCCCAGAGCTGCGTATCAAAACCGTCCCCCGGGGCCTCGGCTTCGTTGACATTCACCTCGTCGTTCAATTTCATTTGCACGGCGGCATAGTTCATGCCGAATTCACAATAGCGTTTAACCAGCCCGGGATGAGCGGAAAACAAGTCGTTGAGCCGCTGAAGTTCCTGGTCTGTAATACAATTTTCAAGAAGCTTGAGAAACAGCGGGTAAATATCTCGATTATTCGGTGATTGCGGCATCACGGCTCCTGTTGGGTCAGGGACTTGGAAATACAGATTCGCAGCAGGTCAAAAATACGCGATGATTGATAATACAATTGATTGATTGACCAGCCGGTTCGAATTGCTATTTCCTTGACGGGGATATTATTTTTATAGCGAAGGCGAAGCAGTTTCTGGTCATTCTTGCTCAGCCGCTGCATGCATTCATCGAGCGCCTTGACCCGTTGGGAAAAATTGTGCGAGGCGTGTTCGGCCACGTCGGCCAGATTGTCATAAAATTCCCCCTTAAACAGCTCCTTGGTTTTTCGGTTGTCTCGCAAAAATAACAGGCACTTGTTCTTTGCAATGCACATGGCCCAGGCACAGAAATTCGTCCCATCCTTGTATTGATCGAATTTCTCCCACAGGATCGCGGCGGTCTCCTGAAGCAAATCCTCCGCCACGGCACGATTATGCACAACAACCAGAATATACGAGTACAGCCGGCCGTGAATGCGGGTATAAAGACTGAAAAATTTAGAACTTTTATCATCCATATTTATTTGTATCACACAGTGTCTAAAGATTCACTTGTTTATCTCTCTACAAGATTATTTCATACTATGCTGTTTTTTGAAAAAATTAAATATAAATCCAAACCAGTGTCGATCTAAGCTGTTTCTGTATATAGAGTTACATCGCTCATCAAATCGTTTTTTTCGTTGGGTATAACCTGTCACAGGGGTATCCAGAGTGATGGATTTGGGGAAATCATGTATTAAGTGAACAGACTCAAGCGGAAAAGACAAGCATGCCGTTCATAAGAAGAATCTACTGTACCGCAGTTACCTTTGGCTTGCAATTCCGCTCATCACGGCCTGCCGGGGACTTCAACCCCACGAGCGTTGAACCATGCCCGGCGCACAAAAAAGGTCCCGCCTGTTACGGACGGGACCTTTGTATTTATGGTTCAATCTTAGATGGAATACAGCGTGCGTTAATCCAGATTCAGAGTCATCAGGAACTCGGCGTTGCTGCGGTACTTGGCCAGGCGGTTCTTCAACAGTTCGACGGCCTCAACCAGGTTCATTTCGCTGAGCACCTTGCGCAGGCGATAGACCAGTTCCAGTTCCTTGCGGTCCAGCAGCAGTTCTTCACGCCGCGTGCCGCTCTTGCTGATGTCGATGGCGGGGAAGATGCGTTTTTCGACCAGACGACGGTCCAGATGCAGTTCCATGTTGCCGGTGGCCTTGAACTCCTCGAAAATCACTTCGTCCATCTTGGAGCCGGTGTCAATCAGGGCCGTGGCCAGAATCGTCAGTGACCCGCCGTTTTCAATGTTACGGGCAGCACCGAAGAATCGCTTGGGCATCTGCATTGCATTGGCATCCACACCGCCGGTCAGAATCTTGCCCGAGTGCGGCATTTCCGTGTTATAGGCGCGGGCCAGACGGGTAATCGAGTCCAGCAGAATCACCACGTCTTCGCCGTATTCGACCATACGCTTGGCCTTTTCGATGACCATTTCCGACACCTGGCAGTGACGGGCGGTAGGCTCATCAAATGTCGAACTGATCACCTCGACGTCCTTGGCGACCTTGCGCTTGAAGTCGGTCACTTCTTCGGGGCGCTCGTCAATCAGCAGCACAATCATCCGCACCTGCGGATAGTTGGTGCTGATGGCGTTGGCCAGCTTCTGCAGCAGCACAGTCTTGCCGGTACGCGGCGGAGCAACAATCAAAGCACGCTGGCCCATGCCGATGGGCGTAATCAAATCCATAATACGCGTGCTCATCTCATCCTGCGTGGTTTCGAGGATGAATCGCTCTTCGGCATGCAGCGGAGTCAGGTCGCGGAAAACCACCTTTTCGGTCAGTTTTTCCGGTTCCTGATAGTTAATCGCCTCCACGCGAAGCAGGGCGAAATATTTCTCATTTTCCTTGGGCGGGCGAATCTGGCCGGAAATGATGTTGCCGGTACGCAGACCAAAACGGCGAATCTGCGACGGCGAGACATAGACATCGTCGGGGCTGGACAGATAGCTGTAATTGGGGCTGCGGAGAAAACCATAGCCGTCCGGCAGCACTTCCAGCACGCCTTCACCATACATCAGACCGTTCTGACGAATACGCTCTTTGAGAATCTTGAAGATCAGATCCTGCTTGGCCAGGGCCATGTATTCGGTGATGCCTTCTTCCTTGGCAATCCGGTGCAGTTCAGTCACATCCAGATTCTGCAGTTCCGTCAGGTGCAGGTTGCCGCGTTTGATGCGCTCATATTTTTCGTGGATAGACTCTTCTTTAGGGGCCTCTTCCCGTTTGGCAGCAGGTTCAGGGGCCGTTTCCACCGCAACCGCCGGCTCCGGCTGTAAATCCTGAACCGCCGGCTCCGGCTCACGCACATTGCCCGACTGTTCTGCCGCAGAGGGCTGAGGAGCGGGGGCTTCAGACGGAGACTCAAACATCTCGTTTTGCTCAGGTTGATCGGTCTTTTTACGCTTGGTATATGGACGCTTCTTGCGCGGGGTTTCCTGCTGTTGATCTTCACTTGCCTTGGCTCTTGGCATGGTTACTCCTTAAAACGAACGGGTTTATTCCTGGTGCCCAGGACATTGGTTATTAACAATTATGTGTAAAATACCTGATTTCTTTCTCTATACCGGAAGTTTTCAAGAGGGGTCATCTCCTCTTATAGACCGGGGTGTACGCTTTACCTACTTTATGTTTCCGCTGAAAAAACGTTGTCTTTGCTGCTTTAACGCGGGATTCATTTACCCCCCTGCGCCTGTAAAATACTGCAATTCAACCGCAAAACCGGTCTTTTTCAGGAACAGGATTAGAAACGAATGACCCCTACATCTTTAAAACAGCAGAATAAATTCGTGCGACTTGCTCAGCCAAATCTGACAAATCGGAATTGTTCTTGACTATATATTGAGCAATTTGTCTCTTTTTATCAAGAGAAATTTGAAAATTTTCTCGTTTTTTTATCTGGTCGGCATCGAACCGCCCTTTTTGGTGGACCCGCGTTTCCCGTACGGACAGGTCACTTTCCACAAAAACCAGCACGTCACATCGGGTATGCCAGCCCGTCTCCATCAGCAGCGGCACATCCAGCACAATGGCTGGAACCGTATCATCCGCCTGATACTTTGCTAACAGGGTTTCGGTCTGCTTCAGCACTCGCGGATGAATAATGCCATTCAGCGTTTTGAGCTGTTCCGGATTGGAAAAAACACGCTCAGCCAGCTTTTTTCGGTCAATTTCCCCTTTGGGCAGCATAATATCAGGACCAAATATATCTGCTATCTGTCTGACAACATCCCCATCTACAAGTGTTTTAAGAGCCATTTTGTCTGCATCTATAACAGCACAACCCAGCCGAGCAAACGCTGCGGCCACAGTGCTTTTGCCTGCCCCTATCCCGCCAAGGATTCCGATAACTGGTTTTGCTTGCATACGAAAAATATACCTTTATTATCCAGAAGTGTCAATCATTCACAACAGCCAATGAAACACCGGACGAACTCGATTTCCTTTGAAAAATGGAGTCCTCTTTGCTACAATCTGTTTTAGTCTACAGCATGACATGGTATGGGAGAGGATTACTGCATGAAAAGCTTGTTAATCACTTTATCAGCAATAGCCTTGTTCGGCTGGTATATATCCCCCGTCCAGGCAGATATTTCGGTCGCTTACACCATCGATACCCAACAGGATGTCTCACCCATCAGTCCTTATATTTATGGCTATAACTTCGACCATGTCTCTGCACAGAATCTGACCGTCCGGCGGATGGGCGGCAACCGATTGACAGGCTACAACTGGGAGACCAATTTTTCCAACGCCGGCAGCGACTGGCAGCACTCCAGCGATGAATATATGTCGTCCTATATCCCTTCCGCCCAGCGTCAGACGCCGGGGAAGGTCATCACCGACTTTGTCGATGCGAATCTGGCCGCAGGCCAGGCGTCGCTGATTACCCTGCAGATGGCCGGCTATGTCGCCGCCGACAAAAATGGAACCGTCACGGAAAGCCAGGCCGCTCCATCAACCCGCTGGAAAGAAGTTGTCTATCAGAAAACCACCCCGTTTTGCAGCCCCGCGGCAAGCCCCGACAAAACCGACAATGCCGTTTATATGGATGAGTTGGTCAATTATCTGGTCACACGCTACGGCTCTGCTTCTTCGACTTCCGGCGTTCGATTCTATGCCCTCGATAATGAACCTGCCTTATGGAGCAGTACACATTCGCGGATTCATCCCCTGAAGCCAACCTGCATCGAACTGCTCAATAAATCCATCGCTCTGGCATCTGCGGTCAAGGATGTGGACCCGGATGCTCACATCTGCGGCCCGGTACTGTACGGCTTTGCTGCATTTAATACCTTTCAGGATGCCGTCGATTGGAGTACCGTCAAAAGCGGGCAATCCTATTCATGGTTCATTGATTATTATCTGGACACCATGAAACAGGCCTCGACTGCACAAAATCGTCGCCTGCTCGATGTACTGGATTTGCACTGGTACCCCGAAGCTCAGGGCGACGGCTCCCGCATCTGCGATACACAGCCCCCCTATTCGCAGGCGAATGCCGAGGCCCGGATGCAGGCCCCCAGAACCCTGTGGGATCAGGGCTATTATGAAAACAGTTGGATTGGAACCTGGTTCAAATGGGCACTGCCCCTGCTGCCGAAAATCACACAATCCATCAACACCTATTACCCCGGCACCAAGCTGGCGTTTACTGAATATAACTACGGCGCCGGCGACCACATCTCCGGCGGCATTGCCACCGCCGATGTCCTGGGCATCTTCGGCAAATACGGCGTGTATCTATCGACTTACTGGGGCAGCAACAGGGCTTATGTCAATTCCGCATTCAGCCTCTTTCGCAATTATGACGGTGCCAATTCTGCCTTCGGCGACACCCGAGTTCGAGCAGCCATGACCGACAAGGTGAACAGTTCCATCTATGGTTCGACGTTTCTTGCGGACAGGAACAAGCTTCATCTGATCGTACTGAATAAAAATTATACCCAGTCCATCAACGGCAGATTTACCATCACCGCCCCGCAATGTTTTACCGCTGCTCGCGTCTGGGCCTTTGACAGCACCAGCTCAGCCGTCACAGAACGCGCCCCGGTATCGACCATCTCCGGTAATGCGTTCAGCTATACGATCCCCCCGCTGACGGCCTGTCATTTTGTAATACGCTCCGACCGCCCCACAGGCGACCTCAGCGGCAATTGTGAAGTGGGCATCGAAGACCTGGATTTGTTCGCAGATCAATGGCTTGATATCGCCGGCTGCAGCGGCATTGATTGCGGCGATTTTAACCATGACACCCAAATCAATCTGCTGGACATGGCTATTCTGGCACGAAACTGGATGAGGGGCGAGGCCTGCCAGTAACAGAACACCAGACAGGCACAAGGACACTATTTTGTGGGCACTGCCTTATCGAGCAGTTTCTGCCAGTTGATATCCGTCGGTTTCGGCAAGGCCGGCACGGCCAGCTCGCCGGATTGGGACAGCGGCAGTTTAATGACGCCGACAGCCGGAGCATCCACCGACAGGCCCACATTGGCTTTGTAGGGAATCGTCGCCCCCGGCTTGAAGGACTTGAGGGCATTGAAGGCATCCAGATAAGACACCTTGGCAGGCAGGGTTACAATGGCCTTGTTTTTGGCAGGAATCGTCTGCCCGATTTCCGCAAGCCCGGCAAACAGCTTATTGCTTCCGCTTTGGACATCATAATCCAGATCCACCAGCGGCAAATCCACCGGATACGGATTTTGAATCTCCACATCAAACAATAGCCCTGCCGATTCCAGATTGATATCCCCCAGGCGAACGCCCTGCAGGCTGGCCGTCGGACGCTGAACCTTCAAGGCATTCTGCAATTCCGCACACCCGCACAGCATAATACCCGCCAGAACGACTGCAACACAGCTTTTCGTGGTCTTCATCTTAACGCTCCCTGAATCTGTGATTTACGATTCAGATACCCTTGTCCGCCTCGCGGCAATGCATATCTGTCAATACCATTATCAATGCCAGGCCCAAAAGAGTCAATCCCCAATTCCGTCGGCGCACTAAAAAAGGCAGACCCGAAGGCCTGCCTTTCCTTGCTTCTCCCCTTATTCCGGAACAACCTTATTCCTCGGTTTTCTTTTTGGATCGGGTCGTTTTCTTCTTGGCTTTGGTGGCTTTCTCAGGTGCGACATCGATGATTTTTGCTTTTTCGAGAATCTTCTCGATGCATTTGTCTTCGCGAACCTGGAGGGTGAAGTTGGCCAGCGAGCCGTCACGATACATTTCTTCACGCATCTTTTCCGGACGGCGACCGCGATAGGCTGCAATCTGGGCGATATGGCCGTTGATTTCTTCGTCGCTGACGCTGATTTCGAACTTCTGGGCAATCTTGTCCATAATGAAGAACAGCTTCAACTGCTCTTTGGCCTGTTCCTCACTGCTGGCGCGAAGCTGATCCATCTGCTGGTCAATATCTTCTTTCTTCATGCCGCGAATCATCATATTGGCATACTGCCGCTGGAGAATCGCCAGAGACTGGTCGGCAACCACATCCGCAGGCAGATCAAACTTGATATTTTCCTGCAGATATTCACGCACCTGGTCACTCATGGCGGAACGTGCCTGGCGCTCAACCTGTTCGGTCAACTGCTGACGGAAGGAATCACGAAGCTGGTCTTCGCTCTCGAAACCATACCGCTGGAGCATTTCCGCATTCAGTTCGGCAGGCTTGAGTGCCTTGACGTCTTTGATGGTGATTTCCACTTCAACTTTCTTGCCGCGGTACTGTTCATTGAAGAACGTCGCGGGCACATTGACCGTGATCTTCTTCACATCACCGGCCTTGGCGCCCACCACAAGCTGGTCCAAATCTTCCACCGGAACACCCGAAACAAAGCCCGTCTTGCGGACATAAATTTCGGTATTGTCATATTTTTCCGGCTCAGCGGCACCTTCAACGGTCAGCACCACATCCGCAATAAGCTGATCATCGGCACCCACTGGGCCATCCTTGGGTACCCAGACACCGGCACGACGGCACATCGTCTGAATTTCCTCATTGACCTTGTCATCGTTGACTTCCACAACGGGCTTTTCGATTTCAATGCCTTCCAGTTCGGGCAGATCGAATTCCGGACGAACTTCGACTTCAAATGAGAAGGTCATCGGGCCGGTTTCGGGCAATTCCACCTTTTCATGGTCAATATTGGGATCGCCAAGCACATCCAGATTGTTGTCTTTCATCGCTGCCTGGGCCGCGTCGATCATCAATTCCAGTTTGGCCTGCTTATGAATGTCGGTACCGTACCGTTTTTCCAGAAGCCTCAGCGGTGCCCGGCCTTTGCGGAAACCCGGAAGCATCGCATCTTTCTTGAGTTCTTTATACTTGTTATCCAGATTTTCTTTAATCTTGGCTTCGGGAATTTCAACTGTAATTTTCTTTTTACAAGGCCCGATATCTTCAATCGTTACATTGCTTTTCACTTCAGCCTGTTCGGCTGCCTGTTCCTGCTCCGCTTTTTTCTTCTTTGCCATAATTCGGTTCCTAACCATTTGATATTAATGACGTTACAATAAAAAAACCAGCGACGTCTGTCGCTGGTTTGTCATGTCCAATAAACGCCCAAAGGCGAATATCCGATACTTCAGCGACCAACGCCAGACTATTATTTTTAGCCGATAACTCGCTAAAGCTTTGTATTTAAATAACTTAAAGACCAATTGACGGGGGCTGCACACAGCGTGTTTTGCCCAAATTCAAAGCGGGTGATCGGACTTGAACCGACGACATTCACGTTGGCAACGTGACGCTCTACCACTGAGCTACACCCGCGAAAGAGGGAATAGATAATAGTCCAAAATGCAGAAAAATCAATACTAATTTTGGTACTTTTTTGGAAAAATCCGGCCAAATTCATTCTGGATAGACCGAAATACAGCAATTCTCTATATAAATTCTCGTGTAAGCTTCCCTGTTTAATATGTATAATACGTATCCGAAAAGATGCCTCCTGCGTCTAATAATAAAAAGAAAACCAGAACCACCCCATTTTTATAGGAGTTCAGATATGAAACGGATTTATGCCCTATTCATTATAGTCGCTGTCGGTATATGGAGTCATGCGGAAACGTTTGTACCTTTTGTGATTCCCGCCAAAGCAAACCCCGAATCCGAAATCAAGCTGGACTACAAACCCATCACCGAACAGGACCGGATTTATATCAAGGATGGCCATTTTTATCGCGGCTCTGAGCCAATTCGGTTTTGGGGTGTCAACCTGAGCTTCGCGTCCAATTTCCCAACTCACGCGGACGCTGAACTCGTGGCCGAACGGCTGGCCCGTGCGGGCATTAACGCGATACGCTGCCATCACATGGATTCGGCAACATGGCCGCGAGGCATCTGGCAAAAAGACAGCAAAACCCTGCACCCCGAGGCCCTCGACCGGCTGGACTACTTTATCGATCAACTGGCCAAACGCGGTATTTACACGGATTTGAACCTGCACGTCGGCAAAGAATACAGCCGCAGTCTGGGCCTGCCGCCGTCGCCGGATGGTATGGATAAGATGATTGCCATTTTCGCGCCGGAACTCGTCGCAGCCCAGAAAGATTATGCCAAACGGATGCTGGACCGCAGGAATGCCTACCGCCCCTATCGTTATGCCGACGATCCGGCCATCGCGATTGTTGAGATTACCAATGAAAACAGTCTGTTTATGTGGTCGGCACCAGAAGTCCTGCCAAACTTGCCGACGGTCTATGCCGACATCCTCCAGAATCAGTACAATGGCTGGCTCAAGTCCAAATACGGCACCAACGCAAAGCTGATCGAAGCCTGGTCGGCCAGTTCGAAACCGCTGAGCGACAATCTCCTGACCAATGGCGATTTTGGTCAATGGCAGGCCAACCGCAATGCCCCGGACAGCTGGACACTGGAACAGCACGAGACCGCCAAAGCCAGGGCCTCCGTCGTTGAGTACAACGGCAAGTCGGGGCTGCTGATTGAACCAACTACCTGCGACGGCACCGAATGGCATCTGCAATTCAACCAGAGCAAACTGAAACTGCAGGAAGGACAGGATTATACCCTTGTCTTTGAAATCGCTGCTCCAAAAGAACGAACGCTATCAGTCAGTGTCATTCAGGCTCATGAGCCGTGGAACAATCTGGGCCTGTATCGTGCCATTACGTTAAGACCGGAGTGGAAACAGTACCGCCTGACCTTCACGGCAACCCAAAGCGACGATAACGCCCGCACTGGATTCAGTTTCGGCAAGCAAAGCGAGCCGTTCTATGTGCGAGCCCTCGGATTCCACGAAGGGGCGGATTTTACGCCGGACAAAACCGAATCGCTTCAAAATGCCACCGTCAAGGTCTTTGGCGAAGTGGAATCCAAAACGCGACAGCTCGACCGGATGATGTTTTTCGCCGAGACGGAAAAGGCTTATTTCGACGGGATGCGGCAATATATCAAAACCGACCTCGGCAGCAAGGCGATGGTTACCGGCACGATTGTCTTCGGGCCGCTGGGGCTGTATGCCCAGTCCGATATGGACTTCATCGACTCGCACGCCTACTGGCAGCACCCGCGATTCCCCAACCGGCCATGGGATTCGTCCGACTGGCTGATCGACCAGAAGGCCATGAGCGAGTATCCGCAGGAGGCAACGCTGTTCAGATTGGCCAGTGAACGGCTGGCCGGCAAGCCCTTTACCGTAACCGAATACAACCACCCCGCTCCGCTGGACAGTCAGGCCGAATGCGTGCCGATGATTGCCTCCTTCGCCGCCGCACAGAATTGGGACGGCGTCTGGCTCTATACCTATTCCCACACCGGCGACACCTGGGACCGCGAAGTGATGAACAGCTATTTTGATATCGACACCAACCCGGCCAAGTGGGGCTTTGTGCCTGCCGGGGCTTTAATCTTCCGCGAAAGACTGCTGCTCCCGCAGAACTTCAAAATGACGCTGGCGCTGACAAGCCCGCAAGGCTCTGCCCTTGATCAACTGGCCAACTTGCATTCCAAATACAATTCCAATCTGTTTGGTGCAACGGGGCTAACCTGCAAAGACATTGTCAGGAATGAAATCGCCTGGGTTATGGGGCAATCTGAAAAAACGATAACCCAAAAACAGAGGCCCACCCAGGGGGATTTGCATCGTGTGACAAGCTGGGATTGGGAACCGGGACGATATTTCATCAACAATGGGTTCTGCTTCATCAGTGCGGGCCATCGCGACAAACCCGCAGCATTTGATTGGATCAAAACAACCTCCCCGGAGAGGTCCACGATTACGGTCACGGTGCTGGATGGCAAAGAAATACATGTGTCCAGTTCCAGACTGCTCATCACCGCCTGCGGCCGGTGCGAAAATACCGGGATGGAGTTCTCCGAGGACCGGAGCACCGTCGGAAACAACTGGGGCAAAGCCCCCGTCCAGATTGAGGCCGTCGAGGGAACACTCGACCTGTCCAAATTTTTCCAGGGGCCGTACAATAAAAATGCCGGATGGACATGCTACGCCCTCAACCCCGACGGCACAAAGAAAGCCGAAGTGCCCATTAAAGACAACATCCTTGAACTGTCGGCCAAGTATGGTACCATGTGGTACGTGTTAACAAAGTAAAAAGGGAAAGGGTAAAAGGCAAAATTAAAACGTCCTATGGATTTGAGAAATTGTAGTTTGTACAACCAAGGCCGTTTTGAAATTGCTTTTTCTTTGTTCTGGTGCTATATAAAACTCATCTGGATTAGGGAGACGGTTTCCCTGATTCACTTTTTATTGGCAATTTAGAAAGAGAGGTGCACCGTGGAAAATAACTATTACAACGAGGAAACCCAGTGCTTTTGAAGTCATGAGCAAACGAAGGAAGGGGTATCCTTCTGAAACACGGGTTAAACGCGGACCACAAATTGTCCATGGGGACAAGGAATTGCTCGAAAAACTCGGCCGCAACGACCCATGCCCCTGCGGTTCAGGACGTCGGTTTCAAGAACTGCTGCATGAATTCAAAGAAATATGATGGCGTACAGCGTCATCACTACTTTTAGAGAACGGTAAACCGTTTAAATTCAAGTTACATAAAACGTCGGGGCACTTAGCAGCCCCGGCTTTTTTTATACCCATCTTTTGGCTGCTGCGGCTCTATTTATACTGATCCTGGATGAGATTGTCCGCCCGAGGCACGGCTAAGTACCGTTTCGATGTGTTCTGTGGCTATCCTCGCGGTAAAATGGTACTTGTTAAGTATATATTCAATCCACAGGAGGCTGCCCGGCTGATGCCTGCGTAAATCCGGTCGCTGTAAATTCGATTGTACTGGCAGGCTGGCCGCAAAAGGCGTGAAAATGGATTGTGTATTTGAAAACGGACAATCCCGCATTCTTTTCTCTCTCCGAAGAAATCTCCACGCGCTCAATATTGTTAATCTCCAGAGGCTGCTTATACGTTCGTGAAACATTAATGTGCAAATGGTCAACATTCCGGAAAGTCAGAATGAATGGTCTGGATTCAAAATAATGTTCTCCCGGTTCCCAACTGACAATATAATCCAGACCAAAAATGAGATTAAACTCATACCCTTCATCCGGATTATCTATCGATATACTCTTCACAGTGCTGTCATGCCAGCACATTTTCTCAAAATCATCCTGTGTCCACGATGTTTTGTTGGGCTCCATTATTAATCCTCCCTGTTTTTTGGATATCGCCATTCATCCCCAATATCCGCCAACGGCAGCACCGTAACTTTATCATGGAGCTGATACCTGTCTTTGCCGGGATAGACCACCCACAGATGTTCCAGTTGAAGATCATCAAGGCAAATCGTCATGGACTTACTCAGGTCCGGAGCATCAGCATACTTGAATTCAACCGCCCAATTCTTTCCGTGTGCCTGCCAGAATAAATCCACCTCACTGCCGCCATGTGTTCTCCAGTAGAACAGCTCATCATCACGCAATTCCAGGCTGCGACCGACCTGCTCCAGCGCGAATCCCTCCCATAAAGCCCCAAGACGGTTATACGACAGAATATCCTCATAACACCGAATTGAAATCAGACTATGCAGAATGCCGGAATCCCGAATATACAGTTTTGGATTCTTGACCACACGCTTGCCGATATTGACATACCACGGCTGCAGTTGGCGAACCATAAACGTTCCCGCCAGCAGTTCAATGTATTTTTTGGCCGTGTGTGACGATATTCCGAACGATTTTGCTAATTCACTGTAATTAACCACCTGACCGTGATAATGCGACAGCATCATCCAGAAACGACGCATGGTATAGGACGGCACGCGAATACCCAATTGCGGAAAATCTCGTTCCAGAAGTGCTGTGATATAATTGGCATTCCACTGGCCGGCATCGCCTGAATCCAGCGTATAAGCTCTCGGCATACCCCCCTGCACCCAAAGCCGCCGGAGATTATCCGCTCCAACATCAATCAGCCGAAGCCCACCAAGCTGATAATGACCGATTCGACCGGCAAGGCTTTCACTGCTCTGTTGAATCAACTCGCGCGAAGCACTGCCAAGAATGACATAACGGGTTTGTGGATTATGGTCAATCAAATACCTTAATAGCGGAAACAAGTCAGGCTTGCGCTGAATTTCATCAATCACAACAAGACCATTAAGGTTTTCGAGCGTAGTTTGAGGATGTGCTAATAAGGACAAATCCCGGGGATTCTCCAAATCAAAATAATGGTCGGCCCCAAGCTGCCGGGCAAGAGTGGTTTTGCCGCATTGTCTTGCTCCAAGAATCGCTGTTGCAGGAAAAAGCCGGATTAATTTCTGGATTTTCTTGATATCATATTGCCTATATATCATATAGTTCCCTGAAATCTTGAATGCTTCATTCAAATTTTCAAGGTATTTTATCAAATTCGTTCAAATTTTCAAGGACATTTCTTTTATCAGATATACATTGACTTTATATAGATGATAGATTCATCAATTTGTACAACTTTCTATCAGGAGCCATTCTCTACTTGAGTTTGGGTGGTGAATTGACAACCACTTTCAGCTTCTGCATCATCGGTTTGCCGTCCACATCGCATTGGGCCGTCACGATATACAGGCCGGGGGTCTTAAAGGCATGAGTGAACTCAGAATCGGACTGATATTCATCCAGTTTTGTGCCATCACTGAAAATGACGCGCATCGGCCTGCTGTCCGTGCCCTGCATCCAGAATCGAAACCGCACCGGCTCATTGGGCCGGATATCTTCGGTCGGCACATAAGACATAAAAATATGGGGCATATTTTTTTCCGTATTCTCTCGGGAAAATACCTTGAACTGACAGAAGTCCACATCTTCATTGCCCTGATTATCTTTGACCCGCAATGTCGCAACATAGGAACCCGGCCGGTCGAACACCTTTTCCGCCCGAACTTGATCGACTGTCTGGCCGTCAGGGAACTCCCAGCGCCACTGGGTAATCTTATTGCCGCCCCAGACCAGCGAATTCGACCCATCGAACACTATTTTATCCCCGGCCAGGACGATATGGTGCGGCCGGGCAACCGCCAGCAGTCCTTTAGGATGCACAGCTTGATAGGCTGTCACCAGCCATGGATAAAGATTTAGTCTCCGGTTGGGATTATCGGGATCCCCCGGCTTAAGGGATGTATCGCCAAGCTAAAGGTAGGTTCCCACATGCAGATGAGAAAAATTGCCCGAAGGGCCGGTCTTGCCCAGCGTACCGATCTTCTGGCCAGCTGCGACATGGGTATTTAAAACGATATTCGGTTCGACTGCATTGAGATGCACGTGTTCCAGCACAAATCCCTTGCGGTCCTGCACCAAAATAGAGCAGATATTGTCCCGGTTGGGCCAGAAATACACAACATCCCCCTCGATGGCACTGAATACAGGTTCCCCGCCCTCAAAACCGGCCATATCAAATCCATAATCATGATAGAATTTCTGGCCGGCCGGATCATCATCCCCGGTGCCAAGATATACGGGCTCGTTGTAAGCCTGCGTTCCGTGTGAAAAAAGCCGGTAATTTTGGAGAGGAAAGACAAAACGGGTGGTATCCACGATTGGATCGGCGGCATCCCACAAGGAAAGCTGCACCCGCTTTTCAATATTGCCGTAGCCCTACGTGGTGTCAGCCTGCAGCCGCAGTCCATCGACCTCGGTTGGCATCTGGCAGGGTTCACAGAGCAAGTCCAGAGGTTTGCCGTCGATAGTTACCCGCACATAGGCTCGACGAATGAGGTTCACCACGGGATCCCGCTGTTCCTTGACTGAGACAAGCTGGATAATCCGTTGTCGGCCGTCTTTGAGCTTGAATGTGCAGGTTTCATTCATATCCAGCTCCACAATTTGCTGAGTTGAATACAGGCGTACTAAATCGTTCAGGTCCCTGTTCGCTGCTGTGATTGTCGGAACCGCGAAAAGAACCAACATCATCATAATGCCCATTGCCGCTCTTGCCATCATCAACCTCTATGCCATGTTTTCCTTATTCCGTTTATTTTCATAACCAAATCATCGATTTTTTATTTTGTCAGTTTATATTCATACTTGAAATCATCATTTGGAACAGAGGACTTGCCCGCAGACCGAAGCATAAAGCCATCCGATGTCGTTTCATAAGCAAACGGCTTCATAGCAAACAAATCCGCCGGGCAACCGGCCGGAAGTTTGTCCGGCAAATATCCCGCTCCGGCAGTCGCCTGATAAACTTTCACGGCTGTACACAAAGCGTTGAACGTGTTCTTTGTTGTGACAGCAACTTCAAATACTTTAGTTCTGTTTGCCTGTATTACCACCGCCAACAAAGCATCACATCGATATGCCTTGTCTCGATCCAATATCTTCCGATCTGGGTTTTTCCAGATATCGTTTGTATCCCGTTGCAAGTCTGCGTACAGTTTCTCCAACTCCACAATGGCCTGCGGATAGGGAAGCGAAACCGCGTGTACCAATTTTTTGCGGAAAGCATCATGATAAAGTCTGCTTCTGTTCAGGTATTCATCCGAAACCGTGAATGTCGAGTTGGGATCGTACAATTTGAATAAATCCTTAAAGACTTCTTTGTTAAACGATATATTTTCATTCTGAAGGCAATCTTTCAGAGATGGAATACGTTTATTTTCCTGATCCAACCGCTCACTCAGCCACCCCAGCAATTTCACGTCAGGGGGAATCCTGCCGAGCTGCTGCTGCAAACAGGACACATTTTTCGAGACAAATTGCATCGCTGTCAGAAAATCCATTACTTCCTGATTGCCGACATGGGAAGCTATTTTCAACAACTCAACGGTCTGATGAATCGCATGAATATAATTTCCCTTTTCTTCCTGAATCCTGATATCCGCCATCACAAGATTGTGCAAATTCATCATCGATGTATTCTTCATGGATAGCTCCGTTACATAAACCGGATCATAGGGGTCGTTCGGGCTCAACTCCCAGTTGCACTCTGGAATTGCCACCGCCTGCCAGACGAGATTGATGACATGCCGATGGCTGGAGACATATTCCTCAATATCCGGATTAAGTTGACCATCTCCTCTGGCAAACGCTTTGACCTTTTCTTCAATCTGCCAGGCCGCCCTTTCCCCCAATTCCACCACGTGCATGCGAAAATCCTGCAGATTGGGCTCAGAACCACTCGTCCTGCTTTTTTTCTTCGCCTCCAATTCATCCAGAACCTCCTGAGTCCATTTCTGACCTTCGGTCTGGTATAGTTCAAACGCCTTTTTATAAATATCCGCCGCATTTTGAGACGGTTTTTGTTCCGCCCTGACAGGCACAACAAAAATCGCTATCCATAATACCAAAAAAATAATTCTCATCCAATCGCTCCTGTTTTCAAATCGAATCATACCCCACTATTACAGACCTTATATAATGCCCGATTTTCCAAAATCCCCATTTTCCCTTTTACATTTTGCTTTTTTCCCTTACAAAAACTCTCCCAGCCGGCTCAATTCGATTCGGGTCTGTTCGGTATAGCCTGATTCAGGATGCTCGGCCAGATACGCCAGATGAATCTCGAACAGCGCATCATTGAGATCGTCCAGATTCAGCGTATTATCGGGGCCGAAGTCGAGGTCGTCCGGATCATCCCCGGCAAAATTCTTAGGGCAAAAGGTTACCGAATACCCCTCCTGCTGATCATCATAAAACGCCAGCGGCAGCCCCTGCGTCCGGCAGATCATCGGCCGGAACGGATAAATCACACACGCCCCCTGCTCATCCAGATACCCGCAGGCCCTGGCCGCATCGAAGGCGGGTTTGCTCACCCCGGCCTTTTTCATCCCCTCGACAATCGCAAAAAACTCCACCGGAAACACCGTCAGATTGACGCAGCAGTCGCAGCACCCCTTCCGACAGACCATCCCGCCGGCGTTGATCGTCTCCACATCCGCCGCCATCTGGTCACTCAGCTCACGCAGTTTCATATACCGTTCAATCGCCGATTCTTTCGATTTCATATACCTGCCTAATCTGCCTGTTGCCGTCGGTCTGAACTTGTAAAAAATTCTTACAAGCTGCCTCGGGATAAAGTCCGCACCCTCGTATTTTCAATCTATTTTGCCCGGCAAAGCCCCTTGCTTTCCGAACCCGATTCTCGTACACTTTTCCTCTCTTTTTGGACTACTTTAAACAGGAAAACTGAAATTGAAAACAGAAAAACCGACTTTTGCCGTCATTTTTGACGTGGACGGCACGATGGTCAATAATACCGCCTTTCACAGGGACGCGTGGCTGGCCCTGACTGCCAAACACGGCCTGAATTTCACAGAGCGGGATTATCACGAGCGAATCCACGCCCGCAGTAACGATAAAATCGTCCGCAATCTCTTCGGCGATCACGCCCCTGCCGAGCTGATTCAGCAGATTGCCGATGAAAAGGAAACCCTCTACCGGACCAGCTTTGCCCCGCATCTCAAGGAAATCCCCGGCCTTAAACGCCTGTTGGAAGACCTGCAAGCAGCCGGCATCCCCTGCGGAGCGGCCTCCAATTCCCCGAGAGAAAATGTCGATTTTGTCCTGAATGGACTGAATATCAGCCGATTTTTCAAGACTGCTATCAATCGCGACATGCTTAAAGTGGGCAAACCGGACCCGGAAGGGCTCCTTCGGGCCGCCGCAGAATTGGGCCTCCCGCCGGAAAAATGCCTTGTTTTTGAAGATTCTTCCTCCGGATTCAAGGCCTGTCGTAACGCCGGGATGAAATATGTCGCCATTACGATAGGAACCGACCCGGCCGAGTTGCCCGAGGCAGCCGACGCCCTGATTCAGGTGCCGGATTACACCAGCCTGACAGCGGCAAGGCTGGCCGGTTTTTTTGAATAATCCTTTTTCCAGACAAGACTTGCAAACATTTGGCTTGCCTGTATGATATCGCCCTATGCACGAGTATCACAATAACATCCTGCTTGGCGACTGCATCGAGCTGCTCGACAAAATCGATCAGCCGTTTGTGGATATGGTCTTTGCCGATCCGCCGTTTAATGTCGGCTTTCGCTACGACAAATACCACGACAAGCTCGAAAAAAACAATTATCTCGCCTGGACGCGGGACTGGATGACGGCCTGCCTGCGGGTACTCAAGCCCCACGGCTCTTTTTACGTCGCCATTGCCGACGACTATGCCGCCCACATTCGCATCATCGGCGAAGAACTCGGCCTGAGTGTTCGCAACTGGATCATCTGGCATTACACCTTCGGCCAGCAGACCACCCAGAAATTCGCCAAGTCGCATACCCACATCCTGTACTTTGTCCGGGATGTGAAGAACTTTGTCTTCAACGACCTGGCCGTCCGCATCCCCTCCGACCGACAGCTTTATTACAACGATGCCCGGGCCATCAGCATCGGCAAAATTGCCAGCGACACCTGGGATTGCTACTCCCGCGTCTGCGGTTCATTCAAAGAGCGACAGGGCTGGCACCCCTGCCAGATGCCGGAACTCCTGCTGGCACGTGCCGTCGCCGTCAGTTCCAATCCCGGGGATATGGTCCTGGACCCGTTCAGCGGCTCCGGCACCACCGCCGCCGCCGCACTGCAATTGGGACGCAACTACTGCGGGTTCGATATCTCCGAAGACTATGTCATCAACTCCCGCAAGCGGCTGGCCGACCTCAAAACCCAAATCGAGGCCAACAGCACCGCCCCGCTGAATCAATTCGAATCATTCGAACTCAAACGCCTGTTCGTGGAAATGGGCATTCACGCCCAGACCATCCTCGACACACCGCTGTTTCTGGAGGCCTTTATTAAACAATTTCATATCCGGATGAACAACGGCAAAACCTACGATCGCAGTGCGATCCAGAAAGCCCTCAAGGAGCTGACAACATGGGTGGCAAGATAAATTCAACACAATCCTATCACAGACACAAACCCTATTATCTATTGCAGATACCCCTGCTGCTGCTGTCCGCAGGCCTGCTGACGGTTTGTCAGGCCCCGTGGAACCTGGATTGGCTGGCCTGGATCGCCCTGGTGCCGTTGGTCCTGGCCTGCCATCCTCAATCGCCGGGCAAATCCTTATTCTTCATCGCATTTCTGATCTCGCTGGCCTACTGGCTGGGCAATCTTTACTGGCTGATTCCGATTACCGGGCCGGGTTATGCATGTTTTGCCGCATTTCAGGCCCTGTACTGGCCGCTGCTGGCCCTGGGCGTTCGCGCCTTACGCCGACGCAACTGGCCTATGGTGCTGGCGATTCCCATCCTGTTTGTCGGGGCCGAATCCATTCAATCGTTCCTGTTCACCGGCTTTAGTTGGTATTTCCTGGCCCACAGCCAGTATCAGCACCTGCCGCTGATTCAGATTGCCGACCTGTTCGGCACCTTCGGCATATCCGCCCTGATTGCTGCAGTCAACGGCGCGGCCGCGGAGGCCGTTCTGGCGATCGGACACAGACGCATTTTCAGTAAACGTCTCTGGCTCAGCGCCGCCCTGACAGGCTCACTTCTGGCAGCATCGATGCTTTATGGAAATTACCAACTTAAAGAAATCGATGCCAGCCGAGAAATCGCTTCCCATTGCTCTGCGGCTTCGGTTCAAACCAATGTCCCCACCGCCGTCAAGGAAGAGACCGACAACGCCGGGGCGATTCTGGATAACCTGTTTGCACTCAGCGACCAGTGCATTCAGGCCGGTGCCAAACTTATTGTCTGGCCGGAAACCATGGTCCTGACCATCCTTAATCCCGGATATCGTGAATATTTTCTCGATAAACCTGAAAGCGAACCGGTGTTGTTCAATCGCCTGATTGCCGAATATGCCAAAAAGAACCAATGCTATATATTGGTCGGCGCCCACGGAGCGGATGTGGGCGTAGTACGCGGCGAACTGGGTGTTGTGGACCGTTATAACTCCGCTTATCTGTATCTGCCCACCGGCAGACAAAGCCCCCTGCGATACGATAAAATTCATCTGGTTCCCTTCGGTGAATACATCCCCTTCAAGAAATCGTTTCCCCCGCTGTATAAACTATTTATGCAGCTTAGCCCCTATGATTACGACTATAATCTAACCCCCGGTGAAGACTTTATTCTGTTCCCGGTCAGGCTCAATAACATAGAATATCACTTCGGCGTATTGATCTGCTATGAAGACACCGACCCGGCCATCAGCCGTAAAATGGTCTATCAGGACAATATCAAGGCCGCGGACTGGCTGGTCAATATGAGCAACGACGGCTGGTACGTTCAATTCAAAGACAAAACCGTCGTTCCCTCCGTCGAACTGCCTCAGCGCACGGCCATCAGCGTCTTTCGCTGCATCGAAAACCGTATTTCCATCTTCCGCAGCGTCAACACCGGCATTAGCTGCCTCATCGAGCCGGACGGCAGACTGCGTAACGAGTTTCAGGCCGGCACCCTGCCCCCCAATGTCATGGACCGTCAGGGTGTCGAAGGCTGGTTCATGGACCATATCCCCCGCGTCAAGACCATAACATTTTACACCCGCAACGGAGATTGGATTGACAAACTCCCCGCCGGTGTGCTTATATTAACGGCAATCATAATCCTTCTACGGAGAACAAGACGATGAAGCCTATAGCGTATGCACTGTTCACAGTTGCCTGTATGGTATGCGGATGCAATCCGGCACCTCAGCAAACTCCCGCCGCCTCAATGACCGTCCCGGTCAAGCCGGTCGAGTTAAAGCCTCTCAAAAGCCAGGCGTACGCGATTATCAAAACAGGAATCTCCGACAACAATGCCTACATTCGCAATCATGCCATTGAAATTGCCGCACTGACCGGCCAGAAAGAGTTGATTGGCGATATCATCCAGAAACTCAACGATCCTTCGGTTGCTGTCCGCTTTGTTGCTGCCGCCGCCATTGGAGACATGCGGTGTCCGACATGCGGCGACCACCTCAAAAAAGCCCTCGCCGACTCCGACC
This sequence comes from uncultured Pirellulales bacterium, assembly GCA_964630775.1. Classification (GTDB taxonomy): domain Bacteria; phylum Planctomycetota; class Phycisphaerae; order Sedimentisphaerales; family Anaerohalosphaeraceae; genus Anaeroglomus. The sequence goes on along the minus strand of CAZVYY010000009.1, from coordinate 20,606 downwards.
AGAATGTGCAAATCGCTGCCGCCTACGCCCTGATTAAAACAGGAGACTTGTCCCATTACTCCAAAATCCGCGAAGCGGCACTGAGTCCCGACGGCACCGTTCGAGCCAATGCCATCTTACTCCTGGGGAAACTGGGCAATAAAGAAGATTTACCTCTGATTTATCAGGCCTCCCGCGACAACGACGCTCCCGACAAAGTCCGTCTTCAAGCGGTAGATTCCATCGCCCGCCTCAAAGATGTGCGGATTTACAAAGATAAGCTCTGGCCCCTGCTCATCAGCAAATACGCCGATGACCGCGTCATGGGTATTCGCGGAATGGGAGCGCTGGGCACCAAAGAAGCCAGAGAAGCCATCCAGACCATGCTTAAAGACGATATTGCTGAAGTCCGCCTTTGTGCCGCGGACGAGCTGGGTAAACTCGGCGATTCCAGCGGGCTTGAAAATCTGGTGAAATATTTCCAGACCAATCCGGACTTGAATCAAGCCACCGTCGCCACAGGAACGGCGGTCATGGCTATTGGTAATATAAAGGCCGACATTCTAACAGGATACCTCGCTAAAGCACTCAACAGCGAATCCCCCTATATTCGCCTGGCGGCCGCTCAATCCATTTTAATTATGACAAATTAACGTTTTCAATATTAATAATGACATCGATATAGGCGATACGGTACGAAACATTACGCGACTCATCACACCTTGTATTAGATATAAAAAAATCTTTTTACCCCCTTTTCTTTTCTCAAGAATTTGCTGATTTTATGTCGAAAGATTGCCAGCCTTTTTGAAAATCAAGTTAATGGTCCGCTGTGCACAAACGTAATATAATTGTGGCTATGGCGAAGTATTAACGAATTGTGGTCAAACGCAGAATAGAATACAGTGGACACAGACAGGAAAGAAAATTCTGATAAGTTTTTAAGCCTGCTTCTGCCCAACCAGAAATGCATCTTAGGCTATATTTTAACCTATGTGCCCAATTTCGCGGACGCAGACGATATTCTCCAGAATACGTTGTCGATTCTCTGGAAAAAATTCGACCAGTACAAACCCGAAACGGATTTTGTCGCCTGGAGCCTGACAACGGCCCGATTTGAAATTATGAACTATTTCCGCAAAAGCAAAAAAGAAGGCAAACTACACTTTGATGAGACCCTGCAGATGAAAATCGACGAGGAGTCCGCATCCGCGTCCCGCCAGTTCAACCACCGGATGGATACACTCAGGGAATGCATCAAAAAACTGACGCCTGGAGATCTGCAGCTTGTGAAAATGCGATACGAACAGGAGATGCCGTTTACCAAAATCGGCCAGCGTCTGGGAATATCCTCGCCGGCGGCATTGAAAAAGGTTTCCGGCATTCACGGCCGTCTGATCCGGTGCATTCGTCTGAGAATGGCAATGGAAGGATAAACAATGAACCCCCTGCACAAAGACCCCCAGTTTATTGACCAGTTGACGCATCTGCTGATGCTGTCGCTGGAAGGGTCGATTACCGAAGCCGAGTTTCGGCAGCTCAATACGCTTCTGTCCGACAGTGCCGCGGCACGCCAGATTTATTATGATTTCATCGCATCGTATATCGGACTTAATGACATCGAGATACTGAGCATGGCCGAGCCCGGCCAGTCGGCGTTCCTGGACCAGAATCTGTGGAACTGCCTGGCCGACGCGGAAAAGACCGCCCCGGCCATCCCTCAGCCCAAAGCAAACGAATCACTGACCATCCTCGCCCCCCGGGACCGCGTCGTTCACAACTTCAGCAAGATGTCCCTGGTCTCCCTCATCGTGTCGGCGGCGGCCATCGTCCTGCTGATCTTCTTTGCCCGGACAAACCCGGCTGCGACAGCCGATCCGGCCGCAAAACTTGTCAACTCTATCGATGCCAAATGGGAAAATGCCTCGGGCCAGATTCTGCCCGGCTGCGATCTCTATCCCGGCCCGATGAAATTAACGAAAGGTCTTGCCGAAATCGGCTTTGATAACGGGACGGTGGCCATCATTCAGGCCCCGACCCAGTTCACCATCGAATCCGCCTGCCAGCTCTATCTGCAGCAGGGACAGGTCGTCGTCAAAATCGATAAAACCTCCGAAACGCCTTTCGTCGTGCGTTCCCCGCAGGCCAGTATCGTCGATTACGGCACCGAATTCGGCGTCAGCGTCGATGCGTCCAATAATACCCTGACCCATGTCTATCAGGGCAAAGTGGAATTGCGTTCCGGCTCCAATCCCCTGCGTTTCGAGCAGCGCATGATGCTGACCGAAACCCAGGCCGGCCAGGCCAACACCCAGGGCAGGCTCTCCAAAAAACAGGGCATTTCCAGCCTCTTTGTCCGACCGGCGGAATTCAATGCCAGACTCAAAGCCCCCGAATCCCCCTACGACCGCTGGGCGGCATACAGCTACCAGCTTCGCCGTGATCCCGACCTTATCGCCTATTATACATTCGAAAAAAATGCGGCCAATCCTGACACATTAGTCAATCTGGCACCATTGACGGCAGGTTCACTCGACGGGGTCCTGTGCAGCCTCAATGATAAAAACAAACCCGCCTGGACCACCGGCAGATGGCCTCAGAAAACGGCCCTTCAGTTCGACCGTTCCCAGAAACAGCAGGTGGAAGTCGCCCCCAATCCAAAACTGTGCACCAACGGCCCCGTCACCGTAGCCGCATGGATTTATTGCGCCGACAGCAAAGACGGAGGCCATATCCTGTCCAATCGTATTGCCCCGCAGGAACTGTGCAATTATCAATTAGGCTATCGAAGCCCCACCTCGTCGGACTGGAGGCAAAACATCCATCTGGCCAGAAAAAAGAACACCGAAGACGCCAAAAATCAAATCTACAGCACGAAAATCCCGGAACAGTCCGGCTGGCTCCATATCGCAGCAACCCATGATAATCAGACGGTCCGGTTCTACCTGAACGGCATGCTCATTGACTCCAAAAGCTGGCCGCATAAACAGGAACTGGCAGAAGCTGGACTGTTTATTGGTACCGACAGTGCTCCCAACGACGGGTCTCGTTTCAACGGTAAAATGGATGAAATCGTCATTCTGGGCCGCGTCATGACCGACAGTGAAATCGCAGAGATGGTTCAGGCCGGCAGACCCTGATTTGCCGGAGCTGAAATTTCGTGACAAGAACCGAAAATTTCATAACATTTAACTGGAAAGGGTAAAGTGATGAACAAAAGAGCAGTCAAACTTGGATTGATGCTGATTTGTCTGTCGACAATCGCATCGGCAACCAGCATTCTGTGGGTATCGGATTGCTGGAATGAAACCACCCCGCATGACCGCGGTTTTATCGAACGGCTTACGGCGGAAGGATACACAGTCACCCGCATGCAGGACCCGCAGGTTATGACCACTGCTAAACGCGACGAAGCTAACGGCTACGACTTGATTATCGTCGGACGTCATGGCTCCAGTGCCAACTACATCAATACCGGCGAAGTGGCTCTGTGGAATTCCATCACCAAACCGATGATCCACATGAGTCCCTACCTCTGGCGAAGCAGTCACTGGAAATGGCTCAATGCAACCGGCATCGCCAACTACAGTGACAATATGCTTGTCGTTGCCAAGACAGACCCGATTTTCAACAAGGTCGATCTCGACGCCAACGACCAGATCAAAATCTTTTCACAGGGCACCACCAGCTTCCTCCAGATCACCAACGCCGGCAACGGCACCATCCTGGCCACCCGGGCGATTGCCGGCGGCCAGTACACCTGGATCGCACGATGGGATGCAGGAAAGGAATTCTACGCCGGTTCCGGCCAGTATGCCGCCGCAGCCCGCATGGTCTTTGCCGCCAGTGAAGCAGGCGGCAATGGCGACGGCTTCTATAATCTTACCGATGACGGCTGGAAAATCTTTTCCAACGCCGTCTATCAGATGAGCGGCGCCACGTTCAATCGCATCCCGGTCATTAACGCCGGAACTGACTTTGTCGTCTATATAGAGAATACCATTCAGCCGGTTGGAACCGTGTTTGATCCGGATACCGACAATGTCGCCGTCCAGTGGTCCAAGCTCAGCGGCCCCGGCACAGTCACCTTCTCGGATCCAGCCGTACTGAGCCCGATTATCAGCTTCGGCGCCAAAGGCACTTATACCCTGCAAATGCAGGTCAACGACGGAAACAACACCGTCAAGGACACCATTACCGTCTATGTCCGCAGCCATGCCGATGACAAGATGCTGTCGCACTGGGATTTTGAAAGTCTGCCCGACCCCAATACGCTCGTGGACGTCGCTGGCGATTTTGACGGCATATTCCACCATAAAGCCAACGCCGAACCCAACCTCGTTGCCGGTCACATCTCTCCCACCGCGGTGAACTTCATGGCTCAGCAGTACTGGGAAGTCCCCAACTCCCTCGGCAATGTCGACCCCAATTATGCTTCAACCCGCACCGGCCTGAGCGTCGCTGCCTGGGTGAAGGTTGAAGGCGAGGGCGGCGGACCTTCCCCTGCCACTCCCATGCTTATCGGCTATGACCTGGCCGGCTGGCGTTTCCAGATCAATGCCAACCGCTGGAATCTCGTGCAATCCGGCAGCCCTCAACGTGAAGTTTTCAGCGTCCGTCAGGTCTTCCGTCCCGCCTGGCAGCATGTCGCTGGCGTCTTCGACGGCGCCAATCACCAGATGAAGATTTATATCGACGGCATTCTCGATAGTACCGCAGACATGCCCGTCGGCTATACACTCGGAACCGGCACAATGCCCCTGCAGATCGGAAACCGCGCCGATGCAGAACGGATGTGGCCCGGCATGGTCGATGATCTCCGCGTCTATAACTATGCCCTCAGCGATGCCGAAATTTTAGCCCTGGCCGCCCAAGGCGACAAGGCTCCCCTGATTACCGCGGGTCCCGACCAGACCGTCTTCTATAAAGGCGTCCCGGTCCAAATGAATGCCACTCGGCTTATTGACGATGGCATGCCTGCCCCGCTGAGCCTGACTTGGCAAGTCGCGCAGGTTCCCACAGGAGTTGATCCGGCCTCGGTCGTCTTCAGTGACACCACTGCCGAAGACCCCACCGTCACCTTCCCGACGGTTCCGGGAATCTATGTCCTGCGGCTGGCCGCCACGGATGGTGTCTATAATCTGATGGATGAGATCACCGTGTCACTGACCATTCCCACGTGCGAAAACGTCCTGACCGACAAACTTGGAATGGCAGCCGATCTGAGCGGTCCCAACGGGACGCCGGACTGCTACATCAACATCTATGACTTTGCTGTCATCGCCAACAACTGGCTGGAATGCAATAACCCGGCAGACACCGGTTGCACCTTCCCGTATTAATCCGGCAGCATCCTGCTAAACACAAAGAGGGTCTGGCAAACGCCAGGCCCTCTTTTTTATTGACACATGCAATTGCAATCTGGTTATTTCGACGCCGGATACTCAAACAGATTTTCATTCTTATCGATGCACCCGACGGCTCGAATAACGGCCTTGGGATTGGTTACTGTAAAAGGCTGTTCCGATGCATAATTCCGCATCCGGCATCCGAACAGGGTCACCGTCAGCTTCTCCTGTCCCCGTACCAGCATATAATCCTGTGACATCTCAATCGCCGTCAAAGCCCCATTCAATCCCGAAAACGCCTCCACATTGGTAATCGCTGTATGCCCCATCCCTTCGATAATGAACGGGTGAATCTCGGTCACATCCTGCCCCGCATTGGCGATAATCGAGCCCTGGCTGATCTGCCAGTTGCGATTCTTGGTGCTGTCGCCCAGCTTGTGAATACCCACCTTCACGCAATCGAGATTAAAATTGGTCAACTGCCCGTAGCTGGCCGCCCCCAGATAAATCCCGCCATAAGCCCCGAATGTAAACAAATCCATCAACTGGGCATTGTCGGTGTGCTCAATCCGATACGTAAACGTCCTGCGGGCAATCACCGAATCGATGACCGCACGACTGTACCCCCCGTCAATCATGCGGCGGTTGGCCGGATTGACATGGCAGTGCAGAATCCGCGGAATATCATAACAATGGTCAATCCGGATAAACTCGCCGCTCAGCGGATAGCCGTAACAATGTTCAAACAAGATCTGCTCGACAATCCCACCCCGCACACCATTGAAATCCATCGCCAGGTATTCCCCGTAGAATGTCAGGCACGACAGCGTCACCCCCTGCGCCCCCTTCGAAGGCGAACAGCGAATCGTTGCAGGATACGCAATAATCTTGTCCGGATCCCGCAGCGTCTGTTTGGGATACCAGAACTGGATGCCGCGAATCTGCGTGGCATGTTCCACGGTAAGGAATGGATTCTTTTCATCTTCGATGGCAAACACACTGCCCACCGGCTGCACTTTCTCCGGGTGCCGCGTCCCGCGCCCCACAGGCCCATGCACACCAATCAGGGACACGTTGGCCTTCAAAATCAGCCCGCCGTCCACGCGATACGGCTCCTCGGAAGGCTCCACATACAGCGCCCCTCCGCACGGTGATGCCCAGTCGATTGCCTTTTGCAGGTTGTCCCGGTTCACCGCGGGACTGTTGGAAGGCAGCACTCCGAATTCCCGGATGCTCCTGGCCCCGCCTTGCCTGCCGGCAGCCGCTGTTGCTTCAGATGCATCCATTGCCATTACTCCCGAACAAAATGCAGTCATTACAAGTCCCAATACCGTTCTTTGAACTCTATCCATCATATGTTATCTCCGCAGGTCTTTGTTTATATTTTACGGCTGATCTCCATTAATCAGAAATCGTTATCGATTGGGCTTTGATATTCCATCCATCAATGATCATCGTGCAGCCTGCCCCGCCGCGCTCGTAGGGTTCGACTTCAACAACCTTCTCCTCTCCCGGCAGCAGGCTGAAAAAATTATCCGTATAAAACGTCGGCCGCACGGGCTTGCCGGTCTTGCCGTCGGCCAGCTTGACCTGAATCATAAACGCCAGCGACGCCGACGGATTCTTCAGGTTCACAGTATATTTGCCGTCCTGTTTTTTGACCTTCGCTGAAAGCCCGACCTCCGGCAGTTTTTCAATATCCCCAAATCCGCCGTAGAGCGGCCCGGTATAGCTGTTCTTGCCCTTGTAGGCCTGCGTCGAACGCCAGTAAAACGTATCCGCGACCGCCTTGCCGTCGCGGTCTCTGACATCCAGCCGGATAAAATGCACCGCCGACAAATCCTCCGGCAGGATAATCTCCATCACATCATTGGCCACCTTATCTTCTCTTACATACACCTCGCACGATTTCTCATACCGCAGCTTCATATCCAGATCAAAAATCCGAATCGACACGGTGCCTTTAAACGGCTCATATAACTCATTATTCACCGACACGGTGTTCTTGATGAAATCATACTGCGCGTGAATCGGCTCGTGGGCATCCTGTGAATAATACAATGCCGCCGTCGGCTCCAGCGACCAGTCCCACATCCGCCCACACACCTGCCGCGTCGGACTGTTGTGATACCAGAACCACACCCCCGTCGTGAATCGATCCCCGCAGTCCTGACGGTTATACGTCCAGCATTCCCAGATGCCCCGATACCCCACCGCCCCCACCATCTGCCCCTTCCACGCCAGTTCCTCCGCCGATTCCACCGGCCCGTATTCCTCTATCGCCAGCACATACCGCAGCACCATATCATGGAATCCGCCGCCGTCATGATAATCCCACACATCCTTATTCACCGGCCAGATATCCTTTTCGTCCATCATCTCCTTCAGACAATCCAGCGTCGGCAGACACGGCGTCCCATACTCCGGACACAGCCCGTTTATCCGGCTGCCCCGGCTGGACGCGCTGTCATCATAATAAAACATCGGGTTGACATACTTATACGGGCTGCCGTCGTGAATCCCGTCGATCTCCGACCCCGCTTGCCAGCCCCGCGTCCCGTCCAGCGTATCCACCAGATCCTTCATCGGCACAATCCCCTTGGCATCCCGCTCGTTGGCCGAGATATAATACACCAGCGACGGATGATTCCGCAGCAGCTTAATCGTGTCGGCGGCATTGGCTCGATACAGCTCCCGATCCTCCGGCAGCACCGTATCCCCCGACTGCCAGAACTCCATCGACACCATAATCCCCAGCTCATCGCACAAATCAAAGAAATAGTCGCTTTCGACAATTCCGCCCGCCCAGAAGCGGATAAAATTAATCCCCGCCTGCCGCGTATTCCGCAATTCCGTATAGGTTCGGGCCTCGCTGTTTCGCAGCATCGCCTCCGGAATCCAGTTGGTCCCATGCAGGAAAATCGGCCTGCCGTTGACATAAAACTGCCGGCTGCGGTCCGGCGTATTCTGGTCACTGCTCACATGCCGCACCGCAAACCGCACCCTCTCCGTATCGCACACCTTGCCGCCCCGCTCAAACGTCAGCGTCACCCCATACAGATGCTGCGGCCCCTTGTTCATCGGCCACCACAACTTGGGATTCTTGAACACCAGTTCCAGATACTCCTCTGGCCCAAACGTCACTGTCTTAGTCTCGCCCGCCGCCAGGTCCACCCGCTTTTCAATCGTCACCCCAGCATCCGGGATCGCCGCCTTCACCGTCCCGGCCTGTGCCATCGTACTGTGATTAATCACCTCAACCGAAATCGTCTGCCGTGAGCTTGTCAAGTCCGGCACCGACAGTTCACTCCTGACAAACGCATCCCGCAACTCCACCGCATCCACCGCAAACAGCGTGATATCCTTCCAAATCCCCGTATTACGATCCCGAATCCCATCCGAAAACGTAAAATCCCACCCAATCGACATCAGCATCGTCACATTCTTGCCGAACTGACCATCGCCGCCGTTTTTGTTTTCCCCCACCGCCCGGACTTCCTTGAATTTATTACTGAACCCGCCCGGCACATCCACCGGCTTGACCAGCACCGCCAGTCCATTGGCCCCCTCGTAGTTCACCACATCCGTCACATCAAAAAAACCCCGGTTAAACATCCCCGCCATCGCACCGATTTCCCGCCCATTCACCCAGATTTGAGCTCGATAATTAATCCCGTCAAACCGCAAAATCACCCGCTTGCCCGCAAACGCCGGCGTCAGCTCAAACTCCGTCCGGAACCAATATGTATAAAACGCACTCCCCACCTCCGTTATATCCGGAATCAGCTTCTTTTCTCTGGCGTTATTCAGCCCATAATACGGCTCCGGATATACCCCATTATAAACCAGACTGTTGAGCACCGTTCCAGGCACCACCGCCTTCAGTCCCGCATCCGCCCTGAAGCCCACCCGTGACACATCCGCCCCGCCAACTCCTTCAACCTGTCGAACCATCTGCCACTCGTACCCGCCGCCATGCACCTCCTTCGACCGCAGCATCAGCGCATCCGACTTGCGATAAAACGGCTCCCGCGACACCTCCGCCGCAGTGCACAGCGCCCCGCACAAAATCACCCACGCCGCAGCCGTCCGCAAACCAGCTTTCAGCGAAGAATAATAACGAAACGAACCCAAATCCGATAACTTTAAAGATGACGTATCCATACCATGTCCTGACATTTCCAGAGTTTACATCACTGCAGCTTAAACCTTCCCGCACCGAAAACTATCCATCTCGTTTCGAAATGGGAAATGTAAATACATACTTGCCAATTATTACGCAATCAGCTCAGATTGTATTGTCAGAAATCATCCCAACCCTGTCAAGCCATTTCCCCCACATCATGGAATAATTCAAGGCATCATTTGTAACATTCATAGGACTATTAACCCATTGCCCAGCCTTGACCCTCGCCCTCGCTTTGAGTATCATAGTACGTGTCTTTTGCAGATGTATTACCCTTGGATCGAGAAGGTTGATGAATGAATCGGGAAAAAGTTCTCATATACGCAGTACTGCTGGCTCTCGCGGCGGCTCAGAATGGCTTTGCAATCGCCCGGCACTCTGACTCCCGCGATGAAGACTATATCACCTTCGGCAATCACTTCACCAGTACCGTCGCTGCAGGCTATATCAACCAGAACGCCTTTCATTTCAGAGCCTCCGCAGTGGTCATCGATCCCCACTGGGTCCTGTGCAGTGCCCATCAATACTTCGACAGCTCAGGCCTTCCCCTCTACGGCGGTGCCTTTATCAGCCTCGATTCCAGCTATATTGCACACCCGGCCCGGCTTTTAATCGCCGACAGATGGTACCGCTATCCCAACTCCACCGCAGACGCCTACGGCCCGGACATTGCCCTGCTTTACTTCGAAACCTCCATCGCCGGCGTCACCCCCGCGGTCCGGTTTCGCGGAATCCTCAAACCCGGCTCGTCGGTCAGCATCACCGGCTACGGCCGCACCGGCACACCCCAAACCGGCTACCTCCCGCCGGACTACCAGCGCCGCGGCTGCCTGAACCGCATCGACAGATTCGGCGACGGTATCACGTTCCCTGAATATACACTGTTTTCAGATTTTGCTCCCCCGAATACTCCGGAATATAATCCCTTGGGCGGTATCGCAGCCCCCGGCGACAGCGGCGGTGGATGGTATAATCAGGACGGCCTGCTCATCGGCGTCTCAATTGAGGTCGGCACGCTCGCCCCCGTATATGACAATTTCACCATCGCCCAGGACATCACCTGTTTCAACGACTGGATCGATGCGATCATGGCCGACATGAACCGAACGCGGCCCCTTGACCTGCTGGACTTTGCGGGCTTGTCGGCCTGCTGGATGAGCTCCGCCGGCGACGCACGCTTCAACGGCGGCTGGGACCTGGTCCCCGACGGCAGAATCAACCTCCTCGACCTGCTGGCCTTCACCAATCAATGGCTCACATAGCATAAGCGACTACCAGGTCACTCTTGTCTCCCCCTGGCCCGCCCATCGACAATCTAAAATCACCCATCCAGACTCACCCCCACATTGGAAAATCGAAAATAGAAAATGGAAAATTCCAGCCCCAAATTTATCATTCCCGCAGAGAGCCTGCCCCCGCAAAAACATGGGGCGGGAAAGTGTAAATCTCTTCAATCAACAATCGTCAATCGTCTATTCCTAATCTCCTGCATACTTGTATACATGCATACCTTATTTGTATTCCTGAACACTTATATTCATTGGTTCTTGTGTTCTTGGATTCTTCATTACCATTTAATTTTCATCTTTTTTCGAACATCAAACAGTCGGCATAAATATCCTGAAATTCCGCCCGCGTGGCCAGCTCCACATACTCCATCCGCCGGGCCAATGTCTCACACCCGGCCCGCACACCGCGATCCAGCAGAATCTCCATCGCTCCGAGGCTGGCGGCATTGCCCACAAAATGAATCCGCTCCAGCGGCACCGCCGGCAAAAGCCCAATCGTCATCGCATTGGACTTCTGAATATAATTGCCGAACGCGCCAGCCAGCAGCACCTTTTCAATCTGGTCTTCGGTAATCCCGGCCGTCTTTTCCAGCATTCGAATCCCCGCCCGAATCGCCGCCTTGGCCAACTGAAGCTGCCGAATATCCCCCTGCGTCAAAACCACCACAGGCTTTCCTGACTCCGCCGCAAACACAAACGCCGGCTGTCCGGCATGCTCAATCAGGCGGTCCCGCAGTTTCGCCGAAAGCCTCCCCCCCTCCACATCCTCCCGGCCCACAAACCGCCCCGTCGAATCGATAATCCCCAATTCTACCAGCACCGCCAGCGCATCGATCAGCCCGCTGCCGCAAATTGAATGCGGCCGCCCGCCCCCAATCACGTCAATATCAATATCGTCACTGTTGACCACCACCCGCTGAATCGCCCCCGCCATCGCTCGGCTGCCATGCAGTATCCGCGCCCCCTCCAGCGCCGGCCCCGCCGCACAACTGGCCGTATAAAGCCGATCCTGATGGCACAAAACCAGTTCGCCGTTGGTGCCGATATCCACCAGCAGCGTCGTCTGATGCTCCGTGTCCAGGTCCGACGCCACCGCCGCCGCCAGCGTATCCGACCCCACGAACCCGGCGATGTTCTGCGGCGTAAAGACTACCCCCGCCGGATGAATCGTCAGCCCGGCCTCCGCCGCCGATACCGTACACGCCTCCACCCGATGCGGCAAATAGGGACTCTGCCCCAATTGGCTGACCGGCCATTTCAGCAGCAGGTGATTCATCGTCGTATTGCCCACCGCCGTACACTCATACACGTATCGTAAATCCACATTGGCAATCGCCGCCGCCTGTCTCAGGAGCTGCCCAAGGCAATCGATAATCGCTTTCTGCAAAACCGCCTGCCCCGCGGGAGTCGATGCAAATTCAATCCGGCTGATGACATCATCGCCCCACTGATGCTGCGGATTGGCCGCCGAAGCCGTCGCCAGAATCTTTCCGGTCTTCAATTCCGCCAGCCGCAAGACCACCGTCGTCGTGCCGATATCCGCCGCCGCCCCATACAACCGTCCGGCCGTATCCCCCGGCTCCGCCGCGACAATATCCCACCCCTTGAGCGGGAGATTGTAATGCAGTACCGCCGTCAACCCCTTGCCATAATCCGTGGCGCAATAATCAAAAGCCGGACGAGAAACAATGGGAATATATTGCTTGCTAAGAATGTCACACACCTGGTCTAAGCTGTCGCAGCGGGTGGAAATAAAAACCTTACGCCACATCGGCGAAATCTGGATTTCTTTATCGGCCCCCCCTTCGAGTATCTGGTGATGATACAGCCGGCTGGCCGCAGGAATGGTAACTGTCACAGACTCATGGATGCGATACTGGCAGGCCAGCACTTCCTGCCCGGATGGTTCAAGCCGCACCCGGCACTTCTTGCAGGTACCGCGTCCCCCGCAGGGACTGACTAAAATGATGTCGGCCTGTCCTGCCGCTTCAAACAGCGTCGCCCCCGCGTGAATCCGCTCGGTACGACCATCCGGAAGAAACCTGACATCATAATGTTCCATACTGTCAAAAAATGAAAAGAAAGTGCAGAACTTTCCCCGCGAAGACAAACTTCTGCACTTTCTGTGTATACTACGCCCGCTTATCAGTAAACGAAACCGCAGGCAAGAGTTAGACTACGCCTTAGCCGGTGATTTTATGCCGGGTCTTCCAGCGGGCCTTCCTCTTTTTGCTGCCGATTTTGCGTCTGCGTCTCGATTTAGCCATCAGAATCTCCAAAAATTCTTAATTCATAAACATTTTGCCAAAACAGTTTTGGGTGATTAGTATATAGAATGTTATGGAAATTGCAAGACCCCCTTTAGAAAATTTCCGATTGGAGACCTTTATGATCCAGTGTAAAGATTGCGAATTTTACCGGCAGGAACCCGACGGCCGGCGGATTTTCCTGTGCGACCCCTTTAATAATATAAAAGAGACAGAATGTGTCGCTAAATGGCAACTCCTGAAAACGGACCTGCTCCTCCAGGCCTTCGCCCGCATGAACGCTTTCCAGAGCCGTATGGCCCCCCTCCAGGACAAAATCTTCAAGTACATCAAAAGAGAGATTGATGATATAGAAGAGGCGGATAGTTGGAAATATGACGATGAGGACGCCCCTGAACCCCCTCACGGCTTTGAATTTCCCGACGACCATAATCCACCGAAAGACCATTAAGTCGTTTATTTACATCGATTTATAAATTCTTAATTGGATGCAATATTTCTCCCATATCAACCGTCTGAAATAGTGAAAACAAACGGCAGATGAATCCAGAGCAATTAAACAACCTGATTGAAAAGTGCAAAGCGGGACAGTCGGAGGCTTTTAATGAGCTTATTGATCTGTACGCCAATCGATGCTTTGGATTCTTTTACCGCCTCAGCGGCTCTCGGGATACCGCCGAGGACTTAAATAGCGAGCTCTTTGTCAAATTAGTCGAAAAAATCGGTTCCTGGCAAGGCAGTTCCTTCGATAGCTGGCTTTTCACCATTGCAGGCAATTTATTCAAGGACCATCTGCGAAGCCAGTACCGTCAGCGGAAAATGCTGGCCGAAAAAGCCAAAACCGTACAGGTCGAAACCGCTCCCGAAAAGGAAAACGACATGGAAATTCGCCTGCAGCAGGCCCTTGGGCGTCTCGAACCCGACATTGCCGAACTGATTATGCTGCGGTTTTATGCCGATTTAAGCTTTAAGGAACTCGCCGAAAGGCGAAATGAACCTATTGGAACGACATTATGCAAGATTCACCGGGGTATGAAAAAACTCCGGGAACTCATGCAGGTCGGAGGTGTCTTATGAAAGAAAACAAAAATGAATTAAAAGCCCTGATTGAGCAGTTTATGGACAGTCAGGAAGCGGCCCGAATGGCCGAGGAGATTCAGGAAGCCCAGGAGATGCTGGCCGCCATGCCCACTCCCAGGCTCTCCGACCAGTCTCTCGATGCTCTCAAGCAGCGGGTCAGCCGGCATCTGGCTGTCTCCGTCCGGGCCGTCCGCCCCGCCGCCACGATACGCTTCTATCTGTCGACCGCCGCGGCCCTGCTTCTGGCCACCACAGGCTGGGTCATATTCAGCAACCAGAAAACTGCTATCCCCGTTGAGCTCATCGCCTCCACGGCCCACATCTGGGAAGACAGCGCCGCCTCGGACAGCAATCCGGTCAATACTCTTATGGCCAAAATTGAAGCCGTCGCCGGACAGGTCGAATCTGTTCAGGACAAAACCCTCAAGTGGTTTGAAGACGACAGCAACCTGTCCACCGAAATTGAAAGTCTTGAAGTCATCGCCAGCAGTACCGATTTCTGGAAAGGATAATTTGAATGAATCGTAAAATAACCCTCATTTTGATGAGCCTGTCGCTGAGCGGGCTGTTGTGTCTGGTTTCTTTTGCCCAGACAGACAAGCCTGAGAACACAGCAAAACAAGCCGAAACAGAAAAAGAAGCGACCAGTACAACTGCCGCCATGGACGATTTCTGGGCCGAGGAACTGGCCCGCCCTGAGCCGCAATTGCCCGATGAACGCATCGATCAGTTCCTCGAACAAATCCGCATCCAGGACCCGGCCAAAGCCGATGAGTTTGAAAAGCTCCGCAAGAACAATCCCGACGAATTCCGCAAACAGATTCGAGCGGAATTTACCAGTCGCTTCCGTCAGATGCGCCAGCAGTTCGAACGCGGCGGCAGAGACCGGGACAGACGTCCCGAGGGTGCCCCGCCGGAAGACATGGGCGGACGGGGACAGGGCCCCGGCGGTCCTGACCGCTCCGGCCCGGTACAACCCGGCGGCCAGCCCGGCTTCGGTACCCCCTGGAAGGATCGCATCGAGCGGATGCATAACGAGTTTATCGCATGGCTGGAGAAAAATTACCCCATCCAGGCCGTGGAAATCAAAGAACTCCGCGAAAAGAAACCCGAGGAATACATCGGCAAGATGGCCGAACTCATGCGGCGATATGGCCCCATCATTGAGGCCGAACGCAATAATCCCAGGCTGGCTGCGATCCTGAAAGAAGATATGGAAAATCAGCGGCTGACAGACGAATTATTGAAACAGATTCGCAGAGCGAAGGGCCAGGACAAAGAAAAACTGGTCGCCGAACTCAGCCCCCTCGTTTCACGCCGCTTTGACCTGATTATGGCCAAAATGCAGATGCAGTACGACGACATGCGGAGACGGCTGGAAGAATTGCAGAAAGAAGTCAAAGCCCGCGAAGGCGAACTGGACAAACTCAAAAACAACAAGGATGCCGCCGTTGACGAACGCGTCAAAAAACTGCTTTCGGAATCCGAAAAAGTAAAATGGGATTAACCTCCCCTCCGAAACCCCTTTCCCGGAAAAAGGACTGGTCCACCCCGCCGCCCGGCGCCGTGTACCAGTCCTTTTTAAATGCACGTAGCTTATTTCAAACCCTACGGAATTTTGATCTTCACATCCGTTCTTTTACCAGCCTCAACGCTGTCCTTTGAATCCCGCACGCCATCCGCAGCCTGCTGCCTGGGCTGCAGGAACAGACAGAGGGTATTATAATGTACTTTTAATGTCTTCCAGTGTTGCTCCAATAACTCGCCCTGCTTGGCTGCGGCCAGGCTTCGACATCCTTCGGCAGTTTCTTCGATTTTGTGAAGTAATTCGAGTGTATCGACCAGTCTCGACGGCAATTGTCCCCACTCGGACACATCCGGAATTTCGGTCCAATTTTTACCCTCCAAATCGTCACAGGCTTCATTAATCCGGTCAAAATAATCCGCCAATAAAACGGTATTCTTGTCATTCCACTCCATTTCAATTTTTAATATCATATCAGATATGGTCTTCAGGGCATTCGACACTCGCAAAGCTGCCCCTGTTGGTATCTGCAAATCATTCAACTTTCCCCCGGATTGCTTTTCAATCGCTTCTGCTCTGGCAAGTTCTTCCTCCGCCTTCAGACGCTCGAGTTTGGCCTGATTCAGTTGGGCTTCCGTGGCCCGTCCGGATTCAAACATAAGTTTTGTCGTGTTTTCCGCCTCCTGACGCAGAGCCAGCATTTGCTGCAAAACAACAATCCGCTCCTGTGAGGTCTTAGCTAATTCCTTTTCAACTGCCAGCAAATTCAATTTCGCCTCAAAAACTTCCATAGGCCCGGAAATCCCGCCTTGAAACTTCTTTTCCTCCGTCTCCAGCATCTTCTTTAATAATTCCTTCCGCTCCAGAAGGATCGCTTGAGAAAGCTCCCGTGTTCCGGCCTCCGATAGCAATTCCTTATGTGCAGACGGTGTCACTTTTTTCTCCGCAACCTGCCCATTGACCACCTTAATCTGCAAACTCATGGCATTATTGGTTTCATCCGTCTCGGCAATCGCATTATCATAATCCAGGACCACAGCAAATTCATAGACACCATCGTCCAGATGAAAACCATCGGTCCTTTCTCGCCATGTTTTACCCGCCTCAATCGGCCCGGCCTCATGCCAGCCGTGATGTTCATTGCCAACCTCATCCAGATTCTGGTCAGGACTGCCGCGATAAAACCGCAGTTTCATTTTCGGCAGAGCCGCCTTGCCCTCATTGGCTATCGTGACCACCGGAAAACATACACCGCGCTGGGAATCGATCTGCAGGTCAAATGCCGCAGGAACAAGGTCAATCTTTTCTCCCGGTGCGGCTTTGGAAAGCTTGAAATCCAGCGCCCTGGAATTATCAAACGGAGCTGTCGTAAATACCTTCGTCTGCGAATGATACCCATCCGCCCTGGCCGTGATATTATGTTCCTCATTCCAGCTTTTGTACTCAAATTTCCCCGCATCATCGGTAATCCCCTTTTGATACGGCTGCGGCCCATAGCCATCATCCAGCACAATCGCGCCCGCAATCGGCTGGCCGCTTTGGGCATCCATCACCGTCCCGCTAAGCACATAGTCCGGCGGTGTCACTTTATGTGTCAGCGCAATTGTCGTCGGCACCACCACCGCCGCCAGCAATCCGATAATCAGCATCGCGACCGTCGATGGCCGCCGTAAAAACCGCCTGCCCGGCTGCATAATCGTCTTGATCCGATCCTCGATATTCTTCACCGGCCCCGACACCGCCAGCGTCGGAATGGTAAATGATGGCTGAACCTCCTGCAGCAGCGTATCCACAATCGCACTGCCGTACTCCCGCGGCGCCGTTCCCAGCCGGGCCACGGCAATCTCATCGCAGCATTTTTCCCGTTCCTGCCGAATAACCCGGTTGGCCAGCCACACCAGCGGATGAAACCAGAACAAACCCTGAATCAGAATCTGCAGCAGGTTGACAAACGCATCCAGCCGAACCACATGCGCCATCTCGTGAATCACAATCGCCTTTTGCCGGTCAGTCTGAATACTCTGGAATCGCGTCGGCAGATAAATCGCCCCCCGCCACAGCCCCCACACAAACGGCTGACCAATTCCATCCATCAGCCAGACCTTAAAGCCCCCCGGGTAATCCCACAGCCGCGCCAGCGTTTCAATCTGCTCAACCATCAATTCCGCCGGCAATGGCCGACGGCTGCGCTTCAATCGCCGCCCAAGCAGCATCGCCCGGCCCAACGCCCACAACAGATAACAAGCCGCCCCTGCCGCCCAAAGTATCGCCCATAACAAAGCCTTGCTTAAACCCGGCCGTTCTG
This sequence comes from uncultured Pirellulales bacterium, assembly GCA_964630775.1. Lineage (GTDB taxonomy): Bacteria > Planctomycetota > Phycisphaerae > Sedimentisphaerales > Anaerohalosphaeraceae > Anaeroglomus. The sequence continues at coordinate 2,627 of CAZVYY010000009.1, read as the reverse complement.
TCTGAGCCGCCGCAAGAGGCTCCACAGTCGCCAAATTCACCTGCATCTGCTCCGGCACTGCCACCGCTGTCTTCTCCACTGCTTCCGTCTTCGCAGCAGCAGGCTCCACCAACCCATAATCCATCGTCTCCGATCGTACCGCCGAAGGCATCTGCAGCGTTGTTTCCCCCGGCAACACCGGCAACGAAAACGTCACAATAGGCGGTGTCACACACTTGAACAGCACCACCAGCCACAACAGGTACCGAATATGGGCACTGCGATTCCGCAGCATCCAGTTTACCCCCGCCACCACCCCAACAACCATCGCAATCTGCACGCTCTGGGTTGCTATAAAATCCAAAAATAATCCCGTCGTCTCCATAAATACGCTCCTTATTTGGAAGGTTCCTTCGAATCATCAAGAATCGATTTGAGCCGGTCAATATCCTCCGTACTGATATGCTTATGCTCTGCCAGGTATTGCACCAGCGGCACCGCATCCCCCCCGAACAGCCGATCCAGAAAGCCCGTCACCGCAGACTGCAGCACCTTGTCTTTGTGTTCCAGAGGTCGAAAAACGTGAGCCTTGCCCTTGACATCATGGGCCAGATACCCCTTCTTTTCCAGCCGCCGCAGCATCGTCTGCACCGTGGCGTATGAAATCGTCCTGCCGGCCGGCAGTGCCTCGACAACCTGCTGGACTGTCGGCTGCCCCAACTGCCAGACCAATCGCAATATTTCCGTCTCGGCCGGACTCAACGGTGACAATGGTTTGTTTCGCATCACTTTATCTCCTTGTACACTTGTACAATATCATATCGTACATTTGTACAAGGTGTCAATATATTTTTAAAATGTTTTTACATGCAACGCGATATGTCTATATCTAACAGTGCTTTACGAAACATAAAATAAATACTTTCAAGTAAGGCTTTTCATTCCCTTCCCGAACCAATTCCAACAACTTCTGATTCGCTGAAAGCCATCCCGCCAAAATCTGCCGCTGGGATTCACTTAGTGATGTCAGACTGCGGGGAGTTTGATCGAAGTTGCCCTCATCATCCAGTTTCTGATATAATCGTGTGGCTTCAATATACAATGGATACGCATTCAGACTGTCATCCGCCACCGGCCGCACCTGCCGATTCATCACATCCAGGTAATTGATTGTCACCGCAGGCCTGCCGCAGAAAAACCACCCCACATACACAAAAAACAGCAAAATCAGCACCCCAACCGCCTGAAACGCCCGCGCCGCCATCGTTCGCCACAACGGCCGGCAGCGTTTCTTCGCCCGCCGCATCAAAATTCCCAATAATTCAACATCCCCAAAGTCCGCCAGCAATTCCTTCACCCGGGCGGCCTTCTGTTCCTCCGTCTCGCAGCCCGCCAGCGCATCGGTAAAATGATCCGTCAGCTCCTGCCGCACATCCTCCCGCACACTCCGCCGATACCGCATCGATTCAATAATCGCATCAATCAGGGCCCCGACAGGCCTGGGCAGCCCGTCAAATCCCTGCGAGACGATAGGCTTTTCACGTGGAAACATCAGCAGCAGCACGATGCTCCCCGTCGCACAGACACCATACACCAGACATATCATCAGGACACTGCCCGTGGCCCGATTAAAAACATTCGGATACCCCAGCATCGTATCCAGCGCCGCAACAAGCAAATAGCTTACTACACACCCAATCACCAGCCCCGCCGTCACCCGCCAGATTTTGCTCATTATACCCTTCATGGTCTCTCTCCAGTCGTTTCCCCGCATTCCAGTGTCTCACTTTCCCCACTCCACCCAGCCGCAATGTAGCTCAAGCCTCCGCGCTTGAGGTAAACATTCATGTCGAAGACATTCCGATTAATTTCTCAATCAAAAATCGAAAATCGTCAATCTTGACTCCTCCTACGCCGTCTGTAGCCCATCACCAAAACCAAACACCAGATTCACACCCTGCTGCAGCGCCTGCCACTGCTCCTTCTGCTGGGCCAGCTCCGCCCGGCCGTCACTGGTAATCGAATAATACCGACGCTTCCGGCTGCTCTCATTCTCATCCCATTCCGCCACAACCAGACCTTTTGCCTCCAGATTATACAGCAAAGGATACAGCGTCCCCCGCCCCAGCGACAACACCCCCTTGCTGCGTTTTTCCACCGCCTCACCCAGCTCATACCCGTACATCCGCCCCCGCGACAGAATCTCAAGCACCACCACCGGCGCCACACCCTTCAATAATTCCCGTTCAAATCGCATCGTATTATCTCCTAATTGATAGGCCTCACATACTATTCTTTACATATTATGTATCACATACTATGTAAAGTCAAGCCTTTTTCCATGATTTTTCACAATTTATCCAGAAAAAGCCCACCCTTTACCCGTCTCAACCCTCTGTCTGCCCAAAATTTACAGCAATCCAAAACGCAAGCGATGGATTTTTCTTTTCAGTCCCGAAGGGACGCCCTGAAATAGCGGGCGTGGGAACGCCCGGAAAGCAATCATCCCCCACCCAAGCCCCAACGGGGCGACACATAATTTTTGATCATTTCGCAGGGGCCAACCTGGTTTCCGCCCTTTTTTGTAAGGATCGCCCCCCCCGTACCTGCTCTGATTTCCGTACGGGCGACCTGCGGGTCACCCTTTT
>CAZVYY010000008.1:73502-124775 GCA_964630775.1 uncultured Pirellulales bacterium | reverse complement strand
AAGTCGTAACAAGGTAGCCGTAGGGGAACCTGCGGCTGGATCACCTCCTTTCTAAAGGAAAAACTGTTCGTCCGAGATAACGAATGTTGTCTCCATATAAAAACGAACAAAGTCAGGCGTGATCGCTGCTTTGGCTTAACTGTTGATTTTAAAAGGCTCTGTCCACAAGACAGGGCCTTTTTTTATTTCATCGCATCTAAACAATTACGATGATGCTGATGGACACGAATCTGAATTGAAAACGGAGGATTTGCATAAATACCTGCTCAGCACGGCCAATAATTTGTCCCTGAGAATGGGTTTCGTCAAATACTCATTGCATCCGGCCTCCAGGCATTTCTGACGATCCCCCTCCATGGCGTTGGCTGTCAGTGCAATAATCGGAATGGTCGCGGATTGATTGCGAATCCTTTGGGTTGCTTCCAGTCCATTCATCACCGGCATTTGAATATCCATCAGGATCACATCGTATCTGTTTCGCGCTGCATATTCGACAGCCAACTGTCCATTTTCAACAATATCCGTCGATAATCCCCAACGTGATAAAATGGTCTGAATCAGAGACTGATTGGTTTTGTTGTCTTCAGCAATCAGGATGGAACCCGACAAGGTTGATTCCGCAGCCGGCCCGGTTTGCATGACCTGGACGGTTTCCTGTTCCCGGGGATGATGACGGCATCCATGAGCCGGTTCGATGGGCAGACAAATGGTGAATGTGGAACCTGCAGCCGGGGCGCTGGACACCTGAATCGTGCCGCCCATTAATTGAATCAATTGGGAGGTGATGGCCAGGCCAAGGCCGGTACCTCCGAACTTTCGTGTGGTGCTGGCATCAGCCTGCGTAAATGGATTGAAAATACTTTTCTGCTTATCCGTCGCAATACCGATACCGGTATCTTTCACTTCAAACACAATCTGATTCCCTGTGCCGGAAGGCCGACCGAATACAGTCAGGCTGACGCTGCCTTTTTCGGTGAATTTCACAGCATTGCCGAGCAGATTAATCAGACACTGCTGCAGCCGCAGGGGATCGGTGGCTATCGTTTTCGGGACGGTGTCCGGGCTGCAGGACAATTTTAGTTGCAGTCCTTTTTCTGCCGCCCTGGGTTCCATCAGTGCCATAACGGTCTGGAGCAGGTCTTGCAGGGCGAAGTCTGTGATTTCGATGGTCATCCTGCCGGCTTCAATTTTGGAAAAGTCCAGAATATCATTAATGATGCACAGCAGATTCTGGCCGGATTTGCGAATAATACTCAGGTAATTGGATTGATCCTCATTGAGTCCTTCTTCGGCCAGCACGTCACAGAATCCCAGAATGGCATTCATCGGGGTGCGGATTTCATGGCTCATATTGGCCAGAAATTCACTTTTGGAACGATTGGCCGACTCGGCAGCCTCTTTTTCCATTCGCATCTTTTCATGCTGAGCCTTTTCCGTGACATCCTCAATCATGCCTTCATACGACAGGATGCGGCCATGCCGGTCGCGCAGACCGTGGCAATTGAGAAGAATCGCAGCAACGGACCCATCCTGCCGGTACACCTCTGCCTGGAAACCGGCTACACGATCCGAGTCCTGAATCCGGGACATAACGGCGTCATACTGCTCCGGATGCACAAATAGTGTCTTGTCAAAAGACAGACGGCATGTGTCGGATGAATCAGCATAGCCGAGGATGCGAGGGAAGGCCGGGTTGCAATGTGTAATCCGTCCCTCTTGGCTGCACTGAAAAATGCCCGCAGCCGCGTTATCGAAAATGCTGCGATATTTGTTTTCACTGCGCTGGAGGGCTTCCTTCTGAAGGCAGGACTGGCAGGCCCGGGCCAGTTTATTATTCAGTGGAATCAGCGATTTGATGGTATAGGCATCGAAGTCTTCATCACGCTTATTGAAGTAAATCAGTCCGAAATCCGGCAATTCCATCAGATAAAAATGGTCGCTGCCAAAAATCGATCCGCTTGCCGGCAGCGCGGCGAGAAAGCCGGACAGTTCAAGCGAATCAGCACGATGCGGAATTCTCGATAGAATCGACTGGTAAACGGCATGGTTATGAAAACATCGCGGAATTGAGAAAACCGGCTCATAATCATAACAGCCGTCGGATTCCTTAAGCATCAGAACACCGCCGGCTGAACAGTTCAACTTTTTCAGATAAGTAAAGACGCTTTCCCTGAGCATGGTCTGCAGGTCGAGGCTGCCGCCGATTGCCATGGCGATTTCATAGAATAATAAATGAGATTGTTCGGGCGATAACTGCATCAGTTTTCCAGCATGGCAACCACGGATGTTTTGTTGTAAAATTCGAGATAATCGCTGCCGCTGTTGGCGATTTCGCCGATCGTCAGGGCGCCGATCAGCGGCAAGGTGCTGCAATGAACCGCGTCCAGTTCCTGCATGAACATGTCTTCCAGGAACAGCACCCGCGAGATGCAATCGATGAACAGGGCTGTTTTGGGCCCGCCTTGACCGTGAAAAGACTTTTCACTGCGCTGCAGGGCGGTTTGGGCGGCATGAACCAGCGAATCCACATTGCCGGTTAAAATATGAATATAAGATTCCTGCGGGACCTCCCCGACGCAAATCAGCGAATCCTTCGGGCCGACCTTGACGGGATCGCGAACGATTTTTTCAGCGCCGAGCTTGTTGATCCCAAACGGATAACTTTTGGCAATATCAAAAAAATTGCTTTCCGTAAAATACAGTCCCGAATGGGCCTCCACCACGTCCCGATAGACCTCCAGGGCGGGCTTCCAGTCCAGCGTAATGATCTGGTTGCGATCCGACTCGGTTACCTTGAATGGGCCGGCCACATCCATCCAGCCGTGACTGACCCCGACTCCGCTTTCAATCGGCACAGACACCAGGACAGCGCTGTCCTGAATCAGGCCCTCGTTGGTGAACAGGCAGGGCTTTTGCTGAAAACTCAGAGAGCCGGCACCGCCGCCGATATAGTTGAAATCCAGCCCAAACACGGTAAACAGGCTGTCTACAAGCGAGGTAATCCGTGTGGCCAGTCCATCGACCAGCACCAGCATGGTTTTGGCCCCGGTTTGTGATAATGAATCCTGAATCTCGCTTTCATAATCTATATTGGGATTGCTCAGACCTCCGATAACCTGTACACGGGCCTCCGTTGTAAGGCCTGCAATGATAAATCCTTTTGCCAGCTTTTGGTGATCGACCAGGATTTCCGGAAAAATCCCTCCAAAAATTGGCTTTTGAATCCGGCACAGGCAAGAATCAATCCCGGAAGGTGTGAATTGGTTATCGTCGCAGGCCAGAATCAAGATGGACTTTATCTGGTCGTTTTGAGCTGCTGTATTCAGCATCTCTGCAAACTCATCGGTCTTGCCGGAAGTACTGACCTGAATAATCATCCGCGGGTTATCCTCTTAAAGAAATTGTGCTTCATCCATTATTTCTTTTCCAGCCTGATTTGTCGAGCGGGCAAAGAATCTGATACCGCGTGCCTTCCCGCGGTGCGGCCATCCAGTCAGCAACGGTCTCCCGCCATTTGAGATAGTGGGCTGTTTTTTTATGGGCCGCCGCGGCCTCATCCGACTCATAGGCCTCATACAGCATAAACTGGCATGGATTCTGATCGTGTTGGAGGAGGTCAAAGCGAAGGTTGCCGGGTTCCCGGATGGAGCCGTTGTGATTTTCAACCGTAGCACGGATAAAATCGTCTCGATGCTCCTGTTTTACATGAACAGTAACGCAGGTTACATGCATTGTATTACTCCTGACACAGTATTATGAGACTCTGACCCGAACGACCGATAATCAAAGGCTTTTAAAGCGATAACATGAAGCTACTGCTTTCACGGTCAGTAAAAATCCCTATAGATATGTTTTCGGAAAATTATGCGGTATGCTTAATGATTTTTACGAAGGCCGGCCATCGGACCTGCGATATAAAGCTGTAACATCTGGCGGATCGATGGGAATCCGAATAATTCTGCCTTCACATCCGATGGGTGCAGGAATCGATAGTCGGCGATTTCATCCGCGGTTTTCAATTTGCCAAAATGATCTACTTTACATAAATAGCCAAGATCCATCGTATGATAGGTGACATTCATATATGGATATTGATTGGGGGAGGAAAACAGGTAAATTGTCTCTGTGACATCCAAATTCAGTTCTTCTTTGATTTCCCGCCGGATGGCCTGCTCTGCATTTTCATGGGGGTCGATGAATCCGCCAGGCAGGTCCAGGGTGCCTTTGCCGGGGTCTTTGCCTCGTACAGTAACCAGCAGGCGTCCCTCGGGATCGAGGATAAATCCCGCCACGGCCGCGGCGACATTCAGATAAAATTCAAATCCGCATTCCGTGCAGCGATAGGCCTTGACCTCATGCGGCACAAGGGCCTGCCTGCCGCACCGGGGGCAAAAGCAAAACGGTGTTTCCGCTGAGCCGTGTTTTGTTTGCATAGACCTTTTTTATCCTGTCGTTCTAATGACGCTCGTAGTAATTTAAGGCCTATCCTAATCCGACAGGACTGTTTAGGCAAGGATTTTGGTCGTGGCCGACCATTTGTCTTTAGCGTTTTTGAAGCTGCTCAATGGCCTGGGCGATTTTATGCCGCTGGTTTTCAATGGTTGTCGGGTCAGTGGTAAAATGCGTCAGGTCTTTGGAAATCGTCTCCGGCACCGTTAATAACTCAGCGTATTGCTCATAAACGGTCTTGTCCAGTGAGCCTTTCTTCTCCGTCAGCAGCTTTTTAAGCATCGTCAGATATTCATAATCCTCCACGCCATCGCGGAGCATTTCCCAGCGGATACTGTCCACCGGCCCGTCCAGCACCGGCGATGTCGGCTTGCCGTCAGCCGCCGCAGCCGGCGGATAAATAAACCGCCCGTCCCCGTTGCCCCACGGCAGCTTCCTGCCCGCCGGCGTCGAATAGCCGCTGGTCCAGCTCATCGGGTCCTGATAGGGATTTTGCGGATGGGCCGCGTCCGGATACGCCGCCGAACTGGTCCAGTAATTGGTCTGCCAGATGAGAATGCCTTCGATATTGCGCTCCCACGTCTGCCACAGCCATACCCGCAGCTCTGTGCCCGGATGATCAATAAACAGCGTACAATACGGCGCCTTAGGCCCGCAGCAGATATACCACCAGAACCGGTCGCCTTCAGCGCGCCGCTGCTGGGCCGCCGAGTGCTGATACAGGTAGGAGATGACGCAATAGATATTCGGCCCCCCAAACAGCGGCGGCTCCGGCTGTTCGGTCAGCATCCGGTTAATCTTGGGGCAGGCCCGCTTGAGCTTGTCAAAGCCGTGTTTGACGAACTCGTACTGGTGCGGATCCGGCTCATCAAACCAGTAGATAAACGCCTCATCGGTCCAGCCTTTTTCATCCAGATGCTGCTGAATCTGGCGGCAGTAAGACTCGAACAGGATGGCATATTCCGGGTCGTCTTCGGTAAAGCCCAGCAATTCCGGCGGGCTGATCTCGTGAAACGTGCCGCCGCCCATGCCGGGGATATGCAGTTGAAACGAATTAAAATGATAATCATCCATCGCGCGGCTCATCGCCTTGTCCCAGGCGCCAAAATCCAGCACCGGCCTCAGCGTTTCGGCAGGGGCAAGCAGCTCCGTACGCCGGACGGTTTCAAAATCGCCGCCAATAATGAGTTCTTCGCCCGTCCCGGCGTTTTTCAGCGAAACATGATCAAACCACGTCAGTCCCGTGAACAGCCCATCATCCTGCCAGCGGGTGGCCCGCAGATGAAGGCGAACCGAACAGGCTCCCTCGGGGAATTCCGTAACCGTTTCGGAAAATTCCTTCCAGCGTCCGCCGCTTTGCACCGGAATGTCCCGGTTGCGCCCCGACATCCAATTCCCGTTGGCGTCATAATGATTCAGCGTGACCAGGGCGCTGTCATCCGGCAGGGCGTTACGCCATGCAAAAGACAGCGTCAGCCCCGCTTTGGGAATTGCAATTAATGGTTTATAGGTCACGGTGCTGTTGGCGGTTTTGTCATCATCAAAAATGACGATTGCCGCATCCCCCTGGTACGCCTCGTTGGTGACGATCCGGAGGTTGTCCCAATTCCTGAAACGGGATGGCGGCGGGGACACCTTCGGCCAGGTAACCCGGGTGGAATCCAGCGGCGTCGGATCGTATGGCGAAATGCGGTGTGCGGCAAAACTGGCCAGATACTTATCGAGAACCAGCCGCTTGTCTTTTTCGTCTTTGAGGCCATGATAATCAAAGACATTCGATGTCGAAAAACCAAAGGCGCTCGTGCAGCTTGCCCGGTCCGGCAGGGTAAAGTCATATACCTCGACGTGCAGCGGAATCGCTGCGGCATAATCCCCGGCCTTCAGGAGAATCTGTCCGCTGTATCGTCCTGCAGGCGCCTCCTGCGGCACGGACACCCGAATCCACAGCGGCTGATTTCGCCCGGCCTTCAGGTCCATGGTTCCTTTGAGCGGCGGCAGCGGGTCTGGCCATTCGCCGACGGTGGTGCTGTCGTCGGTGGCCTGCGTTGTCGTTACATAATCCACACGCAGAATCTCCACTGCATCCGCGGCAAGGACTTCGCCTGCTTCGTTTCGCAGCCGGTTCACCGTTGCCGACAGGCCGGTTAAATCAGCCGCCGGACGGATCACCAGCTGCACGGCTTCCGCTTCATTGCGGGCGGCGCGAACCCGTATGGCCTCCTGTTTTTCCTGGGGCATTGGGCTGTCCGGCTTAATCTTGCTGCCCGATGAAGCGGACCAGAGGGCAACGCCGTCCGATGAGCCCGGCAGCAGGAAACCGCCCGGAGTATTTTGCCCGGCCGCAGAGCACACAGAGACCAGGACGAGTGTCAGCGATATGAGAGTTGAACGCATAATCCATTCTCCTGTTACGAATTCCTTGACGATTCGCCATTTTGCAGAGTTGTTTGGCAGTTGCTGCACAGGCAATAACATAACCGCTGGATCATGAAAAATCAATTCGTTTCAATTCCGCAGGCAATAATTCTTCGGGCTGCTTAAAACAGGGCAATTGCCGGAAATGGCAAAAAGAGCGCTGCAAAAGCCTCATATGGGTCAATTGCCAAATCCCAGCTTACAGTATATTATTGACACGGTTGGCGACCTGACGGTAATATTGTGTGAGATAGGTGGTTAATCTTATAAGCCCGGATCCAGAAGGTGTCGGATATACGGCTTCGGCTTCTGCCCGCAAACTGTTGCCAAAAGAGTAAAAAAGACGGCGAAATATAAAAAAAGACAGACGTGTCCCTTTATCTGTGGGTGGAGCATAAAAGATTGCCATACGGACGAGTTCGTTATTCAGGAGCGATATCATGAGTCATGAGCAGGCGCTTGCGGTGTTTGAGAATTATCAAATTCGGCGGATTTACGATAATGCGTCGGGGATGTGGTATTTTTCGGTGATTGATATTGTGGGGGTACTGACGGACAGTGTCAATCCCCGGGATTACTGGTTTAAGATGAAAATCCGGGTTAAATCCGAGGACGGACTTGAACTGTCGACAATTTGTCGACAGTTCAAGTATGATAAATATAAATAGGGCCTGTTTGTCCAATGGAGGATTCAAATAATGGGTATTTCATCCCTCTTCGGGATTTCGAGTAAGGATTTTTATGGGCCGACGAAAACTTTTGATTGTCCTGCCTGCTTTTCTGAGGATGTTCAATCTATGGTTATCGGTGGCAAGCTTCGACTGATGCTCTTGTATTTTATCCCAATCGTAACAACACGATATGTATATGTGGAATGTCCTGAGTGCAGGAAGAGATTCTACCTTAAAATCAATCCCCTGCTTGTTATGGGGGCATCGAAAGAATTCCTCAATCAGGCGTTATTATACCAGCCATCCCTGTTGGGAAAACTCCTCAGCATCTTTTCTTTTTTAATTTGCTGGATACCGATATTGAGTCTCCCTTTTTGCATTCTGTCCATGTATCTTGTTCGCGGGACCCATGGTTTTGCTCGCGTGTTAAGTATTGTTGCACTGGCAATGTCTCTGGTATTAAGTATCCCTTATTCTATATACATTACTGCATCCTGACGAAAGGATCACTAAATGGACTCATGGCTCTCAGTATGTAACCGTAACTTTGGGAATGTACCACGTAATTTTGGATGGTTTGAATTTCATACGTATTTGAAAATTCCTAAGCCTATGTGGTGTGAAAAGGATTTTTTTGGTCAAAAAAACCTGGTTTCATTTTTTAAAACACAGAAGAACATAATCCGTAATGGTGTCCTTGTATGGGGAACTGTTATTCAGGCCAATGCGTTGTTATTTAAACACGGATGGTTTAATCATCCAGGCGAGGTAGTTTATTGTCCGGATGCCTCTCGAGAAGTTGATTTGGAGGCTTTGTATGAGGTTGCTTTTCGTTTAGGGCAATTAAAGAATACAAAACCCAAAGAACCTGAGTTGTCATATATTGCCGATTATCTGACCAATGAATTTATGCGTGTATTCGGTCATCCCGTTCCTCGATGCATGAGTCCAAAGATGGATTGCTGCATCTCCACGGTGTTGTTTGCGCGAAAACATTTACCCAATAAACGGTTAAGCGGAACTTTCTTTCCGCTTATTCTCAATCCTAATGATCCTAAAGTTGCAATGGTTTTACCTTCCCGATATTGGCCAGATGAACTTGTTTCAGCGTGGATCAATGAGTAAATAATGAGGATAACCGGGGAAAATAGGGACAGGCAACTGTTATGAACATAAAACGCAAAACAAATGGTAATTGGCCCTATTATCGATTATCCAAAATATTGACAGGAGTTAAAAAAATGAAAATAGTGAATATAATGGTTGCCATGTTGTCTTTGTGTATCCCTGGAATAGCGGCCAAGACTGAGGATGTTAAAACTGTTTTACAAAAGACTTTTGAAATGGAGATGGAAATCTCCGAGACAATCAAGGAAGAAAAGATGGTCGAGCAATTCGGCATGAACGTTCTTCCCTATGCAGTGGACTATTTGACAGATCCGAATAACAACAAAAAATATTATGGTAAAAAGATGTTGTTCTTTCTAAGTCAACAGAAGAAAGATGTTGCTGAAAAGAAAGAAATAGTAGAAGCGATTCTTGGCAAAACTCTGGACAACAAGCAATTAAGGGATGAAATATATCGAGGTTTTCCAACTCTATGGCAGCAGGACGCATACTCAGATACGATCAAGCAAAAACTTCATGAGTTGTTGATAAAGCAGGATGAAGAAATAATTCCGATTATTCTGCATGTAGGCTGTGCCGGGATGACCAGTGAACTTGGTTTATTGAAACCGATTGCTGAACAGGAAGTGTATCCTGTTGAACCTGATTCTTGGCCTTGCTATGGGAAAGCTTTTACCGCCCTGATGGCTCGTGCCAGAATGGGTGAGAAAGAAGATATAATAAAATGTATTGATCTAGTTAAGGGATTTTCGTGTGAACATTATTGCAAATATATTGATCGTTCAGATCATAAAACCGCAGAAATATTATCAAAAAAAGTCGAAGATTACCGTGTCCAATATCTTCTAAGAGAGATTAGTTACGTTCGCCAGCCGGAAGTTGTGGAATATATCAAGAGTTATATCTATTCAGACCAGGTAACACGTAACTTGGGACCTGATACGGTGTCTCAAAGCTATGCGGATATTGCGGCTGAATACTTAAGGCTGATGATCAAAGATTTCCCTTCCATCCCTTATCAAGAATATGATAGATATTGTACCCTAGGCACCAGCGAAGAACGGAAACAGAAAAAGACGATTGAAAGTCGGCACAAATATTATGCCGAATTTTATCGTTCATGGTTTGAACAACAAAAAGAGTTGGAAATTATTCGATAAAAGGTGATGAGACTCTTTGCCGAATATCTCAATCTTACATAATCGTACAGGCCTGCTGAATAACCAGAAGAATCCGGTCCAGATTGGACGGTTCCGTTACGACGGCATCAAAGCCTTTATTCTGGAGAGCCTTTGATTCGTTTTCCCCAAGCCCGGCCGCGATGGCGATGACCCGGGTATCTTTAAGCTCTTCATTTTCACGAATATGACTGCACAATTGATGGGCATCAATCTGAGTTGACATCAGATTAATCAGGATAACATTTGGCAGGAATTTTTGAGCCATGAGTCCCGCGTCGAAGCTGTTCTGGGCCGATTGGATATCAAATGCTCCCTTGGAAGTCAGTGCTTCGGTCAGGGTCGTGCAGGCTGTCTCATTGCTGTCAATCAGCAGTATCCGGACATGGCCTTTGTCGAGTCCATCTGTCGGGATATTGTGAGCCTTCATGAAACGGATCAATTCACTCAGGGGAATCCGCCGGTCCCGTGAGCCGGGGATGCGATAGCCGCGAAGCTGGCCTGAGTCGAACCATTTCGTCACGGTACGAGGAGCGACATTGCATATTTGAGCGACCTGACCGGTCGTGAGGACATCTTTTCTTTTCAGCATAAAAAATACCCTGAAATGAATCAATTCATTATGCGGAAACACAGTCAATCCGCTGGAAACAGATTCGTCAAGAAAGGGGACTCGATTAACGAAAAACCTTGTTTTAATGAATATAACGTCTTTCAGGCCAAACAGGGTCCGATAATTTAAGAATATAGAATATTTGCTGTAGAAATGCTTTTCGCTTGACCGAAAGTAAAGATTAGATATGATAAAGGATAGACCCTTTGCGTAGAGGGTTAAATATAGATAGCGTTTCCGTCTGACGGAGGATGATTCGGGCCGGAGGATGGAAACCAGCACAGCCGACCACGGAAAGTGGGCAGGCAGCAGAGCTTCATAAACATCGGTCTGCGACAAAGATGGGCGAAAGGCGGGACAAGAAGTGGTCCTGTCAAGTCCGAAATCGGTGTCGTGTCGGTGAATGTAGTCAAGACAGAGTTGTATAATAACAACGGCTTCGGCCAGGGTGCCGGGGTATGGGAAGCAACCCAATGAATGTATTCTTTCGAACAGGCAGTTTCGGCTCCAAACACAAGAGCAGTCTGTCTGAGAAGGGGATGTTGCGCCTAAAGCGTTGCTGATACGGGTCTTGTTTTGTTGACTTCATACCTTTGCTCATGCTGCTGTAAACCCTTGTGGGTGCTGTGCATAAGACTGATTATGCAGTAGTTAAAGGAAAGGTGCAGCATGGAAATATTAGCACAAGCGATGGGTGGAAATATCATCATCGGGTTGTTTCTGGGGGTTTTCGTTGGTGGTGGAGGGGCGGCTCTTCTGGTTGTGGGCCTTGCCAAAATGCGGGCCAAAAAAGTCGAGCAGGAGGTTCAGAATCGCATTGAAACAGCCCGTCGTGAAGCCGAAACAATCGTCAAAGAAGCCCGCCTGGACGCTGCATCTGAGCAGATGAAAAAGCGTCAGGAATTCACCTCTGAGGTTGAGAAAAAAGAAAGCGAGCTGCGGAGTCAGGAATTACGTCTATCCAAAAGAGAAGATGTTCTCGAGCGACAAACCGAACAACTCATCCAGCGCGAAAAACAAGTCAAACAATCCGAGCAGGAAGTACAAAGGCAGATCCAGAGCTACAATTCCAAGAATAAGGAGTTGTCCACGGTTCTTGCCCAGCAGAAAAGTCAATTGCTGAAAATCACCGGGATGGATGTTGAGCAGGCCCGTCAGTTGCTGTTGGCCAACCTTGAGGAAGAATGCGAACGGGAAATGGGTCAGTTGATTGCCCGCAAGGTGGCTCAGGCGGAAGAACAGGCCGAGGAAAAATCCAAGGAAATCATTAACCTGGCGATTCAGCGTTATGCGGCCGAGCAGACTTGCGAAGTCAGCGTTTCCATGGTCGATATCCCGAATGACGAGATGAAAGGTCGCATTATTGGTCGCGAAGGCCGGAATATCCGGGCATTTGAAAAGGCGACCGGTGTTGACGTGATTGTGGATGATACGCCGGGTGTGATTGTGGTCAGCGGGTTTAATCCGATTCGCCGGGAAGTGGCCCGCCTGAGTATGGAACGTCTGATTCAGGATGGACGTATCCACCCGAGCCGAATTGAGGAAATTGTGGGGCAGACCAAGAAAGATGTCCACGCCAAGGTGATGCAGATTGGTAAGGAAGCCGCCGAAGAAGTGGATGTTCGTGGTCTGAATAACAAGATTCTCGGCATGCTGGGGGCACTGCATTATCGCACCAGTTATGGCCAGAATGTTCTGCGGCACAGCGTCGAAGTGGCGTTTTTGGCCCAGGTGATGGCCGACGAACTGGGGCTGGACGGCACCATGGCCAAACGTGCGGGTCTGCTGCATGATATCGGCAAGGCGATGGACCGCGAAATTGAAGGCGGTCACCCGGCGATTGGCGCCAATTATCTGCGTCGGTTCAAAGAGCCGCAGATTGTCATCAATGCCGTTGAAGCTCATCATGGCGACTGTCCGCCGGACAATCCGTACACCCCGCTGATTGCCGCCTCGGACGCCATCAGTGCCTCGCGTCCGGGTGCTCGCCGCGAAACGCTGGAGCGCTATATCAAACGGCTTGAAAAGCTGGAAGAAATAGCCGGCAGCTTCAAGGGCGTGGAAGGCTGTTTTGCGATCCAGGCGGGTCGTGAAATCCGCGTGGTAGTGGATGCCAACCAGATTAATGATGAATCCGCGATGAAAGTCGCCCGTGATATAGCCAAGAAGATTGAAGAAGAAATGACCTATCCGGGTGAAATCAAGGTGACTCTGCTGCGTGAAGTGCGCTGCGTGGAATACGCTCGATAATCCTAAGGGGCAGGTCTGGATGCGGCAGGCGGCTAGATCCGGTCTGTTGTGTCGAGTATCCTGTCGCAGGGTGCTGAATGAAGCTGAATATTTTATGTATCGGGGATATTGTCGGCCGGCCGGGACGACGGGCTCTGGCCCTGCGTCTGGCCGGACTGGTCAAAGAACGGCAAATCGATTGCGTGATTGCCAATGCGGAAAACGCCGCCGGCGGTTCTGGGCTGACACCTCAGATTTATGACAAGCTGCTCAAATACGGCGTGCATTTGATCACCCTGGGTGACCATGCATTCCGCAAAAAAGATATTATTCCCGTTCTGGAAGGCAATACCAATATTACCCGCCCGGCGAATCTGTCGGCCAGTGCAGCGGGCCGGGATTATGCGATATATCAGACAGCTCGCGGTGTGTCCGTGGCGGTGATACCGCTGATCGGCCGGATTTTTATGAAGCCGGCGGATTGTCCGTATGCCAAGATCGATTCGATTCTGCCGCGGGTTAGTCAACAGGCCGAGATTGTTTTTGTCGAAATGCATGCCGAAGCGACCAGTGAAAAAGTGGCGATGGGGTATTATCTGGACGGCAAAGTGGCCTGTGTATTCGGCACCCATACGCATATTGTGACCGCGGATGAGCGGCTTTTGCAGAAGGGGACCGCTTACATTACGGATATCGGCATGACCGGGTCGCACGATTCGGTGCTGGGGCGGAAAAGCGAATGTGTGATACGGGCGTTTCGCACGCAGATGCCGTATCCGTTTGAGATTGCCACCGGCGATGTGCGGATGAGCGGCATCATCGTGACGGTCAACAGCCACACCCACACCGCTGAGAAAATCGAACGGGTTCAGTTGACGCTCGATGAGGCGGATGCGATTGAATACGATAACGACGACGGTCGGCCCGACTACCAAAACGCCGGTTTTTATCCATAATATGCCATTGTTTAAGCCTTGAAATGCTCTGTACCGGGATAAATAGTGTTACTTAACCCGACGGTACGTTGTCTTTATATAGTAAGTGTTGCACAATCGATGCTGCAATGTAAACCGAATACAAGGCAAAACAGGTGAACTATATGAAGAACATCGCGATTGCGAGGATGTCGGCGTTTGTTTTTTTCATCATGGCATGGTTTCAAGTCTCTTTGTTTGCGATTTCACGCGACGATTATCAGCGGGCCGAAAAGCTCCGCGAAACGTATTCCAACAAGGTTTTCAAAACGACCATTCAGCCCAACTGGTTTGATGGAAATCAGAAGTTCTGGTATCGAAACAACTTAAAGGAAGGCAAAGAGTTTATCCTTGTGGATTGCCGGCAGGGGGCACGCGGCCCGGCATTTGATCATCAGCGGCTGGCGGAGGCGCTTTCGACGGTTTTGTCGAAAACATACGTCGGGCAGAACCTGCCGTTTAATACGATTGAGCTGCTTGAAGGCGGAAAGATTCTGCAATTTGAGCTGGACGGCAGACGCTGGCGATTTGGCCTGGAGACGTATGAATGCCTGACGCCGGGCGGGGAGGCAGTGGCCGAACAGAAACGAGAACCCGACCCGTCCCAGCGGCCTCGCCAGAGGACTCGTCGGCCCATGCAAAATACGACGATTTCGCCCGACAGGGCCTGGGAAGCGGTGACCAAAGAGCATAACCTCTATCTGAAATCCACGCAGGACAGCCGTGAATTTCGGATCAGCCATGACGGCGATCCAAATCATTATTATGGCTGGCCAAACTGGTCGCCGGACAGCAAGACCATTGCGGCCTATCAAATCCAGCCGGGTGAGAACAAGCCGGTTCATCGGATTGAGTCCTCACCCAAAGACGGCGGTCGAGCATTGCTGCATTTTAATAATTATCTGCTGCCGGGGGATCGGTATGACATTCTGGAGATGAATCTGTTTTCCACAGAGACCAAGGAGCGAATCAAAGTGGATGACCAGCCGTGGGATGCGTTTGGCGTACCGCGTCTTCGCTGGGCCAAAGACGGCAAAAGTTTTCTCTTTGAGCATCCCTATCGCAGTCATCAGCGGCTTACAGTGGTGCGGGTGGACGCGGCGACCGGTAAATCCAGCGTGATTATCGATGAACGGTCAGAAACGTTTGTGAATATCAATTACAACCCGGTCCAGCCGCAGTATCTCAATGAAACTGATGAGATTATCTGGTCGTCGGAGCGAGACGGCTGGCTGCATTTGTATTTGTATGACAGCAAGACGGGGCAATTGAAAAATCAGATTACCAAAGGCAACTGGATTGTGCGGGAAATCGTACAAGTCGATGAAAAGGCCCGGACCATTGAGTTCAAGGCCTCGGGCATGGAGGCCGACCGCGACCCGTATTACATCCAGTATTATCGCATCGGGTTTGACGGTTCCGGGCTGGTTTGTCTGACGCCGGGACATGGGACGCACAGTGTACAGTTTTCGCCCGACCGGAGTGTTCTGATCGATACGTATTCCCGTGTCGATATGCCGCCGGTGCATGAACTTCGCAAGGCTGACAACGGCGATTTGATTTGCGAATTGGAGAAAGCCGATGCCGAAGAACTGTTCAAGGCCGGCTGGCGCGGGCCGGAACCGTTTTGTGCCAAAGGACGCGACGGCAAGACCGATATCTGGGGCGTTATCTGGCGTCCGCGGACACTGGATGAGTCGAAGAAGTACCCCATCATTGAAGATATCTATGCGGGGCCGCAGGATTCGTTTGTGCCCAAAAGCTGGCGGGATTATGATTCCAACCAGTCCCTGGCGGAACTGGGGTTTGTTGTCGTTCAGTGCGACGGGATGGGCACACGCAACCGTTCCAAGGCGTTTCACGATGTCTGCTGGAAAAACCTGGCCGATGCCGGGCTGCCGGACCGCATCCTGTGGATCAAGGCTGCGGCGGCCAAGTATGCCTATATGGATATTGAACGGGTGGGCATCTTCGGCACCAGTGCCGGCGGACAGTCTTCGACGGGAGCGGTGCTGTTTCACCCGGAATTTTACAAGGTCGCGGTTTCCTCGTGCGGCTGTCATGATAACCGGATGGACAAGTCTTACTGGAATGAGCAGTGGATGGGCTATCCGGTCGGGCCGCATTATGAGCAGCAATCCAATATCACCAACGCCGACAAGTTACAGGGGCACCTGCTGCTGATGGTAGGCGAGCTGGATGACAATGTGCCGCCGGAGTCCACGTTCCGGCTGGCCGATGCGTTGATCAAAGCCAAAAAGGAATTCGAGCTGGTGGTTCTGCCCGGGGCGGGGCATACCTCCGGCGACTGGTTCGGCAACCGCAAGCGGTGGGATTTCTTCGTACGTCATCTGCTGGGCGAACAGACACCCGCCTGGAATGCCGCAGCACCATAGTACGCTGCGGGGATGGTGACGCCGGCGATTACGACAGATTTTCCACGCACCATTCCACGAGCTTGGTCTGATTTTTGTCCGGCGATTCCATAGCCTGGCGAAGCTGTTTGAGGGCTTCGGACAGAAACGGATTTTTCAGGGTTTGAGCCAGCCTGACCAGTGTTCGTGCCGCCGCACGCCGCACGGAAGCGATATCGCAGCCGATAGCGGCAATCAGTGAATTGATGGCCTGATCGGTCGATAATCCGTATTTGAGCAGCACATCCCCGGTTTCGCCGTCTTCGGTGTACGTGATTTCTTCAATCAGCCGCAGGGCATCCAGATGGACCGGCAGTACGGCCCCCTGCACTTTGGCGAACATTTCGATATAATCCCGCAGCGGTTTAATCCAGCGATGGTCCCGCGTGAAGGCATTGAACACCAGGTCATCATAATCCAGGGGTTTGGGCTTGCCGTTGGCATCTTTATAGAGTCGGCGTCGTCCGTGATAATAGATTTCCACGGCGTCGAGCATGGCCTCCAGCAGCCCTTCTCCGCTGAAGCCGGTAAATTTAATGCCGTTGGCCGGGTAGTCCTTGTCGCCGAAGTCGTTGTCGGTCACGGTATGCTGCAGGCCGTCCTGATGATGAGCGACGATTGGGGTGCCGCCGGCGTGAGCTTCCTGCTGGCTGATGCCGCAGGGTTCGCCGACTTCGCCGCCGGAGGGCATCACGAAATACTGGCATCCCACATAAAGATTGCGGTACAGGTCCGGGCTGAGATTGCCTTCGGGGTAATAGGCGAATCGCCCGGCCATATCCGGACGGGATGCAATTCGCCGCAGGTGAGCGTCGTATCGTCTGCCGTCGGGGCTGTCTTCGACCCGCCCGCAGATGACAAACTGAATACGGGGGTTGGACTGGAGGAAATGTTCCAGGACGGTATTGCCGTCCATTTTCCAGGTTTCATGGCGGACGTAACGATTTTTGCCGTCGGTATAGACCTTCCAATCAACCAGCAGCTCAAAGCCTTTCTGTTTGCTGATGCGGTGCAGCATGCCGAAGATGACATGGTCGAGGCTTTCGCTGTCCGGCGTCAGGCGGATGTGGGGATGGTTCTGCAGGTCGAGCTTGGCCGTCTTCTTGGCGGCGTAATATTTATAAAACAGGCGTCGGCGGGCTGAAGGCTGCCAGGTTTCGACGAGACTTTTTTTGGTACCGAACCAGAACCGCTGGCGTGCAGCCATATTGAACCCGTTGCGTCGGGCAAAAAACAGCCCAAGGCGTTCTTTTTCGGCGAATTCCCAGACGTGGTCAAACAGCCAGGTCTCTTTGAGCATGCGGTCTTTCATCGCCCGGCTGACGGTGCCGATGAAGTGCGAGCTTCGCAGCATCGTATGCATCAGGTCGATCTGGTGGCCGTTGGGGCTGTAGCGATTGACGGCCAGGTCGTAATGGAATCGCGGATCCAGTCCCAGCACATTGCAGTAATAATTGCGTTTGACGGGATTGGCCTCATTGAGCGTGATGCCGTAGGAGGGATGCGGATTGTGCATCATGCTGCCGACTTTGGTCTGGGTGAAGTGCGGGTCGTCGCGGTATTCTTTCCATGTGGTCATGAAAGCGGCGACCAGCCAGGACGGCCATTCGTTGGTCAGAATAATCGAGGGATAGTAATTATAGGCCCGCAGTGCCTCGAGCGTTCCCTGTGCCAGGACGCGGGCACGACGGATTTTGTCTTCACCGGTGGCGCCGCTGTAGGGGGCGTCCAGATAGGCGGCGTTTTCGAGATACAGGACTTCAATGCGGGCGCGTTTGCCGTGTTTACGGCGGAGCAGATTGGCCCGCAGGATGTTGACGATTTCGACTTTTCCCGGCGACGTGGTCTGGGTGGCGTCGTTGAAATCCGGAAACTGGATTGTGAACTGGTGGCCTTCGAATTTAGGCCCAAAATGCGACAAGATCTGTTTGCGGTTTTTCTCATACAGGGGAGTCACCAGCACAACATGGAATCCCAGTTCGCTGAGCACGTCGGCGATGTCGGTGGTGTAGATGCCGACGCCGCCGGAAGCCCCGCTGAAGCGTGATTCCGGGGAGACCAGAACGATGGTGCCGATGGCGATGGATTGCAGGATATCGGCGGCGGCGCGGGTGAGGTCTTTATCGAACCGCTCTTTTTCATTGACGGTGATGCGCATCAGGCAGTCGATGACCACCTGACGGACGGCGGGATTGTCGGCGCTGACTTCCCGCAGGAGCAGGCCGACGGATGCGGCTCCGAAATCATTTTCTTTGATGGACCAGTGAATCAGCAGGCCGAACAATTCGCCGAAACGGTCAAAGTCGGCTCGTTCCGGATGGCAGCATTCCGCAAAGACCCGGGCGACATAGCAATGACGGATGCGGTCGGCGCGGCCGTATCGGAAAAACCGCCGGAAGGAATCAAAGAGCACCTGTTTTTCCTGGATGGCCTGTTCCTTGGAAACGATTTCGAAAATGCTGCTGGATACCGGCTGGATGACACCGCCGAAGCCCAGTTCAAGCAGTTCGTGGCCGGACCAGAATTCCTTTTGTCCCCAGCGCATCTTGCCTTCGACGTTGTTGTAGCGTTCTCGCATTTCGTAGAATTCGCTGAACTCGATGCCCTCAATCGGCTGGCCGGTGTCGGCGCTGCGAAGGCGGAAATTATACGTTCGGGCCAGAGCCTGCTGGCCGTCCAGCATCGGGTTGGGGAAGTTAAAGACGCACAGCAGTTTTTCTTTCTGGTAGCTGCGGACAAAGGCGGCGATGCGGCCGTTGCCGGTGGCAATCGGAGTCAGCGTGCCCCTGGTCAATGCCGGGTGTTCATCGGCGAATGCGAATAAGCCCCGCAGGTAGGTGCCGAAGCCGCGCAGGTAGGGATAATGATTCAGGATATCCTGACGGGCCAGGTTTTCATCATACCAGGGATGCGAGAATCGGTTGTTGACCCAGTGCTTCCAGCATTCGGTGTAGGCCATGTCGAACCGGCGGGGGAACGAGCCGGCTTCGGGGCCGGGCAGACGGCTGATATGATACATAATCGGGCCGTAGCTGCTGAAGACCAGCAGGGCCGCCGCCGGCCAGATCATATTCTGGTAATTGCTGGCGGGGGATTCCTCGTCGTGGCTGTTGAACATCGACAGGGTCTGGCCGCCGTAGCGATGCAGCAGCCGCTTGAGATATTCGAGATTGTTATTGAGTCCCAGCGGGCTGTGGACGGCCTGGCCGCTGCGTATATTTTCGAGATTTTTGATGATGGCGTTGTAGGGAATTGTCGCCGATTTAATCATGCGGACTTCGTTGGCATGCCACTGTTCGCTGTAGGCCAGCAGGGCGCCGGGGACGGCTTTCTGGACGCGATAGGCGATATACATCAGGGGGATATTCGGCTCGTTGGTGCCGCGCAGGTCTACCGGCTCGAATCCCTTGACAGTGACTTCGCCCAGCAGCTTGGGCATCTGGGCCAGATCCGGCCTGACCGGGAAAACCGTGTCGAATCCGTGACCGACATCGACGCGCAGGCCAAAGCCCATCCGGGTCAGTTCGGTACAGACATCGACCAGGTATTCCACGTTGTCGAGGTCACGCATATTGACCATGAAGCTGTCCAGCCATTCGTCCCATTCGCCGTCCCAGCCGGCCCGACGCGTCAATTTGCCGTCGGGACCTGCGATATAGACCGGCATGGCATACGGCCAGCTATGCCATGCGCGTGAAAAATGACTCAGCACACACAGCAGGATTTTCATGCCGAGCTGGTCGGCTTTTTGCTTGAGCCGCAGCAGGGCTTCGATGCCGCCCAGGTCCCGCCGGACGGTGCGGCCGTCCCAGATGGAAAAGACCGACGGATCCGGTCCGGCCTCTCCCGCCCAGCCCAGCTCGAGGGCTCCCAGCGGATAGATGCGGGTGTAGCCTTCTTTTTTGATAGAGGGGAGCTGTTCGGCCAGGTCGTCGAAGGTGCCATAGACAAACGCCCCGGTTTCATCTCGCACAGGACGCATGTTGTCGTCGAGTTTGAGGTTGAAGGTGTCGGCATACAGGCTCAAAACGCGGTGGCCGCGTTCATCGGCGACACGTTTGAGCAGGCCGTGGGAATTTTCGTCGAATTTCTCGAATTGCCAGGTCTTGCCGTCATCAAAGGACGTCTGGACGGAGTAGTGAATCCATCCGTTTTTGCCGGGCAGATGAGCTTCGAAGTACAGTTTTTCCCCGGTGCTGGCCTGCTTGTCGAGGGCCATTGTCATGGGTTTCTTGCGTCGACCGTTGACCGACCACTGAATCCGGGCCTGAATATGCTTGAGGCTGATGCGGGCGGGTTTGCTGAAATGGATGCGCACCGTCGGCGATTCCCCGCGGAAGAAGCTGCGGTTGATGCGGGCGGTTGGGAAAAACGGCGGACGCTCGGTCAGTAAATCTTCCAGAATCTTGCTGATGCGCAGGCAGACCGAGCGGCTGATGCCTTTATTCGGATGATACCAGTAATAGAGGCCTGCATAGAGTAATCGCAGGGATTCCTGGGGATTCTGTTTGAGGCGAATGCGGCGAACCAGTTCGTCGATGGCGGCGTTGACTGTGTGCACATGATCGGAAATCAGCATGCGGGACAGTTCGTCCAGTGCCGGGTCCATGGCACGGGCTTTGAGGCGTTCAATCCAGGGTTTGATAAACGGCCCCTGGTCGTGAAAAATCTCCGTCCGTACGCCGTCGTGAACAACACTCAGGCGGGCGGCATCGATACTCATGGCATCGATAAAATACTCCGGTGCCAGACGCACGGCCTGCATGACATTGTTTTTCAGTTCGTACAGCACAACGACTGTACCGGAATCAAAAAACAGATGCTTAAAGCCGGCGGCAGTTTTTTTGGCTGCCGTCAGATTTAATTTCTGATGCTCGGCATACAGGGTCGCTTCATGAACGACGATGGATCGCAGCTGCACACGGCGTTTGTCCGAGTCCACCTGGGCGACTTTTAAAAATTCCGTTGCGGAAGCGGTCTTTCCGAAATACGTCCAAAATTCATGAATAGATAAAATCGTATCAAGCTCAACCAGGACGTTGTGCAGATGGGCGAAAGCAGGGTCTTCCGCAAACGCCTCCAGTTGACGAATCGTTGCTTCCAGAATGACCTTGTGTGCCTTGTAGAATCGCAGAGCGGCATAGTGAATATGGCTGATGTGCTGGTCGGCATGGCACTGGTGATACAAGACCATGGCCAGACAGCCGATAAGAAGAGATTCCCGCTGTACCTGCTCTTTCGGGTTGAAGTCCAGCAGGCGGGTATTGAATAGGATTTCATGCGACATCAGGGTGGGAACCAGCGGAACAGCCGGGCTGACGCGCAGACGAATCTTTCGCGTGTTAAGATGGGTAAAGGCTTGTGGGTTGTATTTCTGTACGGTTTGCCAGGTTAATTCGAGGCAGCGGTGTAAAAACAGGGCCTTGTCTCTGCCCAGTCCGTTTAAAACGGATAAATCGTTCTGAATTTCACATTGCCCCTGCGGGGTAAATGAAAAAACCGCAACTGTATCCAATCCTTTGACCTGCGACTTTTCGGCGCTCATGAATCATCCTCGTCAGGGCATCCCGTTGACCCGCAGACACACAGGCCTTTCATTATTTCTGTATAATATCATTGCAATTTGTCGTGATTTTGTCAAGAGGATTGGTCGTGAATCGGGGAAATAATTATCGGGGGAAACAAGGTATTTATTCGGCTTTAAGCTGACGACTCATCAGGTCAGCAAGAGCTTTATGCACACTCTTGTGGCCGTGGATAATGGCATAGACCGCTTCGGTAATCGGCATTTCGACATGATACTTTCCGGCCAGACCAAGAACCGATTCGCACGTTGCCGCACCTTCGACGACACTGTGTGTGGCAGCCAGGGCTTCGGCAGCCGATGCCCCCTTGCCGATGCGTTCGCCGAAGGAACGGTTCCGGCCTTTGGGTGAGACACAGGTAGTAACCAGGTCGCCAAGGCCCGATAATCCTGCGAAGGTTTTCTCTTTAGCCCCCATCGCGATACCGAGCCGTTCAATTTCGGCCAGTCCACGACTGAGCAGGGCGGCTTTGGCGTTGTCACCGGCACCAATGCCGTCGATAATCCCGGCGGCGATGGCAATGACATTTTTCATTGCCCCGGCCAGTTCCACACCCACAAGGTCGTCGTTGGTATAAACACGGAACATGGAGGTATTAAAAGTCTGCTGTATCTGTTTAGCCAGTTCGATATCCTTACAGGCGGCAGTCGCCGAGGCAGGCAGTTTACGAGCCAGTTCATCGGCAATCGTTGGTCCGGAAAGTACCGCCAGCGGATGGCTGTCGCACAGGATTTGCTTTAAAATTTCCGTTGGGCGAAGCAGGGTCTTGTTTTCAATTCCTTTGGTGGTACTGACAATGGGGACTCCGACAGGCAGATGGGATTTAAGCCGATTCCAGATACCCCGCATATATTGGCAAGGGACCGCTGAAACGACCAGTTCCACCCCGGCCAGCGCCCTGGCATCGTCGGCCTCATACCGTAATTCTTTCGGCAGTGGATAACCCGGCAAAAATCGGAAATTTTCCCGTTTTTCGGCAATCTGGGCAAGCTGCGCAGCGTCAAAGCCCCACAGTGTCGTCCGAATGCCGTTTTCACACAACAGCATCGCACATACACTGCCCATCGCACCATCGCCAACAATTGTTACGGTCTTAAACATGGCCGATATTTAACCACCAAATGGATAGAAAATCAAGGATTTACAACAAGATTCATGATGGATATAATATGTCCCAGGTTTGCATAATAATAACACATATTTTTGAAAGGAGCACAGATGGGAATGAACAAGGTTTTTTCAATAGCGATAGTGGCAACGGTTCTTTTGGCAGGCTGCAGCACCTATAAAGTGCCGGGGGCTGGGGCTGATATGGGTAAATTGATGGGTACTGAAAATTATGCATCTTCCCTGCAGGCCGATTCCACAAAGACTCAAGCTGCAACCCCGGGCAAGGATATTAAGACCAATTATGACCTCAAGCCCGAAAGTCGATTTCCGGCTTATATCATCTTTCTGCGGCTCCAGGATAAAGACTATCGCTCCTATTCCGTCCGATACGGCAATGATACACGCGGCGACTTCAGCGTGATTACGATAAAAGATATCGAAAAAGATGGAGATTTTGACCATTTCCGTAGTCTGGCCGGCGTGGCCCAGGTTGGTACCTTGTCATCACTGTTGCTGCCCGACGAAATCAGAACGGAAAAAGACCTGCGATTGGCAGCCTCGCGTCTGCAGGCGGACATTCTGATTCTTTATACGGTGAACACCAAATTCTGGTCGGAGGATGCCGCGGCTCCGCTGAGTGTGATAACGCTGGGTTTGTCGCCGTCGGTGACGGTCAATATGGTATCCACCGTTTCTGCGGTTCTGATTGATGTCAGAACCGGCTATATTTACGGCATGGCGGAAGCCACCGACAAGCAGACCCAGCTTAGCGCCTGGTGGACCAATGAATCAGCCGTGGATCAATCCCGTCAGCGTACGGAACGTGCTGCATTTGAAAAAATGCTGACCGAGCTGGAAAAACTCTGGATTCAGCTTGCCATGGAAAAAATGACCAGCAAATGAGTTGATTAAGATGGAATAAAACGATTATGAGAAAAAAAGAAATCAAATCACCGTTTACATCGCGACAAATCGCTCTGGCCTGCGTCTTTATTGTTCTGGTGCTGGCGTTTTATGTCTATTGGCTGTTTTTAAAACCCATTTCACCTGATCCGGGATTTGCTTCATTACGGGTTGCCGATGCCGCCGCAAATCCCAACGGACCGGAGGTGCAGAAAATTCTGGCCGCCAACCATGCCGTGCGGTTTGATTTGCCCGGCTGTTCCAATCTGCACAAAGTCAGCGACTCGCTGTATCGCGGTGCCCAGCCGACCCGGGAAGGCTTTGAGAATCTTAAAAAGCTGGGCATCAGGACTGTGGTCAATCTGCGGGGTCACCACTCCGACGAGGAATTACTGGCCGGGACAGGGTTGGACTATAAACCGATCCCAATGGATACCTGGGATGTGACGCCGGACAATGTCATGGCGTTTTTGCGTATTGCCGCCGATCCGAATGCCGCGCCGGTGTTTGTCCATTGCCAGCACGGGGCCGACCGGACTGGCACCATGGTCGCGGCGTATCGAATGGCAGTTCAGGAATGGAACAAAGAGCGAGCCATCCGCGAGATGACCCATGGCGGTTTTGGTTATCATCCGCTCTGGACGGAATTGCCCGCCATGCTGCGCAAGCTGGATATTGAGGCGATCAAAAAAGAACTCAAAGCCAATTAACCTACAGGTACGGGAGATTCCGATTTTTATTTTCGGATAATCACCTGGGGGGTGAATGCGGTATGCAGGATGGCCCATATCTGGTCAGCATTTTCGCACTGCATGATATCCTGTCGAATTTGAGGATTGCTGATCACGCGGGCTATCAAGCCCAGGATTTGCACCTGCACATCGTCATCCGAGGCGGGCGTCAGGATTAAAAAGATGAGTCGGGCGGGTTTGTCGTCGGGCGAATTCCATTCAATCCCCTCCATGGATCTGCCGAATACAACAACAGGACTTTTAAGTGCAGCAAGCCTTGCATGAGGAATGGCAATCCCTTCTTCTATCGCTGTGCCTATCGTGCTTTCTCGCTGAAGCACATTCCGGCAGATGTCTTCGACATCCAGCGAATCGTCAACGCCTGTTGCCAGCATGCAAAGCTCCTGAATAGCCTGTTCTCGTGTTGCAGCCTGCATCCGGGGGAGGATTGCCCGATGGAAAAAGTATTCGAGAAGGCTGATTTCCCGACGTTTGCGAAGTGAATGTCCCAGCCATGGCCCGAGGATAACCGAAGAAGCCACGGCACTGAAAACAATCGCCACAAACATCGGCTCGGTGATCAGCCGGTCTTCCATGGCAAGCATGCCGATTACAATCACCATCGCGCCCCCCGGTGTGTGAGCAATGGCAATCGACTGCAGGTTGGATTTGGGCAGGCCGGTGGCAACGGCTCCCAGCCAGGCACCGTAATATTTACCTGCAATCCCCACCGCGGTAACCAGCAGTACCAGAAAGACATTAAAACTGCCCAGGAAATCCACTTTCAGGCCAATGTTGACAAAAAACAACGGCACGAATATCGCGTACACCATCTGCGATATAATCTGGCGGACGTTTTCAGAAAGAGCCTTGCTGCCGCTGGCCATAATTCCGGCAATGAAAAATCCAAACAGGGCGTGAATGCCGATTTTCTGAGTGATGGCTCCGCACAAAAGCCCCAGCAGGCAGATGAATGTCAGCGAGATGCCCGGCTGGGGGAGCTGCTTTGCCTTGATTTTGGTCAGGGCGGTGTCGGTCAGCTTTCTGCCGAGGGTCAGGCATAAAGCAGCAAATCCGATCGTGGCTGCGGCAATCAGGAGGATATGCACGGCGTTCAGGCCGGACTGCATGAAAAAGCCAAGGATGAGCGTGAATAAAAGCCATCCGATTAGGTCGTTGACCGACAGGGCCGATATAATCAGGAAACCGAGGTCGGTTTTGGATAATTTTAAATCATGCATGGCCCGGGCGGTAATCGGCAAATCGCTGATGGTCATGATGGTTGCCATAAACAGGGCGAAGATAATCCTGCGTTCCGGGTCGGCCAGAAAAGTACCCGGCAGAAAATAGCAGGGGACAAAAGCGACGATCATGGGAATAATGACGTCCCACAACGCGATGGCAAGGGCTTTGCCGCGCTGCCGCCAGGCGGAGGAAAAGTCGATCTCCAGGCCGGTTTCCAGCAGGAGGAATAAGACGCCGATCCACGCCACGGTTTCCAGCATATTCTGCTGCACCGGGTCTGCCGGAAAAATCGCCTGATGCCAGCCCGGCAGGAATCTGCCCAGAATGGTTGGCCCCAGCAGAATGCCGACCAGGATTTCAGCGGTCAGGGGCGGCTGCTTCCATTTGCGAAATAATTCTCCCAGCCCCCGGGCCAGGCCCAGCAGCACGAACAACTGGACCAGAAAAATAAAGATATTGTGTTCGCTGAGATTCTGCATTATCCTGTATCTTATCCAACAGGATTCAAATTATCCAGTCTGTTTATCGCCGGTCCGGAAAAATTTATCGGAATAAAACGGATAATTGGTCTTTGGTTTGCGGGTCCATGGCCGCAGGGCTGGTCCAGACTGCCATCTCGAGGCTTTTGCGGCAGGGACAGGCATCCTTGCACAGGCTGTCCCCGGCGGCCAGTACCGCCTTAATCAGGCTGATGGCGTTGTCGGTGGCGGCGTTGAGATTGCCGATAATTTCCCTGAGCAGGAGCTGTTTGTCCGTCTGGCCGTGATGCTCCTGCCAGCAGTCATAATCACTGACCAGGGCCACCAGGGCATAGCACATCTGGGCCTCGCGGGCGAGCTTGGCTTCCGGCATGGCCGTCATCCCGATCAAATCCCCACCCCATTTCTGATGCATCAGGGATTCGGCCCGCGTGGAAAACTGGGGACCTTCCATGCAGACATACGTTCCGGTCGGATGCACGGTCGTGTGGATTTGTGTTGCGGCGTCCTGAAGCCGTTTTCGCAGCCGTCCGCAGCAGGGCTGGGCCATCTCACAGTGTACCGCACCCAGCGCGTCAAAAAACGTATTTTGCCGCCGGAAGGTTTTGTCAATGAATTGATCCACCAGGACTAACTGCTTCGGGGCGTAATCCTGCCGCAGGGAACCCACCGCGGCGCTGGTAATCAGAGTAGTAACGCCGATTTTTTTAAGAGCGAAGATGTTGGCCGCATACGGCACACGCGATGGATTAAAGCAGTGCCCCGGCCCATGACGATTCAGAAAGGCCGCCTCGCCGCCGCCCAGTCTGCCGATGCGTATCACATCGCTGGGACTGCCGAAGGGAGTCTTGACTGTTTCTGTCCGTACATCGGTAAGCTGGTCAATAATGGCCTGCCCCAGCCCCGAACCGCCGATAATTCCAATCATGGTTTTGTCCTCTCTTTATCGACCCGCGGGACCGCCAAAGGCTGACAAATCCGGCATGGCCTGCGGGTCGGACAGATTATACTCGGCAGATTGGGTTTCCTGCAACGGTTTTAATCGCGGGTCGGACAGGTCCAGCCGATACATTATCTGGTTGTATTCATACCGCGGCGTCGCAAGTTTTTCGTCGCCGGAAAACGTGATGCAATAGGTCCCTTCCAGATAAATCAGCCGCCCGTTGTCCTGGTCGAAGTACGGGTGCTGTTTGGGATTATACAAGGAATACTTGTTATGGGTGATGATTTTTGCGGCGGCAGTCCACGGTCCGACCGGGGTGTCGGCCTCGGCATACCAGACCTCGCCGAGATTGGAGCTGTCGCCGCCGAACTGGTTGAAAATCATAACCCATTTTTTCCGCCATCGATTCCAGCAGACCGAACCGCCATGCGGCGTAATCTGTTTTTTGCTCTCGCAGTCCACCATGTGCATGGCCTGATGTTCCTTCCGGAGGGCCTGCTGTGCAGCGGCTTTGGAGCCCAGGCGCTCGGCCAGTTTGCCGAAAGTAATCCAGCGACTGGACGATTGTCCCGCCTCCTGCCCCAGCGCCGTCAGGACTTCATATTGGTTGGGGTCGCCGGCCTTGCTCAGCACGGCCTCAACCCGCATTCGAACCGCCGCCGGAAACGGGATGGTAAAATACCAGTAGGAAACGCCATTGACCAGCACCGGCGTCGGATGGCCGCAGGCGTGGTAGGGCATCGGCTGTTCGACATCCCGCAGGATCGGCTCAAAGCATTGTGTGGTGTCGTTGTACATTCCGATTCCCTTCTCATGGAAATGACCGAGGTCTTTCATCCGGGCAAAGTGGCACAACATCCGCTGTTGACCCTGCGGGTCTTTGACGGTGATGATGCCGTCAATCCACACCATCCCCGGCCCATCCATCGGGAACATCTTTTTACTGAAGCCTGAATCATCGATAAAATAGGTCAGGTTCACTCCCTTATCCGGATCCAGCCCGCCTCTGCCCGGCAGGGCGCTGACGGCTCCGGAAGTGGCAAACTGCCCCAGTCCATAACTGACCCGTGCCGTATCGCCCCAGAACCAGTAGAGCTTGCCCTGATACAGGCAGTTATTGACCGAATCCTGTCCGCAAACCTGGGCATTCAGCAGCGGCTGGTCAATCGCCGCCTCCCGTCCGGCCAGGATGCTGTCACGGTAAATCCCCTGGCCGGTCACGCGATACAGTCGCTGGGCAATCTGGGTACGTTTGACCTTGACTGTCGCGGTTTTGCCCGGCTGTGTATCCAGGGCGACGCCTCGCATTCCAAAACCGTCGGCGGTAAACGCATAGCCGGGGCTTTCGACAAAGAAAAAGACCTTTTGTCCCATCAGGCCCGGCTCGTAAAATGCCGCCAACCCGCCGCTGTCGGTATAGAGCCGAATCATGCTGGTCGTGCGAAGCTCCACCAGCGGCACACCCCGGCCGGTTTGCTCATCCACCACATGGATGAAAAAATAATCCGAAGCGGCGGCCCGACAGACCGAGGCCGGCAAGCAAAACATTATTACGGTCAAAAGAATCAGGGTGTACCTGGCATGTTTCATAATGTTCCCTGTAATAGGCTTTTTATTGCTGCGGGGCCGGGGTTGTTTCCGTTTCCGGCTCAGCGGCTTTGGCAGTATCCGTTTTCTCAGTTGGGGCCGCGGCATCCAGTTTCAGGTTGACAATCCGTCCCTTGGTCATCCGCTTGACCGATAATTTCAGCTCGCCGCCGGCTTGAATCATGGTCTCGAAGGCGTTCACATCCGTTACGGGTGCATCGTTGACGTGCGTGATAATCTCAAACGGCTTGATTCCGCCGACGCTGGCTTTGCTGCCCGGTTCGATCTTGGACACGATGACGCCCGGATCGGCCGGCGTCAGACGGAAATACCGCTGCACTTCATACGTCAGGTTGCGGACGGTGATGCCCATCGCCTCGGATTTGAACCGTTTGGCCGAGTTATAATGCGAGGGGCTTTCGGTAATGACCATATCCTTGACGATAACCTCGCCATTGCGGAAAATCTCGGCCTGAAAATGCGTCCCGAACCCAAAATCCGTCAGCGAGCGAATCAGGCTATTTTCCGCGTCGGCCCAGGGTGTCGGCAGTTGATCGTAATATTCTTCCGAAAGTTCGCTGAGCTGCTCCCACGGGAACATCTCCCCGAAACCGCTGTCAGAATCGTCGAGGGCGACCTCCATCGGACGGGGCTGCTTGTCGATATGCAGCCGAAGCAGAATATCGCCCATTTCCAGCCCGGCCTGAGAAGCAGGGGAGTTCTCGTAAACAAACGAAATAATCGCGCCGATTTCGCCGTCACGGGTCATATCCGATACCTGGTTCATCCGGGCCAGTTCCGCATCCAGCGGCTGCATTTCCACACCCAGCCAGGCGATGCGATTTTCCTCGGATTCATCCAGAGGCACATTGGTCGCATCAAAGCTGGATGCCTGAGCGTTCATAACCGGCCCAAGATAACAGACCGCCGTCAGTGCCTGGTTATAATCCGACATCCAGCGATCTTCTTCAGACATGATTTTCTCACGCCGGGACAGCGGCAGGGCGACCAGCCGGCCATCCAGATCGAATAAATATCGGTTGTTGACCGACCCGAGCAATTGCGGCTGAAGCTGCCGGCGCCAGCCGAGCGTAAAGGAGGCGATGCGGTATTGCTGGACGTACACCGTCTTGTTCTGGCCCTGAATCCGGACTTCGGCCCCCAGCAGCAGTTTCTGGTCGTATGCGGCGACCGGTTCGGGCGACAGAGCTGTCTGGACATGGTTCAGCGGACGGTCAAGGCTGATGACCAGTCCCCCGTAATCGGCCAGCGAGCCTTCAAACCTGCCTTCCACCGGCAGGTTTTTGTGAGGATAGACCACGACCCGTTCCAGCCGCGAGGTCTGCTTGGGCGGCAGTTTGGCCAAAATCAGGATATGGTTGGGGTCGATTAAAAGCCCGGCCTTGTTCATTTCCGTCGCACTGCCGTCTTCGTCGCGCATGGAATATCGTCTGTAATTGTTTTCTGAACTCCGGGGGCTGCGGAAGTTCAGTTGAACCCGCACGATTTCCCGGTTGATTTTCGTCTCAAAATCGGCGAGTTTTCGGGTCAATTCCTCCGCCGAAATCGCAGGCCAGTCCAGCGGCGACTGCTGCCAGGAGCCGTCCATCGGCAGTGCCTGTCCCATGCAAACCGCCGCGGCAATGCCGTTGGGGTCCAGAATCAGGCCGGTCGCCGTCCCTGCGATATACGAAAATCCGTCTTCACGCAGGGTGGGAACGTCCTGCATTTTTTCAATGCTGATGCTCCAATGGCCGTTCTGCTCGGAATAGGACGCCACCTTGAAGGTCTTGGTGCTGCTTTTGGCAAATGCAATCGGGCGGGCCTTCTGCAGGGGTTTGTCCAGTTGCAGGATGACGGCACTCTGCTCGTAAGGGTATGCCGCCGGCCTGGCCTCAATCAGTTCATCCTGAAAACGAACGCGGATTTTCTCAACAAAGCGGGGGTGAACCATAATATCCGGCGTAATCACCTTGTCTGCCGACAGGACAAACCCCGCCGCTTCCAGCGGACGCTCCTGGCGAATCAGCTGACTGGCGTCGCCATAGCCGTGAATCTGGCCGCACGAAGGACACCGTTGCCCCCAGCCGGCCACTTCCGGGGCTTCACCCTTGTCAAATCGCAGGGTGTATTCCACGCGAGCCAGCGAGGGCTGCACCTGTTTAATCATATCCGAATCCGAAACCGCGGCCGCTGCAAAGCTGTACAGTCCCGCTGTCAGGATGAATCCATAAATCATGACCTGTTTCATAGAAGCCCTTTCTTCAGGTATCAATGGTGAAATTAATGCTTTTCGTAATCCCGTGAGAATTCCAGTACCGCCTGCTGCATCAGGCCGTTGCGCAGCACCGTAAAGACACAGCGGTTTTTCTGCTGCACGGCGGCGATGGCCTCGGCATGAATGGTCCGCACATCATCCAGCGTCCGGACGTCCCGCCCGTCGATTTTCAGGATAATATCCTGTTCCCGCAGGTTGGAGTTGGATGCATTGCCCGGATACTTGATGCCGAAGATAAACACCCCTTCCTTGCGATAATAATACAAGTCGGGATTTTCAAACTGGTTGATGGCCTTGACGGTAAAATCCCACCGCGGGCAATCCAGCTCGTCGCCCTGAACCTTGCCTTTGTCCGTCGGGATCAACTGGACTTTGATCGTGTCCTGATTGCGGACCAGTTCAACCTCGACAGCCTTTTCCTTTTCCAGCAGCCCCAGGGTGCGCCGTAGCACCGGCAGGCCTTCTTCCGTTATGGCCGTGACAGGCTTGCCGTCGATGCGAACAATCCGGTCGCGGGCGACAATCCCGGCCCTGCGGGCGGGGCTGTCCGGGTCGGTCTCGGCGACCATGACACCTTCCGTCGCATCAAAATAGATGTTCCGGTTAAAATCCCGAAGCGGCTGAAGCTGCAGGCCCAGCCAGCTCCAGTTGACCTTGCCGAACTGTCGAAACTGCGGTACGACATGCTGAATCGTCTCGCTTGGGACGGCAAATCCCAAATCGCCGCCAAGCAGCCTGCCCAGCGTGTTAATGCCGACAATTTCGCCTTTGGTATTGACCAGAGGGCCGCCGGAATTGCCCGGGCTGATCGACGCATCCGTCTGCAGCCACAGGCTGTATTCCCCCTCGGGCAGATACCGATGGGTACAGGAAATAATTCCGATGGACACGCTGCGTGACAATCCCCACGGTGCCCCCATCGCCATCACAAAATCGCCTTCTTTAAGCACCGTCGAATCCCCCAGCTTCGCCGTCGGCAGGGGGGATGTGTCGCCTTTACGCTCCAGCTTCAGCAGCGCCAGGTCGGTATCCTTGTCCGATCCGATGAGTTTGGCATAATAGGATACGCCGCTGTACAGCAGGCACCGGATTTCGACGGCCTTGTCCACCACATGCCAGTTGGTCAGAATCTCGCCGTCCGGAGAGATAATCGAGCCGCTGCCGGCCACTTCCTGCGTGATTTTCTTGCCGCTTTCGTGATTTTCACTCAGACACTTGATATACACCACCGCCGGAAAGACCTTATCTTTGGCGGTCTGCACAATTTCCCGAAAATCCAGTGATATCTGGTCCTCGGCAACCTGCCCTGACCCCGGCTGACTGAGCATTATGAACCCCAGTATCATGCCGGCCCAGACCTTGAACAGTTGACCCATAAACATGCTCCTTTCTCAGTATCCCATTATCCAATCTGTATTGTTCAATGATGCATGAATATCGTTCTGATATGAGAAATATTATACCATCGAAAATGGCGTTGGCAAGCCGGGAATTGGTGTCATGTCAATAAAAAAAGATACACGACCCGCTAAGGTATCGTGTATCTTGGGAATGTCCGGAAAACAGTTTTATTCAACCGTCACGCTCTTGGCCAGGTTGCGGGGCTTGTCCACGTCGTAGCCCTTGAGCACCGCGGCATGATAGGCCAGCAGCTGCAGCGGCACCACCGTCACCATCGGCTGCAGCGGCTCGCAGACATCCGGCACATAAATCAGATGATCGGCAAAGCCGCGGATATGTTCATCGCCTTCGGTGGCCACGACAATCGTCTTGCCGCCGCGGGCGCGGACTTCCTGAATATTGCCCAGAATCTTTTCATATTGCGAGCAGCGGGTTGCGATAAACACCGCCGGCATCTGGTCGGTAATCAGGGCTATCGGCCCGTGTTTCATCTCCGCCGCAGGCAGGCCTTCGGCGTGAATATAGCTGATTTCCTTGAGCTTCAGCGCCCCCTCCAGCGCCACAGGATAATTAAATCCGCGTCCCAGGAACAGCCAGTTGGGTTTGTCGATATTGGCCGCGGCAATCTGCTTGATATACTCGGATTGCGACATAATCGATGCGACTTTGTCAGGAATCAGAACCAGGTCATTGAGCAGTTGCTGGGCCACGTCACAGCTCAGATGCCGCCTGCGTCCCAGTTCAATCGCCAGCATGGCCAGGACCGCCACCTGCGCGGTGAACGCCTTGGTGCTGGCCACGCCGATTTCCGGCCCCACACGCAGATATACGCCCGCGTCGGTGGTCCGGGCAATCGTCGAACCGACGACATTGACAATTCCCAGCGCCAGTGAACCGCGTTCCTTGGCCAGTTCAATCGCCGCCAGCGTATCGGCCGTTTCGCCGGACTGACTGATGGCAATGACCGCCGTCCCTTCTTCCAGAATCGGGTTGCGATAGCGGAATTCGCTGGCGTATTCCACTTCCACCGGAATCCGAGCCAGTTGCTCCAGCAGAAATTCCCCCACAATCCCCGCATGCCACGCCGTCCCGCAGGCGGTCACGATAAAGCGTTTGGCCCGGGTCAGTTCGCGGAAATAGTTCTGCAATCCGCCCAGAATCACCCGCCCGTTTTTCAGGTCAATACGACCGCCTAAGCAGGTTTCAATCGCCTTGGGCTGCTCGGCGATTTCCTTCTGCATGTAATGGTCGAAACCTTCCAGTTCAATCTGGTCCAGCGAAATCTCGATTTCCTTGAGTTCCTTCTGCACCTGCTGATTGCTGATAGTCTTGGTATAAAAGCCTTTGTCGCCGACGGTCACCATTTCCCCGTCGGACAGGTAAATCGCCTGCGTGGTATGCTCGACAATCGCCGCCGCATCCGAGGCAATGATATATTCATTCTCGCCGACACCCAGAATCAGCGGACTGCCTTTTTTAACGCCGACCATCATATCCGGGCAATCCGAACACAAAATCGCAAGCCCGTAGGTTCCATGCACCTCATTGAGTGCCTGCTGTATCGCCCATTCAAAGCGATGGCAGTTCTGCGGGGCCTGTTTGCCGTCTTTAGTCTTCTGGTTGGCGTAAAAATACCCGATCAGGTTGGCCAGTACTTCCGTATCGGTTTCGCTCTGGAATGTGCAGCCTTCCTTTTGCAGCCATTTCTTCAGGGTTGTATAGTTTTCAATAATACCGTTATGCACTAAGCAAATCTTGCCTGTGTAATCGACGTGCGGGTGGGCGTTAATCGTATTGGGTTTGCCGTGTGTCGCCCAGCGGGTGTGCCCGATGCCGATACTGGCCGGATTGGCAGGACGGGGCAGCAGTTCCTCCAGCGCGCTGATTCGACCGCTGGTTTTGAAGATCTTAAACGAGTCATCCTCTTCGACAAGGCAGATGCCTGCGGAGTCATAGCCTCTGTATTCAAGACGTTTCAGGCCTTCAATTAAGATCGGTTGTGCCGTTTTCTGGCCGAAATACGCGACAATTCCACACATAACGCATCCTTTATCAATAGAAATAGTTCATAATTCAGTGCGGCCCAAGTATTATCGGTAAATCGCAATGGCCTGTAAAGTTAAATTCCGGCGACTGCAAATCTGTGCAAAAAGATATGGAAATACTCAAATTGAAAACAAGCCGGGTCCTGTAATCACAAAAACAGAAACAGGGGTTCGTGATGAACCCCTGTTTTCGAGTCTGCTTCTAAAAAGACAGGCAATGTCTGTTAGTTGCTCGCATCCAGCAGCCAGTCCTGTGCCAGGATGGAAAGATCAATCAGATTCACCTTGCAGTCCTGATTAAGATCTTCGGCATTCGTTAAATGAATCGGCAGACACAGTTTGACTGTCTGGTCATTCTTCACGAGGAAGAAATCGCCGAACTCTTCAGACGATAGTGCCGATGGATTGATGGTTCCTCGATAGAAACGAATCTGATAAACGGCCGAAGCGGCACCGGCGGGGATATCCCACTCATATTTGTGCCACTGGTTGTTGTAAGAGGACATGTTATACCAGTCTCTGTAAATGTTGTACGAACCGCCTTTTTCATCATCAATCCGGATATCCGCGGTGCTGGTGCAATTTCGCTGATAGACCCAATAACCGAATTTATCAAACTTCGAGAAATCCACCGTCTCAGGCAGGGTGATGGTAATGCCGATAGCCCAACCGCCTTTGCTGGTATCGTATGACCACACGAGCGTCTGGTCATTCGGGTCGAAGAGCACCTCCGGGTTGAGATTCGGTGTCGGGGGGGCTTGCAGTTTCACTGTCCCTACGGCCCATGTCGTCCCGTCGCCGCCCCATGGGACAGCATATTGAACGACGTTCGGATCACCGGCTGGATTCCAATAGTCCTGATCCAGATAGGCCCAGGGGGCTGTCAACGATGCCGTTGTGTCTTCGAGCCATTTATCGGCCACCTGGAGCAGGTCGGCATTGTTGACCGCCAGGTCATTGTTCAGGTCCGTAATCAAATCCCGGACCACAAAGTACCATATCGGCCCCGCAACCGGTGTGCCGCCGTAGGTGGGTGTCACTCGCCAGTAATAACCCGTTGACGGTGCCAGATGAATGCCAAGGCCCGCATAGACATCAAAGCTTTCCAGATTCCCTGTCAGCGCAATGGGTGCGGCGTCGGAAAGATCCGGTTTGGTTCCGATTTCGATGACCGCGGAGTCCGGCGCCTCGGCAAAACGCCATGTCAGCACAGGATCCCAGAACAGGTCCACGGTACCGGAGGCTGGATTGGGATTGTAAGGCTTGCCGGCAAGGTCGTTAATGAAAGCCTGCAAGACCTGCCCGGCACTCAATGGTCTGCTGTACACCTTGAAATCATCGACTCTGCCGGTAAACGGCTGGCTTCCGCCGCTGACATTTCCGACCGACAATTTTTCATACAAACTAATCGTCTTGCCGGGATAATCTGTCCTTTTCGTACCATTGATATACCAGGTGACTATTTTTGTAGCGCTGTCGTAGGTGATGGTATGGCACTGCCATCCGCCTCTCAGGTAGCTGGAATCATTGGGCGTTGCCTTGTAGGTATTGTCGATACCGAAAATGTAACGGTTGAAATTGTACCGACCGAATTCAAAAATTTCCCACCCGTCAGGCCCGGCGCCGTTGCCGAGAATGGTTTCCCAGCCGCCGCCGATGAGCGGATCGCTGTAATCCCAGAAACTGATCGTCCAGTTTCCGCCGGTCGCTATATCGGGAATCGGCAGGGTAATCGGTTCATCCCCGAAGAATTCCGCCGCTGCACCGCTGCCGATTACACCACTGGCAAAGTGCGGATTGGCACGCGTGCCGTCATTGGTACCGACGATGTCGGTCAGGACGTCATCAAACGGCCAGTATCCGATCAGAGCCCCTGTGGTAAAGCTGATGGTGGTTTCGCTGACCGGAGTTCCCAGATGCTGGCTGACGATCTTGCATTGATAGGTGGTGCCGTCCGAAAGTGCCGCCGGCTGCCATTGTGTTTTGGTGACAGTGGCTGTCGGTGTTGCCGGCAGGGTTTCTCCGAAATAGACAGCGTATGCATCAATATAGGTCGAACCGGCTGCATCCCCCGTCCAGCTTATCGTTAAATCCGTCGCAGCGCCGGCGGCACCGTCGGCCGGATACAGGCCTGTAACATCGCCGCCGGTGGAAAATGTCAAAATATCCCCCATAATCGGGACCGTATTGACATCATCGGCTGCATCGATGCGCCAGTAATACAAAGTTCCCGGCTCCAGAGGAGACGGAGGAATATAGGACGTGCTGCCGGTGGTTGCCACCGGCACAGTCGGGATATTGGGATCAATACCTGGGTCAACCTCTTTTGGATTGGATGAAAGATAAACATTAAAACTGGGATTACCCGTCGCATTGAAAACATCCCAACTGAGTTGAACATCCTGGCCGACCCGTGCTGCGCCAATGGCGGGACTGAAGTTGTCAACATACACCGAGCTTGGAATTTCTTCGATAATGAACGCTGTCAGCGGGGCCCGTCCGGCATCTTTGACCGTGGATACGGTCAGATTGCCTGACAAATTGGGTACCTTGACATAATTGCCATACACGGTGCCATCGGATTCGACCCATCCGGTTCCATCCATCACCCGGCCGTGGGCAGGGAACGGACCGCCCAAAACGACGGTTCCATTGACGGTCAATGAACCGTGCGTATAGTTTCCGTTCTGATCCGATGTGAACAGGATATAGGCGTTATATGCGGCAAACGGAATGCTGGTCACGGTGAAACTGGGGCCGTCGTCGCCGTCGTCCAGATAACCGACCGCGAGTTTGGCCTCGTCGGAGCCGGTGCCGTCGCCGTTATACCAGCAGTTCTTGGATTTCCACGATACGTCCGCCGGGGTCGGCTTGCCGTATTTGTCCATCAGGTCATTCAGGGTGCCTGAAGGGATATTGGCGCCGGTATTATTCCAGTAGGAACTGTTGGTCTTGAGCGGGCCGATCAATTGGCCTCCCGCAAACACCTGGTTGGTATTTTCAGCAAAATTCATCGAGATGAGATTGACCGCCCATCCCGGCGCGGCCAGCAGAAGGGATGCTGCGATAACAAGACAAAACAAGGTTTTCCTGGTTTTCATCGTTACTTCTCCTTTTTTCATTTGTTGGATAAAATGAATCTTCTCCATAACGACTTGCAATCCTGTTGCTACAATCCGTCAAGTTTTTTCATCGCTTTCTCCTTTTCATGAATACGGATGGATGACGGATAGGTCCATGAGAACGGGAACTTTATGAGACAGATGGATTGGTATTGTTCCCCGAACGAATTGTAAAAGATGCTGAAATGGCAGACATTTCGTTAAGGTGCCAATCAAATAACTCAGAGGCATCAAGAGTTTGTGACCACTGCAAGAAAATCAAACAAGAAAACCCACTGCTCATAATCCTTGCTATGGTTAGCAGTGGGTTTCTATTTTTCCAGGATTAAAATGTCCTGTTCTTTTCATATTAGCTCTCCTTGTTATCGGACTATTATATCCTGTAAAGTCTGAGCGGCAACCAGAGTTTCACCGTATTTTATGGGGGAAAAATACCGATACGAAAACTGCCGAGAGTGTTGTGTGAAACAGAGGCCTTAATATGCGCCGTAATTTATCTGTTTTTGGAAAAATTTGCCATTATTATTGACTGTTTGGAAACGAACCGTCCGGCAGTTTTCTGGATTCCGTGAATTATATGAAATGAAACTGGGGGAATTTCACCCTGCAAAAAGGCTTCTTTTGAAACGTGTTGCTCTTTGGGCACAAATCAGATATAATAGGCCGTTTAATCGAAGGGGAACTCCGTGTTCAACCCGAACCAGTGCGAAGATTAAAAGACAATGCCAACGAGGTGAAGATGCCGGAATTATGGATTGACGAAAAGTACAAGTCCAGCCTGTCGCTGCGGGAAACTGAACTGGCCATTAAGTTTATTAAGGATACCTTTGAGGAGCAGTTATCGCGGGAGCTGAATCTGCAGCGAATTTCATCACCGTTTTTTTTACGAAGGGGTTCGGGCATAAACGACGACTTGAACGGCGTTGAACAAAAGGTTTCCTTCCTGGTTCCGGATGCGGATATGGCCCAGGCCGAGTGTCTTTTTTCCCTGGCAAAATGGAAGCGAATGGCTCTGGCCGAATATGGATTTGAGCAGGGCGAAGGTTTATATACCGACATGAACGCCCTGAGACCCCAGGAAGTCCTGGACAATATCCACTCTGTCTATGTGGACCAATGGGACTGGGAACGGATTATCCGCAAAGAAGACAGGCACCTGGATTTCCTCAAGGCAATCGTTGAAAAAATATATCATGTGATCCAATCCACTGAAAAAGCGGTCTGCCGGCGATTTCCCCAGTTGACTCCGCTGCTTCCCGACAAGATAACGTTTATCCATGCCGACGACCTGGCTCAAAAGTATCCGGCGCTGTCCCCGCGGGCACGCGAAGATAAGATAGCACAGGAATGCGGGGCGGTATTCATCATCGGTATAGGAGCGGAACTGTCGGATGGCAAGCCCCACGATGGCCGTGCCCCGGACTATGACGACTGGATTACCGTCGATGGCAATGGCAAACGGGGGCTTAACGGCGATATCTTTGTCTGGAATCCGGTTCTGCGGCGGGGCTTTGAACTCAGTTCCATGGGTATCCGAGTGGATAAGAATAGTCTGCTGGAACAGTTGCGAATTCGCAATTGTCTTGAACGGGCGCAACAGCCATGGCATCAGCGATTGCTCAATGATGAGTTCCCCCTGACGATTGGGGGAGGAATCGGCCAGTCCAGATTGTGCATGTTCTACCTGCAGAAAATGCATATCGGGGAAGTGCAAGCCGGCATCTGGCCCGAAGATACCCTGAAACGATGTAAACAGGCCGGAATTCGATTGTTATAAAATGAAGAGGCGGCCTGTTTCTTTCGAAAACCATAAACGAGTCGACACCGTCCGCCCGGGGCAGAGTGATATACTTGTTAAGTATGTTATGGTACGGGAACCTCGGCGTGGATTTTATAGAGATGGCATTCATAGCCGTTAAATTGATCTGTAAACGCAGCGTTTTTTAGTGTGAGTTGACGATCTTCACCAATTACCTCAACGTCCGCATCCGGGTAATGTGCCAGCGTAAATCGCTTATTAGTGATGTCCGGCCGCATGCCCACGGCGAACAGATAAGTCTTTCCCTGATGGAAACGCACAGCAAAGTCAACAGGACTGCTGTTATCCATGGAATCCATGCTTACCAACCCCTTCACTGACGGGCTGTTGATAACGGGCGCCAGTTGATGGATTTGGCTGTTGATTTGAGTAAAAGCCGCCAATCGCTTCGCATTCTCCGGCCGCAGCATGGCCCGCGGATCAAATTTGGATACGGAGGTTTTTCCGTGAATAAAATAAATCAGCCCCCTGGACCCATGAATAATGGACATCCAGGCCTCCGCGCGTACTTGGTCCATGGTTGCCTGAATCCCGTTGGCGCTGATGTCGGAGGTTTCCATGGTGTTCCATACGATATGCTTTGGAGGGGAGAATTGATAGAGTCGGTCCAGTCCCAGGGCGACCCGCCAGGCCTGACCACACGTCGCTGTATGGCTGCAATCCATGGGATAAATATCAAATGTGGTGATATCGGATCCTGCAATATAGGCCGGGTAATCTCGGTTTGGCACGATATGCCCTCCCTGGCCAATCCACACCATCGAATCCCAGGCGATCCCCTGACCTAATCCCAGCAGCACCGGGCGATTGGGGTCATTCTTTTTCCAGGCCGCATAGGTTTTCTGGATAACCGCTGTAGGGATAGGCTCGCACCAGCCTTGCCCGTCGGGACAGCGCTGGGCGTTGTCCGGCTCATCCGGCAAAAGGTAGCCTGCAATCAACGGCCGTCCATCAGAAAGACGCTCAGATCGAAATTCAAGAGCGGTTTGGTTCTGTTCGACAATAACCTGCATTCCCGCGTTCCGCAGCGTATAGAGTTGTCTGGCTGTCGGACCTTCCCATAAGCCGATATATAAATTGATGCCCGCGTTTTTCCATCGAGGGGCATCAGCAGGATCCTGAAGCCACACGCCAAGCGGAAAATAATCCGCATCCGTTCTGGGACCTTCGGGCCACGGGCTATAGGGGCTTTGTTCTACCGCTGCACAACACAGAGGACAAATACAGAAAAGCAACCCCCACACCTTGATGCTGCCTGTGTATTGCATAATTTGGGACTCCCGCGATCAACCCACGCCTGGCCGCACACCCAGACCGTTCAAATTCACGATAATATCCGGTATTTCCATATATGGCAATACTGTTGGAGGTTATAGCAGCTATTCCGGCAGACAACAAACCAGACAACCAGTTAGACAATGCAGCTTACTTTGATAGGCATAAACAGTCAGTATCTGACAGTATAGATAGAAATAAGCCTGTTTATGAAAATAATCGTAAGTCGTTTAACAGTCAGAGTTTGGCACAGACTGGCAGGGCATGTCATAAGTGGGGGAAAATGGGCAGGGGCGGATTTGAACCGCCGACATCCATTTCCTGTCATTCGTCACGTGGCCGTGGCCTTAGGGCGCGCTCACATTGGTAGCAATGCTGCTTGTTGTGAAAGTATTGGTCAGTGTGCCTGGAGTATAGATTCCAGCCTGATACAACCCATCCGTGACGGTTCCAGTCGAGCTGCCGCCGGTATAAAGCTTGTAGGTCGTACCCGATTGCAGGGATGGCGAGGAAAACACGCACGACTTATAGGCTTTTTTCGGTGCGAAAGTCAGAATGTCCGTACCCGCACTCGTTTGAATACGAATCAGAGTTCCGGCCGTCTTCCATTGATTATAAGTAATCTTCAATGAACGTTGCGTTGACGTCGTGCTCAGAGCCTGGGCCATCTGAGAACTGCCCACCCCCACCAGGAGCCCACCGCTGATATTGCAGATGCCGTCAAAGTCCACGGCATTGTTATCATTAGCTGTCGGGCCGTTGACCAGGACAGTGCCGCCTGTCATCACGATACTGCCATTGGCATCAATCCCGTCCCCAACGGCATTGACTACGGTATAACCGCCGTTAATGTACAGGAAATAACTGCTGTTACCACCCCCGCCGCCGCCTGGTGGTGGCGGCCACGTACCGCCGGAGCTATCGTTACCGCCGGCAACGTTAATCCCGTCATCGCTTGATATAATATGGATGTTTCCATTGTTGATGGAGATAATCCCGGCCTCGATGCCTTCGTAGGAGTTGGTGATGTTCATTGTTCCGCCGTTAATTTCGACAGTGCTATCGCCATGAACACCGTCATCCCTGGTGGCAATTTCGAATGTCCCGGAGTTGATCGTTATAGCGTCGTTGGTGTGGATCGCGTCGTCGGCACAGTCCATAACGAACGTACCGCCGTCAATTACTACGCTCACAACACCTTTAATGCCTTTAGCCGACAGGTCATCTGCAATGCTTGCCGTGTGACCGCCGCCAGTGACAATCGAGATATCCCCCGCCGCAACGGTAACGTTTGTTTGTGCCGAGAGGCCGTCTCCACCAGAGAGGATATCCAGTGACCCGTTCTTAATCGTGATATATCCAAGGTTGGGATCGCTATCGTTGTCGGATTTCAGCCCATCGCCTCCGGTTGTCAGGACAATGTCACCACCCCGGATCAGCAGATAGTCCTTGCCGCGAATGCCGTCGTCGATCGAGATTACATTGATGGTGCCGCCGTAAATGATCAGCCCGTCCTGGCTTACGATGGCATCGTTGGAGTTCCCGTGGACCGTCAGTGCACCGGTACCGGATATCGCCATCGAGTCATTGCTGAACAAACAGCCGCTGGGTTCGTCCAGACTCGGATCCGCATACACGTATTCATCCGCGTCAGACAGGTAGTTCTGGGTCTGATCGGCCAGGACGATCGATGTGAATGAAGCTTCGATCACATGAATTGCGGCGCTCGTGGAGTTGCTGATATTAACGCCGTCCAGGATCATTTC
The DNA here is from genome assembly GCA_964630775.1 of uncultured Pirellulales bacterium. Lineage (GTDB taxonomy): Bacteria > Planctomycetota > Phycisphaerae > Sedimentisphaerales > Anaerohalosphaeraceae > Anaeroglomus. The sequence goes on along the minus strand of CAZVYY010000008.1, from coordinate 82,415 downwards.
CACCAGGCCGGCCGTGGGAGAATTCACGACGATCTGTCCATCACTAAGCGTGCCGCTGATGTCGTAAGTGCCTGCGGTCGTGATCGTGGCCGTCGTTCCGTCAACGGTGACGCCGGCGCCATTTACGGTGATCGAATCTCCGTTCAAGAGGATATGTGTGACACTGGGGACATTCGATCTGCAGCCGCACAACGGTTCGGCCGGATTGCCTTGGCCGCTGTAACAGCTCGCCAGAACGGCAAAGTCGAGCATATCCACATCGTAATCCTCATCGGCATCCGCGGAGATGAAACCGTTTCTGTCGGGGCTTAAGCCGCACGATGTGTCGGTCAGATAGTCTTCGCTGAGATAACAACTTATGAAAATGCAAAAATCTGCCAGATCAACGTCACCGTCCATATCGTAATCGCACAAGGCATAACCCACGATCCGGCCGGGGCTGGCGATATCGCCTCCCGCGGACATCCGCGAACCAAACACGTCCCCGACCGTGGCCAGACCCCAGTCCATCTGGGCAACTGTCTGGCCATAATCCAGATCTGGAATGTTGCAGCTTGCATTCTGAGTGCGAGGCGTGCCGGGGTAATCCTCGTCGCCATAGCTCAAATGGTCCACTAAGACACCGTCTGAATTATAGAGATTGATTTGATCATTCCGTCCCAGAGTGGCGGCAAGCTCACCAATAATAGTAACGTCAGTCAGTCCCCAGGCAGTGGCAAAATCCGCAGCCATAGCTTCGGTTAAAATGACCGACTTGCCGGGATCAACCACGCCAAAATCGCTCAAGTCCACCGTACCCGGGATTTGGCTGCTGTCGTCGAAGCTCCACCCGGCCATATCCACCGGGACCTCGCCGAGGTTCGTAAATTCGATGAATCCTCCGTCCGTCCCGCTGTACATCCATTCCGTAATGACCATCTGTCCAGAGGCAACCGTGACGAGAGTCATAATCAAGCCGAGTATCAGCATGCGTTGCATACGAAACCTCCATTACCGTCTTAGGGTACAATTACATCCACTAACCATCATTAATGCTTGGAAATTCATCCCTGATATGCCAATTTTCCAGCTATTAAGACGCAGCCATTTGAAAATAGACTGGAATCTAAAATAATACAAAAGCCCCTTTATAGGTCTTTTTTTGCAAGTTAAGCTCTTGTTATAATACGACCATCTGCTCTAAATCTAAAGTGTGTGCCTGACATATCGAGGTAACATAAATTGTGGTCTTTTTCCAACAGCAGGTGTTCAACTTACGGCTTTTTCACTCTTCCCACAACATCATAGACAATCAGTTAGACAATGCAGCTTACTTTGATAGGCATAAACAGTCAGTATCTGACAGTATAGATAGAAATAAGCCTGTTTATGAAAATAATCGTAAGTCGTTTAACAGTCAGAGTTTGGCACAGACTGGCAGGGCATGTCATAAGCGGGGGAAAATGGGCAGGGGCGGATTTGAACCGCCGACACACGGATTTTCAGTCCGTTGCTCTACCAACTGAGCTACCTACCCTTCAGCGTCAAGCTGACAAGGTATAGCAGTGTATCGAAAAAAACGGAAGTTGCAAGAGTCTGTCAGGCAAAAAGTCCATTTTTTTATATTTTAATGGCCGTAAGCTGCCAAACGACGATGCTCAGCAGGATTAACGCCAGGCCGATCAGGATCGTCAGCTTGAAAACCACAGGAAAAACGCGGTGCGGATTGCGATGATTGACGTATCGGCCTTCCGGCTGACCATAATTATCGTCGATGGGCAGGGGTGTTTCTTTGTCATCCACCAGGCGGTACAAGGCGCGAATCATGGCATACAGACCCAGTGAGCCAAGATACATTACAGACCACAGAAGTCCATAACTTGCGGCCCCGGCTCCGATTGCCCCGGCCACAGTCAGCACATTGAGCTGCAAGGGCGAAATATTGCCCAAAAGACCGTTAAATGTATCGCTATTCGGTGTATCCGGCTCGATAATATCCTCAGAAACTGTTTCCACCAGCGCGATCTGCTCCGACATGACACTGGCTTCTTTGAGCTTGTCCAAAGCCCCGGCCTGCTGCATCAGCTCGGTCTGCTGGGTCCTGTAATTGTGCTGTTTTTCCGGCAGTTTCTGGAAAAACATACCCGAAGCAAGGGCCGCCAGGATCGCCCCCAGCAGCGCTACGCCCTGTATAATTGTCTTATCCTGCTTGCGTATTGCCATTTTCGTTATCCCCTATTGACACTCATAGTAAAGTATAGGAAATAATCGGCCGGCGGGATGTGCGGATGCAAATTGGGTTCGTTTGGTAAAATAGCTGCCAGCGGCCAGCTTCCAGCATTTGAATTGGGTTTGTTTTTTGCGGAGACCCTCATTTTCAGGTCAAAAATGGGGAAATTGGGTTTGTTTAGCAAAACAAGGAACCACAGATTGCACAGATTACACAGATAGATAGTGTTAAAATTGGCTTCGTTTGGCCGGACACAGTCCGGTTCTATGCCGCGAGAACGCACGGGGTCACGCAATTCTACACAGGCGCGACGAGACCAAATGGCTTCGTTTCGTTTTTTGACAGGATTTACAGGATTAACAAGATAAATGATTTTTAATATCATCCCCATAAGCTCCCTACTTTATGGCTCTTCTTTAGCCTCTTTCCACTTCTGCCTGTCCTTCCTGAGCAGGCCTTATATCTATGTCGGATGGGGAGGAAAAGTTGCTAACAAAATTGGAAATATTGTAAAAAGAATGTAGGGATACATGGATACAAGGATACAAGAGGTAGGAATACAAGAAAACAAGGATGCCCCGGAGCAAGCTCGGGGGCCAGCTTCGGGGCATTGCCTGCGCGGCTCTCAAGGAGAGCCACTTGTTGTGACAAGCCCGCAGGCATAGGTCAGTTATAACACTTGCAAATTATATCGTTTTTATCTATAATAGTCAATATAATTCCCGGGAATTTAAGCTACTGAACAGGAGGCATTATGTCATATACACTGGGACTTGACATCGGATCGAATAGTATAGGCTGGGCTCTTATTGGCAATACAGACAGGCCCTCACTTATTGCAACAGGAGTGCGTGTCTTCCCTGAGGGTGTTGATCGTGATACCCAAGGGGCTGAAATCTCTAAAAATCAGGCACGGCGTATGGCACGTGGCGCCAGGCGTAACCGAAGCCGCAAGGCGTATCGCAAAGACAAACTTGTGCGTGCACTAAGAGCCAAAGAATTTTTCCCGAGACAAACCACTGATATTGAAAAGTTATTTTTGCTCGAACCGTATATGCTTCGTGCGAAAGGATTGGACGAGCAATTGAGCCGTTACGAATTCGGGCGTGTGCTCTATCATCTGAATCAGCGGAGAGGATTCTGGAGCAATCGTAAAAGCGGTAAAGCCAAGGAAGATGGCGTGGTTAAGAGGCAGGCTTCCGAACTACAGGCGAAAATAGATGAATTGGGCTGCCGGACACTGGGAGAATATTTCTCCAAAGTCAGAAATGATTCGACTAAGATTCGGGGTCATTATACATTTCGATCCATGTATGAAAAGGAGTTTGATCTGCTCTGGCAAAAGCAGGCCGAGTATTATCCGGAATTGAAAGACGCGGAGTATTACAAGAAAATACGCCATCAGACCATTTTTTACCAGCGACCACTCAAACCCACTGATGAACTCATCGGCAGATGCGAGTTAGAGCCGACAGAACAACGCTGCCCGCGAGGCGATTTTTACGCCCGGCGGTTCAGAATGCTGCAGGATGTGAATAATCTGAAGATTCATAATCCGGACGGCAGTGAATCAGAGTTGAGTCCGGAACAGCGACGAACTGTTTTTGCGATGCTTTCCGAAAAGAAGGAAGTTTCTTTTGATGAGATACGCAAAAAGCTGGGGCTAATGGAGACGCAAACGTTCAACCTTGAAGAAGGTAAAGCGGACAAAAAGAACGCCAAAATGAAGGGGGATGAGTTTGCAGGCAGTCTTCGCAGTGCTTTAGGCAAAAAAGAGTATGCCAAATTAACGGATGCGGATATTGCTTTGCTGAATGAGTATGTTCTGGATGATTCGCTGTCTGATGAGCAAGTCGAAAAGATGATTACCGAGAAATATGGCTTTACCGCTGAACAGGCAGGAAAAATCAAAGATATTTCATTGCCGGAAAAATATGCAAGTTTCTCGCGTGTTGCAATACAAAAACTATTACCGCATTTGGAAAAAGGGATGCTTGTTCATCAGGCTATCCAAGACGTTTATGGGAAGCCACAGGCCGGACAGAATGGGCCGGTGGTTGATAGGCTGGAATTTCCTGAAGACGTACGAAATCCGTTGGTCAATAAGGCGATGTGGGAGGTTCGCAAGGTGGTGAATGCCATTGTCCGGGAATATGGCAAGCCGGCTAGAATTGCGATTGAAATGGCACGCGATGTCAAAGGATCGGCCAAAGAACGCGACGAACTTCGCAAAAAAATGGATGACAACGAACAGGAAAACAAGAAGGCCATAGAAGAACTTAAAAAGATGGGTATCCATAAACCATCCAGAGATGATATCATTAAATATAAGCTCTGGCAGGAATGTGGGCAGGTATGCCCTTATACCGGACGATCGATATCGCAGACGGCCTTATTTGGACCGACACCGGAATTTCAGATTGAGCATATTCTGCCGTATTCGCGGTCGCTGGACGACAGCTATATGAACAAAACGTTGTGTTATGTGAACGAAAACCGGCTCAAAGGCAACGAAACACCCTACGAATACTATGACGGCAAGGAAGAATACGACCGGATCAAGCAGCGTATTCGTGTCTTACCCTATCCCAAACGACAGAAATTTCTCCAAAAAGAAGTGGAACTGGATAAATTTATAGAAAGGCAACTCAATGACACCCGTTATATTACACGTGAAGTTGTCAAGTATCTCAAAACACTGGGTGTTTATGTTTTCGGTACTAAAGGGCAATCCACGGCCGAATTGCGGCATCAATGGGGACTCAACAGTATTCTGGATTTGACAGGAACGGGATTAAAAAACCGTGATGATCATCGGCATCATGCGATTGATTCGATTGTGGTTGCCCTGACGAACAAGGAGCATTTGACAAAACTGGCGAAGTCGAAATACAACCCGACAAATGAAGTATTTGAGGAGCCGTGGGAAGGATTCCGTAAAGAAGTGGAAGAAAAAGTCAATCAGATTCTGGTGTCCCATCGCTGCACACGAAAAGTATCCGGGGCTTTGCATGAGGAAACCAATTATGGGCCGACAGGGCTCAAAGACGACAAGGGGCAGGATATTTATGTGTATCGCAAGAAGGTGGAAGATTTAACCGGGTCGATGGTTGAGAAAATTGTGGACCCCATTGTCAAGGCAATTGTTCGGGAACGTTTTCTGGAGTTTGGGATTGATCCTGAAAAACAGTCCGGTAAAGTCGGTAAAGAGGTCTGGAAGGAGCCGCTTTTTATGCGATCTAAAAAAGGCAGGGGGCCGCAGATTAAGTCGGTGCGTATTCGAGACGTATTTAATAATATGATTGAGCTTAAAGATAAAACCGGTATGGTGTATCGAGCAGTTGCGCCCGGGAGTAATCACCACATTGAAATTTTCGAATATAAGGATGATAAAGGGACTACAAAGCGGGATGCCCGAGTTGTTACGATGTTTGAGGCAACACAGAGAGTGCGGAACAACAGACCCGTGGTATGTCGAGATTATGGTGATGGTAAGACGTTTTTGTGTTCATTAGCAAAAAATGAAATGTTTATGCTCGAGATTGATGATAATCTATTATTGCATCGAATACAAAAGCTGGATAAAAGCGGCAAAATCATATTACGACCTCATACCTATGCAGGCCAATTGAGTGACGCAGACAAACCACCATTGATACAACGAAAAAGTCCGAATACTCTTATTGGCTATAAAGTTCAAATCGATCCACTCGGGAGGATAACCAAGGCCAATGATTAAGCGAATCGTGGAGGTGTCGCGTGCAGGGACGCACCTTTCGATGACGCTGGGACAGTTAGTTGTCAGTCAAAACAGGGAGGCAGTGGGCCGGATTCCGTGCGAGGATATCGGCGTGCTTTTGGTGTGGCATACGGGGGTGTCTTATACCCATGCGGTGTTTATGGAATTGCTGAAATACGGGGCGGCGATTATTTTGTGCGATGGGCATTATCTGCCGGCGGGGATGATGCTGCCTCTGGATAGCAATACGGTGCAGACGGAGCGGTTTCGTATTCAGATTAATGCCAAAGAACCGATCAAAAAGCGACTGTGGCGGCAATTAGTCCGGGCGAAAATTGCACATCAGGCGGAAGTGGTCAGAGATGATGAACCGGCCAGTCGGTTTCTTCGGGGGCTGCGCGACAAGGTTCGCAGCGGCGATCCGGATAATATTGAGGCCCAGGCAAGCAAGCGATTCTGGGCGGCCTATTTGCCGGAGTTCCGACGGGAAACCGAAGGAGGAATGCCGCCGAATAATCTGCTCAATTACGGGTATATGGTGATGCGGGCGGCGGTGGCGAGGGCGCTTTGCTCGGCGGGTCTTTTGCCGACATTGGGGATACATCACCGCAACAAATATAATGCGTTCTGTCTGGCCGATGACGTACTGGAACCGTTTCGGGGATTTGTGGAAAAAAAGGTGCGGGCTATGGTACGCGAGGCGGGACATCCGGGGGACCCTGGGGACTTAACGCCGCAGCGAAAGGAAAAACTGCTGGAGGTGCTCTATGAACCGGTGGAAATCGCCGGATTTACGGGGCCAATGATGGTGGGGCTGCATCGAACGGCGGCCTCACTGCAACGCTGTTTTGCGGGAGAGCAAAAGGAGCTGGAGCTTCCGCGCTATGATTGAATCGGGGTATCGAGCCGTGTGGATTGTAGCGATGTTTGACCTGCCGACGGATACGCCGCGGGCGCGAAAAGATTATACGCATTTTCGCAAAAATTTGATGCAGGATGGCTTCAGTATGGTACAATATTCGGTGTATGTGAGGCACTGTGCCAGCGAGGAGAATGCGGATGTCCATTATAAGCGAGTTCAGGGATTTTTGCCGCCGGACGGGGAGGTTCGGCTTATTACCGTTACGGATAAACAGTTCGAGCGGATGGCGATTTTCTGGGGAAAAATGCGCAAACCAACCCCGCCAGCACCCCGACAACTCGAATTATTTTAGGGTATTATTTCTGCAACTCGTTGCGACATCAGGACTTGGGAGTGACGTATTATAACTGACCTATGCCTGAGAGCAAGCCACAACATTGGGGCATCTGCTGATTTTGCTGTGAATATTATAACTGACCTATGCCTGAGAGCAAGCCACAACAGGGCCTTATTCTCAGCATCCCACAAGTCCATTATAACTGACCTATGCCTGAGAGCAAGCCACAACCCGCTGGGGTGAGGGCTGGGGTGAGGGCCTATTATAACTGACCTATGCCTGAGAGCAAGCCACAACAAAAAATCTCGACCTGATCCATCGTCAGGCATTATAACTGACCTATGCCTGAGAGCAAGCCACAACTCAACCGGAACATTAAAATTTGCAGTTTTTATTATAACTGACCTATGCCTGAGAGCAAGCCACAACTCCTTGTCAATCTTCCAGAGTGTGGGGGTTAATTATAACTGACCTATGCCTGAGAGCAAGCCACAACCATTTACCAGTTTCTCCCCATACTTCGACCATTATAACTGACCTATGCCTGAGAGCAAGCCACAACTGGAAAGGTCAGGCATGAACACCCTCTACCATTATAACTGACCTATGCCTGAGAGCAAGCCACAACTAATTTTGCCCGATTATACAGCGGCCAAGGATTATAACTGACCTATGCCTGAGAGCAAGCCACAACATGTAATCAATTGCGAGCATAAGGAGTTATATTATAACTGACCTATGCCTGAGAGCAAGCCACAACCTGCGGACAATGCGGACGCAAAGGCAGACCATTATAACTGACCTATGCCTGAGAGCAAGCCACAACCGGCATGTGCGGATTCAGTGGTAGCAAAGAATTATAACTGACCTATGCCTGAGAGCAAGCCACAACGATTGTGTCAGTTGGGCCGTCCGGCTTGTCATTATAACTGACCTATGCCTGAGAGCAAGCCACAACCCGCCACACACCGAACACCGCCAGCCGCCAATTATAACTGACCTATGCCTGAGAGCAAGCCACAACTTACACATCGAAGCCGCGACAGCCTCGAATATTATAACTGACCTATGCCTGAGAGCAAGCCACAACTAATACTCAAACGTTCCGTCATTATTGAGATTATAACTGACCTATGCCTGAGAGCAAGCCACAACGATTCAAGCACAGAATAGTTTGCTGTCTTTATTATAACTGACCTATGCCTGAGAGCAAGCCACAACGCGACATTGCCGAGGAAGAGGTTACAAAGTATTATAACTGACCTATGCCTGAGAGCAAGCCACAACTTGTCAACGTCCTACTTAAGTTAGTGTCGGATTATAACTGACCTATGCCTGAGAGCAAGCCACAACCACAGGAGCAATCTGAGCAAATACCAGCATATTATAACTGACCTATGCCTGAGAGCAAGCCACAACGCTGCTTGACGTGATAGATGCTGGTTTGCTATTATAACTGACCTATGCCTGAGAGCAAGCCACAACAGATACACTCTGTGTAAAAGCATAGACTTATTATAACTGACCTATGCCTGAGAGCAAGCCACAACGACAAGCTGGATGCACAGATTCAGGGCGGATTATAACTGACCTATGCCTGAGAGCAAGCCACAACCGGCGTGAAAGTAGGGCCGCCCTACAATCAATTATAACTGACCTATGCCTGAGAGCAAGCCACAACATGGTGGGGCATTATCTAATGATGAACTGGATTATAACTGACCTATGCCTGAGAGCAAGCCACAACTCAATCCTGAGGCATCCTA
>CAZVYY010000008.1:0-73402 GCA_964630775.1 uncultured Pirellulales bacterium | reverse complement strand
ATCAACAAATTCATCTTCAATTATAACTGACCTATGCCTGAGAGCAAGCCACAACCTTGGCGACGATACGGTTATCTTCACGCCTATTATAACTGACCTATGCCTGAGAGCAAGCCACAACGATGGCTGCGTACTCCCGAATTTGGTTGCAATTATAACTGACCTATGCCTGAGAGCAAGCCACAACATATGGGCTTTGAACTTCGGAGTCGGCATATTATAACTGACCTATGCCTGAGAGCAAGCCACAACACAACAGGGAATGTTCCGATTGGAACATCTATTATAACTGACCTATGCCTGAGAGCAAGCCACAACGGCCGGCGGCGATTAAGCGGGCTTCTTTCAATTATAACTGACCTATGCCTGAGAGCAAGCCACAACTCAATCCTGAGGCATCCTACGCGGTTTTTCATTATAACTGACCTATGCCTGAGAGCAAGCCACAACCTTGGCGACGATACGGTTATCTTCACGCCTATTATAACTGACCTATGCCTGAGAGCAAGCCACAACGGGCCGTCGATGGGTGTCCTTGCCGCAGTAATTATAACTGACCTATGCCTGAGAGCAAGCCACAACGATGGCTGCGTACTCCCGAATTTGGTTGCAATTATAACTGACCTATGCCTGAGAGCAAGCCACAACATATGGGCTTTGAACTTCGGAGTCGGCATATTATAACTGACCTATGCCTGAGAGCAAGCCACAACACAACAGGGAATGTTCCGATTGGAACATCTATTATAACTGACCTATGCCTGAGAGCAAGCCACAACGCCGCCGCCGGCGCTCGCCCCGCTATACAATTATAACTGACCTATGCCTGAGAGCAAGCCACAACCACAGGACCTATGAGTGTCTCCGGAGTCGGATTATAACTGACCTATGCCTGAGAGCAAGCCACAACGGAAAAAGCAGTGGGTCAGGAGTAATCATTATTATAACTGACCTATGCCTGAGAGCAAGCCACAACTGCAGTGTAAACCCGGCTTGTTGCAACGCAATTATAACTGACCTATGCCTGAGAGCAAGCCACAACTGAGCAGGTACCCTGACGCTAAGACACCAATTATAACTGACCTATGCCTGAGAGCAAGCCACAACATTACTCGATCCAGGTCCTGAATCGGTATCATTATAACTGACCTATGCCTGAGAGCAAGCCACAACATGGTGGAACCATCAACAAATTCATCTTCAATTATAACTGACCTATGCCTGAGAGCAAGCCACAACGGCAGTGAACACAACCACCGGCGTAATCACATTATAACTGACCTATGCCTGAGAGCAAGCCACAACGGAAAGAAGATACGACTGAAAACGAAAGTCATTATAACTGACCTATGCCTGAGAGCAAGCCACAACATGAAAACCGCCCACGATCCATCGTGAGATATTATAACTGACCTATGCCTGAGAGCAAGCCACAACTGGCCGATGATTGAACCGAAATTAAAGGCGATTATAACTGACCTATGCCTGAGAGCAAGCCACAACATGCCGCGAATGTCGGCGTAGTAATGCGCATTATAACTGACCTATGCCTGAGAGCAAGCCACAACTTTGAGGGCCTGAAGCTGCTGCTGCTGCTGCTGATTATAACTGACCTATGCCTGAGAGCAAGCCACAACTTCCGCACATCAGTTCAATATCACGTTTGGATTATAACTGACCTATGCCTGAGAGCAAGCCACAACTCCGCCGATTGACACGCTTTGCCCCGTGTGATTATAACTGACCTATGCCTGAGAGCAAGCCACAACCTGGACTTCCTGCGTTTGTTCTGGAAAGAGATTATAACTGACCTATGCCTGAGAGCAAGCCACAACTTAGAGGATTTCAACGGCCAGGAGGGTGATGTCGTCGACTTCGGATGAGCTGCGGCGCCAGCGGGTGATGGCGCTTTCGAGGGTGGACATCATGGACATGACGGGCCTGTCGCAGAGGGTCAAAAACAGGTCGGAGAATCGGAATTTGCCGCTGTTGTCCACTTCGCCGATCAGGGGTTCCACGCCGTCGGAGTAGAGCAGGATCTTGTCGCCGGACTGGACCGGGACGAGGACCTGTTCGAATTCCATCTCCTCGAATACGCCCAGCAGACCTCCGCGGCTGTGCAGTTGCTGCGGTTCCCGGCCGGGACGCAGCAGCAGCGGGTAAGGGTGGCCGGCGCGGGCGAATGCCAGTTCCATCGTGTCGGTATTCAGTTGGCAGCAGCAGGCGGTGGCGAACAGGCAGCCCTTGAGGTGCTGCAGAATCATCTGCCGGTTGAGGTGGTTCAAGACCTCTCTGGGGGGGAAAATATGATATTGATTGCCGTGTGTTTCACGCAGCACGGCGGTATGTTTGAGAAACATCGTCAGCAGGGCGGCGGGCACCGAGTGGCCCACGGCGTCGGCGATGTAAAAGCCGATGTGGGTTTCATCGAGGCGGGCGGCGTCGAAGATATCGCCCGAGACCCATTGTGCGGGGTGATAGACGTGGGCGAAGCGGACCTTGTCGGTGGCCGGCAGTGTCTGGGGCAGGAAATTCCGCTGGACGGCGCCGGCGATTTTGAGCTGTTCCTGGAGCTGACGCTGCTGTTCTTCCTGCTGGGGGATTTCGGCCAGGGCCAGGGCAAAGCACATCGCCGATTCGATGCGGGCCCAGACCTCTTCGATGGAGGAACTGCGGATTTTGGAGGCCAGGCGAAAACGGCTGAATTCCATCGACACGGGCCAATTGAGCAGAATGACGGGGATGTTGGCCTGGTCCAGCAGGCGAATTTTGTCGTCGAGCTGCTTCCAGTTGATGAGGTGTACGTCGCCGGCATCCAGCAGGACAGCACCCGGCTTGAAGGTGTCGAGCTGAGCGTCGAAGAAGCGGGTCAGATCGATCAGCCGGCCGGACCATTGACGCGCGGCAAGGCGTGTGCGAACCGTGTCGGTCAGGCTCAGACGGTCGGATACGAATGTCAGGGTCGGCATATGGCCGGCGGCGGCATTCAATACCCCTGTGTCTGTGGGTTGTAATTCTACCATTGTTTCCTGAACCCGTTATTGCAGAACAAATATATCTGGATTTTATTCCAGTCTTATTCACTGCATCGACATGGTGCGGGGGGGGACTTAATGTTAAAATACAATGAGTTTGGGGTTATCGGACGCAAATGCGAAAAAAGGGGAACACGCAGCATCAGGCGAAGATGGCAGAGCCGATGCGAACCATGGTCGCTCCCATTTCGATGGCAAGCTCGTAATCCTGGCTCATGCCCATGCTCAGGTGGCGGAATTTTGAGCCGGCCACTTTTTCGGTGCGCATCTCGTCGAACAGTTCGCGGGCGCGGGCAAAGCAGCTTCGGACGATGTCTTTGTCCATGGTCAGCGGGGCCATGGTCATCAGGCCTTCGAGGCGGAGGTTGGGCATGGACAGAATCTGTTCGGCCAGGTGGAAGGCGGCACCGACGGGGGCGCCGTATTTTTGCGGCTCGCCGGAGCAGTTGACCTGAAGCAGGATGGGGGCGTGGATGGCTAACTTGGCGGCGGCGGTGTCGATTTCTTCGGCCAGACGCAGCGTATCGACGGAGTGAATCAGCGAGCAGACCTGCAGGGTGGGTTTGACCTTGTTGCGCTGGAGGTGACCGATCATGTGCCAGTGGATGCGGGAGGCGATGTCGGCCTGGCCGCTTGCCGCGAGCGACTGGGTGATCTGGTCGGCGATCTGCTTGAGGTGCTGGACGCGGTTTTCGCCCAGTTCGGTGAAGCCGGCCCGTACCACCTCCAGAATCTGTTCGGGGGTGGCGGTTTTGGTCACGACAATCAGACGGACGCTGTCGGGCTTGCGGCCGGCTTTGTCACTGGCGGCAAGGATCGAGTCCTGAATCTGTTTGAGTCGGTCGGCAATCTGGCTCATTGCGATATCCTGACAGGGGCGAATCAGGGTAAAAACTTCGACGGATTTTTCAGCTTGGACGGCAGGTATTCGGTAACGACGTATTCGAGGCCGTGCTTGGCGAATGCCTGCTGTTCGACACGGACACCCATATTCAGCATCTGGTTGATGGCGGCCTGCCAGGGTTTATGGTGCTTGACAAAGGGGTCGTTTTTGAGGGCGTCCTTGGCCCGCTTGATGTCCACATCCTTGAGCGGGTGGGTCGGGAGCTGGTAATCGATGACATCCTGCGGAGTGACGCCCAGGAAGGTGGCCTGGGGGACGCAGAAGTATTCGTTGAGATGGGCCGCGTTGCCCGAGCCGACCTTCAGTGTGCGGTAGATGTTGAAGTAGCCGTACGGGTCGCCATCGACAAAGGCATACACCGGGATTTTGAGTTTGTCGGCCAGTCTCCGAATGAATCGGCGGCAGGCCCGTGTCGGAACACCGCCCATGCTGATGAGGATGCTGTTGGTTTTCTTCCAGTAGTCGTATTTGACCAGCCGCTGGAAGGCGCCGGCGGTTTCGATGGCCAGGATGAACTTGGCGTCGGATTGAAAATCGAGGTCTTCGACATCGGTGGGAATCGAGTAGGCACCGGAGCCGAACTTGGTGCAGTCGATTTTGAGTTTCTTGCCGGAGGCGTCTTTGTCGAAGACCAACAGCTTGCCGGCGACGTCACCGCCTTTTTCCTCGGGGACGAATTTCAACTGTTCGCGGTTGACGCCGAACATCGCTTCGATATCGTCCATGATGGTATCGGATTCGGGCTGTTCGGCAAATGCGGCCTTGCCCCAGTTCTTCGAGATGTAGTAAGCCTCTCTTTTGGTGGCCATATCGTCTTTTTCGATGAGCTCTTTGCTCAGGGCCATCATTTTGAGTGTCTGGGCGAAGGTCTTGACGGTGGATACGGTCAGGGTTCTGTTTTTGGTTTTATCCTGAATCTGGAAGTGGCCTTTTTTCTCGAGGTATTTGACATTGGCCAGCGAGCGCACAGGCGTGCTCATCGTGGGTTTCTGGCTGGCCATGATCTTGTCATAGACTCCGCGTGCGTTCTTCTGAATATCTTCAACGACGTTGTGTTTCTTTGCCATATTGTTTTTCTCGCGTTAATTCTCGTCCTGAGGCGATGTTCTTTTTTGTCCTGTCAGGCGTCTTTGGGCCTGAATCGTTAGTGTGTAATGTATGATAAAATGATGCCGTTGGCAAGGGGATTTGGGGCGCTATGAATGTATCGATGCATTTTTATTTCGTCGATACGGTATCCAGCTTGTCTGAGACTAAGTGCTTTGAATTTCAATACTTGCCAATTCTGTCTTGATTCGTGATTTAACCGGCAGAGAATGTGATTCTGGGAAAGTTTGTTAAATCAGTCGGTATAAATACGGATACAAAATTAAGAGAGTTTTATGAAAAAAGCCTCAATTTTTCCTTAAATTTTGACGATACAGGATTGACAAGAGCATTAAAAGGAACTATATTTGATAATTGAATACTGCGGTTGCTTCTGGTTATCGAAGCAGTCGAAGTCATAAACCTCGGCGAGGCTACGTGGCTATCCGTTTTCCCCCCCAGACGGACCCACCACCTCGCCATTTTTTTTGTCACTTCAAATAGCAGACAAGGCGAGTCTTGTAAACAGTTGTTTATGGTTTACTGGCCCATAATCTGGACATGAATCGAACGCGTCCTTGGGCCGTCAAATTCGCAGAAGAACAGGCCCTGCCAGGTTCCCAGCACAAGGCTGCCCTTGTTTAGCATAACCTGCCTGCTGCAGCCTACAAGGCTGGATTTGACGTGGGCATCGCTATTACCTTCGCAATGCCGATAGCCCGGCAGATTCTGCGGCAGGAGCTTGTTGAGGGTCAGCAGGATATCATGGCAGACATCGGGGTCTGCGTTTTCATTGATAGTAATCCCGGCAGTGGTATGTGGACAAAAAACAGTGACAATTCCATCCTGGATACCGCTCTGGGACACAATCTGTTCAACCTGATGGGTGATGTTGAGCATTTGATTGCGGCAGGATGTAGATACAGATAATACCGTTTGTGTCATATTCATAAATATACCTTTAAGTATTTTATTCTTAAACTGGCGGCTATTTTATCAAACAGACTGGCTGCAATGAAGTGAAAATTTGTGTGCGGTGATTGGGGTTCGTTCGGAGCGAGTGAGTCCTGCGACAGGTCATTTCGTTCTGGGTGCCAGAGTCATAAAATCCTGTTGGATATTTACTTAGGATATTTGGATATAATGCTTGACGATCCCGGCAGGTTAAGGTTATGCTTCTCAAATTCATTCTATTTGCATCAAATAAGGACAAAATATGTCTCATACAGTATCTATTATCTGTTATGTCTTTGGTGGACTTGGAATCTTTCTGCTGGGTATGAAGAACATGTCCGACGGGATGCAGGCGGTGGCGGGTGAAAAAATGCGCAAGCTGATAGGCCTTACCACCAATAATCCTCTGTTAGGAATAGGTTCCGGCATGACGGTCACAGGACTGATTCAATCCAGTTCCGTGACGACGGTCATGGTGGTTGGTATGGTCAATGCCGGCCTGATGACGCTCAAGCAGTCCATTGGCGTGACTCTCGGCGCTAACATTGGCACGACCGTCACGGCCTGGATTATGGCCTACAGCCTGGAACAATGGGGGCTTCCGATGGTTGGTTTTTCGGCCTTATTTTATTTGTTTTCCAAATCCGATCGGATTCGGTTCATTGCCGTCTTTGTGCTGGGGCTTGGGATGGTCTTTTTCGGTTTGGATTTAATGAAACAAGGCTTGACTCCCGTACGAACCATGCCGGAATTTATCGCCTGGTTCAGCAAGTTTCAGGCCGACAGCTACTGGGGAATTGTCAAGTGTATCCTGGTGGGGGCGGCGGTCACTGCCATCGTACAGTCCTCGTCGGCAACCGTGGGTATTACAATGGCCCTGGCGGGGACTGGAATTATCGGTTTTCACACCGCAGCAGCATTGGTTCTGGGGGAAAATATCGGTACAACCATTACACCGGTTTTAGCCTCGCTGGGCACCATTGCAAACGCCAAACGAGCGGCCTACGCTCATGTTTTGTTTAATATTCTGGGAGTCATCTGGATTACGCCGCTGTTTTTTGTGCTGACTCAGGGAGTTGTCTGGTTTATCATTCAATTTTTAGGGTGTCAACATCCTGAAGACGCGGTCTATACCGATATTGCGGTGACATATCCTTATGCCGAGAAAGCGATCGCGACGGCCCATACCAGTTTTAAGATATTGAATGTGCTGGTCTTTTTACCGCTGGTGGGGTTCTATACACGTTTTTTAACATGGCTTGTCCCTGAGAAGGTAAAACCGGAGGCTCCCAAGCTGACGTATCTGGATGTCCGCCTGTTTGATACGCCGATTATTGCCCTGGAACAATCCGAAAAAGAAGTCATACAGATGGGCAAAATGTGTCAGTCTGCCATGGCAATTCTGGGCGAGGCACAGCAAAGCGATACAATTGATCGCAACCGCATCGAGAAAATATTCCAGACGGAAAATGATCTGGATGTCATGCAGAAAGAGATTACGGAGTTTCTGGGAAGCGTTATCCGAGGGAATCTTTCGCAGAACATGATTCATGAGAACCGGCGGCAAATCCGTATGGCGGATGAATTCGAATCCATCAGCGATTATATCGCCAGCGTCATCAAGCTGCGGCTCAAGATGCGCGACCATAATCTGCATTTTTCCGGGGAAGCCATGCAGGAGATGCAAGCCCTTCACGGCAAGGTTTCCGAATTTCTGGATTCCATCGTTGCAGCCGTAACTGGCGGCGTAGCCAGTCCCTCTGAATTTTTGAGTCTGTCGCATACCAGGAACAATGCCATCACCAGCCTGGTGAAAGAAAGCCGAACCAGACATCTGGCGCGGGTGGAAGCCGGCATGGCCCCGCCGCAAAAGAGCCTGATTTATACCGACCTGCTGACGTCGTATCGGAGAATCAAAGACCATATTCTGAATATCGCCGAGGTTATTGCCGGCGAAAAGTAGGATTGAGCTGCCCGAAAAATACAGATTGAGTGTTGGTCCCGCCCAAAAACGGGGCCTTTTTTATGTCAGGAAAGAAGCCTGGATTTACATTTGTTCCGGGACGTCGATGCCCAGCAGTTGGCTCATGCCGTGGCGGATGGTGCGGGCGGTCAGGTCGCACAGCAGCAGCCGGGCGGTACGGGTTGGGCCTTCGGTCTGCAGGACGGGGCAGGCATTATAGAACCGGCTGAAGGCGCCGGACAACTCATACAGGTAGTTGGTCAGGTAGTTGGGCCGGCATTCGGTCGCGGCGTTCTGGATGGACTGGCCGTAGCGAATCAGGTGCTTGGCGAGGTCGATTTCGGCCGGGTCGGTCAGGGTGATCCGACCGATGGCCGACAGTTCGGCCTGCACATCGAGGTCCTGGCCCTGGGCCTTGCGTTCGATGGATTTGATGCGGGCGTAAGCGTACTGCATATACGGGGCGGTGTTGCCGTCCATGGCCAGCATCTTGTCGAAGCTGAAGATATAGTCGCTGTCGCGGTTGTTGGAATAGTCGGCATATTTGACGGCGCCGATGCCGACGGCGGCGGCGATCCGGGCCTTTTTTTCTTCGGGCAATTCCGGATTCTTTTGTTCGACGACGTCCCTGGCCCGCTGGATGGCTTCGTCGAGCAGCTCGGCCAGTTTGACCGTGCCGCCGGTGCGGGTCTTGAAGGGCTTGCCATCGGTGCCCAGCATGGTGCCGAAGGTGACGTGCTCCAGTTTGATGGAATCATTGGCCCATCCGGCCATTTTTGCGACGGCAAAGAGCATCTTGAAATGCAGGGCCTGTCGGGCGTCGGTGACGTAGATAATGCGATTGGCGTGAAGGTCTTTCAGACGGAAACGCATCGCGGCCAGGTCGGTGGTGGCATACAGAAACGCGCCATCGGACTTCTGGATGATGAACGGCAGGGGGGCGCCTTCCTTGTTGGTGAAGCCTTCGGGGAATACGCAGACGGCGCCGTCTGATTCGACGGCCAATTTGCTGTCCTGCAATTGTTTTACGACGGATTCCAGTTTGTCTGCATAAAAGCTTTCGCCCCGTTCATCTTCGGCTTTCAGCGTGATATGCAGGGCCTGATAGATGGGCAGGTAGTGTTTGCGGGATTCGTTGACGATTTGCCGCCAGAGGGTCAGGGTCAGCGGATTCTGGCCGGTGTGCAGTTCGACGACCCGCTGACGAGCGGCATTGCGAAATGCTTCGTCTTCATCGTCGCGTTTTTTGGCCTGCTGATAAAACTCCTCCAGGTCGGCGATATGAATATTTTGCAGGGCCTTTTCGATGGCCGCGGGGTCATTGCTGTTTGTCGTTGCGGCGGCTTTCTGATAGAGATACTGCACCAGCATGCCGAACTGCGTTCCCCAGTCGCCGATGTGGTTTTGTCGGATGACGTTATGGCCGAGGCATTCGAGCATCCTGCAGATGCAGTCGCCGATGATGGTGCTGCGGAGGTGGCCGACGTGCATCTGTTTGGCGATATTGGGGCCGGAGTAATCGACGACGACGGTCTGGGGGACCTGCGTTTTCTCGATGCCCAGATTTGCGTCGCGATGGATATTCATCAGGGCGTTTGCCAGAAATTCGGGGGTCAGCCGCAGGTTGATGAAGCCCGGGCCGGCGATTTCGGGGGTCTGGCAGATATCGTCCAGCTTCAATTCCGCGACGAGCTTTTCAGCGAACTGGCGGGGGTTGGTTTTGAGCTGCTTGGACGCAGCCATGACGCCGTTGACCTGGTAATCGCCGAATTTGGGGTCGGTGGCTATCCGGACGACGGCGGGGCAGTTGGGCAGGCCGCTGACGTTGGCCAGTGCGTCGCTGATGCGCTGTTCGAGTATTTCAAGGACAGGTTTCATATCATTGTGCTCAAACTTATGTGAATTATTCAAATTCTTTAGCCCTGACGGAAAGCAGAGTTACTTTCCGGGGCAGTCTTTTTTATAAGGCTATGCAGAAACGATTTATTCTGTCGCCCCGCTGGGGCTTAAAGAAGACAATTCTTTGTTCCGGAGGCTTCGCCTCCGGCTATGATACTTGCGACCCCTTCGGGGTTAAAATACTCAATTATTTCGACAGAGCCTTTTTCTGTTTGATAATTACTCTTTGACTTTTCTCTTAACGCGCTGCCAGCGGATTTTTTTGGCGTCACCCCAGAGCATTTCGAGATCGTAATAGGACCGCATCTCCGGGTCAAAAATATGCACGACGACATTGATATAATCGATCAGAATCCATCGTCCCTGCTGGTAGCCGGCGGAGGCGTATTTCTTCAGGTCATAGTGTTTTGCCATGTCGCTGATTTCATCGGCGACGGATTTGCCCTGCCGATCGCTGGTGCTGGTGGCGATGACGAAATAATCGGTGGCCGGGGATATGCCCCTGAGGTCCAGGACGACGACATCGGTGCAATGACGGTCCTGGGCCAGCCGGGCCGCTTCAATCGCAAACTTCCGTTCAGGTGTTGTTTTTGTCTTTGCCAATCTCACAATCTCCAATAAATACCACAATAAAAAAGGGACGCCCCGAACCGGGACGTCCCTGCACTATAACCGAAATAGGTGGAATCGTCAATGCATTAGAAATTCATGCTCATGCCGAGTTTTTCGGCGATAACAGGGCCGAATTTGACGACCACGCCGGAGAAGACGACGCTGACCATCGTCATCAGCTTGATCAGGATGTTCAAGCTGGGGCCGGAGGTGTCTTTGAACGGGTCGCCCACGGTGTCACCAACGACGGCGGCCTTGTGCGGTTCGGACTTTTTGCCGCCAAAGTTGCCTTTTTCGATGAACTTCTTGGCGTTGTCCCAGGCGCCGCCGGCATTGTTAAGCGTCAGAGCCAGCACAAAGCCTGCGGTCAGACCGCCGGTCAGCAGACCCATAACGCCGGCTACGCCGAGCAGAAGGCCTGTGACGACGGGGATGATAATGGCCAGCAAGCTGGGCAGGATCATTTCTCTCTGGGCACCGGCGGTGGAGATGGCGACGCAGCTTGCATAATCCGGAGTTTCTTTGCCTTCCATGATGCCGGGTTTTTCACGGAACTGGCGACGGACTTCTTCGACCATCGAACCGGCGGCACGACCGACGGCCTTCATGGTCATCGCACAGAAGATGAACGCCATCATCGCGCCGATGAACAGGCCGCAGATGAGTTTGGGGTTCATGATGTTGAGGTTGTAGGCGTTGACAAAATCCAGAATCGATGCGTTGGTGTTGCTCAGCAGGATGGCGCCGTCGGTTTTGATGGCATCAAAGGCGGCCTGAGCCTGGGCCGAGGCGGTTGTGCCTTTGAAGAAACTGACTTTGCCGACGGTGTAGATGCCGCTGCCCTGTTCGGCCAGACGACCGACCCAGATGCGGATTTCTTCGATATAGGCAGCCAGCAGAGCCATGGCGGTCAGAGCGGCTGAACCAATTGCAAAGCCTTTTCCGGTTGCGGCGGTTGTGTTGCCCAGTGCATCGAGGGCGTCGGTGCGTTTGCGGACTTCCGGGGGCAGATGCGACATTTCCGCGTTGCCGCCGGCGTTGTCAGCGATGGGGCCATAAGCGTCGGTGGCCAGGGTGATACCCAGCGTGGACAGCATGCCGACAGCGGCAAAGCCGATGCCATACAGACCCATGGCGAAATCCTTAAAGCCGCCGGCAAACATGAAGGCCAGGATGATGCCGATGACGATGGTGACCACCGAAAGACCGGTGGAGTACATGCCGGTTGCGAAACCGTCGATGATGGTGGTTGCCGGGCCCATTTTGGCCTGATTGGCAATGCCCTTGGTCGGGGCGTATTCGTCGGAGGTGTAGTATTCGGTAATCTGACCGATGATGACGCCGGCCATCAGACCGGAGACGACTGAACCGAAGATGCCCCAGCTAATCCAGTCGGTGGTGGCCAGAATTGCCAGAACGATCAGGATACCGACAGAGCTGCCGAGGGTACCCATCAGCAGGGCTTTGAGCAGGTTTTTCTGGGTGGCGTCTTCCTTGCAGCGAACCAGGAAGATACCTGCGATGGACAGGATGATACCGATGGCGGCGACCAGGAGGGGGGCCATTACGGCTTTAATCGGGTGCATTCCGCTGTTAACGACAGCGCTCAGCGGCAGGGCGGCGCCGAGGGCAGCGGTGGCCAGAATCGAACCGCAATAGCTTTCGTACAGGTCGGCACCCATACCGGCGACGTCACCGACGTTGTCACCGACGTTGTCGGCGATGGTGGCGGGGTTACGCGGATCGTCTTCGGGGATACCGGCTTCGACTTTACCGACCAGGTCGGCGCCGACGTCGGCAGCCTTGGTGTAGATGCCGCCGCCAACACGGGCAAACAGGGCCTGGGTTGAAGCACCCATGCCGAAGGTGATCATGGTGGTGGTGATTTCGACGAGCTTATGACTGGCGTCCATGTTTTTGGGAACCAGCGTCAGGCCGAGGAACTGCACGCCTGAGGCCATGTTGCTTGTGGTGTAGATGATTTTATCGAGAAACAGGTACCACAGGGAGATATCCAGCAGACCGAAGCCGACAACGACCAGACCCATGACGGAGCCGGACTGGAAGGCGACCTGAAGGCCGCGGTTGAGGCTTTCGCTGGCACCCTGAGCGGTACGGTTGGAGGCGTTGGTGGCGGTGTTCATGCCGAGGAAACCGCACAGACAGCTAAACAAGCCGCCTGTCAGGAAGGCGATGGGCACGAAGGGATTCTGAATGCCCATGTAGGCCAGAACCGCAAAGACAACAACCAGCACGGCAAAGACCATCGCGACGACCTTGTACTGCTGGCCGAGATAGGCGAAGGCGCCTTTGCGGACCGCGGCGGCGATGGTGATCATGGTTTCATTGCCTGCGGAGGCCGACATCATTTTCTTGTAGAAATACACCGCAAAGCACAATGCGATAACAGATGCGGTCAGGGCGGCCAGGGGAGCTCCCCATTCTGTACCGAAGGTTGTTTGGGCGGCAGTTTCAGAGGCCATTACCGGGCTCGACAGAGCCAGCAAGGGCAGAAACAACCCCAGAGATTTTGTTAATCTTTTCACGACTTTTTCCTTTCAAACAAAATATTGTTTTAATAGTAACAAAAAATTTCGCCCAATCTTAATGATTTGCCCCCCGATTGCAAGCATTTTCCGTGCAAGAAACGCGAGGCAGTTGTCTGTTTTGTTGCAAAAGATATTATAGGTCTTGAATATAGTCCAATAAAAACGACTCAGTTACGTGTGGTAATCGGCGTTAATTGTTACGTATTCACGACTTAGGTCACATCCATAGCAGAAGTCGGAGTACTTGCCGGCACCGAGATTTACGACAATAGTATGCTCTTTCTGTCTGATAATCCGGCTGACTTGTTTAGGGTCAAAGTTCACAGGCTGGCCGTTGCGAAAGACGGTGACGCCGCCGATGGAGCAGGTGAGTTTGTCGCCGTTGAGCTTGACACCGGAGGAACCTACGGCACAAATGATGCGTCCCCAGTTGGGATCGCCGCCATGAATGGCGCACTTGACGAGGTCATAATTGGCCACGGCCCGTGCGGCGATGAGGGCTTGTTCTTTGGTATTTGCGCCGTTAATCACAACTGTAAACATCCGTGTAGCACCTTCGGCGTCGAGGGCCATCTGTTTGGCCAGGTCTGTGCACAATTCTATCAGGGCCTGAGCGAATTTTTTGAAGGTGGTATCGTTTTTGGTGATGGGTTTGTTACCGGCCTGTCCGCTGGCTAAGAGGATGGCTGTGTCGTTGGTGCTCTGGTGGCCATCTACGGTGAGACGGTTGAGGGATTGGCCGATAGCCAGTGATAAAGCCTTTTGCAGCATGGCTTTAGAGATTGCGGCGTCGGTGGTGAAGATGCCGATGGTGGTGGCCATATTCGGGCCGACCATGCCGGCGCCTTTGACGGTTCCAGCCAGGGTGATGGTCTTGCCGCCGATTTTTACGGTCTTGCAGGCCTGTTTGCAGCGGATGTCGGTGGTCATGATGCCTTTGGCGAAGGCCAGTCCGGATGCAGCGGAGTCGCTCAGCTTGGCGGAGGCTTTTTCGATGCCGGTAGTAATTTTGTCAATGGGGAGCTGGTGGCCGATGATGCCGGTGGAGGCCAGCAGGACCTGCTGGGGCTTGAGAGCCAGCATCTGGGCGGTTTTGCCGCACATGGCCCTGGCCGCGGCCAGACCGCGGGTGCCGGTGCAGGTGTTGGCATTGCCGCTGTTGACGATGACGGCATAGGTTTTGGCGGTTTTGGTGTGTTCTTTGCAGACGGTGACTGCCGCCGAGACGACTTTGTTGGTGGTGAACATCGCCGCCGCCACCGCACCGGTGGGGCAGTACATCAGGGCCAGGTCATTCTTGCCCGATTTTTTGATGCCGCAATAAAGCCCCGCGGCCAGAAAGCCTTTGGGGGCTGTAATCGTTTTATTGGTCATTTCCGTTACTCCTGTTTTCTATCACGGTATAAATTCCCTCTATTGTGATGCAAACGCGGCGACTTCGCAAGTAAAACCTTGCGATAAATATTGCGGCTATAGCAGTGTTCCTGCGGCGGTGATATGGGTTTTGCCGCCAACGCGGATGTCAAAGCTTTCGTTATGTCGTTCGGCCTTCAGATACAGCAGCGAGGGGCGGCCGATTTCATAGCCTTGTTCGACACGGATATCGATGCTGCTGTCGCCGAAATAGCGATAGCGGGTCAGGTAGGCGGCAAGGCAGGAATTAGCGCTGCCGGTGGCGGGGTCTTCGGGCACACCGTAAAGATGGCCGAACATCCGGCAGTGGATGTGGTTGGCCGGGTCCTGCGTCTGGGGGCAGAATAGAAAGATCATCCGGGCAGTGTCGTGGGTTTTCAGAAACAGCTCGAAGGCTTCCAGGTTGGCTTTGGCCCGACGGACGACGTCCAGGGTACACAGCGGGACGAGGATAAACGGCAGGCCGGTCGAGACCGACTGGACGGGGAAGCGGTCGTCAAAGTCTGCGATGTTGAGATTCAGAACGGGAGCAAAATCCTGCGGTGTGAAA
The DNA here is from genome assembly GCA_964630775.1 of uncultured Pirellulales bacterium. Taxonomy (GTDB): domain Bacteria; phylum Planctomycetota; class Phycisphaerae; order Sedimentisphaerales; family Anaerohalosphaeraceae; genus Anaeroglomus. The sequence goes on along the minus strand of CAZVYY010000008.1, from coordinate 58,437 downwards.
CAGGCTTCGAACTGCGGCTGCGGGGCCTTGAGCCATAAGATGCGCTGGTGATTGTCGAGGGCTGTATAATTTACAGGAATCGATCCGACTTTGAGATTCAGGGTGACAGTCTGGCGCGCCCAGTGTTCGATTTTGTCCTGGAGGACAAAGGCGGTTCCGATGGTCGGATGACCTGCAAACGGGACTTCGGCTGCGGGGGTGAAGATTCGCACATCGTAGCCGCCGTTGCGGGTTGTATCGGAGAGGATGAAGGTCGTTTCGGAGAAGTTGAACTCCCGCGTTATTTGCTGCATCTGCGGCGTGGTCAGATTACCGGCATCCATGACCACGGCAAGCTGATTGCCCGCATATTTGTCTTCGGCGAAGACATCGAGAATGTAGAAGGGATTGTTCATATCAATTTATTCCAAAATCTGTCACGAAATAGGCTTTCGGATTTTTAATTCATCAGATTTTTATAAGATCAGGTGATATTATGATGATGCTCCCTTTGCTTTCGTGCTGTTTCTTCCGTTTGAGCGGCAGTGATTTCTTCCGGGGTCAACTCTTTCCTGATCAGCAGAATTCGAAAGTCGCAGTAGTTGACATCAAGAATGCTATGGATGATCACAAAGCTCATCAGAAAAAACAACACGAACAATCCTAATCCCGAACAAAACGCCACAGCTTTTATAAAAAGTTCCGTCATCCATGTTTGATACCCACGCATCGAGCAGCCAGTTAAGGAATCCAATAATGACAAATACAGCTAACTGCCGCCAAGTGAAATTCCACCATATCGCGGCAGCTCTTTTCCAGGTTACTTCGACGGGCTCAACCAGTTGTGACATTACTGTTCTCCTTCAGATACGGGGTATTTCTCTTATTCTATCAATGGTTATAAGGCGTTACAACTCCTGATGATGGGTTGATCGGGGGTCGTCCAGCGGGCCGGGGCCGTTGGTGAGCCTGCCGCGGATAGCCATTTCACGAAATGGTGCGGATGGGTCGTAGAAGGTTTCGCTGGTATCGACCTGATTGAGGATAAAGCCTTCCTTGTGGTCTTCCATCTGGTCGATGATCCGGCCGTCGGGCTGGATGAAACAGGATGGATACGGGCTGAACCACGCCGAGGAGTTGGTCATGCTGATCCAGAAATGGTTGCAGGCCGCGTGGGTCTGCATGGTCTGCCGCATAATCTGGCTGTGGACGCTCTGGCCGGTCTGGCGGGCATTGTAAAACGATTGAAAGATGCACTGTACGCCCTGTTTGTAGAGGTCTCGGTACACCTCCGGAAACCGCAGGTCAAAGCAAATCAGCAGGGCACACCGCACGCCGTTAAGCGTAAACAGCACCGACCGGTCACCGGGTGTGTAATATTGCAAATCGCCCTCGGTGCCGAAGCGTTTGTCATAGCGGTCGGCGAGCCGGCCTTCCGGCGTAATCAGGTACAGGCAATTATGCGGCTTATTCGGCAGGGTCAGCGGGTGCGAGCTTCCCAGAACCACCCAGATGCCCAGCTTGGCCGCCAAGGCCATGATGTCGAGTGTTTTATCTTTCAGCAGGCCCCAGTCGTAGTCGTCAAAGGTGTAAAAATCCGTTCCCGCATAGCCGCTCAGGGCACATTCGGAAAAATGCACGATATCGGCGTTGCTTTCCGCCGCCTCGGTCATCTGCCGGCGGATCCATTCGGCATTGGCCCGAATATCCCCGGCGACGGGGAATTGACAGGATGCGACTGTGAGTATGCCGTGGCTCATCTTATTTCAATCCCAGTGTTTCATCCAATCCGAAGATGAGGTTCATATTCTGAATCGCCTGGCCGGAGGCGCCTTTGATGAGGTTGTCGATGACCGAAAAGACCACGACCTTGCCCTTGGCGAAGGTGGGGAAGATGTGGACGTAGTTGGTCCTGGCGACGTTTTTGACCGCCGGCGGGGTCGAGAGAATCTGTACGAACTGCTCACCTTTGTAGAAATCCTGATAGATTTTCTTAAGCGTGTCCGGCGAAATCGGTGCAATCGGGTCGCAATAGGCGCTGGTAAAGATGCCCCGGTCAAACGGGCCAACATGCGGCTGGAACAGCAGCTCGACGGGCTTGCCCGCCATATCCGAGGCGACCTGTTCCATTTCCGGCATGTGCCGATGGACACCGACGCTGTAGGCATACATATTTTCGTTCATATAGGGGAAATGAAAGCCCGGGGTGGGTTTCTTGCCGCCGCCGGAGACACCGGAAACGGAACTCAGGACAATGCCGGTCGGCTTAATCAGGTTATTTTTCAGCAGGGGGGCCAGTGCCAGGCTCGCCCCGGTTGGGTAGCATCCGGGGTTGGCGACCAGCCGGGCGCCCTTGATCTGGTCACGGAACAATTCCGGCAATCCATAGACCGCATGGGCGAGATTTTCCTTGTCCGTATGCGGCTCGTAATATTTTTCATACGTGGCCAGGTCCCGGATGCGATAGTCGGCGCTGAAATCCACCACTTTGACGCCGGCGGCGAGCATCTTGGGAACCATGCTCATCGAAACCTTATGCGGCAGGCAGCACAGGGCGACATCGGCCAGCTTGCCCAGTTTATCCAAATCCAGCGGCTCAATTGCCAGGTCGCAGCGGCCGGCCAACTGGGGATAAATATCCGCTGCCCGGCCGAATTCCTGCTGAGCGGTCAGATAGGTCAGTTTTGCTTCCGGGTGCCGCAGGAGTATTTCTATGGATTCCACGCCGGTATAACCACCGGCTCCAATAATTGCCACGCGAATCATAAACGTCCTTTCGATAGAGTATGCCGGATGAGATTAAAAATCCGGAAGGTCAAAAAAGCAAACCATTTTTCAAAAACCGGCCCCGACACAATCCGCCGGGCCAATAAAAAAGGCCGCCCGAAACGGACGGCCTTGTAGGAAACACAGGATAAAAACGCGTTTAACGTTTCGAGAACTGGAAGCGTCTGCGAGCACCGGCTCTGCCGTATTTCTTTCTTTCGACTGCACGGCTGTCACGGGTCAGGAAGCCGCCGTCGCGGAGTTCCTTGAGGAATGCCGGATTGTAGTTCTTCAGCGCTCTGGCAATGCCCTGCATGACCGCGCCGGCCTGGCCGGTGATGCCGCCGCCATCCACATTGACGTAGATGTCAAAATCTGTCAGGCCGTTGATGGATTTCAGCGGAGCCTTGACCGAATTGCGGTCTTTTTCCAGCTTGAAGTATTCTTCAACCTTGCGGCTGTTGATATTCAGCTCACCTTTGCCGGGTTTGATACGGACGCGGGCAACGCTGGTTTTACGCCGGCCAACACCCCACCAGAATCCGCTCTTGGGAGCGGCGGGGACTGCCGGTGCAGATGCGGTTTTGCCGACCAGAATATTCGGGTCAATCAACGGGCTGATGTTTTGATTTTCCGTCATAACCTCTTTATATCCTTCAATAAAAGATTACAGTTCCAATTTCTGCGGTTGCTGAGCAGCATGCGGATGCTCGCTGCCTTTATAGACTTTGAGTTTCTTGAGCATCTGGTGGGTCAGACCATTGTTTCTGGGCATCATGCGTTTGACGGCCAGTTGGATGATCCGTTCCGGGTGCTCTTCGAGCCAGTCCTGAAATTTGATGGTTTTCTGGCCGTTGGGGTAACGCGAATAGGTCTGATAGACCTTGGTCTGGGCCTTGTTGCCGGTGACGCGGACCTTTTCAGCGTTGATGACGATTACAAAATCGCCGGTATCGACAGACGGAGTGTAGATGGGTTTGGTCTTGCCCATCAGGATCATCGCGATCCGGGCAGCCATCCGGCCCAATACCTTGTCACTGGCATCAACCAGATGCCACTTGCGTTCCACCGTCTCTTTTGTCGGCATATAACATTTCATAGAGATAGTACTCCCAAAGATTCTTTTAGAAAGCGGCTTATTATAACGGACAAACCCGCTCTGTCAACCGTTTTGAGTGAAAAAAAGAAAAAAACAATTGTGTAATACAGGTAAAACGGTATCCAGTAATACGAAAATACAAAAAACAGGCCCGGATATGAATACCCGAGCCTGAATATCTTTTATATTTACGCTATTTACGAGCAGCCCATGGAGTTGCCGCAGTTGAAGCACTTGTAGCAGGTTCCGTTGCGGACGGTGATGGAACCGCAGACATCGCAGGCGGGGGCATCATCCTGGAAGTGGTCAAACTGGGCATTGAACTGCTGCATAACCTGGGCGTCGCCGGTGCCGGGTTCGGTGAGAACCGAATTGACCAGTTCGGCGACTTTGTCGGCCAGTCCTTCGCCGCCGAAGCGGTTGGACAGGGGCGAGCCGGCTTTGGGTGACGGGGCGGTTTCGCCATTACCGCCTTTTTCACCCGGGGCGGCGGTTTTTTTCTGGATGGCCCGGGCCTGATCGATTTTCTTGGCCAGGTCCTGGGTCTTTTCTACGATCTGCTTGGCTGTTGCGGCCGCCGGGGTTTCGGTGGCGGCTGAACCGCCGCGATTGGGGGTATTTTTCTCGGCATAGCCGGGGATGAACTGACAGCCCATCCAGCAGAAGATATAGTCAATCAGGCTCTTGGCGAACGGGATATTCTTGTTGGAGGTCATTCCGGCCGGCTCAAAGCGGGCATGACGGAATTTCTCCACCAGGGTAATCAGCGGAACGCCGTATTGCAGAGCCATGGATACGCAGGTGCCGACGACGTCCATCAGGCCGCCGACGGTGCTGCCTTCCTTGGCCATAGTGATAAACAATTCACCGGGTTGTCCGTCTTCATACAGGCCGACAGTCAGATAGCCTTCGTGTCCGGCGACCGAGAATTTGTGGGTAATGCTGTGTCGCGTCTCGGCCAGACGTCTGCGGAACGGTCTTTGGGGGGCCGCTTCCTCGGTTTTGGCGGTCTTCTTGTCGGTTTTGTGGGCCTTGCTGTCGGTGTTGACCGGCTGGAGCCGTTTGGAGCCATCGCGATAAATGGCAACGGCCTTGAGTCCGCGTTTCCAGCCTTCCATATAGGCCGACATGATTTCTTCGGTGGTGCTTTCCTTGGGCATGTTGATGGTCTTGCTGATCGCGCCCGACAGGAACGGCTGTACGGCGGCCATCATTTTGATATGAGCCATATACAGAATATGCCGCTTGCCGTTTTTGGGCTTGAAGGCACAGTCGAAGATTGCCAGATGTTCAGGCCGCAGTTTGGTCGAGGTCTCCACTGTGTCATCTTTATCGATGGTGTCGGTAATTTCCTTGATGTCTTCGGGGCTGTATCCGAGGCGTTCGAGGGCCATGGATACCGTGCGGTTGACGAGTTTGAGCATGCCGCCGCCGGCCAGCAGTTTGTACTTGACTAAGGCGATATCCGGCTCGATGCCGGTGGTGTCGCAGTCCATCATAAAGCCGATGGTGCCGGTCGGGGCCAGAACGGTCACCTGAGCATTGCGATAGCCATACTGGCTGCCGAGGGTGAAGGCCTGATCCCAGGCGTTCTTGGCGGCGTTGAGCATATAGTCGGGGCAATGCACTTCAGGAATATTGTATGCGTGTTCCCGGTGCATCGAGATGACATTGAGCATGGGCTGATGATTCTTTTCGAATTCAGAGAAGGGGCCTTTGATGGAGGCCAGCTCGGCACTGACGCCGTAGGCGGTGCCGGTCATGATGGCGGTGATGGCCGCTGCCCAGGTACGGGCTTCGTCGGAATCATAGGGCAGGGCCAGGCTCATCACGAGGCTGCCGAGATTGGCATATCCCAGCCCCAGCGGGCGGAACTTGTGACTGTTATCGGTGATGGAGGCTTCCGGATAGCTGCCGTTATCGACGAGAATTTCCTGTGCAATAATATAGAGGCGAATTGCCCGTTTGAAGCTTTCAATATCGAAAGAGCTGTCTTCGCGGCGGAACTTCATCAGGTTCAATGAGGCCAGGTTGCAGGCGGAATTGTCGATGAACATATATTCACTGCAGGGATTGGACGCATTGATGGGGCCTGAGTTGGGGCAGGTATGCCATTTATTGATGGTGGAATGGTATTGCAGGCCGGGATCGCCGCAGACGCGGGTGCCTTCGGAAATCAGTTCCATCAGTTCACGGGCGGAGTGTTCTTCGACGGGCTTGCCGGTGGTGACTGAAATCGTTGTCCACTTGCCGTCTTTTTCGACAGCTTCCATGAATTCGTCGGTGACGCGAACCGACAGGTTGCTGTTCTGAAACATCACACTGTTATAGGCTTCGTCGGGGCTGAAGCCTTCTTCGATTAAGGCCCAGACCTTCTTTTCTTCTTCGGTTTTGCAGGTGACGAATTCACGAATATCGGGGTGGTGGATCTTCAATGACTGCATCTTGGCGGCGCGACGGGTTTTGCCGCCGGATTTGATGACTGCGGCGATCTGGTCATAGACGCGCATGAAGCTCAGCGGGCCGGAGGGTTTGCCGCCGCCGGACAGCTTTTCTTTGCTGCTGCGGAGGGTGGACATATCGGTACCGGTGCCGGAGCCGTGCTTGAAGAGCATGGCTTCGCTGCGGGCCAGCCGCATGATGTCGTCCATCGTGTCCTGAACGGACTGGATAAAACAGGCCGAGGCCTGGGGGAATTCATAGCTGCTGGAGCAGGGCATGGATTTATTTAACTTCTGGTCCCAGTAGAAGTTGTGTTCACTGCCTTTGATGCCGTACACATCAAACAGACCGACGTTGAACCAGACGGGCGAATTGAATGAGCCGTACTGGTTGACACAAAGCCATGTTAATTCCTGATAGAAATTGTCTGCATCGGCGTCGGTATCAAAATAGCCATCTCTTTTTCCGCGGTCGGCAATGGCTCTGCAGACGCGGTGGATGAGCTGTTTGACCGAATTTTCACGCTGGCCGGTGGAGACATCGCCGTAGAAATACTTACTAACGACCACTTTTGTCGCCAATTGGCTCCAGTTGGCCGGCACTTCGACATCTTTTTGTTCAAAAATAGCTTTGCCATTTTCGTCGGCGATTTTTGCGGTTCGATGTTCCCATTCGATCTGGTCAAAGGGATGTACGCCTGGCGTTGAAAAATGCTGCTCTATTTTCAAGCCGGGTTTTCTTTTCCCTGTTGAGCCAGCCCAGGGTTGAAAACCCGACACTGCTTTTCCTAAATCCTGTTTCGAAATCCGTTCTTCTGACATGAACAAGCCTCCGTGTATACCACTATATATAGTTGTCATTCAATGATTAATATCAATATGTTGCCACTAATTAATACGACATCATAACGTGCTGAGCTTGAGCTTCAAGCCGAAAAATCAAAAAAAATATGAGGTTTTTATTAGTCCTTGTTTTTAATGAACCTATGGAGAAAAAGATTTTTTTGTCCGGTTTATTGCCTATTTGACAAACTGTGTAAAAACGGCCTTAAGAATTATTAAAAATTATATAAGTTGTTATAAATAAATAAGATACAGAAACGTCGATTGGGTGGTGTTCAAAATCGTTTAAAACAAATGGACTGAACGGGGATTTGGGGTGGAGTTGGCGCAAAAAACCTATATTTCGGGGAATCAAACACATTCATTGCGGGGTATGTTTTCTCTCTAACAGGGGCAAAAAACTCTCAAATTGGTGCCACATCGCTAACTGGATGTTTAACCTGTTTTAACAAGCTATTCTTTTCTGCGAAGAAAATTTGAGCGGACTGTTTCCGTTGTTTTTCGTTTTGAGTCCCTTGTGGGGCTTGTTTTTAGCTTCCGGGTGGGGCGGCGGATGTTTAAAACGGCCAGATAATCGTTCCGCAAATATTAAAGTATATAAAAACGTTGATTTTTATGGAAAAGGTGTGTACACTATGGCTATCGAATGTGAAATCAGAGATTGGACTTTGCGATGTTTGACGATGGGCATATCGGGCAGGATGTTCCGAAAAGTAAAGTGAAGCAGAGATGGCCGTTTGACCTTTTTGCGTCCGGGATGGTACATGACGTTACATAGTGTTGATATCCTCATTATTATCGGCTACATGGTGTCGGTAGTTCTGGTTGGCCTATGGGTTTCCAAGCGTGCCGGCAAGAATATCAACTCCTATTTTCTGGGCGAAAATTCGATTCCGTATTATCTGCTGGGGGTTGCCAATGCGACGGGTATGTTTGACGTGTCCGGCACGATGTGGATGGTGACGCTGCTGGTGCTGTATGGGGTAAAAAGCATCTGGATTCCCTGGTTGTGGCCATGCTTTAACCAGATATTCCTGATGGTGTATCTGTCGATGTGGCTGCGCCGGTCGGGGGTGATGACGGGGGCGGAATGGATCGAAATTCGATTCGGCAGGAATATGGGGACGCGGCTGTCGCATATCAGTGTGGTGATATTTGCCCTGATCAGCGTGATTGGTTTTCAGGCTTACGCCTTTAAAGGCATTGGCAAGTTTATTGAGCCGTTGATGCCATGGGACTGGACGCCGAACACGTATGCCCTTGTGATTATGGGGATTACGACGGTATATACCATTGCCGGCGGGATGTACAGTGTGGTCGTTACGGATTTGATTCAATTTGTGATTATGACGCTATCGGGGATTTTTGTGGCCTGGATTGCGATGACGCAGGTGGCGCCGGAGCAGTTGGTCGGCGCGGTTCCGTCCGGGTGGCACAATTTGTTTTTCGGCTGGAAGCTGGATTTGGACTGGACGGGGATATTGTCGGCAGGCAATGCCCAGATTGCCAAAGACGGTTACAGCTTATTTGGGATATTCTTTACACTAATGCTGTTTAAAGGATTGCTGGCCAGCCTTGCAGGGCCTGCGCCCAATTATGATATGCAGCGGATTTTATCCACGCGCAATCCGCGGGAAGCGTCGCTGATGAGCTGGTTTACGAATGTGGCGCTGTTTTTGCCGCGGTATCTGCTGATTGGAGGAATCGGGGTGCTGGGAATTGTTTTTTTCCGCGAGCAGCTTAATTCGATGGGCGACAAGGTGGATTTTGAGCAGATTATGCCGCTGGTGCTGAATAAATATATGCCGGTGGGCGTGCTGGGGGTGATGCTGGCCGGGCTGCTGTCGGCGTTTATGAGTACGTTTAACTGTACTTTGAATGCCGGGGCGTCGTATATCGTGCGGGATATTTATCAGCGGTATATGAATCCCAAGGCGGCGCCGAGAAGCCTGATTCTGCTCAGTTATACCAGTTCGATTCTGATTGTGATTGTCGGGGTGTTATTTGGCTATATGACCGATTCGATTAATTCGATTCTGCAATGGATTGTGGCGGGATTGTATGGCGGCTATATCGCCCCCAATGTGCTCAAATGGCACTGGTGGCGGTTTAACGGCTATGGCTATTTTTCTGGGATGGTAGGCGGGATGGCTGGTTCGCTGGTGATGCCCAAACTGTTTCCGGATATGGAGCAGATGTATGCCTTCCTGGTTATCTTTGCCCTGAGCAGCCTGGTGTCGGTGGTGGTATCGCTGATGACCCGGCCGGAAGAGATGGGCGTATTGAAGGAATTTTATAAGCGTACTCGTCCCTGGGGATTCTGGGGGCCGGTTTGCCGGCAGGTGCAGGCGGAGGATTCGCGTTTTCGTCCGAATCGGGCGTTTGGGCGGGATATGGTCAATGTGGCGGTGGGTATTGTCTGGCAGGTATCGATGTGTGCTATCCCGATTTATCTGATTATCCGGCAGTGGCGCGGCTTCTGGATATCGGTGGGGGTGCTTGCGGTGACGTCGTTGTTTTTGAAATGGAACTGGTATCATAAACTGGAACAGGATTGATCAGGGCAGGGATTGGCCCCGGGACTTCCTTGACGGTGGAGACATATACATGAATGCACAGACTATGCGGTTGTTTCGGCAGCGTGTCCGAGATGAGCTGCATAACAATATTATTCCTTTCTGGCTGACCCACGCGGCGGACCGGCAGCATGGGGGGTTTATCGGCTGGATGACCAATGCGCTGGAGGTGGATGCGCAACGTCCCAAGGGGCTGATTCTGAATGCCCGGCTGCTGTGGACCTTTGCGGCGCTGGCCCGGTTCAGAGGCGGCAATGAGTGTGTCCACATGGCCCGCTATGCCTACGAGACGCTCATGGGGACTTTCTGGGATGTCGAATGCGGCGGGGCATTCTGGCGGCTGCGGTATGACGGCCAGGTTCTGGATGCGACCAAAAAAATCTATGGGCAGGCGTTTGTGATTTATGCCCTTGTGGAATATTATCTGTTCAGCGGTGATACCGAAGCTCTCGGGCGAGCCCGGCAGGTTTTCGGGCTGATTGAAAATCACGCCCGGGATAAAGAATTCGACGGCTATTATGAATCCCTGGATCGCAACTGGACGGTATCGCACGATCAGCGGCTCAGTGAAGAGGATATGGATGTTCCCAAATCGATGAACAACCATCTGCATCTGCTGGAAGCTTATACGCATTTGTATTCGGTGTGGCAGGACGACCTGCTGCGAAAACGGCTGCTGGGACTGATAGCGATTTTCCGGGAGCATATCCTCGATTCCCAGAAACGGCATTTTCGGTTGTTTTTTGATGCACAGTGGAACAGTCAGAGCTCGCGGGTATCGTTTGGGCATGACATTGAGGGGAGCTGGCTGCTGCATCGAGCGGCGGAAGTGTTAAATCATCCCGGTCTTCTTGCGGAGGTGGGGGACCTGGCGGTTCGGATTGCGCGGGGGGTTTATGTGGAGGGCCTTGACGGCTGGAAGGGGGTTTTTTATGAGGCCGATGCGGCGGGGCGTATCGTTACCGAAAAGCACTTCTGGTGTCAGGCCGAGGCGGTGGTGGGTTTCCTGAATGCCTATCAGGTTGGCGGCGAAGAAGAATTTATGGAAACAGCCTGGCGGATCTGGCAGTATATCGAGACGTATCAGGTGGATAAAGAGCATGGCGACTGGTTCTGGAAGGTCTATCAGGATGGCCGGCCTGATCCGGACAAGCCGAAGGTATCGGAGTGGAAGTGTCCGTATCACAGCGGACGGGCGTGCCTTGAAATTATGCGTCGTCTGGATGGAATGATTTGGCAACTGGAGCCGTCAACCGGAAAAACAGCCCAGCGGGTATGATTCTTCCGCAGGGGCCGCAGGCGGCTGATCGCTCACCCGCCGCATCAACAAGGAATTTATCAGGCAGGATACGTATATCTGTATGAAGAAAAAAGAGTTTAAGGAAAAATTACAGCAGCTTCATCGCAGTTATGAGGAATTGATTCGCCGGCCCAACCGGCCGCTGGCCGATATCGGCGGTCTGTACAGACGATATGTCAATCCGGTGCTGACGGCAGACCATACGCCGCCGATCTGGAAGTACGATTTCAGTTACCGGGATAATCCGTTTTTGCTGCAGCGGCTGGGGGTGAATGCGGTATTTAATTCCGGCGCGATCAAGCTGGGCGACCGATACTGCCTGATGGCTCGCGTGGAAGGATGGGATCGCAAATCTTTTTTTGCTGTGGCCGAAAGCACCCATGGTGTTGAAGGCTTTCGTTTTCGGGATTACCCGGTTGTGATTCCGGAATTGGATGCCGACGAGACCAATTTATACGATATGCGGCTGGTCAAGCATGAAGACGGCTGGATATATGGGTTGTTCTGCGTGGAAAGCAAAGACCCCAATGCACCGGCGGGGGATACGTCCTCGGCGGTGGCCCAGGGCGGCATCGCCCGCACGAAGGATTTGCAGACCTGGCAGCGGCTCAGAAATCTGAAAACGCCGTCGCCCCAGCAGCGCAACCACGTCCTGCATCCGGAGTTTGTCGGCGGCAAGTATGCGTTTTATACGCGCCCGCAGGATGACTTTATACAGGCCGGCTCCGGCGGCGGTATCGGCTGGGGTCTGGCAAACACGATGGATGCGGCCGAGATTGCCATAGAGAACATTATTGATGAGCGTGTTTATCATACCATCAAAGAAGTCAAAAATGGGCAGGGGCCTGCTCCGATCAAAACCGACAAAGGCTGGCTGCATCTGGCTCATGGTGTTCGGGGCAATGCGGCGGGTTTGCGGTATGTATTGTATATGTTTATGACGGCGCTGGATGAGCCGTGGCGGGTGACGCATCGGCCGGGCGGGTATTTTCTGGCGCCCGAAGGGGTGGAGCGAGTCGGCGATGTGTCTGATGTGGTATTCAGCAATGGCTGGATAGCAGACCCGGATGGTACGGTTTATATTTATTATGGTTCTTCGGATACCCGGCTGCATGTGGCAACCAGCACGGTCGAGAAACTCGTTGACTATACCATCAATACCCCGCCGGACGCAAGGCGGACCTTTGCCTGCGTGCAGCAGCGGATTGAATTGATCCATAAGAATAAAGATATCATCAATGCCGAAGATTTGCGTTTTTAAATTCAACAAGACAGCAAGTCTGGCATGGCAGCAAGGCCTGTTTGTATATGCAATATATCTGCAATCTGGGTTTGCACAAACGATTCGGCATGTGAAAGAAATCGAGGTTTTGTCTTGAATCTTTTTTTGTTTTTATGGGGCTGAGCATTTCTATATCCCTGCAATTCTGACCTTTATATATCCTCTGCAGCCCGGCTTTAATGCACCAGTTGTAATCTCATGCTATCCTGTCAAGGTAATTGAGGTATAGAATTGCATATAATAGATTGCCTTGAAAACGGCATAGCATTGTCCGGAATATATGCATTCATTGATAAACAAATAATTCCGCAACTATTAAGCACGATATTATCGGACACTATTGTATTGACTCTGATACTCGTTTTGGTTAGACTAATTTACTGGAGTGATGTGTTGTCAAGACGGTGAGGGTAGTCGATGAGAAGTTTTCGAAATCACTGCTTTGTCTGCGCTTGTCACATAAACCCTGCGGCCAGGGGTTTACATATCTATATCTGTTTACATCCAACCTCATATATACCCAACGGGTATGATTATTCCGCGAGCAAACGAAGCACGTGGTTGAAGCCGCTGAGCTTAGTCGCGTTAAAACGGAAAATTTCAAGTACGATCATTATAAATCCATTCGAAAGGAGAAAGACATGAAGAGGATGGTACTTATTGTGGCGGTTCTTGGATTGGTTTCGTATGGTTATGGCATTGTGATAGGCGACTTTGAAGGCGGACTGGACGGTTGGGTTGCGGGGTGGGAAGGGTCTCCGGTTCTTGCCGCAAGCCAGACAGCGGGAACCGTTACGACGGGGGCATCAAGTCTGGCTGTGACAACGAATGGGGGGTACTGGTGCCTGCAATGGAATGCCCCGGGCGGGATGATTCCGGCAAGTTTTGCCAACACGACACTGAAATTCGATCTGACGATGGTGCAGTCCGAATGGCCGGCCAGTTCGTGGACCAAGGTTGCCGACAAGATTGCCGTCAACAGCGACAGTCCCAGCGGGTGGAAGGAATTTACCAGCGCCACCGCGGAATGGCGGGACGGCAGCGGTTCAGCGCCGCTGGACTGGGGTGCGTGGTCTCCCACTGCGGCCAAGACGTTCAGTGTGGATATTTCAAGCTATGATGTCACCGGTGCCACATGGCTTCAGATCATTATTACATTGCAGGGCGGAAACGGGTCCGGCGTCTTCTATTTTGACAATGTTCAGTTGGTGCAGCCGGAGCCGGTGTCTTCGTGGACGCGATTCGAGTGCGAAGATGCGGTACTGGTGGATACCGCGGTTATCGGCAGCGATGGGGATTGTTCGGGCGGACGCTATGTGTCGGTTCAGAAGGCGGCTCCGAATTGGGATAAAAACGGGCAGATTCAGATGACTGTCAACGCCCCGCGTGCCGGGACATATCACATGAAAATCGGACAGCGAAGTGCCGGTGATAATGAACGGTACGACAATATATTAGTCAACGGGACTACCTTTGTGGATCAGAATTTCTCAGGTCTGATTGGCTGGGGTGCAGCGGCTGCGATAGAAGGCAATAACGGCTGGTCGGAGCAGGCGGTTATCGAAGATTTATTTGCCTCCGTTGAGCTGTATGGCTCGGTGGACGGCAATTGGCAGTTGTGGTCCCGCTGGGCCCCGGCCTGGGATACCCTCCGGCTGAACAAGCCGATGACGGTGGATTTGAATGAGGGCAAAAATACCATTACGATTTATGCCGTCTGGGGATGGACCAACTGGGATTTTATTGATGTGGAACTGGGCTATATTGCCAAAGATCCGACTCCTGCCGACGGAGGAATCGCGATTATTGGTCAGGATACGGTTCTGTCCTGGACGAACGCGCAATTGGATTTGGATAAAGCGGAAGTCTGGTTTGGACAGACGCCGGAACCCAATCCTGCGGATCCGAATACCTATATTACGTCGGCAAATTACAAAGACAAGCTGACGCTGATCGGCACGGTTAGCAATCCGAAAGACAAATCCAGCATTGCGATGCCGGCACTGACGCCGGGGGCCAATTATACCTGGGTGGTGGATGGCTTCAAGGGTGTCCCCCAAGGCGGCGACCCCAATTATCCGGGTGTGTTCTGGACATTCCTGGCTTCGGATAATATTCCTCCGACCGCCAATGCCGGTCCGGACCAGTTCAAATGGCTCAATCCTGCCAGCGTGGTTGTGACGCTGGACGGTTCGGCATCGACGGATGACGGCAAGGAAGGGCCGCTGACTTACACTTGGACCCAGACAGCCGGTCCGGCAGTGACGCTGAATTCACCCGCATCAGCAATCACGACCGTTACGTTGACTCAACTGGGCAACACTACCGAAGCCAACGGCAATGCTCCGTATGTGTTCGAGTTGACGGTTGATGACGGTCTGTGGACTGCGACGGATGCCGTGACGGTGCATGTCAACAGCAATTCCTGTACCGCTTCGATTGAGGCCGGCGGCTTCTATTATTACGGCGATGTGTCCAGTGCGGCGGCCCAGGGTGTGCCCGACTGCAAGATCGATTTGTATGATTTCGTGGAAATCGCCAGCAACTGGCTGGGATGTTCCAATATCTTCGAGGCCTGCCAGTAATCCATATCGGAAGAATCCTGTTTTTGAGATGTGAAGTTCAGGGGCCTTGTTCGGCACGTCCGCAATGAGGCCCCTGTTTTTAGGGCGGGATTTTGTATCCATTATGAATCAACCGGGGTGATCATGAAACGAAGTCTTGATAGTGTTGGGCGGAATGTGCAAGCCATGGTGCTTGTTGTCGTATGCGCTCCATCGATATGTCTGGCTGTAGGGATAACCTCGATTACGGAGAATGCCGCCGGCGTGGAGCGTTTTGCCAAATATGAGGCTGTGTTCTCGCTTGATACGGCCTACAGCAATCCCTTCGACCCGGACGTGGTAGATGTTCGGGCGGTTGTCACCGGGCCGGAGCAGACGGTCTGGCAGGTGCCGGCGTTCTTTTGCCGGGAGTATGAAGTCTATGATGTCAATCCGGAAAAATATCGCAATCCCGGGCCGGAGTTGTGGAAATTCCGTTTTGCTCCGCTGCAGATCGGACGCTATGTTTATGATATTGTCGTGTATGAAAATGGAGTGCTGACGCTTGAGCAGGACAATGTCGGCGATTTCGAGTGTGTCCCAGGTGCAAAAAAAGGAATCGTTCGCCGCGATGGGCTTGATCCGGCCTGTCTGCGATATGACAACGGCAGCCCTTATCTGCCCATCGGCCATAATGTGTGCTGGTCGAGTAACGGGCTGGGGACGTTTCTGTACAATTTTCAGAATATGGGTGCCGTCGGTGAAAACTGGACCCGGCTCTGGATGACGCATTTTTCCAATTGCAGCATCTTGGAATGGCGGTCGGATTATTCCAGTTATTATCAGAATCTGGGCCGATACAGTCTCCAGATTGCCCAGCGGCTGGATACGCTGGTGGAGGCTGCCGAGCAGCAGGGGATAGCGATCCAACTGGTTTTGCAGCATCACGGGCAGTTCAGTTCCACGGTGAATCCCAACTGGAGCGAGAATCCTTATAATATCGCGAATGCGGCGTATGGCGGTTTTTTAAGCAAGCCCGAGGATTTCTTCACGCATGCTGAAGCGAAGAAGCTGACGAAAAATAAATACCGGTATATCATTGCCCGCTGGGGATATTCGCCGGCGATTTTGGCCTGGGAACTGTGGAATGAGGTGCAGTTTACCGATGGCTGGAGCAAAAATCGCAGCGGCGTCGTTGCCTGGCATCAGGAGATGGCCGATTACATCCGTTCCATCGATTGCCATCGGCATCTGATTACCACCAGCTCCAGCGAAAGCGGTTTTGAGCCTATCTGGAATCATCCCACGATTGATCTGGTGCAGGTGCATCATTACGGCACGCCGGTCATCGAGCCGTTTAAAACCACCACGCTCGAATTGGCACAGACTTACCAGAAACCGGTGATTTTCGGAGAATACGGTGCCGGGTCGGTCAACGGGATGAATTCAGAAACCAATGTGTCCAATCTGCCTGAGCCGTATAAGACGCAGATGCTCGAAGGGCTGGTTCTGCACAACGGTATCTGGAGTGCTTTTATGGCCAAAGGCGGGGCACATCTGTGGTGGTGGGATTCCTATATTGAGGCGTATGGGATGTATGAGGTCTTTGGTCCGCTGGCGATGTTTGCTGCGGGGCAAGACCTGGCGGGGATGCAGCCGGCGCCGCGGGCGGTATCCGGATTTCCGTCCTATTTTGCCACTCCTCAGATTGGTGATTTTTATTATGTGCCGACACAAAAGGAATTCACGCTGGTCGGCGACACATTTCCGGGAATGGATAAGTTATCCCGCTATCTGCAGGGCAGTTCCAAGCCTACCCTCAAGACGGACCCGACCTTTCATCTGACCATGCCCGAAGCGGGAAAGCTAATCCTGCATGTCAAGCAGGTTTCGTCCTGGGGCAGCAACAGCCTGCGCGTGCTGGTCAACGGGGTGCAGGTATTCAGTTCGAGCTTTGCCAATGGGGCCAACAATTTTACCGTATCGGTGAGCCTGTCCGCCGGGCAGCAATCCGTGCAGGTCAAAAACACCGGGCAGGACTGGTTCGATATCACTAGTTATGAATTCGCTCCCAATGGGCGATACCTGCTGGATTCAATCGGTCTGATCCATCCGGACAAAGCCCTATTGTGGATTTATGATATCGACAGTCAATACGGTCAGACTGCCAACGGTATTTTTTCCGGCGAATCCATAACTGTCAAGGGATTGGCCGACGGTCTTTATCAAGTGGACTTTTATCATACCCGTGTCCCCGGCGGGCGGTTCCTTCGGCAGCATTCGGCTTCCACAGGAGGGTTACTGACCTGTACAATTCCCGATTTCAGTAAAGACATTGCCGTCAAGATAACGCCCGCCTGCGTGGTGAATGCTGCACTGCTGGACAGGCTGATTGATGAATGGATGATGTCGGGTGCGGAATTGCAGACGGACTTCAGCGGTGATCAGCAAATTGACTATCAGGATTTTCGGGAACTATCGGCCTATTGGCTGAGTTTCTGTCCCGAATCGTGGTGAACACGTGATGCGGATTTGAATTATAGTTTTCGTGTGGAATTGCGAACCGTCAGTTCGCAGCCCATCTTGGTACGGACGCGATTATCCGAGGTGTTGATTTTATTGACCCGCTCCATCAGAAGGCGGGCGGCTTCCTGGCCCATTTGATACGGTTTCTGCCGAATGGTGGTCAGCGCCGGATGAATTAACATCGACATTCTGGATGTGTCGTCGCTGTAGCCGACCACGGATAAATCGTCCGGAATCTTTAATCCCATTTCCGCGGCGGCGGCATAGATTTCGTAGGCCACCCAGTCGCTGCAGGCAAATATCGCGGTTGGTCTGGGTTTCAGGCTCAGCAGCATCCGAGCGATGCCGGGCACCTTGTCCGCATCATCCGAACCCACCATGGTGATGCAGGACGCATCGGGGTATTGCCGGAGGCCCGCTTCAAAATAGGTGCGTCGCTGCTGGGCCCAGGTCCAGTGCGGATCACCGGCCAAATGGCCGATATAACGGTGGCCCTGGCTGTACAGATGGCGAGCAACCAGCTCTGCGCCCAATTGTTCATCCGTGACAACCGAATCGGCAAATTCCAGTTCATGGTCGATTGTTACCACCGGCAGCTCGCGGGATTCCAGTTCATCCAGATGGGCGCCGTAAACCTCGCTGACTTTGGGCCACAGGATCACCCCATCCACCCGGCGGTCAATCAGCCGGTGCATCTGTTTGAGCATAAATTCTTCCCGGTTGTCATGGGCCAGAATGGATTCATCCCATAATGCCACCGGGGCGTAATCGTTTTCAACCAGTTCGTCGTGAATTCCCTTGAGAATCTCCGCCCAGTAAGGATTGTACGGCGGGACCATGACCCCCACATTCCCCGTCCGTCCGGTCTGAATCCCCTGAATCAGCAGATTCGGCCGGTAATTCAATTCCCTGGCAACCTTCAGTACCCGTTTGCGGGTTTCATCGGAGATTTCCCCCTGCTGACGCAGCACCCGAGATACCGTGGTGATCGACAAATCGGTGGCTTCGGCAATCTGTTTTAGGCTGACCTGCGTTTTTTTTCTCACAAGGAATCCTGTATTTTCGATTTAGAATCCGTCAAGAATAGATTCTGAATATTACGAGTAATCTATATATTTTGTCCTCATTCGCTTAAAGTATATAAATATTGTAGTCTTAAATACAGGTAAAATCAATCTTCTGCCTCCTGCATAATGATTGTTTATTTGACTATTTTCCGAGAGGAACCGTTCGAATACCTGATAAAGCCAAGTCGTCAGAAAAAAGTGGAACAATGGGAATTCTTCTGCTACAATAGTATAACTATAAAACAGAAATGTGGAGTTAAGCATGGCAAAAAATTCAGGTTCGAGTGGACGACGGGAACTGTGCAGCTTTTGCGGTCGTATCAAAAAGCAATATGAGGTCTTTGTCGAGGGTCCCGGCGGGGTGTTTATCTGCCCGGAATGCGTGGATTTGTGCTCGACAATCATCAAGCAGGAACAGCGTCGCGGCAAAAACAAGGCTGTGGCCAAAGATGTCCCAAAACCCCGCGAAATCAAGGAATTTCTGGATCAGTACGTGATTGGCCAGGATGACGCCAAGAAGAAAATCTCTGTGGCGGTGCATAACCACTATAAACGTCTGCTGCACACCGACAGCAATGACAATGATGTCGAAATCGAAAAATCCAACATTTTGCTGATTGGGCCGACCGGCTCCGGAAAAACCCTGCTGGCCCGGACGCTGGCCCGGATGCTCAATGTGCCGTTTGCGATTTGCGATGCAACAACCGTGACCGAAGCGGGTTATGTCGGCGAAGATGTCGAAAACTTCCTGCTGCGGCTGCTGCAGAATGCCGATTATGACATCGAAGCTGCCCAGCGGGGCATCGTTTATGTTGATGAAATCGATAAGATTGGTAAGACGACTCAGAATGTCTCGATTACGCGCGACGTGTCCGGCGAAGGCGTACAGCAGGCTCTGCTCAAGATGCTGGAGGGAACCATGGCTAATGTTCCTCCGCAGGGCGGACGCAAGCACCCTGAACAGGCCTATATCCAGATTGACACCAGCCAGATTATGTTTATATGCGGCGGTACCTTTGTCGGGCTGGATAATATTGTCAAAAAACGTCTGGGCAAGCGGCTGATTGGCTTTGACAGCGAACAGGGAGGCAAGCAAGCTGATAAAAAGGTCGATTACAGTACGGTTATTAAACAAGTTACTCCGGAAGATATCATTGAGTTTGGTATGATTCCAGAGTTTGTTGGTCGGCTTCCGATTATAACGGCCTTAACCGCCCTCGATGAGCATGCCCTTGTACAGATTCTGACCGAACCCAAGAACGCTCTGGTCCGTCAGTATCAGAAGCTCTTTGAGATGGAAGATGCAACGCTGGAGTTTACCCCGGAAGCGCTTAAGTTATTGGCCCATAAGGCGATAGCGAGAGATACCGGAGCCCGTGCCCTGCGGGGTATCATGGAAGATCTGATGGTTGAATTGATGTATCGCCTGCCGGAAGAACCCAAACCCGGCAAATATGTGGTGACCTCAGAGATTGTGGAAGGCAAGGTTGATTTGTTTGGCGATGGACAATCTCTTAAAGAGTCCGCATAAATACTAATCAACTGGTATAGAATGACTGAAATGGCTGGCATCCCTGTCAGCCATTTTTTTTGTATCGAAAGCATACACTCTGAATCGATGTCTTTTTTTTTAATCCCACAAGATGCTGTTTTTAAGGATTTAATGGAGGTTTAGGTAAAATGGCATAAGGATTGCATTATCGAGTTTGGCCGGCATAGTGCGCGGATAATGTAAAAATGTTAAACAATGTAAGCGGACAGTGGTTCACGGATGAGCCAAAAAGATTTATTTATTGACAATCTCGAAAAAGGCCCAGGCAGTTCCGAGCCGTTTGGTGCGGGTGTAAATATGCATCCGTCGCACGAGGAGTTGTTTGTCGGCGATTTTTCGTTTATTAAAGACCTGACTGCCCGAAGCTCGTCCCCCAAGAAAACCGGTACATCCGGCTCCAGAACTTGGATGAATCCTTTGTATGCCATATTGGGGATCAATGTTCTGATTATGATTGCCCTGGCCGGTGTGATTTGGCTGCGTCCGATGACTGTTGTCGGGCCGGTATCGGTTCAGGCCGAGCAACTCCCGTCGCCTCCTCGTACTGAGCCGATTCCGGAGGCCGCGGCCACAAGCTCAGTATCAAAACCGCAGCCGGAACAAGCTTTGGCCGATTCAAGTCCTCTGACCCGTGACGAACTCGCCCAGCTCCAGCAGGGTGTTTCATTGCAGACGGCAGATGCATTTTATGCGGCCAAACAATATGCCAAGGCCTGTTATGTCTATCAGCAAATCAGCTCGAACCTCTCGCCGTCCACCCTTGAAAATGAATACCTTCTGGACTATCTGAAACTTCGTATGGCGGTCTGCCTGCAGCGGCAGGGTGAAGCCGCCGGGCAGGATGCCTTGTTTACCGCTGCGATGCAGAGTCGCTCGGCCATGGTGCGGGGGCTTGCCAGTTATTATCTGGCGACGACCCATTACCAGAATCGTGAATATCTTTTGGCCCGCAGGTATGCCTATCAGACTGCGGCACTGCTGAAGGCGTTTGAAGGGATTCTGCCGGCCAGTCTCGAAGAAGATTTGTATTTCATGGCGTCCGAATCGTTAAGCCGTTTTGTGATGGGGCTTCATCCCGGCGAATTTGAGCTGCCCGGGCATTTGTGGTCGGACAGCCTCGGTGATATCTGGCCCAGCGACATGGACCAGGCGGCCTTGTGCGAGGTGCTGACTCATGCGGGACGCAAAATCAGTGAAGGCGCCGGCAGTCCGAAGATCATTTATGACACCAACCGCAGCGTGGGTACCCAATGGTCTGTGGTCTGCCTTCAGAGTCCGCTGCAGGAAGTGCTTGTCAAGGTGGCGACCCAATCCGGCACCGGGCTGACCTGGAAAACGATAGATTCGGTGATTCGCAGCCGACCCGTCACGGCGTATCTGCTTTATGTGCCGCAGCAGTATGCCGCCGAAGTCGTCAGCGGGGCGGCGGGTCTGATGTGGAACTATGATGGTCAGAATGCGGTTGTGATCAACCCGGAATCTTATGATGATTTTGACAGTTACCGGAAGGATTTGATTGCAGAATCGATTTCCATGTGGCAGCGGTTTTTGCTGCGGTATCGCGGCGATCATCGTACGCCCAATGCCCATTATGTTCTGGGGCAGATGTATCACCTTGACCATCAGTATGCGGCCGGTCTTGGCGAATACAAGCTGATTCAGAGTCATTTTGCTCATAATCCGCTGGCACCGTTTGCCTATCTGGAAGCCAGTAAAATCCGAACGATCATGAAAGATTATGCCGGGGCCAGCACGGATTTGAACGAGATGCTGCTGCAGTATCCGGATTGCAAGGCCGCCGACCAGGCGACGCTTTATCTGGCTCAGGCCACGCTGGAAAACGGTCAGACCGCTCAGGCTGCGGATTTATTCAAGAAAGTGTTTCAGATGGACCTGAATCGTCCGGGCAAGATTGATGCAGCCTACGGCCTGGGACGCTGTGCCTATCTGCAGAAAGACTGGACGGCGGTCAAGGAATGGCTTGGACGGGCGATGGAACTGATGACGGATCAGAATGATTCCCGTATCGTGTCGATGTGCTCCATGCTCGGGGCGGCGTATATTGAACTGGGGCAATATCAGCAGGCTTCACAGGCGCTGCGCATTGCACTGGGCAGCAAAATGTCCAACCGCGACTATGTGCAGATTATCCGGGAACTGGCCGAGGCTGAGATGCGGCAGTCCAATTACCTGGGGGCGCTGAATATTCTTGAAAGCATTCCGATGGATCGCCTCAATCAGGCCGACTCCTGTGAGATTCTGATAACGCGGTCCAAGGTGCTGCGGTCGATTGACGCGGCGGACGCGGCGATCTCGCTGCTGCGGCGCAAGATAGAATTTATCGCCGATTCCCAGCTTCGGGCCTGGCTGACGCTGGAACTGGCCGAATGCTATTTTGTTCAGGGCGACTACGAACTGGCCCGCCGCGAACTGAACGAAGTCATGGCTGATATTCAGGATGCTTATCGGGCCCAGCAGGCCGGGCTGCTGCTGGCGCGGATTTCCGAACAACTCAAACAGCCCAAGCAGGCGGAAACGATTTGCCAGACTATTTTGTCCAATTCCCAGGTGGATTCCGAGATACGCAGGCAAACATTCGAAATTCTGGGTCGCATTTATACCTATCAGAAGGAATATGACAAGGCGGCCCTGGCTTTTGCGGGCGTCAGTCCGCAGGAGGTCAAACCATGAATATCATCGGACTGCATATCATCCTGTCGATGACCCTGCTGGCTGGCGGCGATACGGATGCGTCAGCGAATCAAAATCCGGATGTCATCGAAAAATCCGGCCAGCTCCAGCAGCAGATCAAAATGCTCCAGGTGTCGGCGATGGAGCCTAATCAGCCGGTTCAGGCCAGTCCGCTCAAAGACATGATCAGCCAGCTCCAGTCGCTGCAGTTGCCCAAACAGGCTGGTCAGGCGGCTCCTGTGCAGAAAGCGGCAGTGGCTAACAACACGGATTCGGCCGTTGCAAATCCGGTCAGGCCGGCTTTGCAGCCGCAGCCCGCCGCTGCGGGTCCTGCCGAACCCAATCTTGCCCGGCTGGATCAGGTTACGACGCCGCTGAACGCGATTGCCGCCGCGGATGCCTTGTACCGGGTGGGAGATTTCGTCCGGGCAAAGCGATTTTATGACCTTGCCTCAGCGGAAACCGCAGGCTCTCAGAATTCCATCCGGGCCTGGGCTATGTATCAATCGGCCAATTGCACCCGAAAGCAAAACCCTGAGGGAGCGGTGGATTTGTACAACCTGCTAATCGCCGAATATCCCAATTCGACCTGGGCGTCCGCAGCGATGGCCCAGCGGAAAAAAATAGAATGGCTGAAGAAAAATCAGGAAGAATTGAAACAACGGATTGCCGGCAATGACCCCAACGCCCAGTGAAACAGTGATGTCCAATGTGCTGATTCTGGAGCCGGATTCACATCAGGCCGCCCAGCTTCTGGAAGAGCTTGCGCGCCGCGGTATCCGGGGAACGGTTGCCGTCAGCGACACACAGGCGACCAGCCGCATCGAACGCATCCGCTGGAATCTGATCTTTGTCGCCGAGTCGTTTCTGACGCTGTATTCCCACGCGGCCGAATCCATACTCCGCACCATTCGGACCTCAAACCCGGAAGCCCCGCTGGTGCTGGTGGCTTCGGAGGATTCGTCCCGCAAGGCACTGGAGGCTCTGCGAAAGGGGTATGCCGAATTTCTGGTCAAGCCTGTGGATCGCCGCAAGGCCGAAGGGGTGCTGGATTGCTTTGTTCCGGCCCACCCGTATGCGGCGATGGATTATATTTATCCGGCCGGCACCGCGGTCTGCATCGCCGGGCATAGTGCCGCACTGCGGCAGACGGTGGACCTGGCCAAACGTGCCGCGCCGACCTCGGCTCCGATTCTGATTGAAGGCGAAAGCGGCACCGGCAAGGAACTGCTGGCCCAGTTGATTCATGAAAACAGCCGCCGCAGCGAGGGGCCGTTTATCAAGGTCAACTGTGCGGCACTGACCGAGTCGCTTCTGGAAAGCGAGTTGTTCGGCCATGAAAAGGGAGCTTTTACCGGGGCGCTGTTCAGCCGCAAGGGGCGTTTTGAAGCCGCTCACGGCGGAACACTGCTGCTGGATGAGATTACCGAGACGCCGGCGGCTTTTCAGGCCAAGCTGCTCAGGGCCATCGAGCAGATGTGCTTTGAACGGGTTGGCGGCAATGATCCGGTGTATGTCAACGTCCGCATTCTGAGCACCACCAATCGTCCGATTGTCCGAGCCGTCGAACAGGGGACTTTCCGGGCGGACCTTTATTACCGTCTCAGTGGGATCCGCCTGATGGTGCCGCCGCTGCGTCAGCGGCAGGAGGATATCGTGCAGCTGGTCTGGCTGTTTGTCAATGAATTTGCCGCCGAATCGGCGCGCAGGATTACCGCCATCGACCGGCAGACGCTGCATTTGTTCGAGCAATACCGCTGGCCGGGCAACATTCGCCAATTGCGCAACATGGTGCGGTCGGCGATGATTCTGGGCAGCGGAGAGGTTTTAAGCGTCCAGCAGATTCCCTGGCTGCTGGATGAGATTCGCGAAGGTCTGGAAGCCGAAATCAAGCAATCCTGCAGTTTTGCGGATCTGGCCGGCGTGTCGCTGGAAGAACTGGAACGCAGGGCGATCCTCGATACGCTGGATCGTCAGCAGGGCAATCAGTCGCAGGCGGCCCGTATTCTGGGCATCAGCGACAGAACGCTGCGGGAAAAAGTCAAACGCTATCGCGGGCAGCAGGAACCTGCTGCTGCGGCGTTATTATAAGATTATAACTAAGGCGGGAGAAATACGCAGGTATGGCAGACGAAAAAGAAAAACAGCAGGATAAACCAAACGAGCCGGGCAAAGAATCAGCCGGGGGTAAAAAGATGGGATTTTTCATCTGGCTGATTCTGGGAGCCGTCGTGGCCGCCGGCGCCACCGGCGGATTTGCCCTGTCGCAATTGCTTGGCGGCCAGCCGGTCCCGGCGGACGCGACAGACAAGGTCGAACCGGAAAAAGTCGAAATTTTTAATCCCACCGCTGTCACTCCCGGCCAAAAGAGCTGGCCTTATGACAAACTGGATCCGATTGTGGCCAATCTGGATGAGCCGGGCGTGAGCCGTTTTGTCCGGGTCTCGGTCATCCTTGAGATGAGTCCCAAAATGGATCCGGTTAAAGGGCCGGAATTTCTCGATGAAAAAAAAGTGCTTTTGCAGGACTGGATGACCACCTATTTTGCAGGGCTGAGCCTCGAGGATGTCCGCGGTTCGCGCAGTCTGAACCGGATCAAGCGTGAAATTCAGGACCAGGTCAATCAGCTTCTATTCGGCAGTGATAAGCCCTATGTCGAACGGGTTTTGTTCAAGGAGTTTGCTGTTCAATGAGTCGCCCGTCAATCCCCGATAAGAGCATTTCCCGTCAGCGTCTGATGCAGATGCTGAGCCGCCGCCGGTCGGAGCCGCAAGCCGGCGTCTCCGAAGGCGCCGACGCACCGCTGTTTGACTGGACCTGTCCGCATCATTTTGGCCCGCAGGAATGGCTTCTGATGAAGAATCTCGGCAAGAAAATCGCCGCATATATGGAAAAGGCGATGGGGCTGGTTTGCCTCGAAGAGCCGAAAGTGATACTGAAGAAAGTGGTGCAGGAATTTGCCTCTGTCATGTCTGAGCAGGCCCTTCGCCAGGAAGCGACACAGTATTTCCTGCCGCTGCAGGTCCAATCCAAGGGGCCGGACGGCTTTGTGAATGTTCAGGCGGAAACCGCCACCGTGCTGGTCGGTCAACTGCTGCGGGATAACGAAGCGGTGATCGGGCAAAACGGAGAATTATCCGTCCTTGAAGAGACCATCCTTCAGGACGGTGTGCTCATTGTTGCCGATGCGATTATTCAGGCCATTCAGGAATATGGTGAAATCACCGTCAAGCGGTCGGATCGCCTGATTCGCAGCGACTGGCCGCTGGATGCCCGCCAGCTGCAGGACCTGGTCGGTTTTTCGTTTGACGTGGTGTTTCCCGGCAAGACCGTGGTAATCAGCGTTCAACTGCAGGCCGAGGCCCTCGATCCGGCGGTGGGAATCACACCCCGTGTGCATAAGACCATCAATACCGCCGAACTGAGTAAAATGATTGTCCGCCAGCTTTCGGATGTGCCTGTGGAAGTCACCGCCCGGTTGTGCACCAGTTCCATCCGCATGGAGGATTTGATGCACCTGGAGGCGGGGGATGTCCTGGTGCTGGGCAAAAAGATTGAGGAACCGGCGGATGTACTGCTGAATAACCGGCTCTGTTTTCAGGCCTGGCCGGCCGAGTGTGAAGGCAAACAGGCGCTGGTGATTGCCAATATCAAAAAATAGTCTCATGACGAAATAGAACAGGAATCGTGGACATGGCTCAAACGGAAACTTTACCGAACCAAACCGCCCCGGAGCAGGGAACTGAAGTACGCAATGTCGAGTACGACACAGTCAGCCCGACCGCTCCGACCGGGCAGGAAAACCTGGATCTGCTGCTGGAAATCAGCATGCCGATTACCGTCACCATCGGCAAGGCGTGGATTCCGCTCAAAAAGCTGCTCCAACTGGGGCCCGGCGCCGTTTTGAGTCTTGACAAGAGCATCGGCCAGCCCGTGGAATTGTATGTGCAGGATATCCCGTTTGCCACCGCTGATGTGGTTGTGGTCAATGACAGCTTTGCCGTACGTATCCGGGAATTACTGGGTACCGAGGAACAGAAACCGGCTGCAGCGGGAAAATAACCTCAGCGAGTGAATGCATATATGCCTGCATCTGAAAAAAATAAATCATCAGTCAATGGATTGCTGTCCGGGATAGCCACCAACAGCAACCTGATTTTCGCCGTGCTGCTGGTGGCGGTCCTGGCGACGCTGCTGGTGCCGCTGCCGACGATTATCCTCGATATCGGTCTGGCATGCAGTATTTCGCTGGGCGTGGCGGTGCTGATTATCGTGCTGTCCACCAATGAACCGCTGGAACTGTCCACGTTTCCGTCGCTGCTGCTGATTTCAACCCTGTTCCGCCTGTCACTGAATGTGGCATCGACGCGCCTGATTCTGATGCGGGGCGATGCCGGCACCATCATTGAGACTTTCGGCAGCTTTGTCGCCGGCGGCAATCTCATCGTGGGCCTGGTAATGTTTTTGATTCTGGTGGTTATTCAGTTCGTGGTCATCACCAAGGGCGCCAGCCGCATCAGTGAAGTCAGTGCCCGTTTCGTGCTGGATGCCATGCCGGGCAAGCAGATGGCCATCGACGCCGATCTGAACGCCGGCATTATCACCGACAAGGACGCCAAGGCCCGCCGCGATGCGATTGTCAAGGAAAGTGAATTTTACGGTGCCATGGACGGTGCCAGCAAGTTTATTTCGGGTGACGCCAAGGCCGGCCTGATTATTACCGCCATCAACCTGGTCGGCGGGATCTTACTGGGCTGGACGCGGGGCATGGATGTGGGGGCGGCCCTGCAGCATTATGCCATCCTGTCCATCGGTGACGGCTTGGTCAGCCAGATTCCCTCCATTATCATCGCCGTCAGCAGCGGCTTCCTGGTCAGCAAGATTCGTTCGGACAACACCGTCAGTTTCGATATGACCCGGCAGATGATTCGCCACACTCAGCCGATGATGATTACCGCCGGCATCGTGGCCGCGTTTGCGTTCGTGCCGGGACTGCCGAAAATTCCATTCATTGCCATCGCGGGCGTTTTCGGCGCCTTGTCCTATCTGCTGCGTGCGGAACATAAAAAAGAATCCCATGCCCCGGCAGAAACGCCTGCTGAGACCACCGGGGATGATGCCGTGCCTCCGGAAGAGATGCTTCATGCCGATATTCTGTCGGTGCTGGTGGGCGTGCGGCTGATTAATCTCGTTGATCCGCGCCGCAAAAGCGGTGTCTTCGAACGCATCGGCGCCCTGCGGAAAAAAATTGCCCAGAAGTTCGGTTTTATTATGCCGCTGGTCCGGCTGCGGGATAACCTGAATCTCGACCCGACCACCTACGAAATCCGGCTCTACGACCACGTTATCGCCTCCGGCAAAATAGAGCCTGATAAATTCCTGGCGATGGATGCCGGCGGGGTGCAAACCCCCATCAAGGGCATTCCCGCCAAAGAACCGGTGTATGGATTGCCGGCCCTGTGGATCAGTGAAGCCGACAAGGAAAATGCGGAAATCAACGGCTATACGGTTATTGACCCCGAATCGGTGCTGATTACCCACTTATCCGAGACCATCTCCCGCCATGCTCATGAATTTCTGACCCGTGAAGATGTTCAGCAGCTCGTCGAGCGGCTTCGCAAGAGTCAGCCGTCGCTGGTGGGTGAGGTGGTTCCGGAAGTGGTATCGATTGGCCTGCTGCAGCGGGTACTGCAGAATCTGCTCAGGGAAAACGTTCCCATCCGGGACCTGCCGCTGATTCTGGAATCGCTGGGCGAACACGGCGGCAAGAGCAAAAGTGCCGTTCTGCTGACCGAGTTTGTCCGCAAGGCCATTTCCCGCAGCATAACCGAGCAGTTTTCCACCTACAAGGGACTGGAAGCCATTACGCTCGATCCGGGGCTGGAACATTATCTGCTCGGCAAGGTCAGCCAGACTGCCGATGCGATTAATCTGTCGATTGCTCCGGATACCGCCGGCCAGATTACCCAGTCAGTTGCCGCGGCCTGGCGCACGGCGATGGAGAAAGGCCTGGAAGGGGTTGTGGTACTGTGCGATGCCCGTATTCGCTCCGGCCTGCATGCCCTGCTGAGCCGGTCGATTCGCCGGCTGCCGGTCCTGGCGTATGATGAAGTCGTGCCGGGCACGGCGGTCAATATCCTCGAAACCGTCTCGGTCCATACGGCCGAGCTTGAATCCGCTGCATCTTTGGCGGCGGTATAGAACGGAGTCGAACATGGATAAAACGATTCAGAGAATAGCACGTATTGCGGCGATTATGGCGTTTTTTGTGATGGCGCTGGCCGGCTGGTTCAGCCATGGCGACCCGGCAGTCTGCGCCTGGCGGAGTATTATTGGTGCGATTGTCATGTACACCGCCGTCCGAATTGCAGGCGCCATGCTTGCCAAAATTGTGATTGATGCGATGGTACGTGATGAAATGAAAAAGAACAATCACGGAGATAAGTATTGATGGATCCGCTGGTTGAACAACAGATTCCAATCGCTCCGGATGTTTCGGCCCAGCCCGCTGATTCGCGTGCGGCGCTGGCCGCCGAATTCATCGAGCCGCAGTTGTCGGCCGGTCAGGCCGCACGGATGTACACCAGCCACAACCGCAAGCAGCGGGAAGATGAGCTGATTGTCAAGTACCTGCCGCTGGTGCATAAGATTGTCAATAAAATCGTGACCTACCTGCAGCCGCCGCTGTCCAAAGACGATCTTGTGTCCGCCGGAACCGTCGGCCTGGTCAAGGCCGCCCGTGATTTCGACCCGTCCAAAGATGCCGAGTTCAAGACCTATGCTTATATCCGCATCCGCGGGGCCGTCATTGATGAATTGCGAAACTGGTCTTTTGCTCCCGCCAACATCAAAAAACAGTTCGATCAGGCCCAGGAAATCTCCAGCCAGATGCTCGAAGAGCAGGGTACTGTACCCGACGATGCGGACCTGGCCGGCAGGCTGGGTATGACCACCGAAAAGATGTATCGGATGTTCGAAACCGCCCGCGCCCGGCATTTTCTGTCCATTCATGGCGCCGATGAAGAATCGCCCATGCTCGGCAATCTGCTGGCCTGCGGTGACGCCGGTGTCTCGGATGCCATCGAGATGGAGGAATTGATCGAGAAAATGACCCGGGCCATTCAGGAGCTTCCTGAAAAACAGCGCCGCATTGTGGTTATGTACTATCAGAAGGAACTCACCATGAAGCAGATTGCCGAGGTGCTCGAAATCACTGAATCCCGCGTCAGCCAGCTTCATGCCGCAGCCCTGTTCAAGCTCTCCGTGCAGTTGAAAGACGAATAAGCAAAGGCAGGAACGGAAACGATGGAAGAACAGCCGAAAATTGAAATACGAACGCCGATGGAGCATGTCGAGCAGCTTGCCTCCATTGGCCAGCAGGCCCAGGATAAACGCAAATCGCAGGGACGGCCTTCCGGGCGATCCCGCAAACCGGATATCGATCAGATTCTGGAACAGGAACAGGATTTGCGTCAGTCGCAAAACGAAGGACATATAGACTATCACGCTTGATTCAGGATACCCATGCTTGCCGGAACCATAGAAATTATTAAAAAAGATAAAATCACTCTGAGCGGAACCGTTCGAATCAATGCTGGAGAAAGGAACGCCCCTGTCAGGCCTACGACTCCAAGAACGGTTCCGCCGGGGCCGGTCCAGGCTCGCATCGTCGAAAGCAGCAGGGACTATGCCGTCATCGAAGTCGTCTGTTCGTGCGGCTGTAAAACCAATATTCAATGTCAGTATGCGGCGCCGAAGCCGTAAAGGGAGTATTCCGTATGAAAATGAAGTATCTGCTGATGGGAACTGTTCTTATCCTGGCCGGATGTCGCCT
This sequence comes from uncultured Pirellulales bacterium, assembly GCA_964630775.1. GTDB lineage: Bacteria > Planctomycetota > Phycisphaerae > Sedimentisphaerales > Anaerohalosphaeraceae > Anaeroglomus. The sequence continues at coordinate 27,938 of CAZVYY010000008.1, read as the reverse complement.
GTATGAAGAAAAGATTATTCCGCTGAGCACTCCCCAGCCCGAAGCGCCAAAAGAAACAGCACCCCTGACTGTCCGGCAGGATTCCGCCTCACTCGAACGCCGCTTTACCAGCCCCGCAGATTCGCAGCTTGACCCGGTTCAGACCATCACCCTGTGGGCCCAGCGTTATGAGGAATCCTCCCGCCAGAACGAACAGCTTCGCGAAAACAGCAGCAAGCTGGTTCTGGAAAACGCTCGCCTGATGCAGGAGAATGAAAAACTCAAGCTCGAACTGGCCCAGTGCCAAAAGGATATCGTGCAGTCCAATGCCCTGCTGGAGCAGGCCCATGTGGAATTAAGCAAATGGAAGGCCGATGTGCTGGGATTCCGTGAAGAAATCCGACAGGCTCAGGCCGCCCAGCTTTCGGCTCTGACCAAAATACTCCGGGTTCTGGGCGCCGAATCCGCCGCGGCCCAGACCGATCCGGCCCAGGAGACCCGGCCATGAAATCTGCATTGGTCTGTACTGCGATGATGGCGGGATTGACCTTGATGGGGTGTTCCAAATCCGCTGAACAAAAGGCTGTGCCGCCTTCCGGACACTTTTATCTGGATAAAACAGCGGACTTTTCCTCGGTTGGGCGCGTTGCGATTCTGGAACTTGAAAATCAGAGCGTCTCGCAGGCCGAATTATCCAAAGTCCTGACCCAGGAATTGAGCGATGGCATCGGCAAAAAACATCTGTTCAGTATTCAATCGGTGTATCAGGCCGACAACGAATGGCAAAGTCTTGAATTGAACCGCATCAAAACCTTCTCGATACAGGACTGGGCGGCGGTTCGCAAGCAATTGAAAGTCGATGCCCTGATCTATGGCACCATCACCCGTTATCGGTCCTATCCGCAGTTCCTCGTTGCCCTGAACATTAAAATGATGGATTTGCGGGACGGCAAGCTGCTGTGGGCCATTGAAGATGTCTGGGACAGTACCGATAAAAACACGGAACTGCGCATCAAGGAATTTTATGAAACACAGATGCGAACCGGGTATCAGCCGATGGAATGGCAGGTTGTTTTAAACAGTCCCAAGGCGTTTCATAAGTATGTGATTTATGAAGTCACCCGGACTCTTCCTGAGAATAAATAGGGATAATTCCGGACGCAAAAATGTCAAGTTCAACGACCAAAGGTACGATAATATAATTTCACTAAAAATGACTGAATTTTCCTTTAGTTTGACCTGCCGACTGCGACAATAAACACGATATGAGACTGTTATTTTGTGTTGCGGAAAGGTGAGGGGAATGACCTATATAGATCCAACAATAACCATTGCAGCAGGCACTGCGGCCAAAGCTGCGACTCCGGAAAGCAAGCGGAGTAAACGAAAAGACGCTGCGGCTCCAGCCGTTGACCTGGGGCAGGATTATAAGCGGATTATCGAAAAAGCATTACAGGAGAATCCGGATATGGATCATGGATTGATTCAGGAAGTCCGGGAACTGATGCTCAGCGGACAACTGGATACGCCCCAGGCTGCCAGGCAGGCCGCGAAAAAAATTATCGAATATGGTATCTAAGCAGAAGAATCAGAACCATGGACGGTTCTGTGTGACTGGATAAAGGATTATCCAATTTCTTCCGGCAGGGCCGTCGCTTACGGCCCTTTTTTATTGCGCTCAGGCTCAGGCCAGAACGTCCAGAAACAATCCCACTGGATACGGTTTTGGAGATTTGGTTACTGGTTTGATATCAATGATTTTATGAGACCTTGGGTGGAAAAACCGCCGCGGGTTCTGATTCAGGAAATCATTCCTGTCCCGGTGCGGCCGCTCATCCGCCGGCCGGCAAGCCCCCAGCGGTCTGGATTCCAGGACTGTAATTTCTATGTGCTTGGACATAAGTCCCCTCTGCCATCTCTGGCTGCAAGAGTTCTGTTCCTGTCGGAACATAATGCAAGTTTATCTTCCCAGGTGAATTATAATTCCAATCGCAGTTTTCAGGCAACAGGAATTGTCAAAATCAGACAATGGGCCGATAATAAAAAGATTTGCAGTAAAGAATGGGGCATCAGATTAAACTTGAATTAAATCTTTTTATATTCAATAATCACAGGTTATTGTGATTATCCGAACTTGCTGCTCGATGTGAAGGTAGTGAATACAAAAACATGCGAATCAAAGCCAAATGTCCGGTCTGCTCGGAAACGGTTGAACTGACCATCCATCATCTGGATCGGCGTCAGTACTGCCCCAAGTGCGGACGCATGTTCAAGATTCCGGATGCGGACAAATTGCAGAAGGCCATTGAGACCGCAAAGCAGGCCGGCAATTCCGTGATAGTCGATGAAAACGGACGAATATATGGATAATGCGGCGACGAATCCCGCAGGTAATGCGATTGTAGTAGATAAACTCACGCTGGAATACGGAACACAGGTCCTGTTCCGTCGGTTCTCGCTGACCGTTCCGGCAGGGCAAAAAGTCCTGCTTGTCGGCAGCTCCGGCAGCGGCAAGTCGTCTTTGGTTCGTTGTCTGCTGGGTTTTGTTATCCCGCAGGAAGGCACCATCACCATTGACGGCACCATCCTCGATGGCAAAACCGTCTGGCCTCTTCGCCGCAAAATCGGTTATGTCTCGCAGGAGCCCCAACTGGGCGCCGGCAAGGTCAAAGACCTCATCCAATTACCTTTTACCTATCACGCCAACGCCCATCTGAAATATGATCCATCTGGGCAGGCCCGGCTCTTCGAGCAATTTCGTCTCGGCGGGGCACTGCTGGATAAAGACATCAGCGAACTGTCCGGCGGCGAAAAACAGCGGGTGGCTCTGGTGATTTCCCTGCTGCTGGGGCGGTCGATTTATCTGCTGGACGAAGCCACCAGCGCGCTGGATGCCGAGGCCAAGGCCGCGGTGCTCGACTATTTCCGACAGCGGCCGGATTTAACCGTGCTGATGGTCTCACATGATACCGCCATCGCCGCGATTGCCGACCGCACCGTGACGATGTCGGCGGTCACAGCAGGGGAGGCGGCACGATGAACCCGGCCGACACCATTCATCCTCTCGCCCTTACGGCAGGCTATCTGATGTTGCTGATTCCGCTGGCGATTATCCATTGGTATCGCGTCCCGATGCTGGGCCAGACGATCTCGTCCGTCCTGCGAATGACCATCCAGCTTATTCTGGTCGGCTTGTATTTGCAGGTCGTCTTTCGCCTGAATAATCCCTGGCTGAACATGGCGTGGCTGCTGGTGATGATTACCGTCGCGGATTTATCCATTCTCAAGGGGGCACAGTTTCGTTTCGGTCGGCTTGCGGCATGGTTGTTTGCGGCGCTGCTGGTGGGCACCGCGATTCCATTGTTTATCTTTGTGGGGGTGATTCTGACCCGGCCCGAAATCCTCGACGCCCGCTATGTCATCCCGATTGGCGGGATGATTCTGGGCAATTGCCTGCGGGCCGATATCATCGGCATTCGCACGTTTTATCAATCCATCCGTACCGGGCAAAAGGCCTATGAACTGGCCTTGTCGCAGGGGGCGACGATTGCCGAAGCCGTGCGTCCTTACCTGCGGGAAAGCATCTATCAGGCCCTGACCCCGACGGTGGCGACGATGGCCAATGTCGGTATTGTTTCTTTACCCGGCATGATGACCGGTGTGATTATCGGCGGTAACGACCCGCTGACCGCAATCGGCTATCAGATTGCGATTATGCTGTCTATCTTCACCGGCACGGCCATTACCGTCTTTCTGGCTATCCTCCTGTCCGCCCGCAGCGCCTTCACGCCCTATGGCATTTTGAAGCAGGCCATCTTCAAAACGTAGGATGATAATTGCGGGGTGGGCTACGCTGTATATTTCAACGTTGCCGAAGCATCCTGCTTCGGTCTTTGTTCTTAATGCAAACCGCTTCCTGTCTCCCCTGAAGCTGGAAGCTTCAGCTACGCTGCTTCATTAATAATTCTCTGCGTGATTTGTCTATTACGGCCTGCCCTTTGGGTACCGCGGCAGGTGTTCATCGATATACGCCCACGGCACAGCCCGTTCGGTCCATGTCTGACAGCTCGGCCGGACCACCTCCGGGTTATCCAGGCTGCCCGCCTTGATAAACACAAGATCCGGGCACTTCTCGGCCCGCGTAAACAGCGGCGACCCGCACTCCGGGCAGAACTCCCGCGTGATATTCCGCCCGCTGTCGGCTTTGGTGGCATATCCCTTGACCTTGCCGCGTACAATCCGCAGCCTGGCCGCCACTGAAACCACACCCACGGTGTACGGTCCCCCCGTCGCCCGCTTGCAGTCATCACAATGACAATAAGTCGACTCCCCAACCTCTCCCGCATACTCGTATCGAACCGCTCCGCACAAACATCCGCCAGTGATTACCTTGTCCATATCATCCTCGCCTTTCATAATTAAGTCCGAAATTACCCGGCCCTTGCCCACGCCATTCTTATCGATTTCATCCGGCATATTTGACCGGATCGGTCAATCCTGCTTCGGCGAAACCTTTGAGCCGTAATTGGCAGGAGTCGCAATGGCCGCAGGGCCGGCCCTGTTCGTCCGGGTCGTAACAGCTATGGGTCAGGGAGTAATCCACCTTGAGCCGGGTGCCTGTCTGGATAATCTGTGCCTTGGTCATCCGGATGATAGGGGTATGGATTTTGAAACGCCCCTTGCCCTCCACGGCAATCGCGGTCGCCAGGTTGGCCATCTTTTCGAAGGCCTGGATATACTCCGGCCGGCAATCCGGGTAGCCGCTGTAGTCCATCGCGTTGACCCCGATAAAAATATCAAATGCTCCCAGCACCTCCGCATACGCCAGGGCATACGACAGAAAAATGGTATTGCGTGCCGGCACATAGGTAATGGGTATCCCCTGCGACATATCCTGTCGGTCTTTGGGCACTTCGAGGGTCGTATCGGTCAGGGCTGACCCGCCAATCCCGGCCAGGTCGATATCGATAATCCGGTGTTCCTTCGCTCCCATCGTGGTTGCCACCCGGCAGGCGGCGGTCAGTTCTACCTCATGGCGCTGGCCATAACGGAACGACAGGGCATAGCAGGTGAAGCCTTCATTCAGGGCGATGGCCAGCGTGGTGGCCGAATCCAGACCTCCACTCACCAGAACAACGGCTTTTTGGGTATTCGTTTGGGGCATTTCAGTCTCAACTTCTTGCAAAAGTCTCAATTTCCAGTACAATAACCACCGTTACTATACCAGTTTTTAAAAAAAGGGCAATTGCATGAGCGAAAAACCGCAATTTGAGCTGTTTGATAACCCCCGGCCGGGACGGGATTATAAAATCACCATCCGATGTCCGGAATTTACCAGCGTCTGTCCCAAGACCGGGCAGCCGGACTTCGGGGTCATTACGATCGACTACACCCCCGAGAAGTCCTGTATCGAGCTGAAAAGTCTGAAGTTTTATATGCAGAGTTATCGCAATAAGGGCGTCTTTTATGAACGGCTGACCAATGAGATACTGGACGACCTTGTTGAATCCTGCAAGCCGCGGTGGATGCGGGTGACCTCGCAGTTTACCCCGCGCGGCGGGATTACCACGGATGTAACCGCAGAGTATCGAGCCGAAAAATAAAGGAGTTCAACGATGCCGATTAGTTTCCATTGCGAATGCTGTAAGCAGAAAATCAAGGCACCGGATGCGGCCGGGGGCAAGTGGGGCAGTTGTCCCTATTGCAAACACCGCTGCTATATCCCGCTGCCCAAGTCGGAAGATGAGCCGGAACTGAAGCTGGCGCCGATTGATGAGGGTGAAGAAACCAAAATCGGGATGATGATGAACCAGACTTATGCCCTGACGCGGGAGCTGCTGCATGAAAAGGATGTCCCCGCGGAACCTGCCGGCATCGGCGGCGACAAGGCGGTCGATGAAAAAGCCGTCATCAAGATGTGTATCCTGTACCTGCGGCAGATGGCGGATGCGGAACTGGACGGGGCGGAAAAGTCCATCGCCAAGATGAAGATTTACAAGCGAACGGCCCTGCGAGTGCTGTCGTCGATGGCCCGGGCGGAGAAGCCCGAGCCGGAGTTGTCGGATATCCCGGATAAGATTTTACAGGGGCTGATTCACGACGCGGAAGCCAAGCTGTCGTCGTAAACGGGATCCGTTTTACTGTATTGTAAAATGCCTGCACAATGGATTGTGTGGGCATTTTTTATTGGATTTCTAATTTACCAATTCGTCGGGGTGTTCAAGCTGCTTTTTGACGTAGTCGAGGAACTGGGCTGCATCGGCGCCGTTGGCGATACGGTGGTCAACCGACAGATTCAGGTTTATGATCTTGCGGATCAGGATATCGCCTTTGCCGGACGGCATCGGGGTGCTGATGATCCGCCCGACACCGAGGATGCTGCATTGTCCCGGCACCACAATCGGGATAAATGAATCAATTCCCATGCCGCCCAGGTTGCTGATGGTGATGCATCCGCCGGCCAGGTCGTCGGCGGTAAGTTTGTTGTCTTTGGCGCGGGCGATGAGGTCTCGTCCGGCGGCGGCGATTTGCTCAAGCGTCTTGCCGCCGACATCTCGCACGACGGGGGCGACTAAGCCATTGCCTGCAGCGATGGCAAGGCCGATGTCGATGGTGGGCGACAGGATGATACAGTCGTGTCCCAGTTGGCCGGTCATGATGGGATATTGCTTCATGCCTCGCGCCAATGCCGCCATAATAAAATCATTGAAGGAATATTTTTCCGCGGCGGTCTTGTTGAGGCGATCCCGCAGGTCGGACAGGTCTGTGATATCGGCCCGGATGTTCAGGTAGAAGCAGGGAATCTGCTGCTTGGATTCGAGCATTTTGTCGGCGATGATTTTCTGCCAGCGGTTCAGGGGGATTCTGGTTCCGCCAGCAATGTCCGGCAGAGGGGCCTTGGCCTCGGCAGGCAGCGACTCAATGGCGCCCAGCGGGCCGGCTGCGGGGCGGATTTTGCTTAAAACCTGGTCGGCCGGTGATTGGGCTGAAGCAGGCTGGCCTGTGGCTGGAACGCCGGAATCCGGAGATTGATTTGCGGTTAACTCGGCTTGCAATTTGTTCAGGACAGCGGGGTCGATGACCTCGTCAGGCTGGCCGAGCATAAAAAGCGGAGTCCCGACATCGAGAGTTTGGCCTTCGGCACAGAAAATATGACGAATTGTCCCGGCGGCGGGGGATTCGAGTTCCAGAGTTGCCTTATCCGTTTCCAGCTCGCAGAGAATCTGCCCCTTGCCGACGGTGTGATTCAGGCCGACCTTTAAGGCGACAATTGTGGCCTGTTTCATCGCCTTGCCTAACTGCGGTAATCTGACTTCCTGTGCCATAGTGATCCAATCCTGATTCTGCTTTGTTTCCGGGTCGATGTACGTTTGAAGGCGAACACCCTGCCCGCATGGGGTTAGAAATACGAAACATAGTCAAAACACCTCGATTTTGCAAATTCTTTTTGTAGTCCTTGGTTTGTTTTGCATAACAAGCCCTGTTCCAAATGAAACAGATGCGTGGGTGACAAGTTTTATGTGATTATATATCTATATTAATACATAATATAGTCGAATATAGAGTAATATAAAAAACTTATTTTTTTAAATAATTTAGCCTAATCCGGGGCATGCTTTGGAATTAATATATGAGAGATGATGGTTAGTTAGGATAGGGTGATTATGGAATCGATGGGACAGGAGTCATCTAAGGATTCACGGCATACGGAATACATCCGATTGCTGATGGCCAATCGCCATTTGATTCTGACCTATATTCTGATGCTGGTCCCCAGTGTGCCGGATGCCGAAGACATTCTTCAGGATACAGCGGCGGTATTATGGGAAAAGTTTGACCAGTATGAGCCGGGGACGGATTTTGCGTCCTGGGCGGTCACGATTGCCCGATATAAAATCATGCATCTCCAGCGTGAAAAATCCAATCCACGAATCAAATTTTCCTCGTCCACCATTGACGCAATCTCGGAGCATCTGTCCAGCAGGAAGGAACAGGATGAGTTGTCTTCTGAACTGCTGCACAAATGCCTCAACCGGCTCAACGACAAGGATCGTAAATTGATTACGATGCGGTATCAGCTCAATATCTCGATTAAGGAATTGGCCAAACGCATCGACCGGCCCGTACAGGGGTTATACAGCACATTAACACGCATTCATACATTTCTGATCGCGTGTGTTCAGCGTAATAAGCAGGAGGAATTGTCGTGAACAATTTAAAGGACAATCATGAACTATGCCTCCTGGTTCTAAAATCGCTGGAGCAGGGCATCTCGGAGGAGCAGACGGCGTATCTGGAACGTCGCATTGCCAGCGATCCGGAGGCCCTGGATTATTACTGCATGTGTATCAGGCTGTATGTCCAGTTGAAAAATCCGGGTCATCGACAGTTTGCCCGGCAGACGATTGAAGATGAACATCTGCTGGATATCAATCTGTGGAATCAGTTGTCGGAATATGAAAAAACCGCTCCGATTGTGGAAAAAGAGCCGCCCGCCCCGGCTGCGGTGACGGCAGAGGTTCCAACGCGACCAAAATCCCGGCATCATATTCCTCTCTATACGGCAATCCTTTCCATGGCAGCGCTGATTCTGATGGTTGTGTTTGTGCGAGTGGCGCCGCCGCCGGCCAGTGAGGTGGCGACGCTGACGGACAGTGTTGATGCCAAGTGGCGGGGGGCGAATACTTCATTCAAGCACGGCACACGGTTATCGACCCGGCGGGAACCCCTCGTACTGGATAAGGGGTTTGCTGAAATTCTGTTTGATAATCAGGCCAGGATTGTTATTGAGGCCCCGGCGCAATTTGAGATTGCCACGCAAGATCAGGTCAACCTGATGTATGGTCGCGTTTATGCCAGCGTTCCGAAAGAGGCGCTGGGTTTTACGATTTACACGCAAAATTCCAAAATTATCGACCTTGGGACGGAATTTGGAGTCGATACGGCCATGGATGGAACGGTTGAACTCCATGTCATCAAAGGACAGACCATGCTGATTGCGGGCGGCCGGGCCGAAAAAACCATGCATACGGTTGCAAAAGGAAAAGCCTGGCGAATCTCCGGGATTACTGCAGCGGTTTCGGAAATCCCCTGCAATACGAATTATTTTGTTCGCCGGATTGATTCCGATAACAATGAAATATGGAAAGGGCAGGAGGTGGTCAGCCTGGGTGACCTGGTTATGGGCGGCAGCGGCTTTGGAACCTCCAGCGATGCGTATGCCAATTTCGATCCGATTACCGGCAAGAAAAGTGATTTTCCATACGGGGATTATCATTCGGCGACCAACACGTATCAGAAAATAACAGACTGTCCATTCATCGACGGCATATTTGTCCCCAATGGGAGGAATCAGGTTGTCAGTTCTGAGGGGGATGTATTTGCGGATTGTCCCGAGACCACAGGAATATTCCACAATGAACTGAGTTTTAACAAAGACTCACGCTATTTTCCTGATATTCAGGAACGCTATATGAAGACCCGGCGTCTGGATTTTGCCTTCCTGGCGCTTTTTATGCATTCGAATCTTGGCGTGACGATTGATTTGAATGCCATTCGCAAGCATCTTGCCGGCCGGGAGCTTTACCGGTTTCGCACGACGGCAGGAACGGCGTATTCGATCAGTTATGGGAAAATCATGGGCGTTGAGGATGGGGCGCCTGCCAGTGCTGAGTTTGATGTCTGGATTACCGTGGATGGCCGGCTTCGTGCGAAGGCTGGAAAGGTGCGATGGGACAGCCTGATCGATCTGGACGTGCCGCTGACATCCAAAGACCGATTCCTGTCTATTCTTGTGACCGACGGCGGTACGATTCGCGTGGATGGCTTTAATGCCAATCATTATGATTTGTGTTTGCTGGGGGATTCGAGATTTGAAGTCGAATCCGCCGATTAACAGAAAATACCCAACGGGTATGATTATTCCGCGAGCAAAAGAAGCACCTGGTTGATGCTGCTGTACTTAGCCGCGACGAAACGGAAATATTCAAGTAAGATCGGTGCAAATATCTGTGCGGTGCGTAGCCGCACGGGGTGCTTGATAGTGTCATAGAAGAAGATATGTGGATTCGATACAATAGGGAAAGGGAAAAGTCATGAGAAGCAAGGTGTTGGTTGTGTTATTGTGTTTGTGCTTCCTGGCCCCGATGGCCGCGGCTAAATGGGTTCGTTTTGAGGCTGAGGATGCGATCCTGTCCAGTCCGAACACGCGCATCGATTCGTATGCAGATGCTTCCGGGGGGAAAGGGGTACTTCTTATTAATGCAGATCCGGCCGGGACGATTGATTATGTCGTAAATGTTCGTGAGCCGAATACGTTCCCGATGCGCATCGGCTTTTACGCCAACGGGACAGCGGATCAGAAGTACGATCTGATTTATGTCAACGATATGACGACTGCTTTCATTGATCAGAACTGGAACTGCGGGTATTACTGGGATCCATTTCCCCGGCCCAGCAGCAAATTTGAAAGTTTCCGCAATTCGATTGTAACGTATGGAACTCAGGTCCAATTCCAGCTTTTAAGCCGCTGGTGGGCTGCCTGGGATGATTCCAAACGGGATATCCCCATGGCTGTCAACCTGATTGCCGGCAAAAATATCATCCGCATCAAATCCGGCTGGTCGTACACCACCCATGACTTTATCGAACTGGACCTGCCTGACGTAGCTTATGATTCGGTTCCTGCTGATGGGGATGCTGAAGTGCGCAGCACACAAACTGTCCTGAGCTGGAAAAATCCGGCCGGCGTGATCCGGAATAAAATTTATTTCGGCCAGTCCGACTCGGAACCCAATTACCTGGATTATCAAACCAAACTAACCCAGGTGATTACCCTGAATAATCCCGGATTGACCCCTTCAATTGCCATGCCGACATCGCTGGTTGACGGCAAAAACTACTATTGGGTGGTCGATGGGTATGACACTCCTGCCGGCGACCCCAATTTCCCGGGTGTCATCTGGGGATTCCAGACTCAATTCAATGCCGCTCCGGTGGTGACCATTGAACAGCCCTATCCCTATCTTGGGCAGGGTGGAATTCCGGGTCAGGTGAGTGTTTCTCTCAATGCAGTGGTTGTGGATGACGGCCCGATTGTCTCGTATGCATGGACACAGCTTGCCGGTCCTGCCACGGCGGTAATCAATTCTCCCGCGTCGGAAGATACCACCATAACCATTACCGAAGAAGGTCATCCCTATCAATTCCAATTGACGGTCAGTGACGGACTGCGCAGCAGTGTTGGCGTGGTTGAATTTCATGTTGACGACACCGTCTGTGAAGCCGCACTGAGGAAACCCAATACCCACAACATTGCAGATATCAATTATGACTGCCTTGTGAATCTGGGAGACTTTCAGGCGATGGCTTCTGCGTGGCTGAACTGTATTGATACTGTAACCAACTGCAACTAACCGGTTTGATTAGTGCATCGATTCGTGAAAGGGAAATACTATGAAAAGCATATTATTTATAATTCTATTGTGTCTTGTTTCATTTCTTCAGGCAGGCTATATGGATACGGACAACTATTATGTCCTTGAAGACCAGGAATTAGCCGCATGGAACGGTTCTGTCGCCGCAGGCGTGACGCTCAATGTCGTATTGGATACCTGGAGTTCCAGCAACATGAATAACACCACCAGCCAGTGGTGGATGCAGTTTAATCCAACCAATGATGCCCTGCTGCCCAATGTCATGACCGGCATCGACATCAAGGGGTGGAAGATGACCGTCAATAATATTGGCACGGCACAATTTACCATCATTCTGGGAGCAAGCACCCCGTTTAACGGCTGGTGGCAGACGGGACCCGGCGTGGGGGTTGAACCCGGGGAAACCAAAACCGTCACGATTGATATTAATGACACCTCCGGGATTCCCAATCAGAAGGATTGCACCAACCTGCTGATTATCTTCCAGTCCGGTTCCAAAATGGATTTTAAATTTAAAGTTCTGTCGGCGCACAACTATGCCTATGATCCCAGTCCCTTCCATAACACTGAAGTCGATCCAACCGTATTGACTGAATTAAGCTGGAAGAATATCGAGGGCATCACAGCCAACGATGTCTATTTCGGAACCGCGGAGCCAAACCCGGCCGACCCGAATTACGACGAATGGACAGAAGTATTGCCCAAAGTCAAGACCATTCTTAATCCCGCCGCGATCCAGACGCTTGCGATAAGCGAACTGCCGCCCCTGCAGGATAACACGGTGTATCACTGGGTTGTCGATTCGTATCGGGGAACCGTGCCGCCCGTTGAACCGAATTTTCCCGGCCAGCACTGGCAGTTTACTTCGTATATCAACCAGTCGCCGGTGGTAAGCCTTGGCGATGATCAGGTTGTCTGGTTAGGTCAGGATGGCATCCCGGGACAGGTTAATGTAACGCTGACGCCGGTTGTCAGCGATGATAACAGGCCGGTCGCGCAGGCCGAGTTGACATATTCCTGGGCCAAAGCAAACAATTCCAATCGTATCGACAATCTGGTCTTTCCGCTGCCCAATAAGCCCTCGCTGACCCTTCCGTTTACTTTGCCGGGTGTTTATGACATCAAACTGGACGTAAATGATACAAAATTAATCGGTACTGATACCGTTCGTATTACAGTCGGGACTTCGGCTTGTGATGCGGCCCGTCGGCTTCCTGGCGCCCCCTGGTTTAACGGGGCCGATTTGGACCAGGACTGCCAGGTCGAGATGAATGATCTTACGATATTGGCTTCAAACTGGCTGAACTGTGCCGATTTTATCACCAATTGTCAATAACGGTTTGCGGTTTGAGTGGCAATGAAGTTGTGAATTGGATATAATTATGAATTGGTATGGCGGGCGACATCGGGTTGCCCGTCCTTCTGAAAACCAAACAATTTGTTTCGGAGGAAAAGAAGATGAAAAAAACAGTGGTATTGTCTCTTGCTGCGGTATTATGCCTCGGTCTTACATCGGCAGCCGCGACCATCAACCTCGGCAACTTTGAAGGCACCATGGACAACTGGCAAATGCAGAGCGGGGCGACTGGGACCTATTCCACGTTTGGAGCAACCAATGGTGCCAGCTCTCTCGAAGTGGTTTTCCCCAGCAGCTGGAAGACGGTGATGAAGCTGGATATGCTATCGCAGTTGGATGTGATGAAGACCTTGGAAGAGGTCAGTCTGGATATCACCACGCGGAACGACAATGGCCAGATTCCCGCCTGGTGGCTCAACGTCATTCTTATTGTCAACAGCGAAACAGGCGGTTGGCAGGATATGGGCGATAAGTACACGGCTGGCGTACCGTGGAGCCCGAGAACAGAAACTCTGAGCTGGACAATACCCCAGAGTATCCGTGATAATTTCATCAACAATGGCGCAGGCGGCTGGGCCGAATTGTTTATTGTGACCAACTCCGGCGCCAGCGGCACACTGTGGCTGGACAACATCAATGCCAAAGTCCCCGAGCCGGCCACCTTGTCGGTTCTCGGACTGGGTGCCCTGGCTTTGCTCAAACGCCGAAAAGCGTAAGTGGATTATCTGTCCGTGCGGGCTGACTTTACCGGTTGGCCCGCATGGTTTTGGTGGTCCGAGGCAGGTGGAATAGTCCAGATTTTGGGCAGGGTGAAGCTGAAACAGGCTCCACCGAGGGGTTTGTTTTCGACCCAGATGCGGCCTTTCTGCATTTCGACGAGTTTTTTGCTGATGGGCAGTCCCAGACCCGTGCCGTGATAGCCGGCGCCGAACTGTTTTTCGATCTGGACGAATCGATTGAACAGGCGGCTTATGTCGTCGGACTGGATGCCTTTGCCGTTGTCTTCCACGTCGATGCGGACGCAGCCGTCCAGGTCGGTAATGCGCAGCACAAACGCGGGATTGTCCGGATTGCCGTAACGGATGGCGTTATCGATGAGCTTGTCGAGAATCTGTACGGTGCGGTCGATGTCGGCCATGATGACGATTTGCTGGTCAGGAATATCGAGGGTATAGGCGATATTCTTGTCTTTTAATATCGGTGTCAGGATGCATATGGCATACTCGGTAATGGCCTGGATTGTGTGCGGGCGGATGTCCATATCGATGTGACCGGCTTCGAGACTGCTGATATCGACAAAATCATTGAGAATCCGCCCGAGGCGTTTGATTTCCTTGTCGGCCAGACCAATGGCCTCGCTCTGGCGTGGTGTAATCGGCCCCATTACTCCCGCTTTCAGATTCGATAACAAATTTCGGAAGATAGTCAGCGGGGTCCGCAATTCATGCGATACAGTGATGGCCAGATCGGTTTTGATTTGTTCCATTTTTTGCAATTCACGGTTGGCCTGTTCCAGTTCCGCGGTGCGGGCCTGGACTATTTGTTCAATCTGTGCGTAGAGGGACTTTAACTCGCGAGCATTGGTCCACTTGGTGGACAGGGCAACTGCGGTCTGATAGAGTTCGGTAAACGAGAACGGTTTTTGGATGTAAAATGTCTTGTCGGCAGGGCCAACCTGACGGACGATTTGTCGAGGATGGACATCTGAAAAGCCCGTAACAAAGACAATTTCCATATCGCCATCAAGCTTGCGGATTTGTTCGGCGGCCCACAGGCCGTCACGGCCCGGAGGCATCCGCATATCAAGAAAAGCGACCGAATACGGGGTGTTTTCGGCGATTGAACGGGCGACAGCTTCAACGGCCTGCTCGGCCTGGCTGCATAGTGTCAGGTCAAAGGCGATATCGACGTCTTCAACGACTTCGTCGATGCTGTTGTGACTGAATAAGGCGGCGGCCATGTTGCGAGTCTGGGATAGACTGCGGCTGTCTTGCTGGGCAGGGCAGAGTATCTTCTGGTATGATTGCCGAACAGAACCTTCATCATCGGCGATGAGGATGCGAAATAATTTGGTATTCGGGCTGCTCATACGCTGAATCCAATGGTCTCTGCGGCTGCTTCATAGGGAAACAAGATATGGAATGCGGCGCCCTGATTGGTGCCCCGGCTTTCGGCCCAGATACGGCCGTTCATGGTGTTGATGGTATTGGCGCACCAGTGCAGGCCCATGCCGCGAGTGCCGGTTTGCTTGGTGGTAAAACCTCGCTGGAAAATCTGCTGGAGCTGGTCTTCGGTAATGCCGCATCCGTTGTCCTGGACCACGATATGAAGGACGCGTTTGCCGACAAGGGTATCCAGGCCGCCCTTGATGGTGATGATGCCGTTGACGCCGGCAGTGCGGATGGAATCGATGCTGTTGGACAGCAGGTTGCACAAAATATGGGTCAGCGCGACGCGGTTGCTGAGCAGGGGGGCGATGTTGTTGAGTCCGGAATCCAGGCGAATGTCGATATCCTGGCGGGAGCCTTTGGGCAGCAGGGCGATACAATCATGCAGGATTTCGGTAATTTTGAATTGCTCGGTCGTATTGACGCTGCGGCTGAGTCGGTCGGGCTGCATCAGGCTTTGCTCAATCTGGCCGATGGGATTGGTGATATTCTGGAATCCGTCGGCAAGCCGATCGATGGTTTCGGTCATGGTCTGCCCGGCCATGAACATAAAGTGTTCCAGTTCTTTGCGTCGCTGAGGCGGCAGATCGGGATTGTCGAGTTCCTGGCGGGCCTGTCGGATATGCTGCAGCGGCAGGTCCTGAATCTGCTGGTTGAGGGATTCGATTTCAACGCGCAGCGATGTCAGGGAATTGCGGACGTTGTGCAGAATGCCGGAGGCCAGCTCAGCGATGCCGGCGTGATAGGAGCGTTCCATCAGGTCCACGCGGGCCTGGTGAAGCTGGGCGACCATTTGGTTGAACGAATCGGCAAGCGATGCGATTTCATCCCGGCTGCTCAAATGGATACGGCTGGTCAGGTCGCCGGAGCGGCCGATTTCAAGAGCGAAACGGTTGACCATGCTGAGGGGGTTGATAATGATTTTTTCGAGCATGACCAGTAAAACCACCAGAATTACGCATCCGCCGCCCAGCAGAGAAAACAGAGCGAAACGGACGGAGGCAATGCCTTTGGCGGTGATGTCGCGGGGAGTTTTGGCTTTGATCAGCAATGAGTTGTGCTGGTGAATATCGGGAAATGTCCGGTACACCGCGACAATGTTTTCATCCGCGGGTTTTTCAAGAAAAAAAGACTCCGACGAGGTCAGTTTGGATAAATACGGCTGCAGGGCCTGCTGCGTGGCGGACGAAGCCAGGCTCCACCATTCAAAATCCACCTGAGTCTGTTTACTGAGAGGGTTCATCATTTCATCATTCACCAGGCGGGCCATAATCAGTGTGCCGACAATCGGTGCCCTGTTGAGATTGTTGGTGATTGGGCGTGAGCTGATCATGAGGGGGCCGGCGGAAGTGAGGAGGACTCCGGCCACGGAATGGTCCGGTTCGGGATGATTAATCAGTGTGGTATTACGGCATAAATTTTCCGGGGATAATTCTTTGATTTCCAGAGGAGTGATTTTCTCTTCGCCGAGTTTGACGGTCTGGCCCCATACATAGTTGCCTTTGGCGTCAAGAAATATCATGGCATTCAGATGCTGGGTAAGAAACACTTCGTCGGAAATGGTTTGCTTGATGAAATCTTCTTTTTTGCCCTGGACATACAGGGCGGAGTCATCCCAGGCCGACCAGTCGTAGCAGAAGCGATTCAGGTGGTCCACTTCATTTTTCAAAGCGAGAATGCAGCGGTCCATGTTGATTTGGGCACGGTTGTTTTCCACCTCTTCGAAACTGGGCAGGATAATCCACTTCTGGACTGCCAGATCAACGAGGCTGTAGCCTATGCCTGCAATCAGCAGGATTGACAAAATCTTGTTCCGCAGCGACATTTACAGCCTTTTTCAAATGGTGTTTTTATTCTCGTGCGAACTTCAGTAATCCTTCAGCAATCTTATCCAGCGGCATAATGAGTTCGGCTCCGCCTTTGGCGATAGCTTCCTTGGGCATGCCGAAGACGACACAGGTTTCTTCGTCCTGGGCGATGGTGTGGGCGCCGTTTTGCCGCATGGCGAGCATGCCGAGGGCGCCGTCATTGCCCATGCCCGTCAGGATTGCACCGACGGCGTTGGGGCCGGCGATTTTGGCGACGGAGTTAAACAGGACTTCCACGCTGGGTTTCTGGTGACAGACAGCGGGGCCGTCTTTGATATTGACAAAATAGATAGCGCCGGAACGCTGGAGCACCATGTGATAGCCGCCGGGGGCGATCAGGACCTGGCCGGGCAGGACGCGGTCGCCGTCCTGGGCTTCCTTGACGCGGACGGCGCATTCGGAGTTGAGCCGGTCGGCGAAGGATTTGGTAAACTGGGCGGGCATGTGCTGAACCACCACGACGCCCGGCGACGTGGCCGGCAGAGCGGTCAGGACGCAGGTCAGGGCCTGGACGCCGCCGGTGGAGGCACCGATGGCCAGAATCTTCTGGGTGGTTTCCAGCATGTGCGAGGTTGCGGCGGTGTCGGCTTTGACGGGGGATGTGGTGCGCTGGGCCATCGGTCGAATGGCCTTGGAGGAGATCGAATGGATGATTCCAGCCAGTGTTTTGCAGGCATCGCCGACGCTGTAGGACTGGCCGGGCTTGGCGACGACGTCGACGGCGCCGGCGGCGAGGGCTTCGATGGCGGTCTTGCTGCCTTTGGGGGTCAGCGAACTGAAGATGATAACCGGCATCGGGCGGTGTTCCATGATCTTCTTCAGGAAGGTGATGCCGTCCATGCGGGGCATTTCGACGTCGAGAATCAGCACGTCTGGTTCGAGATTGACGATTTTATCGCGGGCGATATAGGGGTCCGGGGCGGTGCCGATGACTTCGATGCCCGGCTGGGTGTTGAGTTCTTTGCTGAGGATTTG
This sequence comes from uncultured Pirellulales bacterium, assembly GCA_964630775.1. Classification (GTDB taxonomy): domain Bacteria; phylum Planctomycetota; class Phycisphaerae; order Sedimentisphaerales; family Anaerohalosphaeraceae; genus Anaeroglomus. The sequence goes on along the minus strand of CAZVYY010000008.1, from coordinate 10,156 downwards.
ACGCACGATCGCCGAGTCGTCCACGATGAGCACTTTATGAAGTTGAGCTGTGACTGTCATGGGAATTTCCTTAAATCACTTTTTCGATGCCGTTGGCTTTAATGGTCACCGTGCCGTCGGCGATATTGAGATACATATTGCGCGGGACATTGCCGCCTACTTCCTGGCCTTTGATCATGACGCCGAACTGCCAGAGCAGTTTTCGGGCGGCCAGAAAGTTGCGGTTGCCGATTTCAAACCCTTTGGGGCCGTTGTCCATGGCTGCACCGCCGGCCAGTTTGGCAATGATGCGTTTGCGGTCGGCACCGGAAGAGACCAGGTGGTCCAGCAGAAGCTTCATTCCGGTATCGGCGAACATCAGCGGTTCCCGGGCGGCGCGGGCCGGGTCCATCGTTGACGAGGGGAGCTGATAATGAATCATGCCGCCGATGCGGATGGCCGGATCGTAAAAAGCAGCCGCAATGCAGGATCCCAGCGAGTAGGTCACCAGAACGCTGTCCGGGTCTTTGGAGACGCGGGCGTCAGAGACCTGCACGGTGATATTGCGAGAGGTACTCAGCATCCTGGACCTAATCCTTTCTATAGATGGTCGGCTGCACGTAACGGAATTTGTGGGTAATGCCCGTCAGTGATTCCGAGTGGCCTGTGAACAGGTAGCCGCCGCGATCCAGTACGTCCCAGTAGCGGTTGACCAGCTTCTGCTGGGTCGGCTTGTCGAAATAGATCATGACATTTCGACAGAATATAAAATCCATGGGGCCTTTAAACGGCCAGGGTTCCATCAGGTTCAGGTATTTGAAGACAATCATCTTCTGCAGCACGGGGCTGACCTGGAACATCGGCTGGCTGGTGCCGCGTACCTTGGACAAATAGCGGTTTTTGGCCGCCGGCGGTACGGGGGCAACCCGTTCGGCATCATAAATGCCTTTGGCGGCGCGCTGCAGGACACGACTGGAGATATCGGTGGCCAGGATTTTAATGTCCCAGTCACCGGCCTGCTGGAGATTTTCCAGCAGGGTAATGGCGATGGTGTAAGGTTCTTCGCCGGATGAACAGCCGGCGCTCCAGCAGCGGATTTTTCTGGCGGAGCCTGTTTTTCGAGCGGTCAGCTCCGGCAGGAGTGTTTGAGATACAAAATCAAAATGCTGTGATTCCCGAAAAAAGGACGTCAGATTGGTGCTGATGGCGTCGGTCAGTTCGGTCAGTGCGGCCTTGGAAGAATCCGACAGGACATATTTGTAATAGTCGGCAAAACTGGAAAACTCTTTCTGGCGCAGCAGCTTGCCGAGCCGGGAACGGACCAGTTCTTTTTTGCCGTCATGCAGATCGATGCCGCAGTGTTCATACACCAGCGCACTGATCTGTTCGAATTCCTGATCGGTCAGAACGATATTGTCTTGTAATACCGATAATCCAAGCATAGTGTTTCTCGCTTAATACATTTGCGTTTGAGCCAGTGCAATCAGGCCGGGGATGTCGAGGATCAGGCTGACCCTGCCGTCTCCCATGACGGCGCCGCCGGACACCCCTTTGATGTTGCCCAGGCCGCTGATGCTCTTGATGACAACCTGCTGCTGGCCGAGCAGGTCATCGACCTGAAGACAGCATTTGTGATTGCCTTCCTCGACCACCACCAGAAGACCTTCGGTCGGATTCTGTCGTGCGTCGGAAGCATTAAACAATTTGTGCAGCGGGACCAGCGGCATCAGCATGTCGCGGATTTTAACCATCTGTGCGCGGTTCTGCACGCTGGAAATCTGGTCGGCGGTCGGCCGGATGCTGTGCACGACCGAGTTGATCGGGATAATATAGCGCTGCGAACCGAGGGTGACAATCTGGCCGTCGATGATGGCCAGGGTCAGCGGCAGGCGAATCAGGAAGGTTGTTCCCTGGTCGATTTTAGTTCGGATATCAATTTTTCCGCCGATGGATTCGATGTTTTTGCGTACTACGTCCATGCCGACGCCGCGGCCGGAGACATCGGTGATTTTGTCGGCGGTCGAAAAACCGGCCATAAAGATCATCTTGTAGATTTCATCGTCGGACACATCCTGGCCTTTGGCAATCAGCCCTTTTTCGATGGCCTTTTTGAGGATTTTATCGCGATTCAGACCTCTGCCGTCGTCGGTGATTTCAATGATAATCGATCCGGCCTGGTGATAGGCTCGCAAGTGAATATGCCCGGTCCCGGATTTGCCTTTGGCTTTACGGTCTTCGGCGGTTTCCACGCCGTGATCGACGGAGTTGCGCATCATGTGAATCAGCGGGTCGGTGATTTTGTCCACGATGGTGCGGTCCAGTTCGGTCTCTTCGCCGCTGGTGACAAAGTCAATGGTTTTACCGGCTTTGCGGGACAGGTCCCGGACAAGTCGGGCCATTTTCTGGAAGACGCCCTGCACCGTGACCATCCGCATGGACATGGACAGTTCCTGAAGCTGGCGGACGATTTTGTTCTGATGGGCGACTTTGCGGTATAAGTCACTGTCATTATTGCAGGATTTGCCGACTTCTTCGGCGATCATCAACTGGGCGACTGCCAGCTCGCCGGTCATGTTGATCAGGTCGTCGAGGCGTGTGGTGCTGACCTTGATTTTTTCTTCGGCGGTTTTGGATGCAGTCGCGGAGGGTGTTTCTTTCTCGCCGCCCAGCATGGCATCAAGCTTATGGTCTTCGGTTTCCTTGAGCGGCTCCGGGGCCTGTTCCGGGGTTTTTGCTGCGGGGGCCGCTTCGGTGATTTTTCCGCTGGCGCAGTCGTGCAGGCGGGCAATCAGGGCGTCGACATTGCCCGGCGTCTGATAGGCGGTGTTCTGTCCGGCTGCCGTTTCCATGGCTGCCAGCATGGTTTTGAGCATGTCGATGGATGCGAAGGTGGCGTCGCTGAAGGGGCCTGTCAGCTTCAATTGCCCCTTGCGGGCCATATCCAGCAGATTTTCGGCGGCATGGGCCAGTTTGTTGGTATCGGTCAGGTTGAGAAAGCCGGCCATGCCCTTGATGGTATGGAAGGAGCGGAAGATTTTGTTGAGCGTCTCGGCGTCCTCCGGATTGTTTTCCAGCTCCAGCAGGGCGGCCTCGGCGTTTTCAATGTGTTCCTTGGATTCGTTGATAAAGTCAATAATCAGCGGCAGATCGTCTTCGGTGAAAGTAATGGTGGCTGCGACCGACTCAGCGGCGGGGGCGGCAGCCGGAGCGGTTTGGGCCTGGGAACTGGTCTGGGGTGCCGGGGCCGGTGCAGCCGGTTTAGCCTCTGCCGCGGCCAGGCTTTCAAGCGTGCTGATCATGGCGGTCAGCTCGGCAGGCGACTGATAGGCGCCGGCCTGCGCGGCCGCTGCTTCCAGACTGGCCAGCATGCCTTTGAGCATGTCCACCGATGCCAGTGCCGCATCGCTGGCGTCGCCGACGAGTTTGAGTTGTCCTTTGCGGGCCATATCCAGCAGATTTTCCGCCGAATGGGCCAGTTTATTGATATCGGTCAGGTTCAGAAAGCCTGCCGTTCCTTTCACAGTGTGAAATGCCCGAAAAATACCATTGAGAGTTTCTTCGTCTTCGGGATGATGTTCGATTTCCAGCAGGGCGGATTCGGCGTTTTCAAGGTGTTCGCGTGATTCGTTGATAAAATCCATAATCAGCGGCAGGTCTTCGTCGCTCAGTGACGGTGCGGCGGCCTGTGCAGGGGTTTGCCCGGCGGTGCGGTCGATTTCAGTCAGCAGACTCTGCAGGTCGCTGACCATGCTGCTGAGTTTATCGACGCAGTCGCTTTGTCCCTGGTTTTGCTGAGTCAGCGCCGCAGTGATGGCGCTGGCGGCGTCAGCACCGAGGCTCCGCAACCGGGCGATGATTGGTTCAGGCCCCTGGTCCAGACTGCCGGCGGCGGAAACGATCTGTTCAAACAGCGTTCGGAACTGCTCCATATCGCAGGCCTTTTCGGCATCCAGCAGCATGACCTGACTTGCTGCCTGCTCGATTAGATCCTTCAGCATTGCCTTGTTGTCGCTCATATCCACTCCTGTGTCTATTCCTGTGTCTATCCTGTATTAATTAATCTCGTGCGGCGGTTTTGGAGGGCTGTGCAGTCATGTCCGCAAGAAACGGCGGGGGCTGACTGATTTGGCCGGCCAGGGATGAGCCGTCGGTCGAGAGCATTTTTTTGAAGATGTCAAAAACGGTGATAAGTCCGGTAACGCGCTGCTGTGAATCCAGTATCACCAGGCAGCGAATGGCGTATTTGCACAGCATATCAATGGCTGCCCAGAGGGGGGTCTCCGGCCGGACGGCACGGACAGGGCGACTGACAAACCATTTGACCCGGATTTGGAATGTTGCATCATCCTGGGGACGGCGATAGTGTGCAAAGACGGATTTGGTATAGGGGCTGATTGCCGCTGCGGTGTCGGACCGCGACAGAATTCCTTCGAGCTGTCCGTTCTTGCCGGCCAGCAGGTAACTGGTGTTATGCTGCTGCATCAGCAGGATGGCCTGCTGAATACTGGCGTCCGGATCGATCCAGACCGCAGGCATATTGACTATGCTCTGTACCGGGCAATTCAAATCCAGAGCACCGACCGGGCCGGACATTGCCGTGTACGGGGTTGCCAAGCCGGGTTGTCCGGAGCCGACAAGCTGCTCAATGGCTTTGGAAACCGGGCTGGGCCGGGCCGGCTGTTCGATAGTCTCAACCTGAACCGCCGAATTTGCTGCGGGTGTTTGCGGCGACTCGGCAGGGGGCAGACTGATATCGGCTGCCGGGTTTGCCGCGGCTGGTTCCGGGGATTGTTCCGTCGAGGGTGCCGGGGCCGGTGTTTTATCCGCTTTGTCCGCTGCGGCCTGAGGTTCGGATTTTGGTTCGGCGGCCGGTTCTTCGGCGGCTTTGGGTTCGAGTATTTCAATCGGAAAGACCGCCGCACACAGCACCGGTTCGAATGAACTGACTTTGATTTTGCTTAAAATCATCAGGCATTCGTGGTCCGGCTCCATCTGAATGGATTCTTTGGGATTGGCCCAGAGCGGGCCGATATAAACATTGACCTGCTTGAGATGCTTGTGTCCGGCCAGGCTTTGTCGGAAAATCCGATCCCAGGAGCCGGTCATCAGGTTGCCCAGTTCTTTAATCGCATCGGTCAGGGCCTGGGCATCTTTGAGGGCGCCGGTCTTGACCTGTTCCTGAATGCGTTTTTCCGGCAGCATGACAACAATCCCCGACAGGATGAACAGGGCCGCCTGGTCGAACCAGATGGCACACTGTCCGTTGAGGGTCCCCTGTGCCTGGAGGGTATTGATGGACGTGATTTTTCCGAACTCTTTTTTGAGCTGTCCGACATTGCCACGGAGTATTTTCTGTTCGGCAGTCTGCATTGAGCAGTCGAACATCCCGGCAATGTCTTCACAGAATGCATCGAAAGCACGCTGTGTCAGCGCTTCCAGTTCGGTGGCCAGTTGTGTCTGCTGCAGGGTCATATTCCGCTCAGCTCTGAGATTGTTTATAATACATGGAGAAGGTTACGGGGAAAATTTCATCCAGCGTGGTACACACCTGTCCCCGGGTAAAATCCTCGCCGGGCATCGGGAATAACTGCCGTCCCGAAACGACGGTGGGGATGGAGACCTGCAGGTCGGTGTAGGTATTCTGGATGCGATGCTTGATGCTGCCCATGGTCATGTTGGCGACTTCTCCGACGGCATCGCCGACTTCCGAAAGGCTCAGTTGATCGCCGCTGTCCATGCCGAGCATGTTGGCGGCAATGCTTCTGGCGCAGGCTTCGGACAGGCAGATGGTCAGACAGCCTTCCAGCCCGCCCCGGAAAGTGATTGATCCCATCAGGGCGGCACCTTCAGAAGAGGTATCCTGCGGTTCGGAGCCGGCAGGTTCGATATCCATGAAGATCATCGTTTCAAAGACTTCTCGGGCTGCATCGAGAATGGTCTGTTCCATAGTCATCTGTTCCAGCATGTGTGTTCCTTTCTTTCGATGGTTTACAGTCCGATTGTGATTAGTTCATAAACGGGGTTAGTTTTTCCTGAAAGCGCTCGGGCGTGAAGGGCTTGGTGATATAGCCGTTGGCTCCGCTGCTCATCAGATTGTCGATCAGGTCCTGGCCGCTCTCGGTGGACACCATGATAATCTTGGTGTTTTTGCTGCAGTCCATCTGGCGGGCCTGCTTGACAAATTCCACACCGTTCATCTCAGGCATATTGATATCGCACAGAACGATATCCACCGCAGAGGTTTTGAGCTTTTCCAGCGCCTCGGCCCCATTGCCCGCCTCTTCCGTGCGGTCGAATTCCAGCCCGGACATGCGGACGGTCTTCATAATGATTTTTCGCATGGTGGCCGAATCGTCCACAATCATCAGCGATTTTGACATAACATACTCCTTGTCTAAGAAATAGAATACTAAATAGGTTGATTTTTCGTCAGTTGTGCCACGGCGTCGGACTGAACCACGCGGTCAATATCCAGCAGCACCTTGATGCCGTTGTCGGCCTTGCCGATACCGAGGATGAAATCGGCGCGAACGACAGCCCCCAACTGGGGGGTCTGTTCGATATCTTTGCCCTCCACATAGAGGACCTCCTGGACGCGGTCCACAATCAGCCCGGCATGATGCATCCGGTTATTGAGGCTGACTTCGACCACGATAATACAGGTCTGTTCGGTCACGTCGGCGGCGGGCATCTCGAACCGCAGCCGCAGGTCCAGCACCGGGATGACCTGTCCCCGCAGGTTGACGACACCCTTGATGTAGGACGGCGTTCTGGGCATGGGAGTAATCGGTACATAGCCGATGATCTCGCGGACCTTCAGGATGCCGATGCCGTACTGTTCCTGTCCGAGTGCGAAGGTCAGATATTTGCCTTCAAGGCCGGCGTTTTTGGTTTCTGTGACGGTTGCGGTAGTCATATCGATCGTCCTCAATTGGGGTTTTCGGGTTTATCCGTTAAATGCCTTGAAATCGTGATCATCCAGCGGCAGCAGACTGGCAGGCGACGATTTCGCGGTGTCCTGCTTGCTGCTTTTTCCGTCTGCAATCTGATGGAAAATATGGTCGCTCAGGCTGGGCTTGACCGTTTTGGGGGCGGATGTCAACGGGGTTCTGGAGGCCGTCTGCAAGGTACTGTTGGCCTGAACGCCAACCAGCGCGGATAACTCATGGACCACGTTTTTGAGCAGGGATGCCTGGTTGTTCAGTTCCTGGCTGGCACTGGCCGACTGTTCGGCGTTGGCGGCGTTCTGCTGGGTCACTTTATCCATCTGCGAGACGGCGGTATTGATCTGATCGACGCCCTGAGCCTGTTCCTTGCTGGCGGCGGCGATTTCTCCGACCAGGTCGGTGGTTTTAGCGATTCCGCTGACGATTTCATCCAGAACTTTCTGGACTTCATTGCAAATCTGGACCCCGTTGCGGCTGTTATTGACCGACTGCTCAATCAGGTTGGTTGTGTTCTTGGCCGCTTCTGCCGACCGCATGGCCAGATTGCGCACTTCCTCGGCCACCACGGCAAAGCCCTTGCCGGCTTCTCCGGCACGAGCGGCTTCCACGGCGGCATTCAGGGCCAGCAGGTTGGTCTGGAAGGCGATTTCATCGATGACCTTGATAATCTTGGCGGTTTCGTCCGAGCTTTTGCGAATATCATTAATGGCGTCGGCCATCCGCTTCATCGAATCGGTTCCGTTGTTGGCGGCTTTGCGGGCCTCGGCGGCCAGGGTGTTGGCCTGTGTGGCGTTGGCGGCGTTCTGCTTGGTCATCGACGACATTTCTTCAAGACTGGAGGAGGTTTCTTCCAGTCCGGCAGCCTGTTCGGTGGCACCCTGTGCCAGCGACTGGGATGCAGAGGAAATCTGTTCGGAGGCACTGGCCAGTTGCTCCGAGCCTTCGGCCAGTTGTCCCACGATGGAATTCAATTTCCCGGTTAGTTTGCCGGCAACCATCAGCCAGCAGACCAGCGTAACAGCACACGATACGAGCATCAGGATACCCAGTTGGATAGTGGCCGATTGCCCGGCTTTCTGCATCAGCATCTGGCCTTCCTGGAATTCATCCATGTAGGAACTGACGCCGATAACCCAGTCCCAGGGCTGAAAATATGTAATACGAGCAATTTTCGTCCGGGCGTCGGTGTCTCCGGCATTTTTCCAGGGATACAACTGTTCGGCAATCTGCCCGGGCTTGAGCCCGGTTGCCTTGGTGCAGATTTCCTGAATGAATGCGGTACCATTGGCATCTTTGGCGTCCCAGATGCTCTCCCCATCGCGCTTGCCGTCTTTGGAAATGACATAGTTGCCCTTGCTGTCGAGGACAAAGATATAGCCGGTTTTGCCGACCTGAACATCCATAATGGCCTTGCGAAGCGAGGCAACGCTTTCCTGCGGGATGCCGAAATACAGGGCGCCGATGACTTTTTTCGATTCATCGAACAGCGGTTCGTATGCGGTAATATACCACTTATTAACGACAAACGCCCGTCCGACGTAGGATTTCCCCTCCGCCAGCGCGGTCGCCACCGGATTGGGTGTGCCGTCAGGCTGCGTGCGAGGGATAAACGTGCCGATGGCCCGTTTGCCCTCAAGGGTCTCAACGTTGGTGCAAACGCGCAGCATATCCCCGGCGTCGTTCATACGCTGGAAAATGGTGCAGGTTCCACCAACCAGATTTTTCACTTTATCCACCACAGGCGACGATTCCTTGATATCTGCATTCTGTCCCAGCCAGGTCTGGCCGACCATCATCTTGGGCAGTGTTACCGTCTGCGATGCTTTGTTGATTTGGTTGGTGCAGTTCCAGGTGACTGTTTCTGGAGACAGAGCAGGCTGTCCGGCCTGAGTGAGTGTCTCTTTGGCGACATTCAGGCAGTACTTGAGATTCTGTTCAATCGATTCCTGCTGGGCCTGGCACATGGCGTACACATTTTCCGCAATATGATCCAGATCGGTTCGGGCCGCACTCTCCGCCTGTTCGGAGGCAAAGGCAATCATGCGGCTGTTCTGGTACCATGTGACTGCCCCTGCAACCAGCAGCGGCACGACCGTCAATACGGTCCCTGTAATCAGCAGTTTCGTCCTCAGTTTCATTCTTGCGTACATAAGGCTCTCCCAAAAAGTGTTTTAAAACATAATGACGGACTCTTCCGTCGTTGTCTGACAAAAGGGATAGACCTGCGCTAAACTGGGGGCGGTTTCTCGTGGTGGACCCCAACCGTTCCGTTTTCAGCACAAGCGGGCTATTGCTGACCCGCCATCAATGTGCCCATGCCTTCCAGAACACGGTCAATATCCAGCAGAATCTTGATGGAATTGCCGGCCTTGCCGATACCGAGAATAAAATCGGTATTGACATCCGTTCCGAATTGCGGTGCATCATCGATGTTTTCCTGTCCTATATCCAGGACTTCCTGGACCCGGTCCACAATCAGACCCGCGTTGAAGGAACGCCCTTCGTGGCTGATATCCACCACAATAATACAGGTCTGGTCGGTTATTTCCTTGGTTTCCATATCAAACCGGCAGCGCAGATCAATGACCGGAATAACCTGTCCGCGCAGATTGATGACCCCCTTGACAAAGACCGGCATGCGCGGTACGGCAGTAATCGACATATAGCCGATAATCTCACGTACCTTCAGAATCTCGATGCCGTACTCTTCCCGGGCCAGAGCAAAAGTCAGGTATTTGCCTTCTTTGGCTCTTGTTTCGGTTGCTAATGCTGTTGCCATAATTGTTCTCCTGGAACGGGGTTACAGTATTGCCCATCCAAAAAGGACCCCTTTTTTGGCGAGCCGGTTCGTTTTCTTCAGTTGGTAAAGTCCGAGAACTCATGTTCATCCAGCGGCAATTGCTCAACCGCGTTGTTTTTGCCGCCGGGAAAACGCAGGGAATTCCCGTTTTTTTCTGATGACTCTGCTGCAATCGCATGGAAAGCCTGATCCATGTGAGTCAGATGTTGTTTCTTTTCGGTTTCTTTGGGGTGCGACTTAACTGATAAATTGGAACGATTACGTCCGGTAACTGCGGAGGCACCATTGACCAGAATCACTAATTGATTCACGACCTGGTTCATCGACTCCGCCTGGGCGGACAGCTCCTGCGAGGCACTGGCCGACTCTTCGGCATTGGCGGCATTCTGCTGGGTGACTTTATCCATCTGCGAGACCGCCGTATTAATCT